>NZ_JAMYPX010000004.1:0-585084 GCF_040320585.1 Mesorhizobium sp. M0663
CCGCTTTGGTCGGGGGGGTGGGTTTTTTTTAAAAAGACACTGTCGGGCTAAACCCCCCCCGGGGGGTTTTTGGGCGCCGAAGGCGACAGAGGGGGTCGCCTCGCATGAAGCGCGACGCGATTTGGTGCAAAGAAGAGGTTGCACTCCACGCGAGGCGACCCCCTCTGGCCTGCCGGCCATCTCCCCCTCAAGGGGGGAGATCGGCAGCGAAAACGCCCTACCTTCACCTTAGGCCGAGTTGACCCTACAACCTTGCCATGTCAAAGGCCCGAGGCCGGCAAGCCGGCCAAGCCCTGGAGAAGCCCTGATGACTGATCGCGCCGAGATCGCCGGATTGCGGATTGCCCGCGAGCTTCATGATTTTGTCGTGAACGAGGCGCTGCCGGGCACCGGCATTGAAGCGGAGGCATTCTGGAACGGTTTTTCGGCCATCGTCCATGATCTCTCGCCAAAAAACCGGGCACTGCTCGAAAAGCGCGATGCCATGCAGGACAAGCTCGACCGCTGGTATCGCGACCATGGCGCGCCCGTCGACATGGAGGCCTACACGAGCTTCCTCCGCGAGATCGGCTATCTGCTGCCCGAGGGGCCGGCCTTCAGCGTGACGACCGAAAATGTCGACCCGGAAATCGCTTCGGTCGCCGGGCCGCAGCTGGTGGTGCCGGTGATGAACGCGCGTTATGCGCTGAATGCCGCCAATGCGCGCTGGGGCTCGCTGTACGATGCGCTCTACGGAACCGACGCCATCCCGGAGACGGACGGCGCCGAGCGAGGCAACAAATTCAATCCGGCGCGCGGCGCCAAGGTCGTCGCCTGGGTGAAAAGCTTCTTCGACGAGGCGGTGCCGCTCACGACAGGCAAATGGGCCGGCGTCAACGGGCTTTCGGTCGCCAATGGCATGTTGCGGCTGGGCGAGGGTGCCGGCGCCACCACGCTTGCCGACCTCAGACAGTTTGCCGGCTATCGCGGCGATGCCGCCGACCCCGAAGCCGTCCTGCTGGTCAAGAACGGCCTGCACATTGAAATCGTCATCGACCGCAACAACCAGATCGGCCGCACCGATCCGGCCGGCATTGCCGACGTCGTGCTGGAATCGGCGCTGACCACCATCCAGGACTGCGAGGATTCGGTGGCGGCCGTCGATGCCGAGGATAAGGTGCTGGTCTACCGCAACTGGCTCGGCCTGATGAAGGGCGACTTGGCGGAAGAGATCACCAAGGCCGGCAAGAGCTTTGTCCGGAGGCTCAACCCCGACCGCACCTATACCGCGCCCGATGGCGGCACGCTGACCTTGCCCGGCCGCTCGCTGATGCTGGTCAGGAATGTCGGCCACCTCATGACCAATCCGGCGATATCAGACCGCGACGGCAACGAGGTGCCGGAAGGCATCATGGATGCGGCGCTGACGGCGCTGATCGCGCTGCATGACATCGGCGTGAACGGGCGCCGCGCCAATTCTCGCGCCGGCTCGATGTACATCGTAAAACCCAAGATGCACGGGCCCGACGAAGTTGCCTTCGCCGTCGAGATTTTCGACCGCGTCGAAGCGCTGCTCGGTATGGCCAAAAACACCATCAAGATGGGCATCATGGACGAGGAGCGGCGCACCACCGTCAACCTCAAGGAGGCGATCCGCGCCGCGAAAGAACGCGTCGTCTTCATCAACACCGGCTTCCTCGATCGCACCGGCGACGAGATCCACACCTCGATGGAGGCCGGCCCGATGATCCGCAAGGGCGACATGAAGCAGGCCGCCTGGATTGCCGCCTACGAAGCCTGGAACGTCGACATCGGGCTGGAATGTGGGTTGGCCGGCCACGCCCAGATAGGCAAGGGCATGTGGGCGATGCCCGACCTGATGGCGGCGATGCTGGCCGAGAAAATCGTGCATCCCAAGGCCGGCGCCAATACCGCCTGGGTGCCGTCGCCGACGGCGGCGACACTGCACGCCACGCACTACCACAAGGTCGATGTCCATGCCGTCCAGGCGGCGCTGAAGAACCGGCCGAAGGCGAAGCTCGACGACATCCTGTCGGTGCCGGTAGCAAGGCGGCCGAACTGGTCGCCTGAAGACATCCAGAAGGAACTCGACAACAATGCGCAAGGCATTCTGGGCTATGTCGTGCGCTGGATCGACCAGGGCGTCGGCTGTTCGAAAGTGCCGGACATAAACGACGTCGGCCTGATGGAGGACCGCGCCACGCTGCGCATCTCCTCGCAGCACATCGCCAACTGGCTGCATCACGGCGTCTGCACGCCCGAGCAGGTCATGGAGACGATGAAACGCATGGCGGCGATCGTCGACCGCCAGAACGAAGGCGATCCGCTCTACCGGCCGATGGCGCCGGATTTCGACAAGTCCATCGCCTTCCTCGCCGCGTGTGATCTGGTCTTCAAGGGCCGCGTCCAGGCCAACGGCTATACCGAGCCGGTGCTGCACGCACGGAGGCTGGAGCTGAAGGCGAAGCAGGGCACCTGAAGCGAAGGCATGGGAGTCGGTGTCCCCCTCCCCCTTGAGGGGAGGGTGGCCCGAAGGGCCGGGAGGGGTCCTGCAAGAATTGCGCCGACTCCCATTCCAGCGACAAGAACGGGATTGTCTTGGCGACCAATACTCGGTGCCATCTTGATCTGCGCATATCGTGCAGACGTTAAAGGCAGAGCACGTCGCCGGCAACCCCACCCGGCCGCTTCGCGGCCACCCTCCCCCCAAGGGGGAGGGGAACGTCACGCCGCCTGCGCCATCCGCTCCGAGCTCATGCGGTAGGAAATCGCCTCGGCCAGATGGATGCGGCCGACTGTTTCGCTTGCCTCGAGGTCGGCCAGCGTCCGCGCCACCTTCAAGACGCGGTGATAGGCTCGTGCGGAAAAGCCGAGCTTTTCGCTGGCATCCCTGAGCAGCGACAGGCCGGCGGCATCGGGCATGGCGATCTCCTCGATGACTGACGGCGAGCAATGGGCGTTGGTGGTGGCGGTCGCGCCGAGCCGCTCGAAGCGCTCGCGCTGGATCGTACGGGCGCGGGCAACACGTAGTGCGACGGCGGCACTTTTCTCCGCCCGGTCCGGCCGGATCAGATCGCTGGCCGAGACCGCCGGCACCTCGATCCTGAGATCGATACGGTCGAGCAGCGGGCCGGAAATGCGCGCCTGGTAGTCGGTGCGGCAGCGGTCGCCGCGCAGGCAGCGATAGCCGGGCTCGCCGGCCATGCCGCAGCGGCACGGGTTCATCGCCGCGACCAGCTGGATACGTGCCGGATAAGTAACGCGGTGGTTGGCGCGCGCGATCATGCAGTCGCCGGTCTCGAGCGGCTGGCGCAGTGCATCGAGCGCCTGCGGCGAGAATTCGGGAAACTCGTCGAGGAACAGCACGCCGTGATGGGCAAGCGAGGCCTCGCCCGGCCGCACGCGCAGACCGCCGCCGACCATCGCCGCCATCGAGGCCGAATGGTGTGGTGCACGGAACGGCCGCCGGTCGGTCAGCTTGCCTTCGCCGAGTTCGCCGGCCACCGAGGCGATCATCGAGACTTCGAGCAATTCCCTGGGCGCCAGCGGCGGCAGGATCGACGGCAGCCGCTGCGCCAGCATCGACTTTCCCGATCCCGGCGGCCCGACCATCAGAAGATTGTGGCCGCCGGCTGCCGCCACCTCCAGCGCCCGCTTGGCGGTCTCCTGGCCCTTGATGTCGGCAAGGTCGGGCAGGTCGCGCGCCGAGGCATGGATGCCGGCTTCCGGCCGCGACAGAACCTGCGTGCCGCGAAAATGATTGGCGATGGCGATCAGGCTGCGCGGCGCCAATATGTCGAAATCCTTGCCGGCCCAGGCCGCTTCCGGCCCGCAGGCGAACGGGCAGATCAGGCCCTTGCCTTCGGCATTGGCGCCGATCGCCGCCGGCAGCGCGCCGGCCACCGCGGCGATGGTGCCGTCGAGCGACAATTCGCCAAGCACGACATAGCCGGCCAGCATGTCGCCCGGAATGGCGCCGAGCGCTGCCATCAGCCCGAGCGCGATCGGCAAATCGTAGTGGCTGCCTTCCTTGGGCAGGTCGGCGGGTGCCAGATTGACGGTGACCTTCTTCGACGGCATCGACAGGCCGGATGCATGAAGTGCAGCCTGCACCCGCTCGCGGCTTTCGGCTACAGCCTTGTCGGCCAGCCCGACGATGTGCATGTTGACCTTGCCCGGCGCGATCATCACCTGCACGTCGACCGGCACGGCCTCGATGCCCTGGAAAGCAACCGTGCGAACCCGCGCCACCATGTCTTCACCCCGGATGCAGGCTTTTGCCCCAAGCCTTTGCGATCATGCCGCGAACGGCGTCACCCGAGACAACCACAGATTTCCGGCGAAGGCAAGAACATTTGGGGAACAGCTGAGCGCCACGGCTGCAATGGTTTGCAACGCGGCCGCTCGCGAAGCGAGGCTAGTTGCGCTTCTCCTCCACGGCATCCCAGAACAGGCTGGCGATGTCGGCGCCGCCGAAGCGCTGCACTTCGCGTATGCCGGTCGGTGAGGTCACGTTGATCTCGGTCATGTAGTCGCCGATGACGTCGATGCCGACAAGGATGAAGCCGCGCTGCTTCAGCGCGGGGCCGATGCGGGCGCAGATCTCGCGTTCGCGCGCCGTCAGCTCGGTTTTTTCGGCGCGGCCGCCGACATGCATGTTGGAGCGCGAATCGTGCTCGGCCGGCACGCGGTTGATGGCGCCGACAGGCTCGCCGTCAATCAGGATGATGCGCTTGTCGCCGGCCCGCACCTCCTTGAGGTAGCGCTGCACGATGTAGGGTTCGCGGAACAACTGGCCGAACATTTCGAGCAGCGAGGCGAGGTTGCGGTCGGCCTCGTGCAGGTGGAAGATGCCTGCGCCGCCATTGCCGTAGAGCGGTTTGACGATGATATCGCCGAACTCCTTGCGGAAGGCTGCGACCTCGAGCGGGTCTTTGGTGATCAGCGTGTCCGGCATCAGGTCGGGAAATTCAGTGACGAAGATCTTTTCCGGGCTGTTGCGCACCCAGGCAGGGTCGTTGACCACCAGCGTCTTCGGATGGATGCGCTCGAGGATATGCGTGGTGGTGATGTAGTTCATGTCGAAGGGCGGATCCTGCCGCAAAAGGATGACGTCCATCTCCGAAAGATCGGTGCGGACTTCTTCGCCCAGCGAATAATGATTGCCCTTCTCGTCGCGAACCTGCATCGCCTCGATACGGGCAAACACCTTGCCGTCGCGCAGCGACAGCCGGTCGGGCGTGTAGTGGAACAGCCGGTGGCCGCGCCGCTGCGCTTCCAGCGACAGCGCAAACGACGTGTCGCCGGCTACCGACACGCTGGAGATGTGGTCCATCTGGACGGCGACTTTCAGGGGCATGGCAGCTCTCCGGCGCACTTGGAGCGATCCACTTGGACGCACAAAGTACGCTCCAACATTTTTTGAATCCATGCATCGTGCTTTCCGAAAATCGATTCCGATTTTTCGGGCCGATGCATCGACGACAGCGATATAAGGAAATCGGCGGCCTCTGCCAATCGGCCAAGGTCATGATGAGGCTGCGCTTCGCTTGGCGCAGATCCCAACGCGATGTGCCTTCAGCGGTCGAAGACCAGCTTGGAATAGCCGAGGAAGGACAGCGCCATGGCGACCAGCGAGGCGACCGCAAGGGCTATGAGCGGCGACACCATCGGCAGCGCGAACAGCATGGCGCAATAGACGAGATAATTGACGAGGCTGGTGGCAATGCCGACGCCGCCATAGCGTGCGCCCTCTTGCGCGACGCCGCGGCTGGAAGGCGAGAAGGTCAGATGGCGGTTGATCAGCCAGGTGACGGACAGGGCAAAACCGATCGAGATGATGCGGGCCGCCAAGGGCCCAAGCGGCGTTGTCGCCAGCACCAGCCAAAGCGCACCCGCGTCGGCGACGAAGCCGATGCCGCCGGCGACAATGAAGCGGGCGAGGCGTCCCATTTAGGCTCTAGGCCGCCCGCGGCGTCTTGCGCGGTCCGGCCTTCAAAGTCGCGAGCGCGCTTGCACGTTCGCGCTCGACGCGACCGGAAGGCATCGACAGATAGAAGATGCGCTTCTGCTCGGCGCGGCCGCGCGACACCGAATCGAGGATCACCCCGGTCACCGCCGCCAGCATCGACAGCAGCAGCAGCCCGACCGACAGAACCCAGGTCGGCATGCGCGGCACAAGCCCGGTTTCGGCGAACTCGATCAGCACCGGCGCCATCAGAAACAGGCTTGATGCCAGGAAGAACACCGAAAAAGCGCCGAAGAAACGCAGCGGCTGCGTCTCCTTCATCAGCATGGCGAACATCCACAGGATCTTCGCGCCGTCGCGAAAGGTCGATAGCTTCGACGAGGAGCCTTCCGGCCGGCGGCCATAGTCGAGTCCGATCTCGCTGACCGGCAATTTGAGCTGCGAGGCGTGCACCGACATTTCGGTCTCGATCTCGAAACCGCCGGAAACGGCGGGAAAACTCTTGACGAAGCGCCTGGTGAAGGCGCGGTAACCCGAGAAGATATCGGTAAAGTCCGAGCCGAACAAACGTTTGTAGAGGCTGTTGAAGATGCGGTTGCCGAAGGCGTGGCCTGTCCTGCCGGCGTCGTTGGCGACGCCGCGCCTGGTGCCCACCACCATGTCGGAGCGCTCGGTCAGCAGCGTGTTGATCAGTTGCGGCGCGTCCTCCGGCGCATAGGTGCCGTCGCCGTCGGCCATCAGGTAGATGTCAGCCTCGATGTCGGCGAACATGCGGCGTACGACATTGCCTTTGCCCTGGCGCGGCTCGCGCACCACGATGGCGCCGGCGGCGCGGGCTCGGAGCGCCGTCAGATCGCGCGAATTGTTGTCGTAGACATAGATCGCGGCGGCAGGCAGCGTTTCGCGAAAGCGCCGCACCACTTCGCCGATCGTCAGCTCCTCATTGTAGCAAGGCAGGAGCACGGCGATGCTCGGCTCATGGCGCACTTCTTGTGGCATTTTCGTCTCCAGATGCCCTGTGAGGCCCCTGACCGCTCAAGCGCCGGCCTCGCTCGGGCGGCTTTACTATTTATTGAAGCTGTTAAGGCTAGGTTTAAACCGCACCCTATTCCTTCCAAAGGTCCTGATATGAGCACAGCCGACGATGGCGCCTCCATTTGGAGGTCCGATATCGCGCTGGCGCTGCTTGCCACGTTGCTGGCACTTGCCGTCAATGCCCTTGCCGGCTTCCCGGAATTGACCAATGCCGGCGGCGACAACGACAATCTGCTGCGCCTTGTCGAAGTTCGCGACATGCTGGCCAGCCAGGGCTGGTTCGATCTGCACCAGTACAGGATGGGCCTGGAAGGCGGTTTCGTCATGCATTGGTCGCGGCTGGTCGATGCGCCGATCGCCGCCATCATCATCGCCGTATCGGCCCTGACGGGCAGCGCGGCCTTTGCCGAGAATGTTGCGCAAGTGCTGTGGCCGGCGCTGCTCTTCTGCCTGACCGCATTTTTCACGGCTCGCGCCGCGCGCAGCTTTGCCGGTGACGGCGCCGTGCTGCCGGCTGTCATCGTCGGCGCCGCCGCACTGCATTTCCTCGGCATTTTTTCGCCTGGCGCGCTCGATCACCACAATGTCCAGCTGATGCTGAGCATGGCCAGCCTGAGCCTGTTGCTTGAAGCGCCAATGCGCAGGCCGGCGGCATTGCTCTCCGGCCTGTGCGCCGGATTGATGCTGGCCGTCGGCATGGAGACCGCGCCTTATCTTGCCACCATCGGCGCCTCTGTTGCCATGCTGTTCGCCGTCGGCGCCAATGGCGAGAGGTCGATTGCCAGGGATTTCGGCCTCGGCTTTGCCGGCGTGTCCGCTCTCGTCTTTGTCGCCACCATTGCGCCGTCCGCCTGGGGTCAGGCGCAATGCGACGCCTTCTCGACCGTGCAGTTCGTCGTCGCGGCGATCGCCGGAACCGGCCTTGCGGCGATAGCGTCGGTCGAGCCCGCCGGCCGCACGCGCCAATGGCGTATCGCCTCGCTTGGCCTGCTTGCCCTTCTATTGGCCGCTGCAATCGTCTTTTTGTTCCCACAATGCCTGGCAGCGCCCTATGCCAACCTCGATCCGCGCCTCAAGGAGCTATGGCTTGATCACATCGACGAGGCGCAATCGCTGTTCAAGCTGCTCGCTGAAGATCCGGCCGGGGTGGTGGCGCGCTATGCCACGCCGCTCATCGCGCTCGTGCTGATGGCGCTTCGCCTTGGCCGTGGCGGCTGGCGGCGGCAGGACAGCCTTGTCGGCGCGCTGCTTGCCGTGGCCTTCATCGTCAGCGCTTGGCAGGTGCGCGGTTCGACATTCTCGATCGCCTTCGCTGTCATCCCGCTTGCCGCCTGGATTGCCAAATGGCGTCAACGGGCCGAGGCCAGCGCGTCGCGCGGTGTGGCGCTGCGCATGGCTGCCGTCTGGCTGGTTTCGGTGAATGCGGTCTGGACTGGGGCTGCCGCGGCAACCTCGGTCGCCTTCGAGGACAGCAACACCACGGCGGATAATGGCGACGGCACCGATGTCGCTTGCCAGCGCATGGCCTCCTTTGCGGCACTCGGCCGCCTGCCCGGCACCACCGTGCTGGCAATTTCCAATCTCGGATCGCCTATCCTGGCCTATTCCGGACATCACGTCTTCGCCGGGCCCTACCATCGCAACGTCGCCGGCAACCTGCTGGCGCTCGATGCCTTCCTTGGGTCCAATGCCGATGCCAGGACGGTCGTGGCGGATCATCACGTCGGCCTCGTCGCGCTGTGCCCCGGCAGCGCCGAAAGCAAGCTCCTCGCCGCCAAGGCGCCGGCAGGTTTTCTTGCCGGGTTGATGCGCGGCAGCGTGCCGGAATGGCTTGAGCCGGTTGCCGGGACCAGTGGAGCCGCCGTTGAATTGTACCGCGTCCGGCTGGGCAGCTGATCGATCGGCGGCCCGTGCGGCCTTTTGTCGGACATAAGTCCTGACAATCCACTCTTTCGCCCTTGCCCGCCCGACACGGCTGGATAGGATGCGCGCCGGCCGACCGAGATCATTGGACCGGGAGAGAATTTCATGATGCCATCGGCACGCTTTGCCGACCTCGAAGGCGCTTCGGTGCTGATCACCGGCGGCGGCTCCGGCATTGGTGCTGCCTTGACCGAAGGTTTTGTCCGCCAGGGGGCAAAGGTCGCCTTCATCGATATCGCCGACCGTCCGAGCCTGGCGCTGGCCGATCGGTTAGACAAGGAGCTCGGCCGGCGGCCGTTCTATCTCAAGACCGACATACGCGACATCGAGGCATTGCGGGTATCAATCGCCAAAGCCGCCGAGGCGCATGGCAACGTGACCGTGCTGGTCAACAATGCCGCGCAGGATGACCGTCATGCCGTCGAAGACGTCACGGTGGAGTTCTGGGACAACAACCATGCCATCAACCTGCGCCCGCATTTCTTCAGCGCACAGGCGGTGGCGCCGGGCATGAAGCGGGCCGGCGGCGGCTCGATCATCAACTTCACCTCGACGTCGTTTCTCATCAACCATCCCGATATGCCGGCCTACACCGCCGCCAAGGCCGGCATCGTCGGTCTCACCAAGGGTCTTGCCGGCAAGCTCGGCGTCGACGGCATCCGTGTCAACGCGATCGCGCCCGGCTGGGTGATCACCGAGCGGCAGAGAAAGCTCTGGGTCACCGAAGAAGCGCTCGCCGCTCATGTCGCCAAACAGTGCATCAAAGAGGTGATGCAGCCGGAAGACATTGTCGGCACCGTGCTGTTCCTGGCGTCGGATGCCTCACGCATGCTGACCGCGCAGATGCTGATCGTCGATGGGGGGTTCCTGTGATCTCATCGAGCAAGGCAGCTTCCGTCGCGGCCGTCGACTGGGGCACCACCCGTATGAGGGTCTGGCTGCTCGACGGCGCCGGCAAGGTTCTCGCCGAGCGGCGCGGCGATGACGGGCTGATCACCGCCCAGGCTAAAGGATTTTCGTCCATTCTTGAAGGGCATCTGGCTGCCCTGGGCGCAGCCGAGGCGCTGCCGGTCATCATTTGCGGCATGGCCGGTTCGCGCCAGGGCTGGCTGGAGGCGCCCTATGTCAGCGTGCCGGCGCCGATCGGCGCTATTCTCGCCGGCGCTGCCCGCATCCCCGGCCAGCGCCGCGACATCCGCATCGTGCCCGGCCTTGCCCAGCGTCTGGCCGACGCCCCGGACGTCATGCGCGGCGAGGAAACCCAGCTTGCCGGCGCCGGTTTGCCGGCAAAGGGACGCCACCTCGTCTGCATGCCCGGCACGCATTCGAAATGGGTGCTGGTCGAGGACGGCTCTGTTGCCGGTTTCGGCACCTGGCCGACCGGCGAGCTGTTTTCGGTGCTGGCCGCGCACTCGATCCTGCGCCATTCGCTGGGCGAGCCGCCGAAGCCGGTTGCCGCCGAAAATCCATTTTTCCGGGAGTGGTGCCTGAAGGCGTTGGCCGAAGGTGGTGACATCGGTTCAAGACTGTTCTCGATCCGCGCCGCCAGCCTGCTGCAGGATCTGAAGCCCGAGGATGCCGCCGCGTGCCTGTCCGGCCTGCTGATCGGCGGCGAGATCGCTTCGGCAAATCGCCGTTATGGGGCGAGTGCCGTGCCCGTCGTGCTGATCGCGTCGGGCGCACTCGGCAAGCTCTATGCCGACGCGCTCGGCCTTGCCGGGCTCGCGGTCAGGGTGGTCGACGCCGACGAGGCGGTGCGTGCCGGTCTTGCCGAAGCCGCGCGCGAAAATGGCATGATCGCCGGAAATGGAGTTGCCGCATGACCGAAACCGCACCTTTTCCAAAGCTCGAGCGGGGTCTGGTCGCCATCCTGCGTGGCCTCAAGCCAAGCGAGGCGGTGGCGATCGGCCAGGCGATCTTCGGCGCCGGTATCGAAGCGATCGAGGTGCCGCTCAACTCGCCCGATCCTTACGCCTCCATCGCCAGCATTGTCGGAGCGCTTCCTCCAACAGCCTTGGTCGGTGCCGGCACGGTGCTCAGCGCCGCCGATGTCGACGGCCTGCACAAGGCCGGCGGGCGGCTGCTGGTCAGCCCCAATATCGACGCCGACGTCATGGGCCGTGCCATGCATTACGGCATGGTGACGATGCCCGGCGTGTTCACGCCGACCGAGGCATTCCGGGCAATCCGGCTCGGCGCCTCGGCATTGAAATTCTTCCCGGCGAGCGTGCTTGGCGCGGCAGGCATTTCGGCGATGCGCGCGGTGCTGCCGGCCAGTGTGCTGGTCGGCGCGGTCGGCGGCGTTTCGGATAAGGATTTTGCCGGCTACAAGGCAGCCGGCGTCAGCGTCTTCGGTCTTGGCTCCAGCCTGTTCAAGCCGGGCATGAGCGTCGACGAAGTGGCGGCACGGGCGAAGGCTGCGGTCGTGGCCTGGGACGCGGCGTTTGGAGCGGCATGATGAGCGAGACCATCGTTTCGGTTTTTTCCGACCATGTCTGCCAACTCGGCGAGGGACCAAGCTATGACCCTGCCACCGACACGCTCTACTGGTTCGACATCGTCAACGGCCAGCTCCTCGAACAGCGCCTGTCGGGCGGTGCCGTCAAAATCCACGAGCTCGGTCAGATGGCCAGCGCCATCTGCATCATCGACGACCAACGCCAGCTGATCGCCACCGAGACCGGTCTGCATGTCCGCGACGTCGCGACCGGCAAGCTGACGCTGCACACGCCGATCGAGGCCGACAATACGGTCACCCGCTCGAACGATTCACGCGTTCACCCTTGCGGCGCCCTCTGGGTCGGCACCATGGGCAAGGGCGAGGAGAAGGCCGCCGGTTCGATCTACTGGTTCTTCAAAGGCGAGCTGCGCCGGCTCTATGCCGACGTCACGGTGCCCAACTCGATCTGCTTTTCCGAGGATGGGACGATCGCCTATTACACCGACACCAGCACCGGGCTGTTGATGCGCGTCGGCTGCGATCCGGCGACCGGCCTGCCGGTTGGCGAACCGAAGGTCTTCGTCGACCACCGTTCGGCCAAGGGCTATATCGATGGTTCGGTGCTCGACCGTGACGGCATATTGTGGAACGCCTGCTGGGGCGGCAGCGTCGTCGAAGCCTATGGACCCGACGGCAAGCTCGTCCGTTCGGTGGCGATGCCGGCGACGCAGCCTTCCTGTCCGGCTTTCGTCGGCAGGAATGCCGACCGGCTGGCGGTCACCTCCGCCTGGTCGGGCAAGAGCGAGAAGCAGCGCCTGCTCGACCCGCAAGCCGGCATGACATTTATGCTCGACATTCCAGTCAATGGTCGCTTCGAGCCGCGTGTGCTGATTGGCTGACCATGATCCCGAAAAGTGGGAACCGGTTTTCGGAAAAGATCATGGTCAAACAGGAAGATGGCGCCGTTGCTGTCGTGCAGGCGTCCGGCTGACGTCGATTCCGCGAAAGCCGAATGCATTCGCCGTGCGATGCTAGAACGGTTCATCGTTTCGCGGAACGCTGAACCGCTCTATCTCTTTGTTTTGACGCAATTCCGGACGGAAAACCGTTTCACACTTTTCCTGGAATTGCTCTAGCAATCGTGCTGCCGGGAAATCGTTTCGATCATGTCAAGCCGCGAGCCGAAGCTGATCCTTGTCTACGAGCCAGAAAAGGCTTGCTTCGATCGGCTGGTTGCCGATAACCACGTGCCGGAGCGTGCCGCCGAAATTGCCTCCTATCTGGCGCAATCGACCGATATCGCTGCTGAATTCGACGCACTTGCCGCCGCTTGCCAGAAGCGCGGCTTGTCATTTGCGCCGGTGACGCTCGACGACGCCTCAAGCGTTCTCGCCGGCGAGGACCCGAAGACCACGCTAGTCTGGACGCTGACCGACGGCATCGCCTATTTCCGCGGCGGCGCGGCACCAGCTCTGGCACGGCTGAACGGCCTGGAGGCGATCGGCGCCGACGATGCGCTTTTCGCGCTCTGCCAGGACAAGTTCTGTTCAGGCGCCGTGCTCGGCGCGTTCGGCTTGCCGGTGCCGCAGGCGGGCCTTGCCCGTGACGGCGCCTGGCTGGTCGCGCCGCCGGCCTCGCCCGCCGGCTGGTTCGTCAAGCCGAACCGGCTCGGCGCCAAGATCGGTATCTGGCCGGATTCGCGCTGCCGCGATCTCGGCCATGCGCTGGAGCTTAGCCGGCGCGTCTTCGCCGCCTATCGCGACGATGTCGTCGTCCAGCCCTATGTCGCCGGCCGCAACGCGCGCGCCAGTTTTCTCGGATTGAGGCCGGATACCGGCGTCGAGGCGCTGGGCATCGCCTTTGTCGGTTCGGGCGGCGATTTCCAGACCATGCAGGACAGCCTGGCGCTTTACGGCGATACCGGCGCAGCGGCGAAAGCTGCGGGAAAATATACCGAGCCGGTGCTGCTGCCGGTCGCCGGCAGCCAGCCTGAAGCCGATGCAAGAATCCGTCGCATCGCCGAACGCCTGATGGTCGGGCTTGGCCTGCGGGATGTGTTTTCCATCGATTTCCGGGTCGAAGCCGACGACAGCGTCCACCTCATCGAGTTCGAGGTCTGCCCCGGCTTGCCCTGCTTCGATTTCCGCGATTACTGTCGCCAGCAATGGGGCTTGAGCCTCGCCGATGCGATGGCGGAGGCAGCGGCGAACCGGCTTCTCGCCTAAATCCCCTCGACCAGCACGATTTCGCCCTCGGCCACCTTCTGGCGGATCGCGACGGCGCGCTGGTATTCGGGCGAGTGGTAGCAGTCATGCGCCGCCGCAAGCGACGGAAACTCGATGATCACGTTGCGGTCGCGGCCCGGCCCCTCGGCCTTCTCATGCGCGCCGCCGCGCGCCAGGAACTTGGCGCCGAAGCGGTCGAAGGCCGGTTTGGCAGCTGCGACATAGTCCTTGTAGCCTTCCGCATCGCGCACGTCGACGCGAGCGATCCAGTATCCTTTGGGCATGGCTTTTCTCCGGGTTAATTCCTGGCGTCAGGCCGAGCGCATTTCATCGAGGATCGCTTCCGCCGCCGCCCGCCTGTCGGCCGCGCCGACGATCGGCCGGCCGACGACGAGATGGCTGGAGCCGTTGCGGATCGCCTGCGCCGGCGTCACCACCCGCTTCTGGTCGCCATGGTCGCTGCCCTTCGGCCGGATTCCCGGCGTCACGACCGCCAGGTCGGGGCCGACGATGCGGCGCACCGCCTCGGCTTCCTCGGCCGAGCAGACGATGCCGCCCATGCCGGCATGCAGCGCCTGCTCGGAGCGCCTCAGCACCAGTGTATGCGGATCATACTCATAGCCGGCGTCGATCACGTCCTGCTCGTCCATCGAGGTCAGCACGGTGACCCCGAGCAGGCAAAGGTCGCTGCCCCTCGCGGCCTCGACCGCCGCCTTCATCGTCTTCGGATAGGCGTGGATGGTCAGCATGCTCATGCCCATCCTGGCGATGTTTTCGACGCCCCTGGCCACCGTGTTGTCGATGTCGAGCAGCTTCATGTCAAGAAAGATCCTGGTGCCGCCGCTGGCCAGCTCGCGGGCGAAGTCGAGCCCGCCGGCAAAGGCGAGCTGGTAACCGATCTTGTAGAAGGAGACGATCCCGTCGAGCTCGCGCACCGCTTTCTCGGCTTCCTTCAGCGTCGGCAGGTCGAGGCCGACGATCAGCCTTTCCTGCATCGTGTCGGCATGCGCGGCGTCCGGGATCATGCCTCGATCCGCGTCGACAGCATGCGCGAGGTTTCGATCAGCGTTCGGCATAGGTGCTCCATCGATTGGCGTAGTCTCTCGTCCCGGAAGTTGCCCTCGTCGTCGAAGGCGTAGCCGCCCTCCGGCACCGAACACTCCGGTGTCACCACCTCCATCCGGCAGCGCACCAGCACGGCGCGCAGATGGTTGATGCAGCGTATCCCGCCGAAGGGTCCGTTGGAAGACGAGCAGAGGGCGGCGACCTTGCCGGCAAGCGGCCTGAACGTCCGGCCGCCATCCTTGCGCAGCTGGCTCACCCAGTCGATGCTGTTCTTGAGCAGCGGCGGAATGGAGCCGTTATATTCGGGCGTCGCGATCAGCAGCCCGTCATGGGCGGCGATCATCCGGCCGAGCTTGACGGCGTTTTCGGGAATGCCTTCGTCCTTTTCCAAATCCTGGTCGAGGATCGGCAGCGGATAGTCGGCGAGCGAGATGCGGGTCACCTCGGCGCCCTGCATGGCAAGTTCCTTCTGTGCCACGTCGGCGGTCCTGCCGCTATAGGCGCCGCTGCGCACCGAACCGGCGACGACGAGAATTTTCGGGATCACAGCCATGGGTCTGCCTTGTCACCCGATGGGTATAAGACAAGTGCTATTCAAACCCAACGCTTCAATTCATGCGGCCCCGCGCCGGTAGATCCAAAGCTGCGTCGGCGGAATGTTGCGGATGACGAAATGGAAATGCTCGACCGTATAGTCGCCGCGGCCCGGCGGGATCGGCGACAGCGGCCCGTAAGTTAGCTGCACGATCGGCCGGCCCGCCGGGATACGGTCGAGCAGGCTCTCGACATAGGCGATGCGCTGGGCGACAGGGAAATTGAGCAGCGGCACGCCCGATATCACAGAATCGAAGATCAGGTCGCGCTTGTCGCCAAGCGTCGCGTCGAGATTGAAGGCGTCGCCCTCGATGACGTTGACGCCTGGATAAAGCTGGCGCAGATGGCGCACGAAATCAGTGGAATATTCGACCGCGTAGAGATTCTCAGGCTTTATGCCCTGGGCGAGGATGGCGCGTGTGATGACGCCTGTACCGGGCCCGACCTCGAGCACCGGCAGGCCGGATGTCGGATCGACGATCGAGGCCATCTTGCCTGCGGTGATGGAACTGGTCGGGACGATCGAACCGACCGCCTTCGGCTTGTCGATCCAGCCCTTGAAGAACTTCAGCTCGTCGTCGAACTTTTCCGCCAGCGTCTTTCGCAGTCCGGGACTACGCGTCATCGAAAGTCCTCCTCAACGCTCCCTCGCATGCTACTTAGCAGTTACGAGGTGCAAGACAAGGCGAATCCCCGGATAAGGTGTTGATGACGCTCGGGAAGCGTTTTCCAGGGATCAGATTCAGTGCTCGCCGAACGTTTCGAAAAAGTCTTTCATGCGGGCGAAAAATCCGCTCGACTGAGGCGAATTGTCCTTTGAGGAAAGCTGCTCGAATTCCTCCAGCAATTCGCGCTGATGGCGCGAAAGGTTCTGCGGCGTCTCAACCACGGTCTGGATGTAGAGGTCGCCGATATTGGGCTGGCGCAGCACAGGCATGCCCTTGCCCTTGAGGCGGAACTGGCGACCGTTCTGGGTGCCTTCCGGCACCTTCACCTTCGTCTGGGTACCGTCCAGTGTCGTCACCTCGAACGAGCCGCCAAGCGCTGCCGTCGTCATCGAGATCGGCACCTTGCAATAAAGATCGGCCCCGTCGCGCTGGAAGAATTCGTGCGGCTTGACCGCGAGGAAGATGTAGAGATCGCCCGACGGGCCGCCGCGCAGGCCGGCCTCGCCCTCATTGGCCAGCCGGATGCGGGTGCCATCCTCGATGCCGGCGGGGATGTTTACCGACAGCGAGCGCTCCTCGGTGACACGGCCCTGGCCGGCGCATTTCGGGCACGGATCCTTGATGGTCTGGCCGCGCCCCTGGCATTGCGGGCAGGTGCGCTCGATCGAGAAGAAGCCTTGCGTGGCGCGCACCTTGCCGTGGCCGTTGCACATCGAGCAGGTGACGGGCTGGGTGCCAGGCCTGGCGCCGCTGCCCGAGCATTCCGAGCAGGAAATCGAGGCTGGCACCCGAATCTGCGCGGTCTTGCCGGAAAATGCCTCTTCCAGCGTAATTTCCATATTGTAGCGCAGGTCGGCGCCGCGCTCGCGGCCGCCGGACGAGCGGCGCTGGCGCCCGCCCATCATGTCGCCGAAAATGTCTTCGAAAATGTCGGCGAAGCCGCCGGCGCCAAAGCCTTGCGCCCCGCCATTCATACCGCCGTGCTCGAAGGCGGCGTGGCCGAAGCGATCATAGGCGGCGCGCTTCTGCGGGTCCTTCAGTGTCTCGTAGGCTTCGTTGATTTCCTTGAACTTGTGCTCGCAGGCATGGTCGCCTGGGTTGCGGTCGGGATGGAACTGCATGGCGAGCTTGCGAAAAGCGCTCTTGAGCTCCTTCTCGTCGGCGCCCTTTTGCACGCCTAGCGTTTCGTAAAAATCAGCTTTCATGTTTTCCCGCAGTCCGGATAGTCAACGTCTTGAAGCATCGTTGCGTCGTTTGCCGGCACGCTGTTCCGATTTAGGTGTGATGGAGCCGCGATGCCAGTGTCTACGAGGCTTTGTCCGCATTTTTTCGGGCAGCTCAGCGTTTTTCCGGCAAAGGGTTGCAAAAAAGCCCGGCTGTGCGCCGGGCTTTTTCCCTTACCTGTACCGTCAGGCGGTTCAGGCCGACTTCTTCTTCTCGTCGTCTTCGTCGATTTCCTCGAAGTCGGCATCGACGACGTCACTGTCCTTGGCGGCATCAGCCTTGGCGTCGGCCTCGGCGGCTTCCTTCTGCGAAGCCTCGTACATGGCCTGGCCGAGCTTCATCGAGACTTCGGCGAGCGTCTGCGTCTTGGCCTCGATCTCGGTCACATCGTCGCCTTCGGCAGCGGTCTTCAGCGCCGCGATCGCATCGGCAATCGCCGTGCGGTCGGCCTCGGAAACCTTCTCGCCGTATTCCTTCAGAGATTTCTCCGAGGAATGCACCAGCGCCTCGGCCTGGTTGCGGGCCTCGACCAGCGCGCGCCGCTTCTTGTCGGCTTCGGCATTGGCCTCGGCGTCCTTGACCATCTTCTCGATGTCGGCGTCCGAAAGGCCGCCGGACGCCTGGATGCGGATCTGGTGCTCCTTGCCGGTGCCCTTGTCCTTGGCCGAGACGTTGACGATGCCGTTGGCGTCGATGTCGAAGGTGACCTCGATCTGCGGCACGCCGCGCGGCGCAGGCGGGATGCCGACCAGATCGAACTGGCCGAGCGCCTTGTTGTCGGCGGCCATTTCACGCTCGCCCTGGAAGACGCGGATGGTCACCGCCGACTGCGAATCCTCGGCCGTGGAGAACACCTGGCTCTTCTTTGTCGGAATCGTCGTGTTGCGTTCGATCAGCCGCGTGAATACGCCGCCCAGCGTCTCGATGCCGAGCGACAACGGCGTCACGTCGAGCAGCAGCACGTCCTTGACGTCGCCCTGCAGCACGCCGGCCTGGATAGCGGCGCCCAACGCGACGACCTCATCCGGGTTGACGCCCTTGTGCGGCTCCTTGCCGAAGAACTGCTTCACGATCTCCTGGATCTTGGGCATACGGGTCATGCCGCCGACCAGGACGACTTCGTCGATTTCGCCGGCCTTCAGGCCGGCATCCTTGAGCGCCGCCTTGCAAGGATCGATCGTGCGCTGGACGAGATCCTCGACCAGGCTCTCGAACTTCGCCCGCGTCAGCTTCAGCGTCAGGTGCTTGGGGCCGGTGGCATCGGCGGTGATGAAGGGCAGGTTGATTTCGGTCTGCGTGGTGGACGACAGCTCGATCTTGGCCTTTTCAGCCGCTTCCTTGAGGCGCTGAAGGGCGAGCTTGTCGTTCCGCAGGTCGATGCCCTGTTCCTTCTTGAACTCGGCCGCCAGATATTCGACCAGACGCATGTCGAAATCCTCGCCGCCGAGGAAGGTGTCGCCATTGGTCGACTTCACCTCGAACACGCCGTCGCCGATTTCGAGCACCGAAATATCGAACGTGCCGCCGCCAAGGTCATAGACGGCAATCGTCTTGCCTTCCTTCTTGTCCAGTCCATAGGCAAGCGCGGCCGCCGTCGGCTCGTTGATGATGCGCAGCACTTCGAGGCCGGCGATCTTGCCGGCATCCTTGGTCGCCTGGCGCTGGGCGTCGTTGAAATAGGCCGGAACGGTGATGACTGCCTTCTCGACCTTCTCGCCGAGATAGGCCTCCGCCGTTTCCTTCATCTTCTGCAGGATCATCGCCGAGATCTGGCTAGGCGACTGCTTCTTGCCGCCGGCCTCGACCCAGGCGTCGCCATTGTCGCCCTTGACGATCTTGTAGGGGACAAGCTTCTTGTCCTTCTCCGTCACCGGATCGTCGTAGCGGCGGCCGATCAGGCGCTTGACCGCGAAAATGGTGTTCTCAGGATTGGTAACCGCCTGGCGCTTGGCCGGCTGGCCGACGAGGCGCTCGCCGTCGCTGTTGATGGCGACGATGGAAGGGGTCGTGCGGGCGCCTTCCGCATTCTCGATCACCTTGGATTCCTTGCCGTCCATGATGGCGACACAGGAGTTGGTTGTTCCCAGATCGATACCGATTACTTTTGCCATTTCTCTAATCTCTCCGCTAAGCAGGCTCTCAGGACCCGTACAGGCGTTCCGACGAAAGCCCCTGTTCACAAGAAATTCCGCTCCGGCAACCGGCATTCGGCGCTGGACGGCTTGGCGCGTATATAAGAACAGGCTGCGTGGCGCGCAAGCATTCTGCGCAAGGCGTTCACCATTCATCGCGGTTGATCGGATTCGGGACCGGCAGGCCCGTATTTTCGGCGGTGATCCAGCCGGCCCGGCCCCCGGCCCATGAACCTTTCCGCCTCGCCCCGCGACTGACGCTCAGGTGCCGCGTGGTGCGGCCCCGGAAAGGAAAGCCCCATGACCACAGATCCAGAGGCTCCATGGTCTCCGGGAACAGCAGGAGCTCAGCGCGACCATCGCCTTCGGGACCGGGTCGATGCGCTGGGCTTTTCGCCGGTTCCGTTGACCCTGCGCGGACGCAGGCGTATCGTGACGTTGAGGAAAGCAGACAATTCGATCAGGGATGAACGTGCCGGAACGCCGCGCCTTGCCCTGATTTGCGCGCCGGGACCGGATGTTTCTCCCATGACCTGTGCTAGGGCGTATACACATCTTGCTGCGACGGATTGACTCGGTTGTGACGTGTCGGATTCCGCCGGCGTGTGCTGTATGATTCTTCTGTGACGTTCTGATTTGGAGGAGCGTCGCCGATGCAGACATGCCAGGACTGGTCCTTGGGTTCATTTGGAGATCGTCGTCTCGATAAAGGGGGGCGAGGCTGCTCCAAGGCATGGTGCTGCGCGAAACGGTTTGCCTGCGCCGGCTTGCCGGTGGCGACCATTCCGAAGAGATCCGCTATGGGCGCTTTCTCGGCAATGACGCGGTGACAGCGGACCGGATCATCGCAGGCTGGAGCGATCAGACCCGGCTTGCGGTCGAGGGCCGGCATGTCCTGGCGGTGCAGGACACCAGCGAGATCAAGTTCCCGACGACAGAGGGCAACCGGCGCGGCCTGGGCAAGGTCAAAAAGGGCAATTGCTGGGGCCTGCTGCTGCATCCAATGCTGGCTCTTGATGCCGAGCGCGGTTCTTGCCTGGGTCTTGTGGGCGGGCAGGTGTGGACGCGCGGGGACGAGGAGCTGCCGCCGCATGCCGAGCGGCCGTTGAGCGAAAAGGAATCGCGCCACTGGATCGAGACGGCCGAAGCGGCCAAGCCGGTGCTGGCCCGGGCCGGCATGGTCACCTTCATCGCCGACCGTGAGAGCGACTTGTATATGATGTGGGCTGGTGTGCCGGACGGCCATTGCCATGTTCTGTCGCGTCTCATGAATGACCGGGCCCTCACCACTGGCGGCACGCTGCGCCGCGCCGTGGCGAAAGTGGTGTTCTGCGATACGCAGGTGATCGAGCTGCGCGAGCGCCAGGACCGCCCGGCGCGCCGGGCTGAGCTGTGCCTGCGCTTTGGCGAAGCCACGATCAAGCGGCCGGCGAACCTGCGCGCAAAGGGGCTGCCAGAGGGGGTGACGCTGCGCTGGGTCGAAGTCGTCGAGACGGCTGCGCCCGACGGCGTGGAGCCGCTTCATTGGCTGCTTCTGACCACCCATGCGGTGAGCAGCCCTGCCCAGGCCTGGCAGATCGTCGCCTGGTACAAGCAGCGCTGGACCATCGAGCAGTTCTTCCGGACGATGAAGGCCCAGGGCTTGAAGATCGAAGACAGCCAGCTGCAATCGGCCGCACGCCTGGAGAAACTCATTGCCATCGCCGCCAAGGCCGCGGTCATCGTCATGCAGCTCGTGCAGTCCCGCAGCGGCCAGGACGCTCAACCGGCAAGCCTCGTCTTCACGCCAAACGAGATCGACACACTTGCCGCGCTCGAGAAGCGCTTCAAAGGCAAGACCAAGCTGCAAGCCAATCCCCACCCCAGGAGCTCGCTCGCCTAGGCGGCATGGATCATCGCCAAGCTCGGCGGCTGGAACGGCTATGCTTCCTCCAGACCACCGGGACCAATCACCTTCTACAACGGCCTGGCCTACTTCCGTGCCTGTGCCGATGGATGGGCTCTGCGAGATGTGTATATGCCCTAGATGACCTGTGGGGGGAGATCCATGTCTTGCGACCACGGCGCGTTCGTGCGCTCTCGTGCCGGCCGTTTGCGCCGCGCCATCGAGGCTGCCAGCGGATTGTCGATCTTGGCGCTCGCCGCTGGGCTCTGGCTCGGTGGCTCGGCCCAGGCTCAGGAAACCCGGATCATCTATCCCGGCTCGATGGCAATGACCGGATTCTCCGGCACCATCATTCCCAATTTCGAGGAAGGCCTGCCGCCGGGCGTGGATCCCGTCGACGAAACCTTCATCGACACGGCGCGCCCGACCTTGCGCATCTTCGACGTCTCAAGGCTGGACGGGCCGGCGTCTGGCCAATTGGTCTTCACCCCGCCACCGTTCGAGGTCACGGCCGGGCAAATCGGCCAGGTGTTCGGCATCACCTACGACGACGGCGTGCGCGACGGCGTTCCATCGGCCGTTCCAAACCTCTATGCCGGCGCGACGTCGCTGCACGGCATCCGCATAGTCACGCCAGACGGCGACGCCGACGGCCGGCCGGAGCGGCAGCGCCGCGGCACGGCTGATGCGGTCTTCATGGACGGCCAGTTCGGCACCGAAAACGGCGGCGGCTCCGGAACGATCTGGAAGATCGACGGCATCACCGGCGCCGTCTCGAAATTCGCCGATATCGACGCCAATAGCGGTCCCGGCATCGGCGACGTCACTTTCGACAATATCCACCGCCAGTTCTTCGCCAGCGATCTCGACACCGGCCTCATCCACCGCATCGACGCCAATGGCGCGCTGCTCGACACGTTCGACCACGGCATAGCCGGCCGCCCGGCGCACGGGCTTGCCGCCCTTGCCGACGACGGCTCGGTGATTGACATCCAGGGTGCTGCCTTCGACAGCGAGGACCCCGACAGCTGGGGCTACACGCAGGACGAGCGCCGCGTCTGGTCGGTCGCCTATCGTGGCGGCCGGCTCTATTATTCGGTCGGTGATAAGGCGGAGATCTGGTCGGTGGGCGTTGCCGGCGACGGCAGTTTCGCCGGCGACCCGCGCTGGGAACTGACGGTCAAGGCCGACAAGGATTACGCGGTCACCGACATCGCCTTCGACAACGAGGGCTTCATGTACCTGGCCCAGCGCGGCCCGGTGGAGAACCGCTACGACTACAGCCAGTTCGCCGATTCCGGCAAGGGTGAGGTCATCCGCTACTGGCGCGAAAATCCGGACGATCCGGCGACGGAATCGGCCTGGGTGGAAGTGCCGCAGGAATATGCGGTCGGCTTCCCGCAAGACAACCGACAGTCGGCCGGCGGCCTCGACCTGCAATATGGCTACGATGCCGAAGGCAATCTCGATACCGGCGTCTGCACCGACACGCTGGTCGATACCGGCGACAAGTTGCGCGACAACCCGGAGCTTGCCGAACAACTCGCAGCCGGCGGGCCGCTCGCCGTGCACGGCGTGCAAATCACGCCGACGGCACTGGTCAAGCCGGCCAACATGCCGCCTTTCGGCTCGTGGTTCGTCGACTTCGACAATTATTTCGAAGACCCGGAAGTCGAAGGCCATGTCGGCGACGTCGAGGTCTGGCGCCCCTGCGAAGGCCGTGCCGGCTATTACGAGCAGGTGCCGGGCGGCTATCTGCCACCGTTCTATCCGCCGGACTTTCCGCCCCCCGGCAATCTGCCTCCTTGCCTTGATGTCGAGGATGTCAGGTATTTCTGCACGCCCTCCGGCCTCGAGGCCGATCTCTATCTCCATGACCATGCCGGCTTTGGCGGCGATTCGATCAAGGCTCTGTCCAGGACGCCTGGCGTTGGGGTGACTTCACCTCTGTCGCATGCGCCCGGCGCGCCATACACGATCGGCATCACCGGCCATTACCCTGGCGATACGGTCGATGTCGGGCTCTGCTTCTACAGGCAGTCCGATAGCGACAAGGGTGGCTACTACCCTTGCTGCAAGATGACCTTGCGGCTCAGAACCCCAGCCGTCAGCTGCGAACCGTGAGGAGGGGAAGATGAGCAATCTCGCATTTTTCCCGCCTGCGACAAGCAGCCCATCAACCGGCAAACAATCATCCGTCATGGAGACCATCATGAAACCCCTGTCACTCGCCAGGCGCGGCGTGCGCTGGCTGATGGCGGCCGGTATCGCGGTCGCCATGCTGAGTCCGCTGCAAGGCTTCGCTGAAGACCTTGCTCCGGCCAAGACCAAGCTTGCCGATGCGGGCATCTACACTGCCGTTCCAGATCCCAGGCTCGATTTCGACAATCCTCGCACCGTCAATCCGGAGCCGGGCCGGATCGTGCCCTTCTTCACCAAGAAAGGCACCCAGAGAGGCTGCGACTATGTCGTATACTCGCTGAGCTTTGGCTTGCGCGGCAATCCGCAGGGTTTTGCCAGCCCGGACCTCGCCGCCATGCTGAAAAAGGTCAGGCTCGATTTCAGGGACCAGCTCCCGCACGGCCTGCGCATCGTCGGCGTGCATGTGACCGGCGACGGCACCGATGCGTCCGGCGGACCGCTGCCCGGCGCTGCGATCAGCAGTTCGGCTGGCCCGGACGATACCGCGACGGTGTCCGATTTCCGGATTTCCGCCAGCGATCTCGACGGCATCGGCGCTGCGAACCAGCGCGTCATCACGTTCCAGATCACCGCCAAGATCGACCATGCGGCGTTTCCGTCGCCGACGATCGTTCACAACCAGGGCGCGGTTAAGGTGAGCCGCGAACGCGGCGCCGGCATCGAAATCCCGTCGCAGGATCCGGGCAAGCCGGACGACGGCAA
The DNA here is from genome assembly GCF_040320585.1 of Mesorhizobium sp. M0663. Classification (NCBI taxonomy): domain Bacteria; kingdom Pseudomonadati; phylum Pseudomonadota; class Alphaproteobacteria; order Hyphomicrobiales; family Phyllobacteriaceae; genus Mesorhizobium; species Mesorhizobium sp. M0663. The sequence continues at coordinate 24,064 of NZ_JAMYPX010000004.1, forward strand.
TTATCTCACGGGTGCAAAGACGTCGATCAAGATCGACGTCACCAGGTGCAACCCGCCGCCTCCACCTCCCGGCAAGGAATGCTTCAAGGTGGAGCGCGGCACGGTCGATTGCTTGCCCGGCGGCGGCGCCTTCATCTACCACATGCCGGTCGGCCCAGAGATGGCCGGCAAATGGGTGCAGCTTTCGACGACGACACCCGGCATCACCATCATTCCCGACACGCAATTGGTGCCGGCCGGCGGCGGTGTGCTCAATTGGAAGATCGTCGGCGCTTCACCCGGCGACGTCATCCACATCATCGTCACCGGTATCGAAACCTATGCCGGCCCGAGGGAGGGCTGGGGCCGGTGCTGTACGCAGACCATCGATATCGTCATCCCACGTGATCAGCGCTGCCCGCCGAAGGACAAGGAACCGGATCTGAAAGTCGAAAAGCGCGCCGACGTGCAACGTTGCACGATGGGCGGCGGCTGCGACTTCACCATCAGGGTCACCAATGTCGGCGATGCACCCTACCACGGCAAGATCGTGCTCGACGAAGTCACCCTGCCGGCCGGCTCCACCCTCGATTCAGGGCCGAACCCGCCTTGGGTCTGCGCGCCTGGAACCACCCCGATGATTTGCACTCATCTGGTGACCACGCTCAATCCGGGTGCCTCTGTCGACCTCAAGCTCGGCTTCAAGCCGGCCGCAGGCTGGCGAGGCAGCGTCTTGCGCAACTGCGCCACTTACAATTACGGCGCCAGCGGCAAGCCGCTTTTCGGCAGCCAGCAAAACGATCGCGGCTGTGCATCGATCCCGGTCTGCCGGCGTGGCGATCGTGACCGCGACTGCCGGCCGCCGGTGGAGAAGAAGGTCGACCTGATCCTGAAGAAGCGCGCCCGCACCGAATTCTGTTCGGCCGATGGCGTCTGCACCTTCGTGGTCGACATAATCAACAATGGCAGCGTCCCCTATAATGGGCCGCTGACGGTCGTCGATACCTATCCGGGCGGCGCGCCGGCATCCTCGACCTTCGGCCCGACGCCGCCATGGACATGCGGACCGAACGGCCCCGGCCAGTTCCGCTGCGACACCGCCGGCATCGTGCTGTTGCCTGGCGCCTCGACGCCGATCTTCGTCAGGGCGGTGATGCCGGCCAACTACCGGCCCGACAGTGTCGAGAACTGCGCCGAGGTGAAGGCTATTCCCGGTGAGAACGACATCACCAACAACAGGGCCTGCGCCAAGGAACGCATCCGTCATCCGAATGGCGGCCAGCCGGCCCTGCGCATCACCAAGGTATGCAATGCCTCGCTGGCCGGTGCTGCGGTCGTTTCCTGCCGCATTACCGTCATCAGCCTCGGCACCATTGCCCCGACCGGTCCGGTACGGGTCAACGATGCCGCGACGCTGATAGCCGGCGGAGCGCCGGTCCAGATCCAGACCGTCACCCCAGACGGCGCGGAATGGGCTTGCGGACCGCTTCCGGCCAACACACTGTCCTGCCAGATTCCTGGCGCTGTTATGACGCCTGGAACCAGCCGCCATTTCGACCTGACGGTTGCCGCGAACGGCGAATTCGAGAACTGCGCACGCGGCTCCTACGGCCCGGCTCCGGGAGACGACATCGTCTATCCGATCGGCCAGGCCTGCGCCAAGGGCGGCGGCGCCTCGACCATCCGCGTCGAGAAGACCGGTGATGCCGAGTGCAAGCCCGGCCAGCCCTGCTCGTTCGAGATCACCATCACGAACGATGGGGCGAGCGCCTTCTCTGGCCCGGTTCGCATCGGCGATGCCATCGGCGTCGAAGGCCTCGGCCGGCTGGAGGGCGTTGCGATCACCTCGATCGATCCGCCCTTCGGCTGCTCGCCGGAGCCGGCAACCTTGCCTGCCTCCTGCATTGCCAATTTGACGATCGGCTCGGGGGAAAGCCACGTTCACAACGTGACCGTGGTGCTTCCCGACGACGGTCGCCTGGCAAATCTGCAGGGCACGGTCAATGGTCAGAACTGCGTCGGCGTGCTGTCTCCGAACACGCCGGTGCAAGGCGGTGGCGACGTGTTGTCCCGCGGTGCGGCCGACGTGCAGGGTGATCGTGGCAAGGCCTATGCCTGCCATCCCTTCACCATCAGGAATGAGGTGAAGAAGGAATGCTCGCAAGGCTTCGTCATGAACGACGCCGGCAACTGCGTCTGCCCGCCCGGCACGACCTTCCGCAATGGCCAATGCTCGTCCGGGGGCGGCACGGTCATCGTGCCGAAGCCAAAACCTTGCGTTCTGCTCAAAGGCCAGATCCGCACCGAAGACGGACGCTGCGTCTGTCCGCGCGGAACCGAGCTGGAGAACGGCGCTTGCGTGGGGAAAGAGCCGAAGCCCGAGCAGTGCACCATCCGTGGCCAGATCCACGACGCCGGTGGTGATTGTGTCTGCCCGAAAGGTACGGAAGTCAGAGGCAATGCCTGCCGGCCAATCCAGCCGCAGCCCGAGCAGTGCACCATTCGTGGCCAGATCCATAACGCCGCTGGCGATTGCGTCTGCCCGAGGGGTACGGAAATCAGAGGCAATGCCTGCCGGCCAATCCAGCCGAAGCCGGAGCAGTGCACCATCCGCGGCCAGATCCACGACGCCGAGGGCGATTGTGTCTGCCCGCGGGGTACGGAAGTGCAAGGCAATGCCTGCAGGCGCAAGAAGCCTGTTGTGGTGGAGTGCCCGATACCTGGTCAGATCCACAACAAGCGTGGCGTATGCGTCTGCCCGCGTGGGACAGAGCTGCGCGACGGCGCCTGCCGCAAACCACGGTTGGAATGCGCACCGGGCGCGCGGCCGATCAATGGCCGGTGCCAGCCGATCCGCAAACCGAACCTGCTGCTGAATCCAAAGGTTCTTCAGCAGGTCGTGCCAAGGAGGCGCAAGCCGCAGCTCGAGCAATAGGATCGCGAGGATCGCGCGCGGAACTTCAAACGGTGATGGTTCGCGTCACCCAAAACCCGCCGGAGCGATCCGGCGGGTTCTTTCTTTGGCGGCGCTGTATTTCGGCGGCTTGCATGAACCTTACGGCAGTCAGCAGCGACAAACTCCTGAAGGACCCCATCAACCCATCAGGAGAGAGAAATGCCTTCAGCCAAACGTCTTTTCCGAACTGTGGCGACCACTGCATTGATCGCAGCCTCGCTTGCAGGCACGCCCGCCTTCGCCAAGCAGGCGAACATAAAATCGATGTCATTCCATACGGAAAGCGCCAACACGACAATCCATGTCGGCTCGAGCGACAAGCAGAAATGGGACACGCTGAAAAGCGGCAACGTCCAGTTCTGGGGCCACATGAATCTCGACCTCTGGTGGCCTGGCTATGTGCAGGATGTCGCCGTGTCGCTCGGCGTCTGCGGACCAGGCCAGTGCCAGGCGTTCCCGCCGATCTGGAGTGCTTCGCCGCTTAGCCGCGACTACGACCACCAGGAAAATTTCTCCTTTGATCCCTCCATCATCCCGCTGTCATCGAATACCGGCATCGCGGTCGTACCCGATGGCGATGAGATCATCGCCAAGTGCAACCAGCACCTCCAGGCCGACGGCCCGACCAAATCCTATTCATTCACGCACACATTCCACGCCAGTTTCTCGGCAGCCACCGACACTGCTCTCGACATGGACAATGCGGTCAGCGAAGTACAGGGCGGCAGCTGGCCGCATCCGCTGTACGGATCGCACTATGCCGAGCATGGCTCGTTCGACGTTCAAATCGTCTGCGATGCGGTCGTCAAACCAAAGGTCCAGGACATCGCCACCGATTTCGGCGAGTTCGACGTGAATGACGTCAAGCTGTTCTTGACGACATACCAGTCCAATCAGCCAGGCTCCGCGCCTGGCACTGTTTGCCCTTCGCTCAGGGTCACCAGCCGGGCGCAAGCCAACCAGGCCGGGCCGGTTACGATGCGCATCTGGCGCCAGAAGGACGGTGGTCCGATCACCTCCGAGGTGCAGCAGGCATGGGCTTCGTACGATGCAGCGAAGAACGGCTATTTCGCGCTTTATGAAAAATGGGAGGATGTCGGCGCCACCGCCTATTTCCAATACAAGGCCGAGATTGTCGGCAACGGCCCGTTCGAGCCCTTCGACGGCTGGAAGGACATCACCGTCCATTGCACGAGTGCCGGCGGCGGCGGCTTCACCGATTCACCGCAGGACAACCCCGTCAACCCGCCGGTTCATTCGGACTGGCAGGGCGAGGTCACCGTGTCCGACAGCGCCGGCCTCAAGGAACTCTGCCCGCGCAAGGGGCAGGTGGCGTTCGAAGTCGAGCGCGATGCGCCGGGCGCGTTTCACTACCGCATCAGTTGCTCGAATGGTGCCTTCTTTACCGGCACGACTGCGGCCTTCAACAATGGCGGTGTGTTCAAGGCGAGCGCCGCGCACGATCTCAGCATCGTCAGGACGCGCTCGATCCAATGCGCCCTGCAGGAAATCAAGCAGAACGGTTCAATCGCGACCGTCGATACGGATACGGAGGATTTCACCTGCATAAAGCGCACCTTCGATCCGAAGGCCAACGATCTCGTCTCGACCACCCGTCCGGATTCCGATCAGCCCAAGCTGCCTCCGGTCGTCGTCGATCCCGGCCGTAAATGTCTGCCAAGCCAGAAGCTGATCCACGGCAAATGCATCGACAGGCCGCTCGTGGGCGCGTGCCGCAGCACCGAAAAGCTCGTCAATGGCAAGTGCATTGGCATCAGCATCCACTGCCTGCCCGGCTACCATCAGATCGGACTAGAATGCGTAAGGAATCCGGTGATCGCCGACAGGTGCAACCGCAATGAGCTGCGCATCGACGGAAGATGCGTGCGCAAGCCGCCGGTCGTCATCGACTGCAAGCGCGGCTATCATTTGGTCGGCAAGGCATGCGTCAAGAACCCGGTGATCGTCACCGCCTGCCGTGCAACCGAAAAACTGGTGCGTGGACATTGTGTGCCCAAGCCGCCGCTGAAGAAGCCCGATCTGCAGAAGGTGAAACAAGGCAACGGCAAGCTCTTCCTGCCACGGACGGCCAGGCCGCGGCTTCATCCGAACTGAAATCCAAGGCCTTGCCCTGGAAAGTCCTTGCCCTGGAAAGTCCTTGCACTGGAGGAAAGGTCTGCACAGGAGAGAAGTGGCTCGCACCGCTTCTCCCCTTCTGCGCGGATGCGGTATTGACGCCGGATTCCTGTCGACAAGCGGCGCCGAGATGATTACGCCGATGGGGCTCAACAACGGGAAGCGGACATGGCTCAAAAAACCCTGATCGCGCCATCGGTGCTGGCTTCCGATTTCTCGAAGCTCGGCGACGAGGTCGAGGCGGTGGCGGCCGCCGGCGCCGACTGGATCCATCTCGACGTCATGGACGGGCATTTCGTCCCCAACATCACCTTCGGGCCGCCGGTGATCAAGGCGATCCGCAACCGCACCAAGGCCTTCTTCGACTGCCATCTGATGATCGCCCCCGCCGACCCCTATCTGGCCGCCTTCGCCGAGGCCGGGTGCGACGGCATCACGGTGCACGCCGAAGCCGGGCCGCATCTCGACCGCTCGCTGCAGACGATCAAAAACCTTGGCAAGAAGGCCGGTGTGTCGCTCAACCCGGCGACACCGGAGACGATGATCGAATACGTGCTCGACCGGCTCGATCTTATCCTGATCATGACGGTCAATCCGGGCTTCGGCGGCCAGGCCTTCATTCCGGCGATCGTCGACAAGGTGAAGCGGGTGAAGGCGCTGATCGGTGACAGGCCGATCCGGATCGAGATCGACGGCGGCATTTCGCCGGAAACTGCGCCCCTGGTCACCGCCGCCGGCGCCAGCGTGCTGGTCGCCGGTGCGGCCATTTTCAAGGGCGGCAGCGTCGCAGCCTATCGGGCAAACATCGAGGCAATCAGGGCAGCGGCGGACAAGGCGGCCGGCTGACCGCCGCCGTTCGGCCGGAGACAGCCGCTCGGGGGGACTTGTGAGCAACCATCTGTTCGATGCTTTCCGTGCCCGGATGCCCACGCCCGGACGCCTTTTGATGGAGGCAGAGGACGGGCGCTCGATCAGCTATGGCGAAATGCTGGCGCGCTCCGCTCAACTGGCACATGTGGTGTCGCAGCTGGGCGTCGAAGCCGGCGACCGCGTCGCCGTTCAGGTCGAGAAGAGCCCGGAGGCCATTTTCCTCTATCTCGCCTGTCTGCGTGCCGGCGCGATCTTCCTGCCGCTCAACACCGCCTATACGCTGACCGAGCTCGACTATTTCTTCAGGGATGCCGAGCCGCGACTGATCGTCTGCGACCCGGCGCGAGTGACCGAGATCGGCGCTTTGGCGCAGGCCTCGGGCGCTGCGGTCGCGACACTCGGCAGCAAGGGCGAGGGTTCGTTGACCGATCGCGCCTCTGAGGCGGCCGTGGACTTCCACGACGTGGCGCGCGGACCGGACGACCTTGCTGCGATCCTCTACACCTCCGGCACCACCGGCCGTTCGAAAGGCGCCATGCTCAGCCACGAAAACCTCGCCTCGAATGCGCGGGTGCTGGTCGACCTCTGGCGCTTCACTGCCGCAGACGTGCTGATTCACGCGCTGCCGGTTTTCCACACGCATGGCCTTTTCGTCGCCACCAATGTCGTCCTGATGGCCGGCGCCTCGATGCTGTTCGAAACCAAATTCGACCCGGCCCGCATCGTCTCGCTGCTGCCGCGCGCCACCGTGCTGATGGGCGTGCCGACATTCTACGTCCGCCTGCTGCAGCAGGACGGTTTGAACCGGCAAGCGGCGAAAAACATCCGCCTGTTCATTTCCGGCTCGGCGCCGCTGTTGGCCGAGACGCACAGAGCCTGGCGAGAGCGCACCGGCCACGCCATCCTCGAGCGCTACGGCATGACCGAGACCAACATGAACACGTCGAATCCATACGAGGAAGAGCGGCGAGCCGGCACGGTTGGCTTCCCCTTGCCCGGCGTCTCCCTGCGCATCGCCGATCCCGATGGCGGCGAAACACTTGCCCGGGGCGAGGTCGGCATGATCGAGGTCAAGGGCCCGAACGTCTTTTGCGGCTACTGGCGCATGCCGGAAAAGACAAGGGCCGAATTCCGTGACGACGGTTTCTTCATCACCGGCGATCTCGGGCTGATCGATGCCGACGGCTATGTCCACATCGTTGGCCGCGGCAAGGACCTGATCATTTCCGGCGGCTACAATATCTATCCAAAGGAAGTCGAGAGCGAGATCGACGCGCTGCCTGGCGTCGCCGAAAGCGCTGTCATCGGCGTTGCCCATCCGGATTTCGGCGAAGGCGTCACCGCTGTCGTGGTGAGGGCGCCGGGCTCGACCGTCAGCGCCGCAGGGATCGTCGAGGCCATCGCCGGGCGCCTCGCCAGGTACAAGCATCCGAAACGGGTGATCTTCGTCGACGAACTGCCGCGCAACACGATGGGCAAGGTGCAGAAGAACCTGCTGCGCGAAGCCTACAAGGACCTCTATACGTCCAAAGCCGGCTAACCCTAACGAGCAGGGCTGCCTGCAAAAACCTTGGCACCATCGATCCAGACGCTTTTAATGTCCAGATCGTCCGACAGCGAAACGATGTTGGCCGCGGTACCGTTGGCGAAGCGCCCGAGCCGGTGCGACTGGCCGATCGCCTGCGCCGGATAGAGGGAGGCCATGCGCAAGGTTTCATCGAGGTCGAGACCGACGACGCGGTGCATGAAGCGCACCGCGGAAATCATGTCGAGATCCGCGCCCGCCAGCGTGCCGTCGGCAAGTGTCAGCCTCCCATCCTTGCGGTGGATGGTGCGGCCGTTCAGCGTGAACGAGGTCATGTCGGTGCCGATCGTCGCCATGGCATCGGTAACGAGCAGTATCTTGCCCGGCCCCTGCTTGGCGCGCAAGGCGATGGCCATGGTGGCCGGATCGACATGGATACCGTCGGCGATGATCCCGGCATAGAATGTGCCGGTATCGATTGCGGCGCCCGCTAGCCCTGGCTCGCGATTGCCGATCTGGCTCATCGCATTGAACAGATGGGTGACCACGGTTGCGCCGGCCTCGGCAAAGGCGCGAGCCGTGGCATAGCCGGTATCGGAATGGCCGATGCTGACGACAATCCCGGCCTTGCTAAGCGCCGACACCTGGCTGGGCTCGACGGATTCGGGCGCCACCGTCGTCAGCAGCACGGGCAGGTTTTTCCGTGCGGCGATCAGCATCGTCTGGTCGGAGTCTAGCATCGGCCGGATCAAAGCCGGGTCATGTGCGCCCTTGCGGGCGATCGACAGATGCGGCCCTTCGAGGTGCAGGCCCAGGAACCCCGGCACCTTCCTCCGTGCCGCCTCGGCTCCGGCCGCAACCGCCGCGGCGGTGATCTCGGACGTGTCGGTGATCAGCGTCGGCAACAGCGCCGCCGTGCCGAAGGGTGCGTGCGCCCGGCAGATGGTCTCGATCGAGGCGACGTCCGGATGGTCGTTGAGCATGACGCCGCCGCCGCCATTGACCTGCAGATCGACGAAGCCAGGCGCCAGCATGCCGCCGCCGGTCTCGATACGCGCAACATTGGATGGAATGGCGCCGGCGGCAACAATGGCCTCGACGAGGCCGTCGCACACGAGCGCCGCATTGTCGTGCCAGTCGTCGCCATCGAAAATCCGGGCGCCAGTCAGGGCAAAACGGTCGCTCATAGGGTTTCCGTTACTTTGCGCAGATTGGGCGGCGTGTCGGGGTCGAGGCCGCGATGGCGGGCAAAAGCCTCGACGAAACCATAGAACGACACGATCAGCGTCAGCGGGTCGGTCAGCGGATGACCGGTTGCGACATGCGGCAGGCGCTGAGCGCTCTTTGCCTTGTTCGACGTCACAAAGACGGCAGCGCCCTTGCCGGCCAGGCTGTCGGCGGCATCGGCCACCGATGGCTCGGACGCATCGCGAGCAGCCAGAGCCAGCACCGGGAAACCGGGACCGACCAGCGCCAGCGGGCCGTGCATGACCTCGGCGGCACTATAGGCTTCCGCATGCATGGCGCAGGTTTCCTTGAATTTCAGCGCCGCCTCGTTGGCGATCGCCGCCGACGGGCCACGGCCGAGAATGAACAGCGATTTCGGCGTCTCGAGTGCCCCAGCCAGCGCCATCCAGTCGCAGGCGATCGCCTTGCGAAAATGCTCCGGCAAGCGCGCGAGCGCCACCAGGAGTTTCTCGTCGCCGGTGCAATGCGCCATCAAGGCGAGTCCTGCGACGGCTGAATTGACGAAGGTCTTCGTCGCCGCGACGCTGCGCTCCGGTCCGGCCAGGATGTCGATCGCGTAGTCCGAAGCCCGCGCCAGCGGCGAATCGGCGGTGTTGGTGATGGCGACGGTCAGCGAACCGCCGGTCCTCGCCGCTTGCGCCATTGCAACGATGTCCGGGCTCTTGCCGGACTGCGAGATCGCCAGGCAGGCCGAGCCGCCCAGCTTCAGCTTGGCGCCATAGATCGAGGCGATCGACGGGCCGACCGATGCAACCGCCAGCCCGGCGGTCAACTCCACGGCATATTTCATGAAGGTTGCGGCATGGTCGGACGAGCCGCGCGCCACGGTGACGACGAAATTCGGATCGCGCTCGCGAATGCCGCGTCCAGCTTCCGTCAGCACCGCGGCCGAGCCATCGAGCAGGCGGGCGGTGGCCTCCGGGATCTCCTCGATCTCGCGCCGCATATGGGTCGTTGTTGCGGTCACGGCCGGCCCTCTTCGCCCGGCCCGCTCAGCCGGAGTTCGGCGACAAAATCATAGGCGTCGCCCCTGTAGATGGAGCGGGTAAACTCGATCACCTTGCCGCTCGCCAGATAGGAGATACGCTCGATGTGCAGGCCGGCAATACCCGGCGGTACTTCCAGCAGATGTGCGTCGCCATCGCCGAGATTGGTGGCGGAAATGCGCTGCACCGCCCGCACCGGCCTGTTGCCGGTCTTTTCCAACGCGGCGTAGAGCGACGAACCAATCGCCGCCGGATCGGGCAGCACGCTTGTCGATAGCGAGGCGCGCTCGATCGCCAGCGGCGTGTCGTTGGCGATACGAAGGCGCGCCACGCGCGCAACCAATTCGTTCGACGCCAGGCCGAGCACCATCATCTCGTCGGGCGACGGCGGATAGAGGCCGCGGTCGAGCCAAGCCGAACGCACCGCCATGCCGCGCCGCGCCATGTCTTCGGTAAACGAGGTCAGCATCGACAGCGACTGCTCGACGCGCTCCATACGTGGCGCAACGAAGGTACCGGAACCATGGCGCTGGACGAGGATGCCGCCCTTGACCAGGTCCTGCACCGCCTTGCGCACGGTGACGCGCGAAATGTCGGCCTTGCTAGCGATGTCGCGCTCGGAAGGCAGCGCATCGCCAGGTCCGATCAGCCCGCGTTTGACCGCATCCTCGATGCTCTTCCTGAGCTGCAGATAGAGCGGCGCGCCACTCTGCGACGATTGTTTCAGCGCCGCAAATATCTGGTCGGCGGCCTCACTCATCGAGCTGCCTCCGCCGTGTTTGCGAAAATCCGAACCGCCATCTGAACCGCGCCGCCCAGCGCGTCGTCGAGCGGCGGTTTCAGCAGCGCCCGGTAGCGGGCCGACAGGCGCGGCGCATAAAGCGGCGCCAGCCCGCCGAGCAGGCAGAGCGGATCGTCGCCGCCGAGGTCGAGCACGCCAAGCGCTGCCTCGACATCGGCGATCGCCTTGTCGAGGATCCAGATAGCGACGGCGTCGCCTTTTTCGGCATGTTCGAACACCTTGGGCGCGAAGCCGCCGAAATCGCCGGGCTTGGCGTTGGTGGTGAATTCGACCACATCCTCGGGATTGTTGCGGAAAATGGCGAGCATGGTCTGCGTCAGCGGCGATCCCTGGCGGATGCCGTCATAGGCGAGCAGCGTCTGCTCGAGCAGGTCGCGGCCGATGCGGGCGCCGCTGCCCTGGTCGCCGACCTGAAAACCCCAGCCACCGATGGCGCGCGACTTGCCTCGTCTGCGCGCCATATAAGCGGTGCCGGTGCCGAGTATGGCCATGGCGCCGTCGCCTGAGCCAACCGCGCCTTCCAGCGCGATCTCGGCATCGGTCTCGACGCGGCTGATGCGGAACGGCAGGATCGCTTCGAGCTGCTGCCGGTAGGTGCCGACATTGGCGCCGGCAAGACCGAGAACGGCCGGAGTTTGCGGGATCAGTGCGGGATCCCTGCCCGCGGCGACAAAGGCCTGCTGCGCTGCGTCGACGATGTTCGTCCTGGCGCCGGTGAGATCGGTTCGGATGTTGGCGGCACCGCTTTTGGCGCGGCCGAGGACGCTGCCGTCGGCCGTTGCAAGGGCCGCCCTGCAGCTGGTGCCGCCGCCATCGATGCCGAGCACGAATTTCACGCGATTTCTCCTCCGGGCGGATAATACCAATAAAATACCAATAGCCAAGGATTAATTTCCGTTTCAAAAAAGTTAAGGCGTAGTTTATTGGAAAATCAGCCAATTGCGTTCGCAGGCCTGCACCGCCGCAAGGATTTCATTAATGCGTGTGGACAAGTGGTATTTTTTTGGTATGGTTTTCTCGATTGGAGGAAAGCGGATGGCCGAAACGCGCACCGAAGCGCTTCACCAGAATGCCGAGGGACTGGATATCCAGGCCCCGGAAGCCGTCCTTTCCTCGTTGGCCAACGCACAGATCGAGGCCGCCAAGGCTGTGCACGGCGCCATTCCTGCCATTGCCGCGGCAGCCGAAATCATCGCAAGCAGACTGAAAAGCGGCGGCAAGCTCGCCTATGCGGCTGCCGGCAGTTCGGGCCTGATGGCACTGGCCGATGCGCTTGAGCTGCCGGGCACTTTCGGCATCCAACGCGACCGCATCGCCATCCTGATCGCCGGCGGCGACGAGGCCTTCAAGACACTGGCCGGCGGGCCGGAGGACGACACCGAGGAAGCTTCGGCAGCAGTTGCCGCCGCCCGCATCGGCAAGGGCGACTGCCTGATCGCCGTCTCGGCCAGCGGCTCGACACCTTATGCAGTCAGGGCGATCGAGGACGCCAGGCGCCGCGGTGCGGCGACCATTGCCATCGCCAACAACAGGGATGCGCCGCTGTTGCGGCTGGCCGACATCGCCATCCTGCTCGAAACGCCGCCGGAGCTGATTGCCGGCTCAACGCGCATGGGCGCAGGCACCGCCCAGAAGATCGCGCTCAACATGCTGTCGACGCTCGCCGCCATCCATCTCGGCCATGTCCATGACGGCTACATGGTCAACCTCATGGCCGACAACATCAAGCTGCGCGACCGCGCCGCACGCATCGTTGCCGCCGTCAGCGGGCGCGACAAGGACGAGGCGGCGCGCCTGCTCGAAAGGAGCGGCGGCGTCGTCAAGACCGCTATTCTGCTCGCCGCCGGCGCCGCCAGCGCCGATGCAGCCGAGAAGATATTGGAAGGGACCGGCCACAAGCTGCGGCCGGCCCTTTCCGCGATCGAGGGGAGCAAGGGGCGCAATGCCTCTGTTCTCATCAAAACCGAACCTGAAAAAGGTCAACAGGGAGACTGAGCATGACAACGAAGCTACTGACGGCACTTCTTCTCGGCACCAGCATTCTCGGCTCCGCCGGGGTGGCTTATGCCGACGACGTAACGCTCAACATCGAAAGCTGGCGCGGCGACGACCTTGCCATCTGGAAGGACAAGCTGATCCCGGCCTTCGAAGCCAAGAACCCGGGCATCAAGGTGGTGTTCGCGCCGTCGGCGCCAACCGAATATGACGCCGCCCTCGGCGCCAAGCTCGCCGCCGGCTCGGCGGGCGACCTGATCACCTGCCGCCCGTTCGACAAGTCGCTGGAACTCTTCAAGAAGGGCAACCTCGCCGATCTGTCGGCGCTGCCGGGCATGGAGAACTTCTCCCCGGTGGCCAAGTCGGCCTGGCAGACCGACGACGGCAAGGCGACATTCTGCGTGCCGATGGCCTCGGTCATCCATGGCTTCATCTACAACAAGGACGCCTTCGACAAGCTCGGCATCAAGGTGCCGGAGACGCGCGACGAATTCTTCGCCGCGCTCGACAAGATCAAGGCCGACGGCACCTACATCCCGATGGCGATGGGCACCAAGGACCTCTGGGAAGCCGCGACCATGGGCTACCAGAACATCGGCCCGAACTACTGGAAGGGCGAGGAAGGCCGCGCCGCACTGATCAAGGGCGAGCAGAAGCTGACCGACCCTCAGTGGGTCGCACCTTATGCCGAGCTTGCCAAGTGGAAGCCCTATCTTGGCGACGGTTTCGAGGCGCAGACCTATCCGGACAGCCAGAACCTGTTCACGCTCGGCCGCGCCGCCATCTACCCGGCCGGCTCGTGGGAGATCGGCCTGTTCAACACGCAGGCGCAGTTCAAGATGGGCGCCTTCCCGCCGCCGGTGCAGAAGGCCGGCGACACCTGTTACATCTCCGACCACACCGACATCGGCATGGGCCTCAATGCGGCGTCCAAGAACGCCGACGCGGCCAAGACCTTCCTGTCCTGGGTCGCCTCGCCTGATTTTGCCACCATCTATGCCAACGCGCTGCCGGGCTTCTTCAGCCTGAACAACACGCCGGTGAAGATGGAAGACCCGCTGGCGCAGGAATTCGTCTCCTGGCGCGACAAGTGCAAGTCGACGATCCGCTCGACTTACCAGATCCTGGGCCGCGGTACGCCGAACCTCGAAAACGAGACATGGGTTGAATCGGCCAACGTCATCAACGGCACCGACACGCCGGAAGCTGCCGCCAAGAAGCTGCAGGACGGCCTCGACAGCTGGTACAAGCCGGCGAAGTAAGAGTGCGGCGAAGCGTTGTCTCCCCCCTCGAGGGGGGAGATGTCGCCGAAGGCGACAGAGGGGGTCGGTCGAGGCAGGCTGCGGCTTGATCGCTGCTGGAAAGCACGGTCGAACGACGATAGCGCGCTGCCTCTGCCGACTCCACCCGCCTCGCTTTGCGAGGCACCCTCCCCTCGAGGGGAGGGAGGCGCCGCGCCCTTTGACGGCAATTGCAAGAACCTGATCGGCGGGACCGAACTCATGGCCGCAACACCGAAAAGACCGTTCCGCTGGCACATCGGCGTCTTTCTGGCGCCGGCAGTGCTGGTCTATACGGCGATCATGATCCTGCCGCTGGCCGGCACGCTGCAGCTCTCCTTGTTCCGCAACATAGACCAATCCCAAGTCTTCGTGGGACTGGCAAACTTCCGCACGCTGTTCGGCGATCCTAACTGGTCGGTGGGCTTCTGGAATGCTCTCCGGAACAATGTCTGGTTCTTCATCATCCACATGCTGGTGCAGAATCCGATCGGCGTCCTTTTGGCGGCGCTGCTGTCGAGCCCGCGGCTGAGATTCTCCGCCTTCTACCGAACGGCGATCTTCGTGCCGACAATCCTGTCCTTCGTCATTGTCGGCTTCGCCTGGAAGCTGATCCTGTCGCCGCTGTGGGGCGTGGCGCCGCATCTGCTCGATCTGGTCGGCCTCAAGAGCCTGTTCACGCCCTGGTTGGGCAAGGAGCAGTACGCGCTGACCACACTCAGCCTGATCTCGGTCTGGCAGTTCGTCGGCATCCCGATGATGCTGATCTATGCGGCGCTCTTATCCATCCCCGAAGAGGTGATCGAGGCGGCTGAATGCGACGGCATCACCGGCATGTCGCAGTTCTGGAAGATCAAGCTGCCGCTGATCCTGCCGTCGATAGGCATCATCTCGATCCTGACCTTCGTCGGTAATTTCAACGCGTTCGACCTGATCTACACAGCGCAAGGGGCGCTGGCCGGGCCGAACTATTCAACCGATATCCTCGGCACCTTCCTCTACCGCGCCTTCTTCGGCTTCCAGTTGCAGATCGGTGATCCCAACATGGGCGCGGCAATCGCCACGATGATGTTCCTGATCATCCTGGGCGGCGTCTGCGTCTACCTGTTCCTCGTGCAGACGCGCCTGCGTCGCTACCAGTTCTGAGGCGCCACATGAGCACGGCAACCCGCTCGCTGCCCCGCACCATTGGCGCGCATGCGATCCTTCTGACCTACACGGCGATCGCGCTGTTTCCGGTAATCATCGTCATCGTCAACTCATTCAAGTCGCGCGCCGCCATCTTCGGTGCGCCGCTGGCGCCGCCGACGCCGAAAACCTTCGATCTAATCGGCTACACGACGGTGATCGGCCAGGGCGATTTCATCCACTATTTCCAGAACAGCCTTGTCGTCACCGTCGCCTCGCTGTTCTTCGTGCTTTTGTTCGGCGCCATGGCGGCTTTCTCGCTGTCGGAATACCGCTTCCGCGGCAATTCGCTGATGGGGCTCTATCTGGCGCTCGGCATCATGATCCCGATCCGCCTTGCCACCGTCGCCATCCTGCAATTGATGGTGGCGAGCGGGCTAGTCAACACGCTGACGGCGCTGATCCTGGTCTATACCGCGCAAGGCCTGCCGCTTGCCGTCTTCATCCTGTCGGAATTCATGAAGCAGGTCTCGGACGATCTGAAGAATGCGGGCAGGATCGACGGCCTGTCCGAATACACCATCTTTTTCCGGCTGGTGCTGCCGCTGGTGCGCCCATCGATGGCGACCGTCGCCGTCTTCACCATGATCCCGATCTGGAACGATCTGTGGTTCCCGCTGATCCTGGCGCCGTCGGAGGAGACCAAGACGGTGACGCTCGGCGCCCAGCTGTTTCTCGGCCAGTTCGTCACCAACTGGAACGCCATCCTGGCGGCGCTGTCGCTGGCAATCATGCCGGTACTGATCCTCTACGTCATCTTCTCGCGGCAGCTGATCCGCGGCATCACTTCGGGGGCGGTCAAGTGAGTGAGGGTCGGGACGCGATCATTCGAGGCCTCACCGAGTCGGCAATCCGCCACAGATTCCGCGGCGTTCGCCAAACAAACTATTATCGCGAATGGCCGGAAACGGTCTGTCTGCTTAACCTTCAGAAGTCTGCCTGGGGACCGCAGTTCTATCTCAATGCAGCAGTCTGGCTGACTCGGTTCGGGATCGAGCGTCGACCAAAGGAATACAACTGTCATATCATCTGGCGTGTCAACTCCCTGATGGTTAGCGAGCAATCCAAGGCATTCACCGAGGCGCTGGATCTGGATCGTCCGTTGCCGGACGACCGGAGGTCTTCTCTGATCAAAGAGGGGGGTCGATACATACGGGTTCGGACTTCTGGCACGTTGTGAAAGCGAAAAGGCTGCTCTGCAGATCGCCAGTGAGTATGGATCGAGTATTAGGATGGACCTGAAAGCCCGCGCTCTACAAAAGGCAAACTGAAATGGACCAACCTCTTCGCGTTGTCATCGCCGGCCTCGGCAACATGGGGCGCAGCCATGCGCTGGCGTATCACACCAATCCGGGATTCCAGATCGCCGCGCTGGTCAACCGCTCCGATGTGCCGCTGCCGGAAGGGCTTTCGAGCTACGGCATCAGGCGCTCCTTCGACGAGGCGCTGCGTGACGAACGGCCCGACGTCGCCTGCATCGCCACCTATTCCGACAGCCATGCTGACTATGCTGTCAAGGCGTTCGAGGCCGGCTGCCACGTCTTCCTCGAAAAGCCGCTGGCAACCACCGTCGCGGATGCAGAGCGCGTGGTCGCGGCAGCCAAGGCCAACGGCAAGAAACTGGTGATCGGCTACATCCTGCGCCATCACCCGTCCTGGATCCGGCTGATCGCCGAGGCACGCAAGCTCGGCGGCCCTTACGTGTTCCGCATGAACCTCAACCAGCAATCCTCCGGCCATAGCTGGGAGACGCACAAGCAGTTGATGCAGACGACATCGCCGATCGTCGATTGCGGCGTGCATTATCTCGACGTGATGCTGCAGATCACCGACGCCAGACCAGTCGAGGTGCGCGGCATGGGGCTACGGCTGAGCGACGAGATCGCGCCGTCGATGTACAATTACGGTCATCTGCAGGTGCTGTTCGACGACGGTTCGGTCGGCTGGTACGAGGCCGGCTGGGGGCCGATGATTTCGGAGACGGCTTTCTTCGTGAAAGACGTGATTTCGCCCAATGGCTGCGTGTCGATCGTCATGAAGGAGGGTGTCAGGTCCGACGACATCGACACCCACACCAAGACCTCGACCATCCGCCTGCACAGTGCGGCGACCGGAGCCGACGGCAAATTCGCCAAACCGGACGAGATGCTGTCGATGCAAGGCGAGCCCGGCCATCAGGACCTCTGCGACCTGGAACAGGCGTTTGTGCTGAAGGCGATCCGCGAGGATCTGGACTTGACCCGTCACATGGACGACGCGGTGAAGTCGCTCGCCGTCTGCCTTGCCGCAGACGAGAGCGTGCGCAGCGGCCTCGCCGTGAAACTCTAGAACAGGGACGACGCCGTGGGCTCGCTGAACATCGAGAACGTAAAAAAGGCCTTTGGGCCGGTCGAGGTGCTGAAGGGCATCAACCTCGAGGTGACCGATGGCGAGTTCGTCGTCTTCGTCGGTCCATCCGGCTGCGGAAAGTCGACACTGCTGAGGGTCATCGCCGGGCTGGAGGACTCGACCTCGGGCCGCGTGGTCATCGACGGGGCGGACGTCTCCGCCACCCCGCCGGCCAAACGCGGCATCGCCATGGTGTTCCAGACGTATGCGCTCTATCCGCATCTGACGGTGAAGAACAATATGGGCCTCGGCCTCAAGCAGGCGGGCACACCGGCGGCCGAGATCGACCGCCGCATCGGCATCGCCTCCTCGATGCTGTCGCTGGAGCCCTACCTCTCGAGGCGGCCGGCCGAGCTCTCCGGCGGCCAGCGCCAGCGCGTCGCCATCGGCCGCGCCGTGGTGCGTGAGCCCAAGCTGTTTCTGTTCGACGAGCCGCTGTCGAACCTCGACGCCGCACTGCGCGTCAACACCAGGCTGGAGATCGCGCAATTGCATCGCCGGCTGAAGGCCACGATGATCTATGTCACCCACGACCAGGTCGAGGCGATGACGCTGGCCGACAAGATCGTGGTCCTTAATGCGGGCAGGATCGAGCAGATCGGCGGACCGATGGAGCTTTACAATTCGCCGGCAAATGAATTCGTCGCCGGCTTCATCGGCTCACCGAAGATGAACTTCGTCGACGGCGCCAGGCTTGGCGAAACGGCAAAGACCATCGGCGTCCGTCCCGAACATCTGACCGTCGATCCCAAGTCCGGCGCCTGGAAAGGCACGGTCGTCCATGCCGAGCACCTTGGCGCCGACACCAACCTCTATCTCGACTGCGAGAAGGCCGGCTTGATCACAGTGCGCATTTTTGGCGTCTATAACGCCGAACCTGGTGCCACGCTCTACGCGACGCCGGATCCGGCGAAGACATACCGGTTTGGAGCCGACGGGAAGGTGCTGAAATAGCTGGTGCCGACTCCCCTTCTCCCCTGTGGGAGAAGCTGGCCGAGCGAAGCTCGGTCGGATGAGGGGTGTTGGAAGGATCGCTGCCCTGAAAGCGTAAGTGCCTAAAATCCCCTGATGTTTTCACGCCTCGTTTCTTCCAGCACCCCTCATCCGTCTCGGCGCTGCGCGCCGATCCACCTTCTCCCACAAGGGGAGAAGGAAGAGCGCCCTACGCATCCGCCTTGAACGTCTGCTTCTGGATGCCCAGCCCCTCGATACCGAGCTCGACCACATCGCCGGGCTTCAGGAAGACCGGCGGCTTCATGCCGAGGCCGACGCCGGGCGGCGTGCCGGTCGAGATGATGTCGCCCGGGTGCAGCGACATGAACTGGCTGAGATAGGAGACGAGATAAGCGACGCCGAAGACCATGGTCTTGGTCGAGCCGTTCTGCATCGTCTTGCCGTTGACCGTCAGCCACATCGGGATGTTCTGCGGGTCCTTGACCTCGTCCTTGGTCACCAGCCACGGGCCGATCGGCCCGAACGTGTCGCAGGACTTGCCCTTGGTCCACTGGCCCTGGCGCTCGGCCTGGAAGGCGCGCTCGGAGACGTCGTGCGCGACGCAATAGCCGGCGACATAATCCAGCGCCTCGGCCTCGGTGACATACTTTGCAGTCTTGCCGATCACCACGCCGAGCTCGACCTCCCAGTCGGTCTTCACCGAGCCGCGCGGGATCAGCACGTCGTCATTCGGCCCGACAATAGCCGAGCTTGCCTTCATGAAGATGATCGGCTCCGGCGGCACGGCGGCACCGGTTTCGGCGGCGTGGTCGGAATAGTTGAGACCGATGCAGATGAATTTGCCGGTGCCGGCGACGCAGGCGCCGATCCGCGGCTTGCCGGAAACCGCCGGCAGCGTCTTCGGGTCGAGCTTCGACAATGTCTCGAGCGATGCCGGGTCAAGCGCCTTGCCGGCAATGTCGGTGACATGGGCGGAGAGGTCGCGGATCGTTCCATCGGCATCGAGCAGGCCGGGGCGTTCGCTCCCCGCCTCGCCATAGCGCAGCAGTTTCATGCAGTTTTCTCCCAGTTGCGACCAGAGGCCGTTTGCAAACTCGCTCCGCTGCGGCGAATGGCGTGGGTTTCGAGAACCGGAGCGGAGCGTACTTAAAGTACGTGAGCACCGGAAGCGCAGAAAGCCGCGTCAGGCGCCCGGCGGAGTAGGGTTTTCAAATGGCCTCTTAGATCGACCAGCCACCGTCGATATTATAAGCCTGCCCCGACGTATAGGTGGCGCCGGCCAGATAGACGGCGAGATCGGCGATTTCCTCGGGCGTGCCGAGCCGGCCCATCGGCTGGCGGGCGATGAAGGCGGCGCGAGCTGCTTCGTAGTCGCCCTGCGCATGCATGCGGTCCTGCAGCGACGGGCTTTCGACCGTGCCCGGACAGATCGCATTGCAGCGTATGCCCTTGCCGACATAGTCGGCGGCGACCGACTTGGTCAGGCCGATGACGGCTGCCTTGGTCAGGCCATAGACGAAGCGGTTCGGCACGCCCTTGGTCGAACTGGCCAGCGATGCCATGTTGATGATCGAGCCGTCGCCGCGCTCCAGCATGCCGGGCAGCACGGCGCGGATGGTGCGGATCATCGAGCGGACATTGAGATCATAGGCAAAGTCGAGATCGCCGTCCTTCATCTCGAGGATCGAGCCGGAATGGACGAAGCCGGCGCAATTGAACAGCACGTCGACGGCGCCGATCTCGGCAAAAGCGGCGTTCACCGCCTCGTCGTTCAGCACGTCGAGCTTGCGGGTCTTGATACCGGGCGTCTTGCCGAGGTCGGCGAGCACCACCTCGTTGATATCGGTGGCATGGACGACGGCGCCGGCCTTGGCGAACGCCAGCGCGCTCGCCCGGCCGATGCCTTGCGCCGCCGCCGTGACGACAACGATTTTGCCTGTCAGATCCGCCATGCTTTTCTCCTCGCCCGTCTGTGGTCGTTCGGCTTTTACCGGCGCAAGGCCGGGGCGCAATGTGCCAGCCGGGCACTACCATCCCGCCTGTTTCGATATTCGCCTGCCAGCCAAATGTTTTTTCTCGGTAAAGAACATTTGTTGGCCCGTCAAGCCCGGACGTCCCTCCGGGACACTCAGTCGCCGTAGGGCACCCAGACGTTCTTGACCTCGATCGCTCGGCGCAGCAAGGCATCGCCGGCTGCTTCGTTCGACGCCCAGTCGAGGCTGTGGCCGTTGCCGGTCCAGACGCGTTTGAGATTGCCGATGGACTCGGCCTCGGCCTTGGCGCAAGTCTCGGCATCGGCGAACACCCAGAGCCCGTCGACATCGTCATGCTTGGCCAATACGCCGGCAAGCTCGGCGCTACTGCCGGTGACGATATTGATGGCGCCTGCCGGAACGTCGGAATATTCGACGACCTGGTAGAGGTCGGTGGCAAGCAGCGGGTATTTTTCGGACGGCACGGCGACCACGGTGTTGCCCATGGCGAGCGCCGGCGCCACCAGCGAGATCAAGCCAAGCAAAGGTGCGTTGTCCGACGCGACAATACCGACGACCCCGACCGGTTCGTGCAGTGCCAGCGTGACGGCGCGGGCCGGCGGCTGGTGGACGCGACCCTCGAATTTGTCGGCCAAGCCGGCATAGAGGAACAGCCGCTCGATCGACAGTTCGACCTCTTCACGCGCCGCCTTGGCGGTCGCGCCGGTAAGTTGGGTGAGGCGCACAGCAAACTCGTCGGCGCGGCCCGAAAGGTTTTCGGCCAGGTAATAGAGCACCTGGCTGCGGTTGTAGGCGGTCGCCTCCGGCCAGGCCTTGCAGGCGCGCGCGGCCGCGACGGCGTCGCGGATATCCTTGCGGTTGCCGAGACCAACCTCGCCGGCAAGCTTGCCCTTGGCGGTGGCGACGGCGAAGGAATAATTGCCGTCCGGCCGGACCTGCTTGCCGCCGATGAACAGCTTTGCCGTGCGGTCGATGGCGTCGCCTTCGGCCTGCTCGACAGGTTGCGCCGAAGACGTCGCCGGTTTGATAACCGGGCCGAGCGGCAGTTTTGCCGAGAGATATTCGAACATGCCCTCGCGCCCGCCTTCGCGGCCAAAGCCGCTCTCGCGGTAACCGCCAAAGCCGCAGGAGGCGTCGAACATATTGGTGCCGTTGACCCAGACGACGCCGGCCTTCAATTGCGGCGCGACGTGCAGGGCAAGATTGATGTTCTCGCTCCACACCGAAGCGGCCAGGCCATAGCGCGTGTTGTTGGCGAGCTCGACCGCTTCCTCGGTGTTGCGAAAGGTCATGGTGGCAAGCACCGGCCCGAACACCTCTTCCTGTGCCAGAATGTTAGCCGGCGAAACACCTGTCGCCAGCGTTGGCAGATGGTAATAGCCCGAGGAGGGCAGCGCCGAGTCCGGCTGCCAGCAGATTGCGCCCTGCTTGGCGCCCTCGGCGATCAGGCCCTTGACGCGATCGAGCTGGGTCAAATCGACCAGCGGGCCGATATCGGTGTTCTTGTCGAGCGGGCTGCCGACGCGCAGCCGGCTCATACGCGTCTTGACCTTGGCGATGAAGGCATCGGCGATGCCCTCCTGCACCAGAAGGCGCGAGCCGGCACAGCAGACTTGGCCCTGGTTGAACCAGATGCCGTCGACCAGCCCCTCGACGGCGCTGTCGAGATCGGCATCCTCAAAGACGACAAAGGCCGACTTGCCGCCAAGCTCCAGCGACAGTTTCTTGCCCGAACCGGCGGTGGCTTTGCGGATGATCTTGCCGACCTCGGACGAACCGGTGAAGGCGATCTTCTGGATGCCGGGATGATTGACGATTGCCCCACCCGCTTCCGGCCCGCCCTGGACGATGTTGACGACGCCCTTCGGCACGCCTGATCGTTCACAGATCTCGGCGAACAGGATCGCGGTGAGCGGCGTGAATTCGGCTGGCTTCAGCACCACGGTGCAGCCGGCGGCGAGCGCCGGCGCGATCTTCCAGGCCAGCATCAAGAGCGGGAAGTTCCACGGGATGATCTGGCCGACGACGCCGACCCCCTTATGGCCTGGAAAATCCCTGTCCAGCGCCTGCGCCCAGCCGGCATGATGGATGAAATGGCGGATGGCCAGCGGCACGTCGATGTCGCGGCTTTCGCGGATCGGCTTGCCATTGTCGATCGATTCCAGCACCGCGAACAGGCGTTGGTGACGCTGCATGGCGCGGCCGATGGCGTAGAGCACTTTGGCGCGTTGATAACCGGTGCTGGCGCTCCATTTCGGCAGCGCTTTTGTGGCGGCCGAAACCGCCGCGTCGATATCGGCGGCACCGGCATCCGACACCTTGGCCAGCAGCTTTCCCGAGGACGGATCGCTGGTGTCGAAGGTTTTGCCTCCGCTGGCTGCCTTCCAGTCGCCGCCGATAAACAGCGCTTTGCCGAAATCCCGCGCGGCAAGCCACGCATCGGCCTCGTTGCGCGCCTCCGGCGCCGGGCCGTATTCCATGGCATGATAGCGTTCGAGAATGTTCATGGCGCGCTCCGAATCACGCCATCGCGTGGCGATGATTGGCCGAGTAGTGGCCGGTCAGATGATGCTCGAGCTGGCGCTCGATGTCGGTCAAAAGGCTCGATGCTCCGAAGCGGAACAGCTCCGGCTCCAGCCACGGCCGGCCCAGTTCTTCTTTCATCAGCACCAGCCAGTCGAGCGAGGCTTTTGCCGTGGAAATGCCACCGGCCGGCTTGAAGCCGATGAGATAGCCGGTTTCCTCGAAATAGGCGCGGATGGCGCGCACCATGGCAAGGCCGACCGGCAGCGTCGCGTTGACGCTTTCCTTGCCGGTCGAGGTCTTGATGAAATCTGCACCCGCCATCATCGCCACCATCGAGGCGAGCATGACGTTGCGCAGCGTCGCGAGGTCGCCGGTGCCGAGGATCACCTTCAGATGGGCCTCGCCGCAAGCGGCGCGCATCGAGACAATCTCGTTATAGAGCTCCTGCCATTTCGCCCCGAATACCAGGCCGCGCGGGATGACGACGTCGATCTCGTCGGCGCCGTCCCTTACCGATGCTTCGATCTCCTGCAGACGTGTCGAAAGCGGTGCAAGGCCGTGCGGGAAAGCCGTGGAAACGGCGGCGACATGGACGCCGCTGCCGCGCAGCGCTTCGACGGCAGTGGCGACGAAGGGCTGATAGACGCAGACCGCCGCCGGGCGGATCTTTTCACCAGTAATGCCGAGCCCCTCGGCAATGTCGCGACGGAACGGGTTGACCGCCTTGGCACAAAGCCGGCGCACGCGCTCTTCCGTGTCGTTCGAGTTCAGCGTCGTCAGGTCCATGCAGGCGACGGCGCGCAGCAGCCAGGCGGCCTGGTTATCGGCCTTGATCGAGCGTCTTTTGGTCAGGCTGGCGACGCGGCGTTCCAGCGCCGAGCGGTTGACGCCGCGCATCGATTCCATGAAGCCGAGATCGAGCCTCATGCCGGGATTGCGAGCAATGCCATGGGCTTGCGGGATTGGTGCATTGGCGGCGGCGCGTGCCGGCAGCGGCGTGACCTTCGATATGCCGACGTCGGTTTCGCGGATTGTGCTGCTCATCTCCTGCCCCTTGTTCAGCGACTTATGCCGAAGATAGACCGTGAAGCAGCGCTTCACGAGTCCTTCAAGCGGTCATAGCGGAAAAAGACAGTCAAGGCAGCCGATTTTTGACCGCATGATCAAAATCAGGGTCTCGAACCAGTGGACGCTGAACTGCGCGTCTCAGCCGACGAAGGCGCGCTCGACGACGAAGCTTGCCGGATGATGCAGCGAGCCTTCCTGGAAGCCGTGGCTTTCGGCCAGTTCCTTGACGTCCTTCAGCATATGCATCGAGCCGCAGATCATGATGCGGTCGGTTTCGGGATTGAGCCTGTCGATGCCGAGATCGGTGTAGAATTTGCCCGAGCCGATCAGCGCGGTGATGCGGCCCATGCGCTCGGAGGTCTCGCGCGTCGTCGAATTATACAGCGTGACGCGGCCGCCGGTCAGTTCGCCGATCAGCGGATCGTTCTCCAGTGCGGCCACCAGTTCCTGGCCGTAGGTGAGCTCGGCATTGTCGCGGCAGGTATGGGTCAGGATAACCTGCTCGAACTTCTCATAGGTATCGGGATCGCGCAGCAGGCTGGCGAATGGAGCAATGCCGGTGCCGGTCGAGATCATGAACAGGCGCTTGGCCGGCGTCAGCGCGTCGACCACCAGCGTGCCGGTCGACTTCTGCCGTATGATGACGGTATCGCCGATCTCGATTTTCTGCAGCTCCGAGGTAAGCGGGCCGTCCGGCACTTTGATCGAGAAGAATTCGAGTTCGTCGTCCCAGGCAGGGCTGGCGATCGAATAGGCGCGGAACACCGGCTTCTCGGCATTGGGCAGGCCGATCATGACGAACTCGCCGGAACGGAAGCGCAGCGATTGCGGCCGGGTGATGCGGAACGAAAACAGCCGGTCGGTATAATGCTTCACCGAGACGACGGTTTCGGCATAGACATTGGCCGGTATCGGGAACTGCAACGGCCGGGCGCCGGCAGTGTTGAACGCGGATATGGTGTTCATCAAACCTAACCTTCCGGGCCAGCTCAGCGCCCGCGCCAAATCTTCACCTGCGCGCCCGAACCGGTCAGGTTCCAGCGTGCCGTTTGCACACTCCGAAGCGGTAAGCTCTTGTGTCCGGAATTTATTAGTATACAAACGATATTTGCGTCAAGACGCCGCCGTAAAACAGCTTTCCAAACTGAGGCATGTAAGCAGTTCGGGCATTTCGGGTTTCGACAATGGAACAGAATTTTTCGGCGCAAGCTCTGGATTCGACGGGCAGCGTCGTCGCCGGTATCGATGTCGGCGGCACCTTTACCGACCTGCTTCTGATCGACGGCCGTGACGGCGGCCGGGTGCATATCGCCAAGACCCCGACGACGGTCGACAACCAGGCTTTCGGCGTCGTTGCAGCTCTTGGTGCCACCGGCTTTCCCGTCGACGGCATCGACCTCATCGTGCACGGCACGACGACCACCACCAACGCGGTGCTGGAGCGCCGGCTGGCCAAAACCGGCATGATCACCACGCGCGGCTTTCGTGACGTCATCGAGCTTGGCCGGCGGACACGGCCGCAAGCCTATGGCATGACAGGCACGTTCGTGCCGATCATTCCGCGCAATCTGCGGCTCGAAGTGTCGGAGCGGGTCGAGGCCTCGGGCGCGGTGCGCATACCGCTCGACGAGGCCGAGATGCGGGCAGCGATTTCACAACTGATCGCGGCCGGCTGCGAATCCCTCGTCATCCATTTCCTGCATTCCTACGCCAACCCGAGGCATGAGCGGCGTGCCGCCGAGATCGCGGCCGAGCTTTGGCCGAACGGCTACATCACGACAGGCCATGCGCTGCTTTCGGAAGCGCGCGAATTCGAGCGCGGCGTCACCGCTTCGGTCAACGCCTCGGTGCAACCGATCCTCGAACGCTATGTCGAGCGGCTGCGCAAGGAGCTGGCGTCAAAAGGCTACGCCCGCGACTTCCTGATCATGAACGGCAATGGCGGCATGATCTCGGCCCGCTTTGTCACACGTGAGTCGGCCAAGACCGTCATGTCCGGCCCCGCTTCCGGCGTCATTGCTGCCGCCTATACGGGAAAACGCGCCGGCTTCGAAAACCTGGTCACCTATGACATGGGCGGCACCTCGACCGACGTGGCGCTGATCCGCAACGCCGAGCCGGCGGTGTCGAACGAGATCGAGATCGAGTATGCGATGCCGATCCACGTGCCGATGGTGGCGGTGCATACGGTCGGCGCCGGCGGCGGCTCGATCGCCCGCGTCGATGCGGCCGGTCTGATCCAGATCGGCCCGGAAAGCGCCGGCGCCAATCCCGGCCCGATCTGCTACGGACGCGGCGGCTTGGAGCCGACCATTACCGACGCTAATCTGGTGCTCGGCAGGCTGGCGCCGAAGAAGCTGCTCGCGGTGGAAAACCCGGTCACCGTCGAACGGGTCACCGGCATATTCGAGGACAGGATCGGCCGCGCCACAGGCTTGTCCGGCGTCGAGGCGGCGGGTGCGGTGCTGCGGCTCGGCAACGTGAAGATGGCCGGCGCCATCCGCATGGTGTCGGTGTCGCGCGGCCACGACCCGCGCGATTTCGCGCTGTTCGCCTTCGGCGGCGCCGGGCCGCTGCATGCGACGGCACTGGCGCGCGAGCTCGGCCTGCCCAAGGTGCTGGTGCCGGCGCGGCCGGGCATCACCAATGCGCTCGGCTGCGTCGTCGCCGATCTGCGCCATGATTTCGTTAATACGGTCAACCAGCCGGTGGCCCGTCTCGATGAAATCCAACTCCACGAGACATTGGAACGGCACCGAAACGAAGGCAAGGAGCTGATCGGCAAGGAGGCGGTGAAGCCGGAAATGATCCGCGTCACGCATTCCGCCGACATGCAGTTCGTCGGCCAGACGCATATCATCAACGTGCCGCTGCCGTCGTCTGCGGTGACACGCGAGGGACTGCAGCAACTGTTCGAGAAGGCCTATTTCGCCCGCTTCAAGGTCCAGTTGCCGGAAATCCGCGCCAATCTGGTCAACCTCAACACCTCGGTCACCGGCGTGCGGCCGGCAATCGATCTGTCCCGGCTGATCGACCCGGCTGGGCGCGCCAAAACGCTCGAAGAGGCGCGGCGCGAGATCCGGCCTGTCTGGTATGGCGGGCGCTGGTACGACACGCCGGTCTACAGCAGAGAGAAGTTGCCGCTCGACGCAACAATCGAAGGTCCGGCGATCCTCGAACAGATGGACGCGACGACTGTGCTGGAGCCCGGTGACCGGGCGCGATCGGATGCCGACGGCAACATCATCATCGATATCGGCGAGGCCTGAGATGGAAAAACTCGACGCCATCACCCTTTCGGTCATCCAGGCGGCGCTACAGCAAGTCTGCGACGAAATGGACCTGACATTTTCGCGCGCCGCCTTCTCGCCTGTCATCGCCGAGGCCAATGACCGTTCGGATGGCATCTATTCGGCGCTCGATGGTTCGCTGATCGCGCAAGGCAGCCAGGGCCTGCCGGTGTTCGTCGGCGTCATGCAGTATTCGACCAAAACGGTGATCGAGATGATCGCCGACGGTCGCTGCCTGCCGCCCGAGCCAGGCGATATCTACATCGTCAACGATCCCTATCTCGGCGGCACCCATTTGATGGATGTGCGCTTCGCCATGCCGGTCTATCGGGACGGCAAGATATTCTGCTGGCTGTCGAACACCGGCCACTGGCCCGACATCGGTGGTTCGGTGCCGGGCGGCTTTTCCGCCTCGGCAACAGCGGTCGAGCAGGAAGGCTTGCGACTGCCGCCGGTGAAATTATTCAAGAAGGGCGTGCTCGACCCTGAGATCTACGCCATCATCTGCTCGAACATCAGGGTTGCCGACCAGCGCATCGGCGACATCCGGGCGCAGGCGGCGGCACTGCTGATCGGTCAAGACCGACTGAACGGAATCCTGGATCGTTACGGAGATGAAACGGTCGTCGGTGCGATCGCCGAACTGCGCCGCCGCGCCGCCGAACAGATGCGCGCGAACATATCAGCCATTCCCGACGGCATTTACCGGTCGCAGGCTTTTGTTGATTCCGACGGCGTGGTCAACGAGCCGCTGACTATCGCGCTGGCGGTCGAAAAACAGGGCGACACGCTCAGCTTCGACTTCTCCGGTTCGTCAAAGCCCTGCGCTGGGCCGATGAACAGCGTGCTGGCGACGACCTTGTCCTCGGTCTATCTCGCCATGCGGCACATTTTCCCCGACGTGCCGATCAGCGCTGGCGCCTTCGAGCCGCTGATCGTCAAGCGGCCGGAAGGCACCTTCCTCGACGCCAAATATCCGCGGCCGGTATCGGGCTGCGCGGCTGAGGTTTCGCAGCGCATTGCCGAAGCGGTGTTCGCGGCGATGGTGCAGGCGCTGCCGGACAAGGTGACGGCGGCCCCCGCCGGCTCCAGCGGCAATTTCGCGCTCGGCGGCAACGATCCGGCCCGCGGCCGCGATTATGTCATGTATCAGATCTCCGGGGGCGGCTATGGCGGCAATGCCGGTCACGACGGCCTGACCAATGGCTGCTCGACCATAGGCATTTCCAAGTCGCCGCCGGTCGAAATCATGGAGCAGGCCTTCCCGGTGCTCTACCGCCACTATGCCTTGCGCGAAGGCTCGGGCGGCGCCGGCAAGCATCGCGGCGGTTTTGGCCTCGCCTATGAGGTCGAGATCCTGCGCGGCGACGCCCGCGCCTCCTTCGTCATGGATCACGGCCGGTTCGGCCCGCAAGGCGCGCTCGGCGGCAAGGACGGTGCGGTCAACACGGTGACCGTGTTCCGCGACGGCAAGGAACATGTGCCGCCGCATCTGTCCAAGGAGCAGGACATCGCGCTGAAGACAGGCGACCGCGTGTGCGTCGGCACGCCTGGCGGCGGCGGCTACGGCGATCCGTTGCAGCGCGATCCGCAATTGGTCGCTCGGGATGTCAAGCTCGGCTACTATACCGCAGAGCAAGCCAGAGACCTGTTCGGAGTCGTAGCGGATGAGCAACCCAAATCCCCTGGAGGCTGATCTCTCGTCTGAACTGGCCCACGCAGTCGAACGCGTCTATGCCGCTTTCGCGTCTTATCCATCGCCCCGCCACCTGCATGGCTCGCCGTACAAGGATTTGGAATCGATCTTTCGGGGAGTATCCAGTGGTCCGCTTCGGGAGCTCAGTGGTGAAAACCTCGGCGCCTATGCCGGATCGGCCATATGGACGGTCGGCGACGTCGATGACTACCGGCACTTTCTGCCGAGAGTGCTTGAACTTGCCATCCAAGGCGAACCTTCGATGGGGTTCGACGCCAACGTGATTGCCGCAAAGCTCGAAAGGACCTCCTGGCGCGATTGGCCGTTGGAAGAACAGCAGGCTGTCGAGGTGCTGTTTCAGGTTGCCTGGCGAAAAGCGATGACCATGCATCCCGATGAAGGGAACGCGGTTCCCTGGCTGGAGGGCATAGTGCTTGCCGGAATGGATGTAGCAGCTGCATTAGCGGCATGGCGTGATAGCCCTTACCCCGAGGCCATGTTGCACTGTGCGGACTTGATTACCGGCAACATCAAGACACTCGATAAGGGGCACGTGATCTTCAGCGAACAGGTCACCACATGGCTTCTATCCGACAGTCTCGCCTGGCACTTGTTCACCGTCGCGGTCGAGGCTCCCTTGCGCCCCGACGATCGCGAAAAGCTCGCTTGGGCGAGCGAGACCATCGAGAACAATCTGAACTTTCCCGGAAATTAAAGGCATTGATTGGGCCGCGTTTCGCCGGTCACGCTCTGTGGTCCAGCCTCGCGACCAGCCGGTCGCCGGCCCACTGGATGCCGCAGACCAGGATGATCAGCACAATGACAACGGCGATCATGACGGACGTCTCGAAGCGCTGGTAGCCGTAGCGGATGGCGAGGTCGCCGAGGCCGCCGGCGCCGATGGCGCCAGCCATGGCCGAGGCGCCGATAAGCGTCACCAGCGTCACCGTGAAGCCGGCGACGATGCCGGGCAACGCTTCCGGCACCAGCACCTCGCGAATGATCGTCCAGCGGTTGCCGCCCATGGCGCGTGCTGCCTCGATCAGCCCGTGGTCGACCTCGCGCAGCGACACTTCGGCGATCCGCGCATAGTAGGGCGTCGCCGCGATCGACAGCGGCACAATCGCTGCCCAGGTGCCGATCGAGGTGCCGACGATCAGCCGCGTCATCGGGATCAGCGCAACCAGCAGGATGATGAAAGGCACCGAGCGGAAGCCGTTGATGACCGCTCCGAGCGCGCGGTTCACCCACAGGTTTTCGGCGATACCGCCGCGGTCGGTGGCGACCAGCGCCAGGCCGAGCGGCAGCCCGAAAACCAGCGAGATGAGGCCGGAGGCGGCCGTCATCAGGATCGTTTCCCAGATTGAACGGACGAGAAGCTCAAACAGAACCGGCGACATGGCCAAGCACCTCCACCCGCGCTTGGCGGGCTTTCAAGAACGCGATCACCTTTGCCAGGTGAGCTTCATTGCTGCCGGCGACCGCCACGAACAGTGTCCCGACAGGCTGCTGCTGGACGTGATCGATGCCGCCATGCACGAGGCGGAACGAGCCGGGAACTGCCGAGGCAAGATCGGACAAAAGCGGGCTTCGCGCGGCCTCACCGGCCACGTCGATCCTGAGGATCGCCTTCACGCCGGCGTTCTGCGTTAGCCGGCTGGCGATCTCCGCCGGCAATTGCGGCCGGATGCCGCCGAGCAGGCTTTGTGTGATCGCCGACTTCGGATCGGCAAACACCGACCACACCGGCCCTTGCTCGACGATCCGCCCAGCGTCGATCACCGCGACACGATCGGCGATCGAACGGATCACCTCCATCTCATGGGTGATGAGCAGGATGGTCAGGCCGAGCTGCCGGTTGATATCTCTGAGCAAGGCGAGGATGGAGCGCGTCGTCTCCGGGTCCAATGCCGAGGTCGCTTCGTCGGACAGCAGCAGCGCCGGGCGCGCCGCAAGCGCCCGGGCAATGCCGACGCGCTGCTTCTGCCCGCCCGACAGCGACGCCGGATAGACTTTCGCCTTCTCCGACAGGCCGACAAGCTCGAGCAGCTCGGCGGCGCGCGCCAGGCGTTCGGCCCTGGGCCGGCCTTCGATCTTGAGCGGCAGCGCTACATTGTCTTCGACCGTCTTGGCGGACAGCAGGTTGAAATGCTGGAAGATCATGCCGATACGCCGGCGCAGCGGTTGCAATTCGCGCTCGCCGAGCCGGCTGATGTCGCGGCCTTCGATGAAGACCTGTCCTGTATCCGGCCGCTCCAGGCCGTTCAGGCAGCGTATCAGCGTCGACTTGCCGGCGCCGCTCCGGCCGATGATGCCGAGGATCTCGCCCTGGCGCACGTTGAGCGATACGCCGTCCAGCGCCGCTGTCGCGCCGAAGCGGCGCTTCAGCTCGATGAGGCGCACGACGTCGTTCGATCCGGCGGAACGGCTGCCGGCGGGATGCATGACTTCGGTGACCGAGGCGAAATGCTGGTTCATGAAAGTTCCTGTATTGGTGTCCCGCAAAACGCGATCGCGGTCCGCGTTGGAGCGCGGACCGCTCTATCATGCCGGGCTTCAGCGCTAAGTCGAGCTCGGTATCAATAGGCGCTGATGCCGGTTCCCTTGTAGACTCGGTCGAATTCGGCCTTCACCTTTTCGTTCTGGTAGGAGGCGACCAATGTCTTTACCCAGGGCTGGTTTTCATTGCCGGCCTTGACCGCGATGAAGTTGCGGTAGGGGTTGTCGGCCACCGCCTCCTGGGCGATGCGGTTCTCCGGTGTGAGGCCGCTTTTAAGCGCCCAATCCGTGTTGACCACGGCCCCGTCGAGGTCTTCCACCGAGCGCCCGACAATCCCGGCGTCAAGCTCCTTGACGACTAATTTCTTCGGGTTTTCGGCAATGTCGGTCGTCGTAGCCAGAATGCCGGTGCCTTCCCTGAGCTTGATCAGACCTTCGCTCTGCAGAACGCGCAGTGCGCGGCCCTCATTGGACGGGTCGTTCGGCACGCCAATGACGGCGTCTTCGGGCAGGTCGGCAATCTTCGTGTACTTCTTGGAATAGAGGCCGATCGGCCAGACCCCGGTATAGCCGACCGGGACGATGTGATAGCCCTGCGTCTTGATCTGGTTGTCGAGATAGGGCTTGTGCTGGAAGGCGTTGGCGTCGATTTCGCCACGCTCGAGTGCTTCATTCGGCTGGGTGTAGTCGTTGAACACCACGGTCTCGATCGTCAGCCCCCTCTCCGCCGCCTGGGCGGTGACGACGCGCCACACATCCTCGTCCTCGCCGCTCATGATGCCGACCTTGACCGCCGTCTTGTCTTCGGCGAACGACGGCGCAGCAAGGCCGACAATCGCAACCGCCGACGCGAAAAGTACAGCCAGACCGGCGCGCCGGTTTATACTTGCGGAGAGAAATGAGAGCAAAGTGTTGGTATTCCCAGACATGATCTATCCCGTCGGTTCTGAAGTCGTTGCGGCCAGGCGGAGTGCCAAGCCTTGCCGGCATCATCGGGAATGCTGACCGTCGGATCAAAGCACCGTATTTCCCGCGAAATGCGAAGCCAGGAATATTCTCTTAAAGTTTCGGGCCTGGCGAGCACAGGGCGTGCTGGGATCATGCGTTCTAAGCCAATGCTGGTTCAGAAATTGTCCGGACGTCGTCTCCGCTATGAGGCCCGCCGTGCTTCGAAGCGGCGGGCCTTTCTGCGTCCGAATGCCCAACACGGGCAGCGGTGTGGGATGTCGACAATGCTGGACGCGCCGCATGTCCCTTCAAAGCGACGCGCTTGCTCACTCGATGACCTTTACAATCCTGCGCGTGCCAGGATCGACCAGGACGGTCCGATTGTCGACGACGACATAGCGGTATTTGACGTCGGGAACCTCATGAAGCTCGACGGTATCGGGCAGTGTCGAGCCGACATTGAGCTCCACGCCGGGAAGCTGGACGGACGCCAGAGGCTGCTTTTTCACATACTCGCGTACGATCGTCTCCTGCTGCGGTTCGATGACCACGTCCTGAGCGGCAGCGGCGCCAATACCCGCAAGCAGCAAGAACCCAGCCGCG
The DNA here is from genome assembly GCF_040320585.1 of Mesorhizobium sp. M0663. Taxonomy (NCBI): domain Bacteria; kingdom Pseudomonadati; phylum Pseudomonadota; class Alphaproteobacteria; order Hyphomicrobiales; family Phyllobacteriaceae; genus Mesorhizobium; species Mesorhizobium sp. M0663. The sequence continues at coordinate 56,995 of NZ_JAMYPX010000004.1, forward strand.
GCTGCCGAAAGATGCATTCTCATGATCGTCTCCTTTCATGGTGAGCCACCTCTGCGCTGCGCCGCGTCATGCTGTTCGCAGCGGGGTCGCTATAGGCCGGTAACGTCAGCAGGTGGAGCTTGTTCCGCCACTCGGATCGCTTGCCCTTTCCCTCCATTAGTTTGGAACAAAGTTTTTTAGCCACAGTTTTACGCGGTGAAGGGACGCGTTTTCCAAGGAGATCTCTCATGAAAGGCGTTCTGATCACCAGCATGCTAGCAATCAGCGTCAGCTGCGGGGCTGCACTTGCCCAGACGCAGCAGTCGACCGACGACCAGTCCGGCGCCAATTGTGCAGCCGGCACTGCCAATTGCCAGAACGGCGCCAAGATGGGCGAGCAGGCTCAGGGCAAGGCCGGCGCTGCAACTGATCAACAGGCGCAAGGCAACAAGAAGCTGAAGACCGATGAGCAAGCCAAAGGCAAGGCCGGCGCAACGACTGACCAGCAAGCCCAGGGCAAACCGAAACTGAAGACCAACGAGCAGGCTCAGGGCAAGGCTGGCGCCACGACTGACCAGCAGGCCCAGGGCAGCACCAAGATGAAGACCGACGAACAGGCCCAAGGCAAGGCCGGAACCACCACCACCGAGCAGGGCCAAGGCAGCACGAAAATGAAGACCGAGGAGCAGGCTCAGGGCAAGACTGGGACCACGACCACCGAGCAGACTCAGGGCAATGCCTCGACGCAGACGCAAGACCAGAGTTCGACCGCTTCCATCAACAATGTGACCGTTGAACAGAAGACGGAGATCACGCAGGTCATCAAGGAGACGAACATCCAACCGGTATCCAGCGTCGATTTCGACATCTCTGTCGGTGTCGAGGTTCCGCGAAAGAAGGTCCGGCTGCATCGCCTGCCGGCGCGCATCGTCAAGATCGTTCCGGCTTACGAAGGCTATGAGTATTTCGTGCTCGCCGACGGCCGGATCGTCATCGTCGACCCGAATACCTACAAGATCGTGATTATCCTGACCTAGTCGTGGCCCAGACGGTCTACCGTGGGTTGATGCACCAAAAAAGCCCGCCGCGCAGCTCGGGCGGCGGGCTTTTCCGTACCCGGCTCCAGCGTCTGCAAATCGCAAATCAAGGTCCGTCCTCGGGGCGAGGAGTGAGCACGGTGTGATCGATGGTGTCGGGCAGGCAGGGACTGGGCACGCAGCTTGTTCGGACTGACGCGGTGGTCATGGCATCGATATCCGTAACCAGCACCATTCTCGCGTAGTACCGCGGCCACAGCGGCTCTCCAAACAGGACGAAGACGCCGCCAATCATCAAGGCCAGCAACATGAGTGCCGTAACATTTGCAAATATCTCGCCGTAGCGCATGAAGGCAGCCTGTCCCATTCGGAAAGCGATTTCAGCCTGTGACAGCGGCGACCAGGACGGCGCCGAAAGCCGGCGCTACTATCCTTGAGGCCCCGCGAATGCCGCCTTCCATTGGATCCTCCCCGAACAAGCCGGATAAATAACGGCACTCTCGGTGCTTTGTTCCCGGCCGTGTGGCCGGACGACAGCCGCGTCACACAGGCCGTGTGTGGGGCGGCCTTTCGTTTGCAAAAGGCACTCTTCGCTCTCATTGATGCGCGGCAGCGAGGTCCTTGAGATGACGTTCGTGCATTTGCAGCACCGGCAGCGTCTTCTTGGCAAACTCCTTCATCGCCGGATCGTCGCCGGAATTCGCGTAAGCGGAAAACAGCGCCACCGCTTCCTTATGCGCCTGGGTCTGCATGTCGATATATTTCGATTGGAAGCTGTCCCCGCTGGCCTCCTTGAGTTGGTCGAGCAGCGCCTGGTGCTTGGTGTCCAGCGACGGGCCGGCTGGCGCGGTGGCCGAAGTCGTCTGACCCTTGCTGAGCGCCGCCTTGAAGTCCTCGCCGGCCTTGGTGTGGTCCGTGACCATTTGCGCCGCGAATGCCTTCACGTCGTCGGCAGTCGCCTGCGTCTGCGCAAGTCGGCTCGATTCGATTTCGAATGTATTGGCGATGGGCACGGTCTTGACGAACGTCGCGGTGTCAACCTTGCTCATGGTGTCGGTCGTTAGAGGCGTCAGCGTCGCCGATTGGGCAAAAGCAGCCAAAGGTGCGCCAGCCATCATCGCTGCCGCAGTGATGGATAGAAGGGTTTTCATGGGGGTTCTCCGAGGCTGATGTCATCCCTCCGATGGCTCAACGCGCAAGCTGCGGCGAGGTTGCCTGGTCGTGGGGGCCACAGCCGCCACCACGCCAGACAATGGTTTGGAAACGCAAAACAAAAGACGCCGGCTGCGTCCTGCAAAGTGCAACGCAAGCCACGAGATCGTACGGAATCGTACAAGCTCTTTCGCTTTGCGGCAGTCTTGCTATCGTTGGCTGGGAGAGATGGGTGGAGGCTTCCGTGGGGCAGATCAAGTCGCCGCTAGGAATCGGTATTGACACCGACGCTGCCGTTCATACCATCATGGCCGACTATCATTCCGGCGACATTCTCTCGACCACCGTCGTCATAGCCGATTTGCGCAAACGCTTTCCCTGGTTCCGGCAAACCGACGAGGAGCTGGTTGGCTTCATCGTTCGGGCGCTGGACGGTCGGGATATCGCGGTCAGCTTCGACCACCGCGGCCGCTAGGCTGATTTTACGGCAAAACCAGCCGGCCGCGGAGCTTAAGCTCCGCGGCCTCGTCAGGCTGTGATAACCGGGCGCTTACTTGCCGCAGTGGTTGTCGTTCACCGTCGGCGCCATCGTGCCCGGAGCCTTGCCGGTCGCATCGGGCAGAGCCCCCTGCGGGCCCGGCGGGCAATTCCGGTCGGCATTCGAATTCGTCGTTGAGAAATCGCGAATGCTATTGGTGATGGTCGAATCCGTGCCGGTGTCAGGGCCGCCATTATCCGGGACTACGATCGTCCGCCCGCTACCGTCGGCAGCGGCTCCGGAAGGGTCGCCGACGTTCTGCGCCATCGCTGACGTAGCCAGACCGATCGTAAGCGCCGAAGCTGCGAGAATTTTCGTGAGCATGATGCTTCTCCTTTTTACGAGGGTCGTCGCGTTGCGACTACGAAAACAACCGTTCGGGCGAGCGAAGGTTCCGACAAATTTCCTATGAATTCAGCATGTTCTCAGGTGTTCAAGGTGGCCGCCATGCCATTCTCCGCGGGCACGCATCTGTGGACTTTTCTAACGGCACAGCCCGGCATTTTGCTCGCCGCATGAGCGTACGCCTTACCGTTCCGCCGGAACAGGAATGCTTCTTGCGAGTTCATACCTTTGTACGATGCGACGCGCTGATGCGAATGGCGGCAGCGCAAACAAGGAGAGCAGACATCATGGGCCTTGGAACCATTCTCATCATAATCTTGGTCCTTGCCTTGCTTGGCGGCTTCAGCGGCTTGGGCGGCGGACCGTTCTATGGCACCGGCTATTACGGTGGTGGCGGCCTCGGCCTGGTGCTGCTTATCGTCATTATCCTGGTCCTGCTTGGGCGCATTTGATGCACGTCGCGCAAAAGTGTGCAGCGGTTTTGTGATAGCGACATGCATAAAACAGGAACCTAAAGCGCATCGCATGAGGCCAGTCGAACGCGACGCGCCTTAGTGTCACGCTCGCGACAAAAACGCCTGCCGCTTGGTAACAAGCGCCGGGCGTTTTGGAGACAAGATTTCCATGATCCTTGGCCAACCAGGATCCCTGGCTAAAAAGGGCGACCCGGTGCCGAACCTTTCGGCACCGAGGACACCACCATAGCAGCAGCTTAGTGTTGGCGATCGGCGGCCAGCGCTTCTTTCAGATCGGCGCTGAGCACGCCTTCGTTGAACAGCGACATGATACGGGCGGCCAACCGCTCGCGGACAGGACTGTCGTCCGCAACACCCAACTCGCGGCAGCAGTCGTCGAGCGCTTTTTTCAGCACGCTCAGTTCGGCTGGAGTTGCTGCACCTTGCATCGACATGCCATCCTCCCTTGAAAAAGGGCGAAAGCGCGAAGCGTCTTTCAAGCGTCCACTCGCCATGTCTGTGTGGACGACTCCAATTCAATTAGCGCCGCTCTCGTCCAAACTCAATGTACGGAAATTACCAAACAGACAGTTTGGGAACGACTGCCTTGCACCTGCATTGTTGCTGCGATCCAACCCACCCCTCATTTGGATCATTGGGCGTAGCCCACGACGCCCGAATGGAGCCCGTTGCATCCCTCGCGACGGGCTCTTTCGCGTCCGGTGACCTCAATTGTCGTTTTCGTACCAAACCGTCTTTGGTACGTTTCCAACTCTAACTTTCAGTCGGATGTTTTCGTAGGCAAGCGGCAGGAGAAACTGTCGTGCATCGATTCATTTTTTTATTTAGTAGGCTCCATACCTTTCAGTGCCTATATGAGCGTTATCGTCCGCAGGTTATACCGGGCGCGGACGGCTGGGAGATAAAAAAGCTCTTGCCCTGTTTTGGGGCTAGCTATGTCTGATCCAGCAATTTCCAATAGAAATCGATACAGAAACAAGCTGTTGCGCCGGATGAGCGCCGGCGATTTCGCATCTCTCGAGCCGCACATCGAGCGCTGTTCACTGGAGTTACGGCAATCGCTCGAAGTGTCCGGATCCCCGATCGAGGCCATTTATTTCCTCGAGGACGGCATCGGTTCGGTGGTTGCGAAAATGCCGAACGGCAGCGATGCGGAAGTTGGCCTTGTCGGCTTGGAAGGTATGACCGGCTCGGCCCTGATAATGGGCGACGACCGTACGGTCCATGATTGCTATGTGCAGCTGGCGGGAGAAGCCGCCAGGATCGACGCCGAGCCGTTCAAGGCGGCGCTGACGCAAAGCCCGACGCTGCGGCTGTTCTTGCTGCGCTACGTGCAATATCTGCATGTCCAGACCGGCTATACGGCGCTGGTCAACGCGCGATCGAAACTTGAAGACCGGCTGGCGCGCTGGCTGCTCATGTGTGACGATCGGGTGGACGGCGGCCGGCTGACGATCACTCACGAATTCCTGTCGATCATGCTTGGCGTAAGGCGTCCGGGTGTCACGGTCGCGCTGCAGCTGCTCGAGGGGCGAGGGCTCATCCGGTCCCGCCGCGGCGAAATTATCATTCGCGATCGCGATGGTCTCGTCGCACTGGCGGATGGCGGCTACGGCCTGGCCGAGGCCGAATATACCCGCCTGGTCGAGCATATCGGCGAGCGCTGACGGCGCTTTCCTGGCCGATTGCTGCCGCAGGTCGAGGCCCCTTGCGACACTACACGGCGGGTCGGAAAAATTTTCAAAGCTCCCGGACCGTCAGGGAACTTGTTTCCCGTCGGAGGGTTATGGGACGCCTCTACTTTGCGAGGCGGCACCAACCATTCGGGAGAGGATCATGGCGACCACGAAAAAGGCCGCGAAGGCGGCAAGCAAGGGCCTTGAGGATCTGTTCCTCGACGGGCTCAAAGACCTCTACTACGCCGAGAAGAAGATACTGAAAGCGCTGCCTAAAATGGCCAAGGGCGCGGAGTCGGAAGAAGTGACCGCCGCCTTCGAGAAACACCGCATGGAAACCGAAGGACATGTCGACCGCCTGGAGGAGGTGTTCGAGAAGTTCGGCAAGCCGGCCCGTGGCAAGACCTGCCCGGCGATTGACGGCATTATCGAAGAGGGCTCGGAAGTGCTCGAGGAGTATAACGGTGCTCCCGCGCTCGACGCCGGGCTTGTCGGCGCGGCGCAGGCCGTCGAACATTACGAGATCGCTCGCTACGGCACTTTGATCGCGTGGGCGGAAGAACTCGGCAAGAGCGACGTTGTCGAGCTGCTCAGGGCAACTCTAAAGGAAGAGGTCGCGACCGACGAAGCGCTTTCCAAGCTCGGCGAAAGCGGTGTCAACGAACGCGCAATGCAAGAAGCCGCTTGATTTCAAAACCGCAACCGAGCCTCGGAAATGGTTGCCAAGGCTCGGTTGGCCGCGGTGAACCGGTGAATTCTGCATTGGTCTGTCATGAACGGTAGAGCGGGCAGCTAGAGCCTTGAAGCGGTGCATCGCTGCGGGCTTACTCGATCTGATCGAACGTGCATTGCCGGGGCTCTTTGTCCGGCCGCCAGCGCAACAGCTTGGTTCCGTGCCGGAACCGGTCGCCTGTCACATGGTCGAAACGAACCTCGACCACCAGTTCAGGCTTTATCGGCTCCCATTGTCCGCTGCGCTCCGTGCTCCAGCGGCTTGGCCCGCCCGGCGCCTTGCCGGTGAAACCCGGTTTGGCCCGCAGTTTTTCCAGCCGCCTGGTCAGCGTCGCGCGGTCGTCCTTGCCGATGGTCGAGGTGAACCCGACATGGTCCAGCCTGCCTTCGTTGTTGTAGAGGCCGAGCAGCAGGGATCCGACTTCGTTGCTGCCGGCGAGATAGCGAAAGCCGCCGACCACACAATCCGCAGTGCGCAGCCGCTTGACCTTGACCATGGCGCGCTCGCCGGGCCGGTATGGCCCGGCGATCAGTTTTGCAACGACACCGTCGGTCGAGCCATGGCCGGCGCCTTGCAGCCAGCGCTCGGCGGCAGCGGCGTCATGCGTATATTTGGACAGGTGCAGTTCGGGCCGTGCCGCCGACGCGACAAAGGCCTCAATCGCCTGCCTCCTGGTGGTGAGAGGCTCTTCGATGATGATCCCGCCGCCGGGTTCGGCCAGCATGTCGAACAGGACCAGCATGGCAGGCGTCTCGAGGCTCAACTTGCGGATCCTGCTTTCGGCGGGATGAAGGCGCATTTGCAGGGCCTCGAACGAGGACGATCCGTCGACCTCGATGACGATTTCGCCGTCGGCAACAAACCGCCGCGACCTCACATCGCGCAGCACCGCGACCAGTTCGGGAAAATAGCGGCCAAGCGGCTTGCCCGATTTTGCACGCAGATCGACGGCATCGTCGCCCTTGAACACGAGGCAGCGAAACCCGTCCCATTTCGGTTCGTACTGCCAAAGCCCGTCGCCGCCAGGAATTGCGTCGGCGGCTTTGGCTTCCATCGGACGAAGGTCGAGCGGCAACGGAAATGCGGTCATGGCTGGTCCGCGCCGCCGCTGAGGCATTCGCTACCGCCGTCGGCCATTCCCCTGCGCCCCGCTTTCCCGCCTCGGCACCTTGCGGCCGGTTTGGTCGGGTGAAGGCGACCGCGGATCGACCTCGTCGGACCCACCGATCTCCTTGGTGATGCGATAGGCCAGATAAGCGACGGCTCCGGCAAGCAGCAAGCGGACCATGACTGCAAATCCTTCGTTGGCGTGAACCCACCAACCCGCAGGCCGAAGGTTTTGTTCCGCCGCTGCCCATCGCCGGGGTGAATCGTCGGCGGCGCAACCAAAATCCAAGCGCATCGTTTGTTGCTTATCGACGAAAAGAATTTGCGATGAAGACGCTCTTGCCCTTGTTCGCTTTGACCCTGGCGCCATTCCTGGCCAGCAGCGCTTGGCCTGACGGGTGACCGCGATGCTCCTCGTTGTTCCGGTCTGGCAGGACATCGCGGCACGACTGCTTCTGACCGCGCTCGCCGGCCTGTTGATAGGCCTCAACCGCGAGGCGCGCGGGCACGCGGCGGGGCTACGCACCACCGTGCTGGTCGGATTGGCCGCCGCCATCACAATGATCCAGGCCAGTATTCTGCTCGAGACCGTTGGCAAGCACCCGGATTCGTTTGCATCGATGGACGTCTTGCGCTTTCCGCTGGGCGTGTTGACCGGCGTCGGCTTTATCGGCGGTGGCGCCATTCTTCGCCGCGGCAATCTTGTCAGCGGCGTCACCACGGCGGCCACATTGTGGGTGATGACGGCGATCGGATTGGCTTTCGGTGGTGGCCAATACGGCTTGGGCGCTGCCGGCACGGCGCTGACGCTGGCCACCTTGCTGGTCCTGAAATGGGTGGACCTTCGAATGTCGCGCGAACACCATGCCCAGTTGGCACTGACGTGGAAGGCCGCGGCTCGACAGGAGATCGATGCGCTCATCGGGCCGCTTGGCTACCAGGCACGCCTCGTCGCAATAGAGAGGCGCCCAGATCTCAAGGACCCTGTGTTCTCGTTCGAGATCAGTTGGAGGCGGCCCGACACTGGCGCACCGCCAATGGATCTGCTGGCATCGGTGGGCGAGCATTGCGAGATTCAAAAGTTTGATCTCCTCAGCGAGCCTGCCCGCTAGAGCGGTTCATCGTTTCACGGAAACGCCGAAACGCTCTATCTCTTTGTTTCTGCGCAATCCCGGACGGAAAACCGTTTCACACTTTTCCTGGAATTGCTCTAGCGGCTCGCAACGATCGCGGCCTGGAATCAGGCCATCGCTTCTTCGCGGCGCTTTCGATACCTATCTGTGGAGGCAGGACTCAAGGAGCAAGCAAAAGAGCGTGGCACAGCGATCGGGAAGTGCTGATCTTCCACTTCACGGCGGACGCGTGCCGAAATGGCTCGGCGACCGCATGACGCGGCTTGGCGCGGTCATGTGCGAGGCGATCATCCACCATTACGGCCGCGATGAGTTGCTGCGCCGGCTGGCGCATCCGTTCTGGTTCCAGTCCTTTGGCGCCGTAATGGGGATGGACTGGCACTCTTCCGGCATCACCACCAGCGTCGTCGGAGCGTTGAAGCGCGGTCTGTCGCCGCTTTCCGGCGAACTCGGCATCCACGTTTGCGGCGGCCGCGGCGCGCATTCGCGCAAGACCCCGCACGAGCTTGCCCTGATCGGCGAGCGTGTCGGCCTCGACGGGCAAGGCCTCGCGACTGCCAGCCGGCTTGTCGCCAAGGTGGACAGCGCCGCGGTCCAGGACGGTTTCGATCTCTATCTGCACGGCTTTATCGTCACCGACGACGGCAAGTGGGTGGTGGTGCAGCAGGGCATGAACGGCGACAGCAAGGTGGCGCGCCGCTATCACTGGCTGTCCGAAGGCCTGAAGAGCTTTGTCGACCAGCCGCATGCTGCCATCGAGGGCGCCAACCAGGGCGAGATCGTCAACCTGACCGACCGGCGCGCTGAAGCGTCGCGCCAGGGACAACTGGACCTTCTGCACGACCTTGGACCGGATCGCATCGTGAGGGAGCTTGCCGCTTTGGAGCGGGGTTCGGCGCCAGCGCCGGAGCCGGCACAAAAGCTGCTGCCGCATCTGGTGATGCCGGCGCACCACGATGTGCGCGAAAGCGACGTCGTCATGCGCCGCCTGCACGGCAACATCGCGGCGGCGGCCGAGCGCGGCCCGACAGATTTCGCCGGGCTTCTCCTGGTGCCCAATGTCGGCGCGCGCACGGTGCGGGCGCTGGCGCTGGTCGCCGAAGTCGTGCATGGCGCGCCGTGCCGTTTTTCCGATCCAGGCCGTTTCTCGCTGGCGCATGGCGGTAAGGACAGGCACCCGTTCCCCGTGCCGCTGAAGGTCTATGACGAGACGATCGGCGTGCTGAAGTCGGCTGTCCAGAAGGCCAGGCTCGGCCGTGACGAAGAGATCGGCGCGTTGCGGCGGCTGGACGACCAGTCGAGGCAGGTCGAGCGCTATGTCACCGGCCCAAGCCTGAAGGAAATCGTCGCCGGGGAGTTCGAGCAATCGCATCTGCTCGGCGGCCGCAGCGTCTTCGGTTGGGAGGTCGTACCCGAAACGGCCGCAGTCAAATCAACGAAGTGATCGGCTCGGATCAAGCCTCCAAGTCGATCAGGGCGACGCCGAGTTCGGGACGGTGCCTGCGGCGCAGATGGCCAGGCGTCTCCACCAATGTGACCTCGAGCGTCGGCCGCACGATGCCGTCCAGCAGATGACCGCCCCTCGTGGTGCCGTCACTCAATCCAAGGACTGCGTGGACGTGCAGGCTGGGCTTGCCGTCGTCGCCGATAGCAACATCGCCGATCGCGCTCAGCACTTCGCACTGTTCCCGGACGGGGATTTTCCGGTAGGTCCTTTCTCCAGGGTCGAACCAGCCGACGGTTGCGCTTTCGAAAGCGCCGAGCGCGGTCAGCGACGCGCCGCCGACGCCACGGTCGACTGCAAATGACGTCAGCTGCGCAAACGCCTCTTCGCCGGGATCAAGCACAACGACGAACGTTCTCTGTCCGGCGCTTTCGGCAACAAGCTGTGATTTCATGATTTCGCTCCAGCCGTCAGGAATTCAAATCCACCACACCAGCAATGCCAGCAAGACGAGACCCACTAGGCCGGCGATGAAAATGATCCGGCGCGCCCGCGTCCGCAGGATGATCTCGCCCTGCCGCGCCTGTTCCGCTGAAAAGACAGGACCATCCTTGTCCCGGTCGTTGCTCATCCATCGTCTCCTTTCGAGCAATTATTCAGCATTGAATAGATCTGGCGCCCGATAGAACACAATCTCGTTTGGCGGATGAGGTTCCACGATGGACCATCGACGGTTGGAACTGACTGGGACTCGGCCGTCTGCCGAGGTGGGACGGAGATCGACCACGAGGTGAACCCAGCCGGCTTGGGACCGGCTGGGCGCCGTTTGCATCTATTCCTTCGGCGCGGTCGCGGGCGCGGTATAGCGGCGGCGCACCGCGTCCAGGACGTGCTTGCGGCTCTCCTGCGCCGAAAGTGTGCCGTCTTTCTCCGCTTCGGCGGTTTCGCGCGCCAGTTCCTTGTCCCTGATCTGGTGGCGAAACCATTCGGAATAGTCGCCGGCGCGCAAATGATGTTCCCAGGTCCTGTCGTCGATGCCCTCGGCGATCTGGGCGAAAATCATCAGATTATGGGCGCGGAGGTTCATCGCATTGTCGGGGCCGCGGAAATAGAAGCTGCCCTTCTCGTCCAGCTGGCCCTCGGCATATTTGCGGCTGTGCCGCTTGAGCGATTGTCGCGGTTCGATCGGCTCGACCATGGCAGGTTTCTTGCGCGCCTGCGGCCGCCAGAACAGCACGCGCTCGTCTTTTGGAGAGTTCAGGTCCTTGTCCTTTGGCGGTTCGGTGCCGGTCTCGTGACAGAACGTCTTGATGACCTTTTTCGCCTTGGGGCCGAGTGCGATGACGGCGGTGACCAGCCGCAATGCCTCGGTTGAGATCGCGTCCGGATGAACCGTGATCAGGATCGTGCCCGGCAATTCCATGGCCAGCACCATTGGCGTGTCGTCGCGCCGCTTCGGCAAGAGGTGATGCGCCTCGTCGATGATCAGCCAGTGTGGTCGTGCCGTGCGGAAGCGAACACCGCCAAGGCCCGGCAGCAGGTCGGCAAAGAAGTCCGGCCGCTCGTTAACGCGCAGCGCCAGGCCATTGACGACCAGATTGTTGTCCGGCTTCTCCAGGAGATCGAGCAACTGCGTCTTCGTCGGCGCGTTCGAGCCGTCGCCCAGCCGGACGGCGCCTTCGAGACCGTCATAGTCGCCTTCCGGATCGAAGATGCAGAACTGGAACTTTCTCTCGACGAAGCGCTCCGTCAGTGCAGTCGCCAGGGTCGATTTGCCGATGCCGGAGCTGCCGGCGATCAGCACCGTATCGGTTGGCGACAGATACACCTCCTTGCCATCCTCCGAGCCAAGCAGAATGCCGTCGCGGTTCGGCACAAGCTCGCGATCGCGCTCGACCACCTTGGCGATCAGTTCCTCGACGCCTTTTCCGCGCGCGCCGCGTGTCACGAGATCCGCCGTATCCTTGACTGCCGGCAGTGCGTTGTCGACGGCCACGCTGAAGCCGCAGGCGCGCAGGAAGGCGTGGTCGTTTTCGGCGTCGCCGACACCGACGACGTTGTGCGGCGACAATCTGAGGTCCTGAAGCGCGGCTGTCAGCCCGGTCGCCTTGTTGATGCCGCTGGGCAGGATCATCACCGCGCCCTTGTTGAAGATGATTTCCAGCTCCAGCCCCAATTTCTTGATGACCTCGAGCGCGGTAGCCTGATGCGGTTCCCAGGTTGCGACGATCGAGCGTCCGACCGAAAGCGGTTTGACACCGCGTTTCCTGAGTTTGGCGATGAACTCGGGGGCGGGCGGCGGGGATATCGTCCGCTCCTCCTCGCTGGCCGGCGTGTAGATCAGCGCCCCGTTTTCCGCGACCACCTTGTCGAAGATCGCGACTTCGGGAAAGACGCGTTTCAGGTCGGGCAGCTCGCGCCCGGTGACGAGAATGAGTTTGCGGCCGCTCTTCTTGAAGCGTTCAAGCGCCGCAAGCGTCTTCTCGGCAACGACCCCTTCATGCGCCAGCGTGCCGTCATAGTCAGTGGCCAGGGCAATGAAATACATGCCGTCAGTAGCCGCCCACGATCGGCAATATCTCGCCGGTGATGTAGCTCGAGCAGTGTGGCGAGGCGAGGAACACGTAGGCCGGCGCGATCTCCTCCGGCTGGGCCGGCCGTTTCATCGGCGTATCGGCGCCAAATTTCGAAACATCGCCGGCTTCCTTGTCCGAGGGGTTGAGCGGCGTCCAAACCGGGCCTGGCGCCACGGCGTTGACCCTTATGCCCTTGTCGACAAGGTTGCCTGAGAGCGCGCGGGTGAAGGCATGAATGCCGCCCTTGGTCATGGAGTAATCGACCAGTTGCTTCGAGCCCTCGATGCCGGTCACTGAACCGGTATTGATGATCGCCGAACCGGGTTTCATGTGCGGCACGGCCTCCTGCGCCATGTGGAAATAGCCGTAGAGGTTGGTCTTCAGCGTCGTGTCGAAATGCTCCTCGGTCAGCTCGCTGAAATCGCTGGAGTGGATCTGGAAAGCGGCGTTGTTGACCAGCACGTCGATCCGCCCAAACTCCTGCACGATCTCAGCCACCGCGTTGTGGCAGTGGTTGCGTTCGCTGACGTCGGCCTTGATCAGGATGCAGCGCCGGCCTTCCGCTTCGACGGCCCTTTTGGTATCTTTGGCGTCCCTATCCTCCGAGAGATAGACGATCGCCACATCGGCGCCTTCACGCGCATATAGCACGGCCACCGCACGGCCGATGCCTGAATCGCCGCCGGTAATGACGGCCACTTTGCCGTCGAGCTTTTTCGATCCGATATAAAATGGCGCATCGTAAAGCGGCGCCGGCTCGATCGCCCATTCATGGCCCGGCTTCGGCTGGTGCTGCTCGGGGAAGGGCGGCTCGGGATATTTGCGGGCGCCGGCCTGCATGGCGCCTTTTTGCTTGCCATTGGATTTGGACTTGTCCTTCTCGTCGATACGGCGCTGGATATGCCGTTGCTTGGCGGCCTCGCCGGCGATTTCCGATTTCATCTGCATGGTCATCTCCCTGGCTTGAAACCCAACAACGCATATCCGGCGAAAAGGTTTATGCGACCACGTCATTCCTTGAGCCCGGCGACACGCTCAGCAGCGGCCGTTGCAGCAGCGGCAGATGGCCGACGACGCTGAAGGCCGCGTTCCTGACGCCTTGCATGATGCCGTTGTCCGATTGGGCCAGCGAGAGGATGCGCTCGCTGAGCGTGATCCACCGTTGCCCCACCGGGTGGCGTTCGCTTGTGTAGCCGGCAAGCGTGCCGTCGACGAAACGCCTGGCGAATGACGCGGCGTCCTCGATGCCGAGATTCATGCCGCGCGCGCCCAACGGCGAATGCACATGCGCGGCATCGCCTCCCAGGAAGACGCATGCGGTTTGATAGCGCGGCGCCTGTCGTACCGGAATATGGAAGCGGTCGGCCCGCAACAACCGCGTGATCCGGTAATTGCCGGGGATGCGCGCCAACGCATCCTCGCTGTTTGAAACCGCGCGATAGCGCTTCTCGCCGATCGGGATGACGAAACCGACGTCGCCGTTCCTGTGAAGAAATGCGTGGGCGGCCATCGGCTCATAGGGCCAATCGTCGATGTCGGCGTCGGCAATGCTCCATTGCCGCCGATGCGTGTAGCCATCGAAGCCGATGCCCATGGCATCACGCACGGTGCTTTGCGCACCGTCGGCTCCGAAGACAAGGTCGAAACTTGCCTCGTCACGGCCGTCTGGCGCCTCGATCCGCACCTCGGCGCGGCCTTTGTGCTCGGCCATGCCGACAAATGTGCTTCGCCATTCGACGTCGATGCCAAATCCCTTGAGCGTATCGGTCATCAGCGATTCGGTGTCGCGCTGCGGCAGCGACAGCAGGAAATTATGGCGGTGCGGCAGGATCGAGAAATCGATCTCGCCGAGCGCTCGTCCTTCGAAGTAGAAACGGGCTCGGCGAATTTTCAATCCTTCGGCGAGCAATCGGGCAGCGACTTTGGACGGTTCAAGGATGTCGAGGCTGTGCGAACTGATGCCGACCGCCTTGGCGAGCGGCGTCGGGCCTTCCTTGCGGTCGATGATGCGAGGTGCAATGCCGCGCCTTGCCAGTTCGACTGCCGCCGTCAGCCCGGTCGGGCCGGCGCCGACGATCAGGATGGAAGCGTCCCGCGAAGCCGTCATCGTCGGGCGTCAGCTTTTTGGCAGTGCGTAGGCAATGATGTCGTCGCCGATCCTGGTCTCCATGAAATGGTGGCCGCCGGGTGCAAGGGTCGCCAGCCAGGTCAGGACGTAAAGCCATACACCGGCGGCATTGCCGGCAAGCAGCAGGCTGCCGGCGGCCAGCAGGGCGATCCCGGCGGGCAGATTGTACCAGGATCCGCCCAGCGCGATCAGCCAGGCACCGCCCCCTCCGATCAGCAGGCCGAGGATCGTCAGCAGCGCGCCGACGAACATCGTCCACCAGAAGGCAACGCCGGACCGGCGGCGAATGGGATGGGGGTGGGGGATGGTCATGATGCTTATCCGGGTGAAACAGAACGTGACCTCATCCGAACGTATGGAGGGTTCGATGGTTTCCGGTCAGCCCGACCTGATGGGCCAGGGCGGGGTAACCATTCTGTGATCTCCGCTGCTCCAGCCGGAACTTACCCACGCAGCCGCAGTTAGGCACTTTGGGGGGTGAATACGGTTTGCTGGATGCGAAATCGGCGAGGGGATGCCGCAGGTCTTTTCAAGGAGTGCCAACGGCATTTCACGCTTCGCTCTGTGGGGCGCGTGTTTCATGGCGATCTTTGCGGCTCTCGGCGGTACCGCCGTCTTGCGTTCGGACTTCGTCACCGGCGTTGGCCGGCCGTTGGCGCAACAAGTACCGTTCAGCCACAGGCACCATGTCGGCGAGCTCGGCCTCGATTGCCGTTATTGCCATAGCGGCGTCGAGACCGCGTCATCGGCGGGTCTGCCGGCGACCGAGGTGTGCATGACCTGCCATTCGCAGCTGTTCACCAACGCGGATATGCTGGCGCCGATACGGGCAAGCCTTGCTTCCGGGCAGCCATTGCAGTGGCAGCGGGTGAACAGTGTCCCCGACTTCGTCTATTTCAATCATTCGATCCATATCGCTAAAGGCGTCGCCTGCGAGACGTGCCATGGCGAGGTCGACGACATGCCGCTGATGCGGCGGGCGCACGCACTATCGATGGAATGGTGCCTGGCATGCCATCGCGATCCCGAGCCTAATTTGCGTCCGCCGCAGGACGTGTTCCTGATGCACTGGAAGCCACCGGCCGGCATCGCCGAAATCCGCCGGTCACTCATCAGCCTTCTCGATATCCACCCCGAGACCATGACCGACTGTTATGTCTGCCACCGCTGACAAACCGATCGCGGCTCCAGACATGGCCGGCCTGCGCGAACGGCTTTCGCCCGGCCCGGAGCTGTGGCGAAGCCTCGACGAGCTCGCCGATAGGCCGGAATTCCGCCGCTTCGTCGATGCCGAATTTCCCTCGATCGCCGAGCGCATCCCGCGGCTCGACCGGCGCACGCTGCTGAAGCTGATGGGTGCATCGCTGACGCTGGCCGGGCTTGCCGCCTGCAGCCGGGCCGAAGACATCCTGCCTTATATCCGCCAGCCGGAAAACATCGTTCCCGGCAAGCCGCTTTATTACGCGACCACGCTTTCGAGCGATGGCTACGGTATCGGTGCGGTGGTCGAAAGCCATGAGGGCCGGCCGACCAAGGTGGAAGGCAATCCCGACCATCCGGCCTCGCGCGGTGCGACGGACGCCATCATGCAGGCGGCGGTGCTGTCGCTTTTCGACCCCGATCGCTCGCGCATGCCGCTGAAACACGGCGAACCGGCGGCCTATGGCGACTTCCATGCCGACATGGCCGAGCTCACCTCGCGGCTGGCCGGCTCAGGCGGTGCCGGCGCGGCGCTGCTGATCGAGGCGACGACCTCGCCCACCATGAAGGCGCAGCTCGAGGCGCTGCGCGCGCGCTACCCCAGGCTGAGGCTGTTCCGGCACGATCCCCTGGCAACGCCGTCCGGCGCCGAAGCCACGCAGACCCTTTTCGGCAGGGCGCTTGCACCGGTCTACCGGTTCGATCGCGCCGATGCGATTTTCAGTCTCGACGCGGATTTCCTGGGCGAGGGCCCCGGCCGTCTCGCTTACGCCCGTGACTTTGCCGCGCGGCGTCGCGTGCGCCGGGCGGACGATACGATGAGCCGGGTCTATGCGGTGGAATCGACGCCGACGATCACCGGCGCTGCCGCCGATCACCGCAGGCCGGTGCGGCCGAGCGAGGTCGAAGCCGTCGCCGCGGCGCTGAGCGCGGTGCTTGGCGGCGAAGCGGCGCCAAGCGCCTTGGCACTGGACCCGGCCTGGTTGGCTGCCACTGCGGACGACCTGAAGGCGGCCGGCCGCTCGGCGCTGATCGTGCCGGGCGCCCATCAAACACCGTTCGTCCATGCCGCGGCTCTTGCCATGAATGCGCGGCTTGGTGCGCTTGGCAACACCGTGGAACTGATCGAGCCGCCCGACGCGATGCCCATCGAGGGCGACCTCGCTGCACTTTGCCAGGCGATCGCCGCGCGAGATATCGACACCGTTGTCATACTCGGCGCCAATCCTCTCCACACCGCACCTGCGGGGTTCGATGTCCGCGACGTGTTTTCGCAGCTGAAGCTTCTTGTCCACTGGGGTCTCTACCGCGACGAAACCGCCTTCGTCGCACACTGGCATGTCCCTGCTGCGCATGATCTCGAGAGTTGGAGTGACCTGCGCGCCCATGACGGAACCGCGTCGATCGTGCAGCCGCTGATCAGGCCGCTTTACCAGGGGCGGGCGGTGCATGAAATCCTGGCCGTGCTTGGCGGTGAATTAGCTGTTTCTGTGCTGCCGCTCGTCCGCCGGACATGGGCACAAACGACTTGGGCGCAAGCGCTGGACGATCCCGCGTGGCGAAAGGCGCTTCGCGACGGCTTTGTATCCGGCAGTGCCAGCACTCCAGTCGATGTTGCGATGCCGGCGGATTTGCGCGGCCTGAACCCGCGCGTCGAAGCGGCCAAAGGCGTCGAAATCCGTTTCGTCGCCGATCCCTGGCTGCGCGACGGACGCAATGCCAACTCGTCCTGGCTGCAGGAATTGCCGCGGCCACTGAGCAAGATCATCTGGGGCAATGCAGCGCTGATGTCGCCAGCGACGGCGGGGCGGCTTCAGGTGGAAAACGCCCGGGTCGTCAATATCGCCTCGAACGGCACGGACATCGATGCGCCGGTCTGGATCATGCCTGGCCATCCCGACGAGACCGTGACACTTGCTCTGGGCTTCGGCCGGAAGCTCGGTTCGGTGGCAGCACTCGCCGACGGCCACGACGCGTACAGGCTGCGAAGCCTCGAGGCTCCCTGGATCGTCTATGGCGCCACGGTCGCGCCGCGGGACGGCAGTGCGCGGGTCATCACCACGCAACACCATCAGGCGATGGAGGGCAGGGCGATCGTTCGCCATGCCTCGCTCGAGGCCTTCCGCAAAAATCCACACTTCGTGCGCGACGGCGCCCCGCCTGCGCCAACCGGATCGCTCTATCCCGACTGGCAATACAGCCAGGAAGCCTGGGGCATGTCGATCGACCAGTCGGCATGCATCGGCTGCATGGCTTGCGTTTCTGCCTGCCAGGCGGAAAACAACATCGCCACCGTCGGGCCGGACGAGTCGGCACTCGGCCATGAGATGCATTGGCTGCGGATCGACCGCTACTACTCCGGCCCGCTCGACGATCCCGACGTCTTTTTCCAGCCGGTGCCTTGCATGCATTGCGAGAAGGCGCCGTGCGAGGTCGTCTGTCCGGTCAACGCCACCACCCACACCCATGACGGGCTGAACGCGCAGGTCTACAACCGCTGCATCGGCACGCGCTACTGCTCGCAGAACTGCCCCTACAAGGTGCGGCGCTTCAACTTCCTGGACTTCCAGGAATTCGACAAGGATGCGGCCGGACCGGAACAGGCCGCGCACAATCCAGACGTCAGCGTCCGTTCGCGCGGTGTGATGGAAAAATGCACCTACTGCGTCCAGCGCATTTCCGAAAAACGCATCAAGGCGCAGATCGAAAACCGCCACATCGCCGACGGCGAAGTGGTGACCGCCTGTCAGCAGGCCTGCCCGACACAGGCGATCGTTTTCGGGGACCTCAACAGCAAGGGCGCCGCTGTCGTGCAGGAAAAAGCAGCGCCGCAACACTACGCCTTGCTCGAGGACCTCAACACGCGACCCCGCACCACCTATCTCGGCAAGATCAGGAATATCAACGGCCGTCTCTCGCCAGGCGGGAAAGCCGATGGCTGAGGCTATTGCTGGAAAACCGGGCGCACTGCCCGTTCTGCGCGGCCGGCACGACCTTCCGGAGATCAGCGGCCGTATCAGTGCGATCGTCCTCGACGGCAGGCTGCCGCGCTATTTCTGGACCGCGTTTTTCGCCTGCTTCGTCTTCGTCCTCATCTTTCTCTATTCGATTACCTATCTGATCTCGGTCGGCGTTGGCGCCTATGGCGTCAACATTCCGGTTGTCTGGGGCACGATGATTGGCAATTTCGTCTGGTGGATTGGCATCGGCCATGCCGGCACGCTGATCTCGGCGGTGCTTCTGCTTCTGCGCCAACCATGGCGCGCCTCGATCAACCGCTTTGCCGAGGCGATGACGCTGTTTGCCGTGGCGATGGCGGGGCTTTTCCCGATCCTGCATCTCGGCCGCCCGTGGTTCTTCTACTGGCTGCTGCCGCTACCCAACACGCATATGCATTGGCCGCAATGGCGCAGCCCACTGGTCTGGGATTTCGCGGCGATCGCCACCTATGCCAGCGTTTCGCTGATGTTCTGGTATATGGGCCTGCTGCCCGATCTCGCCGTCCTGCGCGACCGGGCGAAATCGCGCCCGGCGCAGCTGTTCTACGGGATACTGGCGCTCGGCTGGCGCGGTTCGGCCTTTCATTGGGCGCGCTACCAGACGGTCTATTTCCTGATGGCGGCACTGGCCACGCCGCTGGTCGTCTCGGTGCATTCGATCGTCTCGCTCGACTTCACCTTCGCCATCACGCCGGGCTTCCATTCGACTATCTTTCCTCCCTATTTCGTTGCCGGCGCGCTGCTGTCCGGCTTCGCCATGGTGCTTACCATCGCCATCCCGCTGCGCTGGGCGTTTTCGGTCCAGGATCTGATCACGCTGCGGCACATGGACAATGCCGCCAAGCTGATGATCGCCGCCGGCATGATCGTCATCTACGGCTATGCCTCCGAGGCTTTCTTCGCCTGGTATTCGGGCGAAACCTATGAGCGCACGATGATGTGGCAGCGCGCCTTCGGACCTTATGCGCCGCTGTTCTGGACCATGCTCGCCTGCAACGGCGCTGTTTTGCAATTGCTCTGGTTCCGCCGGGTGCGCCTCAACATGGCGGTGCTGTTCGCCATTGCCCTGATCATCAATGTCGGCATGTGGGTCGAGCGCTACGTCATCGTCGTCACCGGGCCAAGCCGCGATTACCTGCCGTCGTCCTGGGGCGAACAATCACTGAGATGGCTCGACTTCGGCATCCTGTTCGGCTCGATCGGCACCTTCTTCGCATTGGTCTTCCTGTTCATCCGCGTCCTGCCGGCCATCACCATTTTCGAGGTCGAGGAGCTGGCCAGGGAGAGGGGCGGCGCAAGATGAGCCTTTACGGCGTCATTGCGGCTTTCGCCGATCCCGAAGCGCTGACCGAGGCGGTCCGCACCATGCGGGCGCGCGGCTACCGGCGCATGGACGCGTTCTCGCCGTTCCATGTGCATGGGCTGGCCGACATGCTCGGCATGCGCAAGACGCGCTTGCCATGGGCCATCCTTGGCGGCGCCGTCGCCGGCGCGGTGTTTGTCTATGGCCTGATCCTCTATTCGGTCGAGATCGATTTTCCGCTCAATGTCGGCGGCCGGCCGCTGCATTCCTGGCCGGCCTTTCTCGTCATCGCCTTCGAGGCCGCGATACTTGGCGCTGCGCTGGCCGCATTCTTCGGCATGCTGGCCGCCAATCGCCTGCCCGAATATTACCACCCGGTCTTCAACGCCACGAGCTTCACCTATGCGCGCGGCGGCAAGTTCTATCTGCTCGTCGAGGCCGCCGATCCGAAGTTCCGCAAGGGCGTGACCAAGGGCCAGCTGACACGGCTCGGCGCCGAAACCGTCGAGGAGGTGGAGGCGTGAACATGCGCACGATCCTGCTGTCGGCAGCCTTGCTGGTCGCCGGCTGCCGGCAGGACATGGAGGACCAGCCGCGCTACGATCCGCTCGAAAGCAGCAACCAATTCGCCGACGGCATGTCGGCGCGGGCGCCGGTCGAGGACACAGTCGCACGCGATGCCGATCTTTCGCCGGTACCCGACACTTTTCCCTATCCGGTCACGATGACGCTGCTGCGGCGAGGCCAGCAACGCTTCGACATCTTCTGTTCGCCTTGCCACGGCCGCGCCGGCGACGGCCACGGCATGATCGTCGAGCGGGGCTTTCCGGCGCCGCCGACCTATCACCAGGACGCGTTGCGCAAGGCGAGCGACAGGCATTTCTACGACGTCATCAGCAACGGCTATGGCGCCATGTATTCCTACGCGGCGCGTGTCCCGCCTGCCGACCGCTGGGCGATCGTCGCCTATATCCGCGCCCTGCAATATTCGCGCGATGCACCAATTGCCGAGCTGCCGGAAAGCCTCCGCGCCGAGCTCAATGCGGAGCCGGATCGATGATGCGGGCGATGATGCGGCTTGCCGCCGAACGTTTGATTCTGCCGGCGCTTGCTGTGGCCGCCGTCGGACTTGTGCTTTGCGCCACGGGATTGGCCTTCGACTTCAGAGCCACATTGGCCGGCTGGCTGCCTGCGGCGCTCTTCCTGCTCGGCCTGCCGCTCGGGGCGCTGACCATCCTGATCGTGCATGGGCTGACCGGCGGCCGCTGGGGCGAGGCAATCCGCCAGCCGCTGCGCGCTCTCGTCGCGACGCTGCCGCTGGCGCTGCTTCTGCTGCTGCCGGTTCTGCTCAGGCTCGACCTGGTCTTTCCCTGGGCGAGTGCCGACGCGGCTGCATTGCCCGAGACGGTGCGCCAGAAATTCTCTTATCTGAACGTTCCGTTCTTTTTGCTGCGCTTTGCCGCCTGCGCCGCGATCTGGCTGGTGGTGGCGTGGCGCGTGCTTGACTGGACAACGACCGATAGCGGCCGTGGCAGCGCCGGCCGCGGCAAGGCCTATGCCGCTGGATTGATTGCGCATGGGCTGGCGGTCACGATCTTTGCCATCGATTGGATGCTCTCGCTTGAGCCGGAGTTCTCCTCGACCATCTATGCGCTGCTGGAAGCGTCCGCCGAAGTCGTTGGCGCTTACGCCCTGGCGATGACGGTACTGTGCGTGAACCGCTCGATCGAGGTCATGCCGGGCGGCGAGGAGGATGTCGCGCTCGGCGAGGATTTGGCCAACATGCTGTTCGGCTTCGTGTTGCTCTGGACTTACCTGTCGTTCATGCAATGGCTGGTGACCTGGGGCGGCGACCTGCCGAACGAGATCCGTTGGTACCTCATCCGCAGCAGCAATGGCTGGCAGTATCTGCTCTGGCTGCTGATTGCGCTGCAATTCGCGGTCCCCTTTGCCGGGCTGCTCAGCCGGGATCTGAAGCGCAGCCATGCCGGCCTGCTGTCGATCTGCGGCATCGTGCTGGCCGGCCACTACGTCGATGTCCTGTGGCGGATCAGACCGCCGTTGGCGGACGGTAATGTGATCGCATTCTGGTACGATCTTGCCGCGCTGGCAGGAGCTGGCGGCCTCTGGCTTGCGCTGCTGCTTTTCGCGCTTGGCCGGCCGGACCGGATCGCCCTCTGGTGCCGGAGGCCGGTCCATGGCTAGGGCAGCCCGCCATCCCGAAACGCGCGACGTCTGGCCGGGCGCGCTGCTTGCCTTCGCGGCCGGCCTGCTGCTGCTCCTGGCCGCAACAGTCATCGTCCTCGGGCTCGTCTTCGACACCAGGCCGTTCGGGCCGCTGCCGGGGCCATCATCGGTCGGCAACCGGGCCAGTCCAGCCTTGCAGCGCTTTCCAGAAGACGACCTCGCTGCCTTCCGCAAGGCGGAGGAGCAGGAGCTGAACAAGGTCGGCTGGGTCGACCGCACCGCCGGCATTGCCCGCATTCCGATCGAGGACGCCATGTGGGCGATCGTCAGCCATGGTTTGCCGAACTGGGGGCAGCCGGCGCCGGCCGCCGGCGCCGACTGCCGATTGGTCGAGGCCGAGATACCACGCGCGCCACAGGCCGCGCGCTGCCGGACCGCGCCAGGCCAGGGAGGCCGGCCGTGAAGGCCTGGCTAACCGCTTTTTCCATTCTCGCGGCACTGCCGGCCATGGCTTTCGCACGCCCGGCCTTCGATCCCGAGATCGGCGCGCAGCTCAGCCTCGACCGGGTGTTTCGCGATGCGTCCGGCGAGCAGCGCACGATCGGCCAAATGCTTGCCGGCCGGCCGGCGCTGCTGATTTTCGGCTACGACAAATGCCCGAACCTTTGTGGTGTGACCCAACAGGCGGTCGCCTCGGATTTGAAAAAGACCTCGCTCGACCCCGACACCTATCGCGCTTTGTTCGTCTCGATCGATGCCGCCGACACGCCCGAAGATGCGGGCGATGCGCAAGCCACGGTCGCCGCGGCGGCCGACGCGAGGAACCTGTCGGCGTGGCGGTTCCTGACCAGTGCCGACGGCGCCGGCGGCGCCCTTGCCGCGGAAGCCGGCATCAGTTTCGACACCCGCGCCAGGATCGACCAATTCGCCCATCCGATCGCGGTCATCGCGCTGACGCCAAAAGGCCGGATAGCGCAGGTGCTGCCGGCGCTGAGCTTCACGCCGCGCGATCTTGAGCTTGCCCTTGTCGAGGCATCTTCCGGCAGGCTCGGCTCGATCGCCGATCATGTCTTCCTGCTCTGCGCCGGCTTCGATGCGTCCAAGGGGCGATATACGCCGGCGATCTGGGCTGCGTTGAAGCTCGCCAGCATCGTCATGGTGGTGGGGTTGGCGACGGCCATACTGCTGGCGCGCGGGAGGCGGGCGTGAGCTTCGGCATCCGGTTTTTCCCGCAGGAAGCCTCGTCCATCGCAGGCAGCGTCGATGCCTTGTTCTACACATTGCTGGCTTTCGCACTCGCGCTCGGCCTGTTCCTGACCGTTCTCGTTGTCGGCTACGCCGTCAAATATCGTATCGGCTCCGCAGCCGACCGTACAGGGGCGCGTGCCCGCAGCCTGCCGCTGGAGATGACGTGGACCATTGCCAGCCTGGTGATGGCCTTCATCTTCTTCGGCTGGGGCGCAGTCCTTTTTGTCCGGCGCGACCGTCCGCCACCGGACGCCGTCGAGATCGCCGGCCTCGGCAAGCAATGGATGTGGGAATTCCGCCATCCCGGCGGCCAGCGCGAGATCAACGAGCTGCACGTGCCGGTCGGCAAGGCGGTGG
Organism: Mesorhizobium sp. M0663; assembly: GCF_040320585.1. Classification (NCBI taxonomy): domain Bacteria; kingdom Pseudomonadati; phylum Pseudomonadota; class Alphaproteobacteria; order Hyphomicrobiales; family Phyllobacteriaceae; genus Mesorhizobium; species Mesorhizobium sp. M0663. The sequence goes on from NZ_JAMYPX010000004.1 coordinate 80,613, forward strand.
TGGTGTCGCTGGCATCACAGGACGTCATCCACTCCTTCTACGTGCCAGCCTTTCGGGTCAAGCAGGATGCCGTTCCCGGACGCACGGCCAATGTCTGGTTCATCGCCACGCAGCCGGGGCGTTATCACCTGTTCTGCGCCGAATATTGCGGCACGCAGCATTCCGAGATGGGCGGCTGGGTGACGGTGCTGGCGCCGGAGCAATATGCATCATGGCTCGGCAGTCAAGGTGAAGGCGAAAGCCTTGCCACGAGCGGCGGGAAACTGTTCCGCGCGCTCGGCTGCTCCGGCTGTCACGGCAATTCCAGCAAGGTGCGGGCGCCCGGCCTCGATGGGGTTTTCGGCCAGCCGGTGGCGTTGGCCAACCGGCAGACGGTCATCGCCGACGAACGCTATCTGCGCGATTCGATCCTTGTCCCGAACAAGGAAATCGCCGCCGGCTACCAGCCGGTGATGCCGAGCTTCGACGGTCTCGTTGACGAAGCCGAACTGCAGATGCTGATGGCCTATCTCAAATCCCTTTCGCTCCAATCTCCCTCGTTCCCGGCGGCAAAAAACGAGGCGCCGCAATGAGCAGCGATTTGGCGTCGGCAAACTATCTCGCAGAAGGTGCCGGGCCGCGCTCCTGGCTGCTGACAACCGACCACAAACGGGTGGCGTGGCTCTATTTCGTCTCGCTGACGACCTTCTTCTTCCTCGGCGGAACCTTTGCCGTGCTGATGCGCATCGAGCTTGCGAGTCCGGCCGGTGACCTGGTCTCCGACGATGTCTACAACCGGCTGTTTTCGCTGCACGGCATCATCATGGTGTGGTTCTTCCTGGTGCCGTCGATCCCGGCAACGCTCGGCAATTTCCTGCTGCCGCTGATGATCGGCGCGCGCGACCTCGCCTTTCCCCGGCTCAACCTGGCAAGCTGGTACGTCTTCATGTTCGGCAGCCTGTTCGCGCTCGCCTCGGTGGTTTTGGGCGGCGTCGACACCGGCTGGACCTTCTACACGCCGCTGTCGACGCTCTATGCCAACGGGTTTGTCTCGACCGCGGCATTCGGCGTTTTCATCGTCGGCTTTTCGACGATCATGACCGGTATCAATTTCATCGTCACCGTCCACACCTTGCGAGCGCCTGGCCTCACCTGGTTCCGGCTGCCGATCTTCGTCTGGACGCTGTACGCCACCAGCCTGGTGATGGTGCTGGCGACGCCGGTGCTTGCAGCATCGCTGATCCTCATCGTGCTGGAGCGCGTCTTCGGCATCGGCATCTTCAATCCCGACCTCGGCGGCGATCCGCTGCTGTTCCAGCATCTGTTCTGGTTCTACTCGCACCCCGCCGTCTACATCATGATCCTGCCAGGCATGGGAGTGGTCTCGGAAGTGCTGCCTTGCTTTAGCCGCCGGCCGCTGTTCGGCTACAAGGCCGTCTCCCTGGCTTCGATGGCGATCGCCGTCTTCGGCTTTCTCGTCTGGGGCCACCACATGTTCGTCAGCGGGCAGTCGGCCTATGCCGGCGTGGTGTTTTCGTTCCTGTCCTTCTGCGTCGCGATCCCATCGGCGATAAAGGTCTTCAACTGGAGCCTGACGCTGCGCAAGGGCGAAATCAGCTTCGAGACGCCGATGCTTTATGCGCTGTTCTTCCTGGCATTGTTCACCTTCGGCGGGCTGGCCGGCCTTTTCCTTGCCGCGCTCGCCATCGACGTCCACGTTCACGACACCTATTTCGTCGTCGCCCATTTCCACTACATCATGGTAGGCGGCATGGTGACCGCCTACATGGCAGGGCTGCATTTCTGGTGGCCGAAACTCACCGGCCGAATGTATTCGGAGGTTTGGGGCCGTATAGCCGCGGCTGTGACCTTCATCGGCTTCAACCTGACCTTTTTTCCGCAATATGTGCTCGGCTTTCTGGGCATGCCGCGGCGCTACCATACCTATCCGCCGGAATTCGCTTTCTGGCACATCCTGTCGTCGGCTGGCGCCGTGGTGCTGGCGATTGGCTATCTGATGCCGCTCCTCTACTTGGCATGGTCGCTGTTTCGAGGCGCGCAGGCGCCGGCCAATCCGTGGCGAGCGACCGGGTTGGAATGGCAAACAAGCTCGCCGCCGCCAGCGCATAATTTCGATCGCATGCCGACCGTCACCAGACCAGCCTACGACTATCCGATGAAAGGCCTGACCGAGAAACGGTCGGACCCGGTGGAGGATCTGGTTTGAAGTCACCAACGACAAGCATCGCCTTCGACCGGCCGGCTCGCGAAACGGCAGCCGACAGCTTCGCCATGTGGGTGTTCATCGGCTCCGAGGTGATGCTGTTCGGCGCCATCCTGCTCGTCTTCATGTTTGCCCGGTTGAGTTATGGCGACGCCTTCGCCGGCGCGGCGAAGCATCTGTCGCTGCCGTTGGGCACGGCCAACACCGTCGTCCTGATCACCAGCAGTTTCGCTATGGCGCTCGCCCATATGTACACGGCCGCGCGGCGATGGCGCGCCGCTGGCTGGGCATTGGCTGCGACGGCGCTGCTCGGCGTCGTCTTCCTGGCCATCAAGGCGACGGAGTACGCCAGGGAATTCAGCGAAGGGCTGGCGCCGGTGCTCGGCGCACCTTTCATCTATAAGGGCCCGGATACTGTTCATGCCGAATTCTTCTTCGGCCTCTATTTCGCGATGACGTCACTGCACGCCTTGCATCTGATTTGCGGCGTAATCGTCATCGGCGGCATCCTCGCGCTGTGGCCACGCACGATCGAGGCCAGCCGGTTCCGGCGCGTGCAGGCAATCGGCCTCTATTGGCATTTCGTCGATATCGTCTGGGTCTTCCTGTTCCCCGTCCTCTATCTGATCAACAGATGAGCGAGTTCCGCAAACTCACGCTTGCTTATATCGGGCTTTTAGCCTTGCTGGCCCTGACCGTCGGCTCGTCCTTCCTCGCGCTCGGCGGCTTCAATTCGGCACTCAATCTGGTGATCGCCGCGGCCAAGACCGCCGTCATCGCCATCCTGTTCATGCATCTGGCCAGCGACGGCGTCCTGCCGCGTCTTGCGGTCGCTGCTGCCGGGTTTTGGCTGATGATCCTGTTCGGGCTGACGCTGATCGGACAATAGGCCGAAGCGGCGCACCTCGTGATGCCTTGCCTGCGCTCGGACCGGCCTTACAGGGCCGGCATTTGCTCGGCCGCCGACGTAGAAATCTTTTGGCCATGGCCGTTGAGTTGCCTGGCCTCGTCCTCGGCTGCGTCTTCGAGCTTGGCGACGAGCAGATCCTTGAGGTCGCCAACCTCTTCCTCGATGTCTTCGATGGGTACGCCGGCGTCGGCCGCCTCTTCCTTGCATTCCCTGGCGAGGATTTCCGCCTCCCTTTCAAGCTTGATCGGAGGCGGCGGCACATGAACGTTTTCGTGGATCCAGTCCTGCAAGAATTCTATCGCACTGTCGCTCATGGCGCTCACCTATAGCGGCAACCCTGTAGTGCACATTAACGTACGTGTTGCAAAATGGATGCTTGGCAACGCCGGATTTCGGGTAGCGATACTTGACGATAGCGTGATCGCTTAGGAACTGGAGCTTCTGCAGCCAAATGGAATCACTTGGCGTCGCGGAATTGCGTCTAACCAGACAGTTGGAGCGGGATCTAATTTGAAAGCATCCCGCCCTAAGACGTGTTGCGCCGACGCGCCGGTGTTGCTCGATTCGGATCGCTTGTCGGCCGACCATCGTCATCGGCAGCAGCCGGTCGTGTCGGCCGCTCAGCGGCGCGGTCGGCGCGCATTTTGCGTTTATGCGCCATCCAGAACGGCAAGAGCTCGGCAAGAAAACTGTATATCGTGGTCTTCATCGGCATGCTCCGGACAACGGTTACAACTCGTGGTCCCGCATTTCCGTTCCGACAAAGAGTTGCGTTCCGACAAATCCGTCGCTTCTATAATTGCGATTCGATCGGCAGGCAGCCAACCAACGCTGCAACGATACGCCGATAGAGACTGGCCTCCGGTTCACGCGAACATTGCCGCATCTCGCCATCCGCGATGCCGAGCCACCGCACGGCGCCTTTGTCCAGGACCAGTTGATAGCTCGTCTGCGGCGACTTTTCGTGCTCGAACAGCCGGCGCAACTCCATCACCAGATTGGCATCGTGGAAAAGCACGCCCATTTCCGCATTCAACGACACCGAACGCGGATCGAAATTGAAGGAACCGACAAACCCGAGCGTATCGTCGACCGTGAAGGCCTTGGTATGGAGGCTGGCTCCCTTTGAGCCGAAAACGGAGATGTTGGCCTGGCGGTTGAAGGGTTGCAATTCGAAAAGCTGGATACCTTTTTTAAGCAGCTTGCGGCGGTATTTGGCATAAGCGCCGTGCACTGCGGCGACGTCCGTCGCGGCGAGCGAGTTGGTCAGGATTGCAACCTCGGCGCCACGGTCCACCAGCTTCGACAGGATGGCCAACCCGGTGCGGCCGGGGATGAAATAGGGCGAGACGATTTCGAGCCGCTGTCTGGTCGCCGCGATAGCGGGAAGCAGCTCCTTGGTCAGCCAGTTCCTGCGCCGCTTGCCGCGCACCTTTTCCGGCGGATCGGAAATGACGCGAACGCCTTTCGTCCAGCAGACCTCGTTATGCGCCGCAATGAACTCCGTGATCGTGCGCCAGGCACTGAGGCTGTTCAAAAGCTGGCCGTCCATCGACGCATCGAGATTATCGAGGAAATCGGCGCGCGAGCCCACCGCAGCCGGGTTGAGCAGCTGGATCGGCTTTGCCGCCTCGCAATTCCAGAACGCCTCGAAGATCTGCATCGTCTGCCCAACGGCAGGACCGAGAAGCAACAGGTCGAGATCACGGAAATTTGTCTCCGCGGCGTCGAAATAGGCATCGCCGATATTTCTTCCTCCGACGATGGCCAGGCTCCCGTCCGCGATCCAGGCCTTGTTGTGCATGCGGCGGGTCATCGCAAACAGCCGGGCGACCATCTCCAGCGAGCGAAAGATGCTGCCGTTCCTCATGCCGCTGGGGTTGAACAGCCTCAGCTCGATGTTCTTGTAGCTGTTGAGCGCCAGGTAAGCGGCGTCGCTGTTGCGCGGATTTATATCGTCCAGCAGCATGCGGACGCGGACACCGCGCTCCGCCGCCCTGACGACCTCTTGCATCAGCAGCCGGCCGCTATGGTCGTCGTGCCAGAGATAGTACATCAGGTCGAGGCTGCTGGTGGCACTGCGCGCGGCAAGGATTCGTGCGGCAAATGCATCATAATTGTCGGCGATCAGCAGCAGCCCGCTATCGCCGGCCGCGATCTTGTCCCGGGCAACCCGCGAAATGGCCGTATCCATGAAATACACCGGCAAATATCAGCGAAGCAAACGATCTGAATCTGACTAACAACCCTCCAGGTTCATTCTGGTTGCAGTCGCGGCTGCCTTATCGCGTCAAGGTTCAGGCGGGCCTTGATGGGCAGATGGTCGGAGGCGCGCTGCGCCAGCGGCGTCTTGTGCACCTCGATGCTGGAAATCAGGTGCGGCGGCCTGGCCAGAATGCGGTCGAGCGCAAACAGCGGAAAGCGCGACGGAAAGCTCGGCAGAACCGCATCGATCGGACCGAAATGCGGCAGCAGGGCCAGCAGCGAAGACCTGTTGCGGACCCGCCATTCGTTGAGGTCGCCGAGCAGGATTGTTGGCCGCAGAACCGGGTGCGTGGCTTCGACAAGTTCGTTGGCTTGCTGCGAGCGCGAGCGCCGCAGCAAGCCGAAATGCGCGGCTATAATCCTGAGCGAGACGCCCTTCAGCTCCAGGTCCGCGATGACCGCGCCGCGCGGCTCCAGGCCGGGCAGCCGGATCTGGTTCACGCTTTCGACCACGCCGCGGCGTGCCAGGATCAGATTTCCATGCCAGCCATGGCTGCGGCGGTTTTCCGGGATGTGTGTGGGGACGAGGTCGCTGTCGCGCTCGAGTGCTGCGAGATCCAGCAATCCCTGCCTGCTTCCGGTTCTTTCGTCGGCCTCCTGCAAAGCAATGATATCGGCGTCGAGTTCCTTGACCACGGCCGCGACCCGCTCCGGATCGAACCTGCCGTCGGTGCCGACGCATTTATGCACATTGTAGGATGCGACCGTAGTGCATGAAATTTCATTGCCGGGTGCCGCAAACCGCGGCACTTCCCTTCGCAGCGCAGCGCCAAGCGACCTTGGGAGGGTAGGCGATCGATCCAGCATGTGGTCCATTTGCTGTTGAGTCGGCGAGTGGCGGCCATTGCGATTATGGCGCGTGCGGAGGTCTGAAACAACGACGACCTTGCAGAACCGTTCCCGTCGGTCTTCTTCCACCGCGAGCAGCGGTGAGGTTTCACTGGAAGTCTGCCTCTGTCATGGAACAATCGCAGCCACGCGCGGTTCAGCAAACTTGCGCCGAAAACGATCTGACGCCATGCGGCGTGATCGAAACGGGATGGCCGGATCATGGAAACACCCGCCTTCTGCACCACGCCGTTGCTGCGCATCGCGTACATCGCCGGTGGCCCTGGAGCCGGCGCGCCCGTCCTGCTTCTCCACGGCTGGCCGGACGACGCAACCACCTTCACGCGCATTGCGCCTGTCCTGCATCGTGCTGGCTTCCGCACCTTTGCGCCGTGGCTGCGTGGGTTCGGCAAAACCACCTTCCTGTCGGACGAGACCATGCGATCCGGTGAAATTGCCGCCATGGCTCAGGACGTGATCGATTTCGCCGACGCACTTGGCCTCGGCCGTTTTGCGGTCGTCGGCCACGATTGGGGCGCTCGGATCGCTTACCTGCTCGCCTCGGTATTTCCCGAACGGATACGGTGCTGCTCGGCATTGTCGCTTGGCTGGCAGCCGGGCGAACTCGCAACGCCGCCGCTGGGCCAGGTCAGGGCATTCTGGTACCAATGGTTCATGGCAACGGATCGCGGCGCCGAGATCGTTCGCCAACAAGGCAAGGCGTTCGCGCATTTTCAATGGGAAAGCTGGAGCCCGCCCGGCTGGTTCGAGGAAGAGCTTTTTGACAGCGTTTCCGCTTCCTTCGAAAATCCCGATTGGGCCGACGTGACGTTGCACTCCTACAGGGTTCGCTGGGGCGAAGCCGATCCCGATCCGCGCTACGCCGATCTTGCCCGGCGCCAGATTTCCGCCAAGTCCATTCCCGCGCCTACTCTGACGATCCACGGCGATGCCGACCGCGTTGTGCTGCCGCAATCGTCCGAAGGCAAGGAACGATACTTCACGGCCCATTACGAGCGCCAGCTTCTGGCTGGCATCGGCCACTTTCCGACGCGCGAAGCACCCGAGCGCGTTGCCGATCACCTTGCCAGGTTCCTCGACAGTTTCGGAAGAGGAGAAGCGTAGAACTGGAACCCTGACCGGCGATAGTACGTTTCGGGAAGGCAGCGCAGTCAACGGAGAAGTCGAATGCAGTCCTTAGCCGCAGATTCCGCCCCCCGCCCAGGCCCGCTCAGGATTGTCCCGTTTGATGGAACCGTGACCATCCGGTTCTCCGATGCCATTATTGCGTCGAGCGAGCGGGCAAAGGTGCTCTATGAAGACGGCCATGATCCTGTTTTCTACATACCCTTCGAGGACATCTATTTCGACCTCTTGGAGAAGACGAACACGACGAGCCACGGCCCGCTGAAGGGCACGGCAAGCTATTGGCGTGTTCATGCGGTCGGTTCGTCGGCAGAAGACTTCATGTGGGCCTACGAGACGCCCGACACCCCGGCATTGGCGATCGCCCGCCATGGTGCGTTCGATCCCGGCAGGGCGCGGATCGACGCCGATCCCGCGGAAGACAAGCGGCACACGCCGCACGTCACCGAGTAGACCCACATCGGCGACAGCCGCCAGCTGTCCGTCAGCTCGCGAACTCTTCCCTGAGAATGCGCAGGCCGTCTTCGTATTTCGCTGTCGAGGCACCGATCTGCCGTGCCTGCCATAGATTGTCGGCGAGATCGGCGCGCTTGACCGGCAATGCCAGCGGGCTGGCCGCAGCCCTGCGAACGAACGCGGCATCGCCCTCGTTCGGCCGCCGCGTCATGGCATCGACGGCCGATACGATGGATGGCCCGAACCCGGCCGCCTCAAGCCGGTCGCGGTTCCAGCCGTCGCCTTTTTCGATGACGTCGTGAAGATAGGCGATGGCTTTCTGGTCGAGCGTTTCGACGGCATCGACGACCCGGCGGCAATGTTCGATATAAGGCCGCCCTGTCTTGTCCGTCTGCCCGGCATGAGCCTGTTCGGCGATTTTCGCTGCGCGATATAGCACGCTCATTGGGTCGACCCCGTAACGAACAGCGCATGTCCTGGCTAACGCGCCATCGTCAGCGCGAGTTCCGATGCACCGCGGGAACCCTGCTGCCTCACTTGCGAGCTGAATGCCGCGGCGGCGGGCGCGATAGTCAGGAGACGCGTTCAAAACTGTCGAGGCTGGTTCCAAACGCGCGCCAGGCGGGGAGTTTCCTGGCACGGGCCGGGGCACCTTCCTGTTCCGCCGACAAAGCAGCATCCGCAACGGTGTGCCACAGCATCTCCAGCTTCCCGTTCCTGAGGATGCCGGTATAGCTCACCGCCGCGGCTCCGACCCGCCCTTCGGCCGCGCAGGTGAATCCGATGACGTCTCCATGGCAGGCTCCGAACAGCGGCACGGTCATGCCGAAGAAGGCGCTGTCCTCTAGCGCCGTCCTGAAGGTTCCGCTGATCCGTCCGCCCTCTTCGGTGGTCAGTTCGACCACCGACCCGTACTGATTCCGCCAGGTGCCCAGCCAACTCATCGCTGCTCCTCCTGATTGCTACCAAAGGGATTGCGTTGCCACACGGCCGCCAAGCCGCGGCCGGTGTAGCGGCCTTCAATCAGCCGCGATGCCAGCCATCGACATCTGAACGAAGCGCAGCGGCGCTTCCAGCGTCCAGGTGATGCCGTGCCTGGCGAATTCCAGGCGGCCGGTGCCGCTGAGCGCCTGCGGCGTGACGCGTTTGAGCACAACCGTTCCGAAACCGCGTCGCGTGTTTTCATCCACCAATGGTCCGTCCAGTTCCCGCCAGACAAGGCGGAAGCCGTCGCTGCCATCGGCGGCTGGGGTCACGGTCCATTCGACCTCGACCCGTCCGTCATGGTGCGACAGCGCTCCGTGTTTTACCGAATTGGTGGCCAGCTCGTGAAAGGCAATGCCGAGATATTGCACCGCGTTCGGCTGCAGCATGATCGTCGGCCCGCTCATCGACAGACGGGCCTGTGTCGCGAAGGCCTTGGTCTGTGCATGGATCAATTCGCCGATGGTCGCGCCACGCCATTCCGCATCGACCAGGAGGTCGTGCGATTCCGAAAGGGCCATGATGCGTTCCCGGACCCGTGAAAGGAAGGCTTCTGGCGTACCCGCCAGCTTGCTGGTCTCGCGGATCATCGAGACGATCACCGAATACTGGTTTTTAACGCGATGGTTGACTTCGCGCATGAGTGTGCGGATGCGCCGTTCGCTTTCCTTGTGGGGGCTGATGTCGCGCGCGATCTTGGAGGCGCCGATGATACGCCCGATGCCGTCGCGTATCGGCGAGATGGTGAGCGAAACCGGAACCAGGGTGCCGTCCTTGCGCTGCCGGATAGTCTCGTATGAAGGAATCCGTTCGCCGGCGCGAATGCGGCTGATGATCATGGCTTCCTCGTCCAGATGGTCGGGCGGGATGAGGATCGTCACCGGGCGCCCGATCGCCTCGGCGGGCGTATAGCCGAACAGGCGTTGTGCCGCGTCGTTCCAGCTGGTGATAATGCCGTTCAGGTCTTTGGACACGATGGCGTCCATCGAGGATTCGACGATGGCGGCGAGCCTTATGCCGGCGTCGTCGGCCAGCGTCTGCACGCGCAGGTCGAGCAGGGTGTTGATGGCGCCGACAACCTCGCCGGCTTCATTGCGAAGCAGGACCGGATGCGCACTGAACGGGATGAGTTGGCCGTCCGGCCGCTCGGCGATGGCTCGGCCCCCACGAACGTCCCGCTCCTCGAGCAAGGCAACGGCCATTGGACACTCGTCATGCGCCATCGGTCGCCCGTCGAGGTGGCGAAGCTTCCATGACCCGCACCAGCGATCCTGGCCGATAACCGGACGATATCCCCAGAGATCGGCAGCGGCTTCGTTGAAGAAGGTGATGTAGCCTTGTTTGTCGGTGGTGTAGACGGCCACAGGCAACGCCTGCATCAGATCGGCGGAGGAAACTTGCGGGATCCCGCCAGTCCTTAGTTCAACGACGTCCACCAGTCCCCCGCTCCGCTTGGCTTGCCGACGGATTGCTACGTCATCTAAATGCGCGCGAGCGTTTTCGGTTCCGTTCGATCCGCTTTCGGACATTCAGGCTGATTTGCGTTTCGGGGCCGTTCTCGGCTTTTTGCTGGGAGCCTTGCCGCCTTCCTGCGCCAGGCTTTTGCGCAGAACATCGGCGAGATTGATGACGTTCGTCTTGGGCTCAGGTGCCGGCTTGGGCGGTTTCTTGCCCTTGCGCTTGGCCTCGATCATTGCAACCAGCGCCTTTTCATAAGTATCGTCGAACTTCGACGGGTCGAATTTGGCCGGCTTCTTGTCGATCAGCAATTGCGCGATTTCCAGCATCTCGGGATCGACCTTGCGAGCCTTCAGCCCTTCGAACACCGCGTCCGCCGCGACCACTTCATTGTGGTTGCGTAATTCCGTCATCAGCATGCCCTTGCCCAGCGGCTGGATCAGCACCTCTCGGCCTCGCTGGTACAGCACGACGCAGGAGCGGGCTGCTACCTTTTTCCTGGCCATGGCGTCCCGGATCACCGCGAAAGCCTCCGTGGAGGGCGCGTCGGCCGGAACGAGATAGTAGGGTTTTTCGAGGTAGCGTGCGTCGATTTCGGCGGCAGGCACGAACTCGCCGATCTCGAGCGTATGCTGCGATACCATCTTCAGTTTCTTGATTTCGTCCGGCTCTATATGGATGAACTCACCCTTTTCGACCTCATAGCCTTTTACCTGCTCCGCCGCCTCGACCGTATCGCCGGTCTCCTCGTCTAGATAGGCGCTCTTGACCGGGAGACCGTCCTTGCGGTTCAGGATCCTGAAATGCACTTTCTCGGCCTCGCTGACGGCACCGATGATCTTGACGCCACAGGAAACCGATCCGACTTTCATAAAGCCCTTCCAGGCAGCTCGCGGCGTCGCCATGTCGATCACTCATTTGTCGAACGGACGGAACGGCTGCGCGCGGAAATCGTTCCGCCATGGCAGGCTGTTCCATATGCCGGCCCGGACGTTCGTTTCATTTTCGTCAGGGGAATAGCGGAATGGCCCAACGCAGCGCAGGATTGCTCATCTTTCGCCGAAGGGAAGGACATCTCCAGGTCTTGCTGGTGCATCCGGGCGGCCCATTCTGGGCGAAGAAGGACGACGGCGCATGGTCGATCCCGAAGGGCTTGGTCGACGAGAACGAGGACGAGCTGGCGGCAGCAAAACGCGAGGCCGAAGAGGAACTCGGTCTTGCCATCGACGGGGATTTCGAAAGCCTTGGCAGCTACAGGCAGCCGGGCGGCAAGCTCGTCATCGCATGGTGCGTCGAGGCGGATTTCGACAGCGACGCCATCAGCAGCAACACCTTCGCCATGGAATGGCCGCCAAGGTCCGGCTCGATGAAGGAATTTGCCGAAGTCGACAAAGCGGGCTGGTTCTCCCTGCCTGAAGCCAACCTCAAGATCCTGAAAGGCCAGCGCGCCATGCTGGCGGACTTTGCCGGCCGGCATGGCGACGGATGAATTTGTTTCAGCCCAGTTCTTAGGGCAGTGCTCGGGCTTCCTCACCGCTCTGCTTTAAGCGCGTTGCGGCCGCAGCGTGCGCAAGGTGATCGAATAGCGGTGCTCCGCAACCGGCGGAATGCTGTGCTCCCATTCGCTGCGCGCGGCGCCCGTCATCAGATAGGCCGATCTTGGCTCGACGGTGACCGTCTTGCGGTCCCATCGCGTGCCGTTTTTCCGCCGCAGGCGAAAGCTGCAGGCGGCCAGCAGGGAAACACCGGCGACGGCCTCGAAATGAGGCTTGTCGCGGTGCCAGCCGATACCGGCGCCCGGCCGGTACTCGTTGATCAGCACCTGCACGAAGGTCTCGGCGGGCAGGCGGGCGAAGGCTGCAACCTTTTCCCTGAGCGGCAGCAGAAAGCCGGGTATCGGCGGTGCCTCGACGACTTCGCGCCGGTCGTAATCATAACGCAGCCCAAAACCGACCACCCGCCGGTTTGCCAGATGGCCGTGAAAGTCGAAGGCCTGAAAAGGCAGGCTTGCGAGCTGGCTCGCCAACGCTGCTTCTTCGTCCGGCGTGATCAGTTCGGGCCGGTAGCGGAATCCTTCCGGCAGGTCGTCGGCGGCGGCAAAGAGATCGCCCTGGCGGGCTGCAGCCGATGTCTTGGGCGATGGCATCAACCGTATTTGGTGAAGCCGGCCCGTAGCGGCAAGGCTGCTTCGGCAGCAAGGAACCTCGCTCTCCGTGCAGGGTTATTCACATGACGATATGGAATGGAGCACTGCCGAGCATTGGACCTGTCGAGGATGCCTTCAACTGCGATCAGAAGCATCGATTACCAACCGGCGACGAGGATCCTCTCCGTATGGTTCGTCCCGAGCGGAAACCGCTATGATTACGAGGACGTGCCGCCGCAGGTCCACGCGGCATTCCGCAAAGCCTCGTCAAAGGGCCGGTTCTTCAACGAGCATATTCGCGACCGGTACAAATACCATCTGGTCGAGCAGAGCCAGTCGAGCTGAGCCTTCAGCCGCTTCTCAACCACGATCTCGGCTCTCCGCCATGCCTGGCCGCGTGGTGGCAATGAGCGGCCTTCGCAGTTGGCGAGCGACCTGATATTGATCATGGTCCCACCCAAAACATCGAAAGCTTGGAATGTCCGCCGAGCCGAAAAAACCGAGCGAAGGCGAGACCTGGCCGAAACCCGGCAAGCTCGGAGCACTGATCGCTCAATCGCTGACCGAAAAATGCCAAAGCCCGGTTCGAGGTGGATTCTGCCCCCGGCAAAGGAACGCGGGTGACCATCGTGTTCAACAGATCGGCCGCCCTCGCGACGTAGCCGGTCGAGCAAGCGCCGCCATTCGAGGCCATCCGCCTCAGCCGGGCCCCTCCATCACCTTGCGCGTGTGGCGGGCGATGACACCTTCTTCGTCGGTCGCCACGACGCGGACTTCCACCTTGCTCTCCGCCTGGCTCATCAGCGCGGCATGAGAGCTGTTGGCGGCCTCGTCGATCGCCACGCCGAGCCAGTCAAGCCTGTCGCAAATCGCTTTACGGGCCGTGGCCGAGTGCTCGCCGATGCCGGCGGTGAACACCAGGCATTCGAGGCCACCCAGCGTGTTGGCGAGGGCGGCAACTTCCCTGGCGGCGCGGAAGGCGAAAAGCTCCACCGCTTCGCGGGCCCGGCCGTCGTCGCTGGCTTCCAGCGAGCGCATGTCGCCGGAAATACCGGACACGCCGAGCAGCCCGGATTCCTCATAGAGCATGTGCTGCAGTGCCTCTCCCGAAAAGCCTCTTTCCAGCAGCAGGTACAAAAGCACGCCCGGATCGATGGCGCCACAGCGCGTGCCCATGACCAGGCCGTCAAGCGCCGAAAAGCCCATCGTCGTATCGACGCTGCGCCCGGCGCGCATGGCGCACAGGCTCGCCCCGTTGCCGAGATGGGCGACGATGGTTCTTTTCGCCGCCAGATCGGGCGATATCTGCTTGAGCCGGCCGGCGACATATTCGTAGGAAAGCCCGTGAAAGCCGTAGCGGTGGATGCCGTCTGCCTCATAGCGGCGCGGCAGCGCGAAACGGCTGACCAGAGGCTCGATGGTCCGATGGAAGGCGGTGTCGAAGCATCCGACCTGCGGCAGGTCGGGCCGCAACGCGGCAAGCGCCCGGATCGGCGCGAGGCTGCGCGGGTGGTGCAGTGGCGCAAGCGGCGTCAGCCTGTCGAGAGCCTCGACAATTGTCGGCGTCAGGCGGACAGGTTCGACGAAGTCGCGGCCGCCATGGACGATGCGATGGCCGGCGGTGATGAGTTTCCTTCCGCCAAGTTCGTTCTCGATCCATTGCAGCATCTGGCCGATGCCTAAATCGGGCGATGCGTCTGCTGCAAGTGGCCGATCGCACTGCACCGCCCCATCGGCGGCTTTTGCGGTCAGCCTTGGCGCATCGCCCAAATCCAGCGAACCGCGCGAGGCAAGATCCAGCTCGGCGGACACTCCAAGATCGTAAAGCCCGAACTTGATGCTGGAAGAGCCGGCATTCAGCGCGAGGATCGATCGTCGCATCAATCGCCGGCCCTCGTCGCGCCGTCCTGCGGCCAGGACCATTTCTGGATCTCGGGCATGTCCTCGCCATGTTCGCGGACATAGGCCGTGTGCTCAGCCAATTTCCCGTGCAACGCCGCGGCAAGATCCTTCGCCCGCTCGGCCAGCCCCGGCACACGCGCGATCGCGGCGAGCGCCAGATGATAGCGGTCGAGCTGGTTGACCACCACCATATCGAACGGCGTCGTCGTCGTGCCTTCCTCGCGAAAGCCGTGCACATGCATGTTGTCGTGGTTGGCGCGCCGGTAAGTCAGACGGTGAATGAGATAGGGATAGCCGTGATAGGCGAAGATGACCGGCTTGGCCCTGGTGAACAGCGCGTCGAACCTGTCATCGGCAAAGCCATGCGGATGCTCGGAATTCGACTGCAAAATCATCAGGTCGACGACATTGACGACGCGGATATTCAGGTCCGGAATGCCCGAGCGCAGGATATCGGCTGCAGCCAGCGTCTCCAGCGTCGGCACGTCGCCGGCGCAGGCCAGGACCACATCCGGATCTTCGTCCTTGGCAACCGTCCCGGCCCATTCCCAGATGCCGGCGCCGGCCTTGCAGTGTGCTTCCGCGTCTTCGGCGGACAGCCATTGCGGCGCCGGCTGCTTGCCGGCGACGATGACGTTGATGCGGTTGTAGGTTTTCAGGCAATGGTCGGTGATCCACAGCAGCGTGTTGGCGTCGGGCGGGAAATAGAGCCTGACCGTGTCGGCCTTCTTGTTGGCGACGAAATCGGCAAAGCCCGGGTCCTGATGGCTGAAGCCGTTGTGATCCTGTCGCCAGACATGCGAGGTCAGCAGGTAGTTGAGCGAGGCGATCGGCTTGCGCCAGGCAAGTTCGCCGGAGGTCTTCAGCCATTTGGCGTGCTGGTTGACCATGGAATCGACGATGTGGACGAACGCCTCGTAGCACGAGAACAGGCCGTGGCGGCCGGTCAGCAGATAGCCCTCCAGCCAGCCTTGGCAAAGATGCTCGCTGAGCACTTCCATGACGCGGCCGTCGCGGGAAAGATGGACGTCGTAAGGCTCGATCCGCTCCATCCAGATCCGATCCGTGACCTCGAACACGTCGTCCAGGCGGTTGGAGGACGTCTCGTCGGGTCCCATCAGCCGGAAATTCCTGGCCTCGGCGTTCAAGCGGATCACATCGCGAAGATAGCTCCCCACGGTCCGCGTCGCCTCCCCGACAGTGCCGCCCGGACGCGGTACGTCGAGCGCCAGGCCTTTCCAGTCGGGAAGCACGAGGTCTTGTTTCAGCAGGCCGCCATTGGCGTAGGGTATTGCACCCATGCGTCTTGACCCTGTGGGTGCCAGCGCCGCGAGCTCCGCCAGGAGATGCCCGCCTTCGTCGAACAGCGTCTTCGGTTCGTAGCTGCGCATCCAGTCTTCGAGGATCTGCCGGTGCGCCGCGTCGCCACGTGCGTTCGACACCGGCACTTGATGCGAACGCCAGAAATCCTCCACCTTCTTGCCGTCGACCTCTTTCGGCCCGGTCCAACCCTTTGGGCTGCGCAGCACGATCATCGGCCACAGCGGCCGCTCTCCCTTCCAGCCCGCGGTTCTTGCAGGCTCCTGGATGGAGTGGATCCGGTCGAGCACGGTATCGAGCGTGCGGGCCATCTCCCGATGCATCGGGGCAGGCTCATGGCCTTCCACGAAAAAGGTTTCGTAGCCATAGCCGAGGAACAGGCTGCGCAACGCCTCGTCTTCCATGCGGCCGAGGATCGTCGGGCTGGCGATCTTGTAGCCGTTGAGATGCAGGATCGGCAGGACGGCACCGTCGGATGCAGGGTTCAGGAACTTGTTGGAATGCCAGGCCGCGGCGAGCGGGCCGGTCTCGGCTTCGCCGTCGCCGACGACGCAGGCAACCACAAGGTTCGGATTGTCGAAGGCGGCGCCGAAGGCATGGACCAGCGCATAGCCGAGCTCTCCGCCTTCGTGGATCGAGCCGGGTGTCTCCGGAGCCGCGTGGCTCGGCACTCCGCCGGGAAACGAGAACTGCCGGAACAGCTTTCGCAGGCCGTCTTCGTCCCCGCCGACCTCGGGATAGATTTCGCTGTAGGTGCCCTCGAGCCAGCTGTTCGCGACCATTGCCGGGCCGCCGTGACCCGGGCCGCAGATGAACAGGACATCGAGACCACGTTCACGGATAATCCGGTTTAAATGCACATAGATGAAATTGAGGCCGGGCGTCGTGCCCCAATGGCCGAGCAGCCGCGGCTTGATGTGCTCGGGCCGCAAGGGCTCGCGCAAGAGCGGATTGTCGAGCAGGTAGATCTGGCCAACCGAGATGTAGTTCGCGGCGCGCCAGTAGCGGTCCATCAGATCGATCTGGTCAAGGCCGGTCGTGTGCGCAGCGGTGCGGACCTCGTCGTTCATGGAAATGCCTCCGGAATACCCTCGTCCGTCGTTATCTGGAGTGGCGTCGCGTCGGAGAAAGGATTTGCCTTGAAATAAGTTTGGGCGGCGTGGCTAGCGATTGCCGATCCTGCAACCCGCCTCGCCGGACAAAAGCGGGTCGGTCTTTTGGGGAACCTCGGGGCTTGCCAACGGTTAGGGAGATGCACCGCATTGCTTGGATCCAAAGGGACTGCCGAGGCCCTGAGATACGAGCCGGCCGAGGTGGCGTTGAGCAGCTTGGGCGATTGTAGCGGAGGCCCATAGGAGGAGCAAAAAGATGCTCGATCTCTCCCATGCCCGCAACCAAATGGTCGACATCCACTTGAGCCGCCGTGGCATTCGCGACCGCAATGTCCTTCAGGCGATGCGCGAGGTCCCGCGCGAGGCTTTCGTCGATCCTGGCTTTGAAGAATTCGCCTATGAGGACGGGCCGCTGCCGATCGCCGAAGGTCAGACGATATCGCAGCCCTACATCGTTGCGTTCATGATCGAAATGGCCGAGGTCGGAGCCGGCGACCACGTCCTCGAGGTTGGCACCGGCTCGGGCTATGCGGCTGCCGTAATGAGCCGGATCGTGGAACGCGTCTACACGATCGAGCGCCACGCCGCGTTGGCTGAAACGGCAAGGCAGCGGTTCAAAAAGCTTGGCTACGACAATATCGAAGTCCGCACCGGCGACGGCACCAAAGGCTGGCCCGAGGCGGCACCCTTCGATGCGATCCTGGTTGCGGCCGCCGGACCCGGCGCACCGCTCGCTCTGCAGGAACAGCTCGACGTCGCTGGCCGGCTTGTCATCCCGGTCGGCGATGAATTCGACTCGCAGCGCCTGCTCAAGGTCACCCGTACCGGCGCCGCAACCTACACTGAGGAGGATTTCGGCGGCGTGCGGTTTGTTCCGCTGATCGGCGAGCAAGGCTGGGGCGAGCCAGGCAGCGACAGCCAGATAGCGGCCGATCTTCCGCACCGGCATCAGCGCAGGAGCAGCCTGCCGCAGATGATCGCGGCCGCCGCCGAACCGCTTCCGGATTTCGACGATCCGGCCTTCGGTGCGCTGTTCGACCGGTTTGCCGACCGCCGCGTCGTCTTGCTCGGCGAAGCCAGCCACGGCACGTCGGAGTTCTACCGTGCGCGCGCCGCGATCACTCGCAGGCTGATCGAGAAGCATGGCTTCACCATCGTCGCGGTCGAGGCCGACTGGCCCGATGCCGCGGCGATCGACCGCTACGTCCGCCATCGGCCGCCGCGGCCTGGCGCAGATCCGCCGTTCCAGCGCTTTCCCACCTGGATGTGGCGCAACACCGACGTCGCCGAGTTCGTCGACTGGATGCGACAGCATAATGAGCGGATCAGGCTATCCTCCCGGCGGGCCGGGTTCTATGGCCTCGACATCTACAATATGGGTGGATCGATTGCGGCGGTCCTGCAATATCTCGACCGGGTCGATCCGCAGGCGGCGAGGATCGCGCGCGAACGCTATGGCTGCCTGACGCCGTGGCAGAACGACCCGGCCACCTATGGCCGTGTCGCACTCACCTCCGGTTACCAGAAATGCGAGAAGGCCGTGCTCGAGCAATGCCGGGAACTGCTTTCCAGAGAGCTCGACTACGCGCAGCAGGACGGCATCGATTTCCTCGACGCGAGCCAGAATGCCCGTCTGGTCGCCTCCGCCGAGCGCTATTACCGCACCATGTATTACGGCGGCGCGCAATCCTGGAACCTGCGCGAAACCCATATGTTCGAAACGCTGGAGCACCTGCTGCAGGCCCGCGGCCCGAACGCCAAGGCGGTGGTGTGGGCACATAATTCCCATATCGGCGATGCCCGCTATACCGAAATGGGGATCGTCAGGGACGAACTGAATATCGGCCAGCTCTGCCGCCAGCGTTTTGGCGACGAGGTTGCCTTGATCGGGCTCAGTACGCATTCCGGGACGGTGGCCGCCGCCACCGACTGGGACGGCGACATGGAAGTGAAACCGGTTCGGCCTTCCCACAACGACAGCTATGAGCGGCTTTGCCACGACAGCGGCGTCTCGCCTTTCCTGCTCGATTTCGATCGCGACGACACGCTGCGCGAACGGCTTCTGGAGCGCCGGCTGGAACGCTTTATCGGCGTCATCTACCGGCCCGAAACCGAGCTCCACAGCCATTATGCGGACGCCTCGCTCGCCCGCCAGTTCGATGCTTTCGTCTGGTTCGATGAAACCAGTGCCGTGACGCCGCTTGGGCCGGAACATGCGGGGACAGGCCTTCCCGAGACCTATCCTTTCGGGCTGTAGCGAATTTGGACCCTGGGAAAGTGGAAAATCAAAAGAAGGAGGTCACCGATGGCCGGAAAAAAGACTCATGAGCAGCAATTGCGCGTCATCGAAGAGCGCGAGAACACGAAAAACGCCGGCAAGGATTTCGACGCGGAAGCGGATTTGAAAAAGACCAGGCAAGAGCGCGAGGCGTTCCGGCGCGGTGCCGAGCTCAGATCGGACCCGAAGGACATTGCCGATCCCGACGACCGCAACATCATCCGCGGCGAGCACCAGGAAAGCGCCCACAACAAGCATCGCACCGACCGCTGAAACGGCAGGATCGCTTGACGTTAAGATAGTACGCCGGTTCCGTTCCCTGATCTGACGGATGCAGCGTTCGTGGCGGCAAGTTGGCGGACGAGGGCCGTCTTGATCCCTGGCGCCATTCAGCAAAAAATGTCGCGGCGACAGCAATTGAGACGAGGCTCAGCATCGCCAGGCCTGCCCTGGCGACATGCGAAGCCTCCCAGACGTTGTGCAAGTCTCTCCAGTCGCCGGTCTGCTTTCGAGAGAACATTGAAAAAAAGGTCGCGGCTGATTGCGGCATGGCAACGTCTTGCACCCAGAAATTATTGACGGGATGCGTGATCAACCAATAGGTCGCATGTTCCGCCAGCAGGAAGGCGAGCGCCGCCAAGGTCCACCAGAATCGAGCGCTTGGATAAGGCGTCAGGTAGAGCATGATGGCGAGGGCAATGATGCCGCCGATCTCGGCAAAGCCGCCGATCGTGAAGCCGGGATAATAGATCGCCTGCACTGATCTGTAGGTGGCCTCCTTGAGGCGCAACTTGCCGGGCAATTCCAGTGCGTGCGCAAGTGAGAGCGCCATCGTGACAGCGACCAGAAGGACGGTGGCGATCATCAATGCGCGCATGTTCCTGCTCCCTGAATGATGCCCTCGTGGCGCGCGCGTACTTAGGGTGGTTGGTGATCCGGTAAAGGCAACGACACCCGACTTCGCCGGCAAGTCCGGTTCGGTCATTCCCCGATCTGGCTGGTCGACCGTTCGTGGACTGTGGCGCCGGTCTGTGCGTCGACCGCAGCCATGCTGACCTCGTAGCCCCAGAGCTTGCGGATATGGCGCAGCGTGGCGTCGCGGCTGCCGCCTTCCAGCACTATGCCGTCCTTGACCTTATGCTGCAGGCGCAGATGCCGATCGCCGAGCAGGTCCACGTCCACCACCTGGATGTCCGGCCGGCTGGCGCCGATGTCGTAGCTGTGGGCGAGTGCGGCGCGGATGCTCTCGTAGCCGCGCTCATTGTGTATCGAGGCGACTTCGTAGTGCGGATCGTTGGCCGCATCGGCAAGCACAAAGAACCGCCATTTCCGGATCAGGGTGGGGCTCAGATACTGGCGGATGAAGGACTCGTCGCGATGGTTGGCCCAGGCGTCCAGCAGGGTCTGGCGCCAGTCGCCATTGCCGGCGATATCGGGAAACCAGTCGCGGTCCTCGGCGGTCGGCGCGGTCGAGATGCGCTGGATGTCCTGCATCATGTCGAGGCCCAGCGCGTAAGGGTTGATGCCGGAAAAGCGCGGATCGTCGAAGCCCGGCTGGAAGATCACGTTCGAATGGTTGCGCAGCACTTCCAGCATGGCGCCTTCGCCGATCAGGCCGCGGTCGAACAAAAGGTTCATCAGCGTGTAATGCACGAAGGTGGCGCAGCCCTCGTTCATCACCTGCGTTTGGCGCTGCGGATAGAAATACTGCGCGATGACGCGGACAATCCGGATGACCTCACGCTGCCAGGGTTCCAGGATCAGGCTGTTCTTCTCCAGGAAATAAAGCAGGTTTTCCTCGGGCAGCTTGAGCGATTTCCTGCGCTCCGCCATTGTATCCGTCTCGCGGGGCTTGGTGCCGTCCTTCGAAGGCGGCAGCGTGCGCCATAGGTCATTGTAGGAACGCTCCTCGTATTCCAGGCGCTCGCGAACGCCCTCGCGCTGCTTTTCCGACGACAGTTTCGGCGGCCGGTGATATCTGAACACGCCCTGTTCCATCAGCGCATGTGCGGCATCGAGGATCTCTTCCACCGCATCGACGCCATGCCGCTCCTCACAGCGGGCAATGTAGCCCTTGGCGAAGTCCAGATAACTGAGGATAGCGCTGGCGTCAGTCCACTGCTGGAACAGATAATTATTCTTGAAGAAATGGTTATGGCCGAGTGCCGCGTGCGCCGTCACCAGGGCCTGCAGGGCCATGGTGTTTTCTTCCATCAGATAGACGATGCAGGGATTGGAATTGATGACGAGTTCATAGGCGAGCCCCCGTCCGCCTTTGCGGTAGAGCAATTCCTGGTAGAGGTAGTGCTTGCCGAACGACCAGTGGCGGTACATCAGCGGCATGCCGACAGAGGAATAGGCGTCGAGCATCTGTTCTGAGGAGATGATCTCCATCTGCACCGGATAGACGTCGAGGTGGAGCTCTTCCGTGGCGACCGCCTCGATGGTCTCGTAGGCACGCGACAGCGTCCTGAAATCCCAGTCGGAACCGGAAAACAGCAACCCGGATTTGCTCGCCATCAGCCCCCTCTTTCAGCGCTCTTTTGATAACCCGGCTGTCTGGCGAAGAGCTGGCGGAAAACCGGGTAGATGTCGGCCGCCGTGGCGATGCGGCTCATCTGGAAGTTCGACCACCTCAGCTTGACCGCACTGTAGGCACGCCACAGCGACGTGCCGTTGTCGGTGGCGCCGAAGATGTGGCTCTCACGCTCGTCGAGGATCTCGACATAGGCGAAATACTGGCAAAGCCGCATGATCTGTTCGTCGAGCAAGGCGATGCAGCGCTCGGAATCGGTGACGAAATTGTCGCCGTCCGAGGCCTGGGCGACATAGATGTTCCATTCGCGGCTGGGATAGCGTTGCTCGACGATGCGGTGCATCTCCTCGAGCGCCGTGGAAACCACCGTGCCGCCGCTCTGAGTGTTGTAGAAGAAGGTTTCCTCGTCCACCTCCTGCGCCTCGTGCGTGTGGCGAATGAAGACGACCTCGGTGCGGTCATAGCGCCGTTTCAGGAACAGGTGCAGCAGCACGAAGAAGCGCTTGGCCAGATCTTTCTCGCGTTCGCCCATCGAACCGGACACGTCCATCAGGCAGAACATCACCGCATTGGCGTTCGGCACCGGCTGGGCGTCGAAGCGGTTGAAGCGGATATCGACCGGATCGACAAAGGCGATCCGCTTGCGGCGGCGCTCCAGCCGCTCAAGCTCTTCCTGCAGCGCCACGATGCGCTGCCGCATCTCGGCGTTTTGCGGCTTCGTCTCCAGCGTCGCGATCTCCTGCGCGACAGCGTCGACCGCCTCCTGCTTGGGGCGCCTGAGCGCTATGCGGCGGCCATGGCTGTTGCGCATCGTGCGCCCGACATTGATGTTGGTCGGCGAGCCGGTCGCGGCGAAGCCGGCCCGGCGCGGCTTGAAGGCGAGGATCTCCTTGAGGTTGAGCTTGACCATATCAGGCAGTTCGAGGTCTTCGAAAAAGAGGTCGAGCACCTCCTCGCGCGACAGCACGAAACGGAAATCGTCCTCCGATTCGGTTCTCCCCGGGGCGGATCCCATGCCGCCGCCCTGGCCGGGTTTAGGCAGCCGGTCGCCTCGGGCAAAATGCTTGTTGCCGGGCAGGACGTGCTGGCGGCTGCCGCTGTTCCGGGCATCCTTGAAGCTCGGCTCGCCGGTGCCTCGCGCCGGCATCGAAACGGCATGCTCGGCGTCCACGTCGGCGATCTTGCCGGTGCGGATCTGATCGCGGATGGTGCGCTTCAACTCTTCGCGCGCCCGCCGCAGGAAACGCTGCCGGTTGCCGAGGCTTTTGTCCTTCGGGTTCAGTCGGCGATCGATGAAGATCGGCATATGTTACCCCGGGCTGGCTTCAACCCGCCTTGTTCACCCGCATGTACCAGTCCACCAGCCGGCGGACCTGGCGCTCGGTGTAGCCGCGCTGGATCATCCGCTGCACGAATTCGGTATGCCGCTTCTCCGTCACGCTGTCCTGCTTGGAGCCGAAGCTGATCACCGGCAGCAGATCTTCGACCTGCCCGAACATCCGCTTCTCGATGACTTCGCGCAGCTTTTCGTAGCTTGTCCATGATGGGTTGCGGCCATGGTTTCTGGCCCGCGCGCGCAGCGTGAACTTCACCACTTCGTTGCGGAAGTCCTTGGGATTGGCGATGCCGGCCGGCTTTTCGACCTGCGACAGTTCGTTGTCCAGAACCTCGCGATTGAGGATCTGGCCGGTATCGGTATCCTTGTAGTCCTGATCCTCGATCCAGGCATCGGCATAGGCGATGTAGCGGTCGAACAGGTTCTGGCCGTATTCGCTATAGGATTCCAGATAAGCCTTCTGGATCTCGTGTCCGATGAACTCGGCATAACGGGTCGCCAGCTCCGACTTTATGAAATCGAGATAGTCCGCCTCTGTTTCCTTCGGGAACTGCTCGCGCTTGATCGCCTCTTCCAGGATGTACATCAGATGCACCGGATCGGCGGCCACCTCTTCGGTGTCGTAGTTGAAGGTCTGCGACAGGATCTTGAAGGCGAAGCGGGTGCTGACGCCGGTCATGCCTTCATCGACACCGGCCGCGTTTCGGTACTCCTGGACCGACTTCGCCTTGGGATCGGTTTCCTTGAGGTTCTCGCCGTCATAGACGCGCATCTTGGTGTAGAGCGGCGAATTGTCGTGTTCGGCCAGGCGGGTCGAAACGGTGAACCGGCTGAGGATATCGAGCACTTCCGGAGCGCAGGGGCTGGAGGCCAATTCGCTTTCGCGCAACAGCTTCTCGTAGATCTGCCGCTCTTCGGTGACCCGCAGGCAATACGGCACCTTGACCACCAGGATACGGTCGAGGAACGCCTCGTTGTTCTTGTTGTTCTTGAATTGCAGCCATTCCGATTCGTTGGAATGGGCAACGATGATGCCCTGATAGGGGAAAGCGCCGAAATTCTCGGTGCCGTTGTAGCTGCCTTCCTGGGTCGCGGTCAGCAGCGGATGCAGCACCTTGATCGGCGCCTTGAACATCTCGACGAATTCGAGCAGTCCTTGCGTGGTCCGGTTCAGGCCGCCGCTATAGGAATAGGCATCCGGATCGGACTGGCTGAAGTTTTCCAGCTGCCTGATGTCGACCTTGCCGACCAGGGCCGAAACGTCCTGGTTGTTCTCATCGCCCGGCTCGGTCTTGGCGATGCCGATCTGGCGAAGCCTGGACGGCATCAGCTTGACGACGCTGAATTTGGAGATGTCGCCGGACAATTCGTCGAGGCGCTTGGCCGCCCAGGGCGAGATCAGGCCGTTCAGCCGCCGCCGGGCGATGCCGTATTTATCCTCCAAAAGGTCGCCCATGCGGTCGGGGTCGAACAGCCCGAGCGGCGATTCGAACACCGGGCTGACCTGGCCGCCGACCTTCAGCGTATAGATCGGACGCTGCTCCATCAGCCTTTTCAGCTGCTCCGCAAGCGAGGACTTGCCGCCGCCGACCGGGCCGAGGAGATAGAGTATCTGCTTGCGTTCCTCGAGCCCTTGCGAGGCATAGCGGAAATAACCGGCGATACGCTCGATCGTATCCTCCATGCCGTAAAAGTCGGCGAAGGTCGGATAGATCTTGATCGTCCGGTTCGAAAAAATACGGCCAAGCCGCTCGTCCTTGCTGGTATCGACAAAGGTCGGCTCGCCAATCGCCTCGACCATCCGCTCGGGCGCCGAGGCGTACATCGACTTGTCCTCGCGGCAGGCAAGCAGATATTGCTGGAGGCTTATCTCCTCCTGCGCCGCATTCTTGTAAACCTCGGAAAACAGATCGAAGACGTCGGATTGATTCTCACGCATGGTATTCCTAGCCCCGGAGCCGGTGTGGCTGCACGTTTGTCTCTTGAACAACCAAATGTCGGAAAGCCCTTGTGGTTCCCTTCACTTTGCAGAGAGTGCCTGTGACCGAATGATAAGACTCTAGATAAGGGCATCCTGAGTGCAGACAAGGCGTGGAACGCCCCGCTCGAAGCATTAAATCCTGAATCGCGCCACGCCGTGCGGGCGACCTCCGATAAGACGGAGGAACGGTTCTGGTCCTTCCCGGTTGTGAAGGAAAGGAGACGGTTCGATGTTTGAGACTAGTTTGTGGTTGCTCGTTGTTGCAGGCGGTCCACTGCTGCTGGCAATCCTGATCGCCTACGCCCTGCTCACGCAGCGCCGTCGCGGCCCGGCGGAGCGCAGGGAAAGCGACCGCGCCACCGAGCGCCTCTACCAGGAAAAGAAGGACTGACCGACAGGATCGCAGCTCAGCTGCCGGCAACCGCCAGCCCGGCCACTTTTTCGGCGCGCAGCAGCATGCCGAACAGGTCACGCGGTTCATCGGGATCGGCCAGAAGGTCTAGTTCCTCGTAAAGGCCGGTCCGCTGAAGCTGATCGCGGACGTAGCGCAGCGCGGAAAAATCCTCGATCGCAAAGCCGACGGAATCAAACAGCGTGATCTGTCCGGCGTCCGTCCGGCCTGCTGCCTTTCCTGTCATCACCTGCCACAATTCGGTGATCGGATGGTCCGCATCGAGCTGCTGGCTCTCGCCTTCGATGCGCGTCTGCGGCGGATACTCGACGAAAATATTCGAGCGCAGCAGAATGTCGCGATGCAGCTCGGTCTTGCCCGGGCAGTCGCCGCCGACCGCGTTGATGTGCACGCCGGACCCGACCATGTTGTCGGTCAGGATTGTTGCCGACCGCTTGTCGGCGGTCACCGTGGTGATGATCTCTGCACCTTCGACGGCCTCCTGCGCCGACGCGCAGAGCTTGATGTCGAAACCCATGCCGGCAAGGTTCTTCATGCATTTGGTCGAGGCCGCCGGGTCGATATCGTAGAGGCGCAGCCTGTCGACGCCAAGCAGCGCCTTGAACGCAATGGCCTGAAATTCCGATTGCGCGCCATTGCCGATGATCGCCATGCACCGGGCGGCCTTGGGAGCGAGGTATTTCGCGGCAACCGCCGAGCTGGCCGCCGTTCGCAGGGCGGTCAGGATGGTCATTTCCGAAAGCAGCATCGGATAGCCGTTGCCGACATCGGCAAGCACGCCGAAAGCGGTCACGGTCTGACGGCCGTCACGCGTGTTCTTCGGATGCCCGTTGACATATTTGAAGCCGTAAAGCTGCCCGTCGCTGGTCGGCATCAGCTCAATGACGCCGTCAATGCTGTGCGAGGCGACGCGCGGCGTCTTGTCGAACAGCTCCCAACGCCTGAAATCCTCTTCGATATAGGCGGCAAGCTCGACCAGAAAGCGCTCGATGCCGATGGCAAGCACCAGCTTCATCATGCGGTCGACGCTGACGAAAGGAACGATGTTCAAATTGACCGTCATGGCTCAGAACCCCCTCGTCGGGCGATCCATGATCCGCCGGCCCATCAAGCTTGCGGTCAGGTCGACCAAAAGCGTGGCGGTGCGGCCGCGCTCGTCAAGAAAAGGGTTGAGCTCGACCAGGTCGAGACTGGTGACGAGGCCGCTGTCATGCAGCATTTCCATCGCCAGATGCGCCTCGCGGAAGGTGGCGCCGCCTGGGACGGTGGTGCCGACCGCCGGGGCGATCGACGGGTCGAGAAAATCGACGTCGAGGCTGACGTGGAGCATGCCGTTGGCGGCGCTCACCCGTTCGAGAAAGGCGCGAAGCAGTTGCGCGATGCCGTGCTCGTCGATCGAACGCATGTCGTGGACCGTCACGCCGGCTCTGCGCAATGCATCCCTTTCCGCCAGGTCCACGCTGCGGATCCCCAGCGCGCATATGCGAGCCGGCTCCACCTGCGCTGCAAGGCGGGGGAAATAGCCCTCGAAGCCGGGCTGCCCGCTGGCATAAGCCAGCGGCACACCATGCAAATTGCCGCTGGTCGTCGTGTCGAGCGTATGAAAATCGGGGTGCGCATCGAGCCACAGCACGAAGAGCGGCCGGCCGGCATTCGCCGCCCGGCGGGCAATGCCGGCGAGCGTGCCGGCCGAAATGCTGTGGTCGCCGCCGAGAAAGATCGGCATCGCATCGGCGCTCGCGGCATAGGCGGTTTCGCTGATTGCCGCCGTCCAGGCGGCGATTTCCGGCAGCGCCTTCACCGCCGCATTGCCGTGTACGACAGGGCGCATATCGGCAGGGACAATCGTTCCGAGGTCGGTCAGCGTATGGCCAAGCTCGGTCAGCGCGCCGGCCAGGCCGGCCGTGCGCAGCGCACTCGGCCCCATCTCGCAGCCCATCCTACCCGAGCCGGCCTGGATCGGTGCCCCAACGATTGTGCAATGCATTTGTCATACCCCACCGAATTACGATGCCTTTATTGAAGCGGGCATCGCTGGCAGAATGAACATGTCAAATTGGCAAATTTGTCGAAGTGCCTTACCATTGTGGCATCATCTACTTCCGTTGTGAGCAATCATGGACCAGCTCGACGAGCAGATCATCACCTCTTTGCGGCACGACGCCCGGCGCAGCATTTCCGATCTTGCCGTCAGCCTGGGTGTCTCCCGGGCAACGGTAAGGTCCCGGATCGAGCGACTTGAAAGGGACGGCGTCATCGTCGGCTACACCGTCATTCTGCGCGCCGACGCGGTCGATCAGCGCGTGCGTGGCATCATGATGATCGAGATCGAAGGCCACGCCGCCGATCGCGTCATTCGGGCGCTGGGCGGCTTCTCCGAGGTCTCGACCATCCACACCACCAATGGCCGCTGGGATCTGGTGATAGAACTCGGAACCCAGACCCTGAGCGAGTTCGATGCGGTGCTGAGACGTATCCGCCTGATCCCCGGAATTACCGGCAGCGAAACAAGCCTGCTCCTGGCAACGCCACGCACCACCAAGGCTCGGCTGTGACTTCGAGGAACTGCGCTTGACCTGCAGCGGTAACGAAATCCGCCAAGGAACCTTCAATTGTCGCCGCGGTTAGAGCAATTCCAGTAAAAGTGTGGAACGGTTTTCCGTTCGGAATTGCGTCAAAACGAAAAAATAGAGCGGTTCAGCGTTTCCGGGAAACGACGAACCGTTCTAGGCCCGGACAGGCCTCCTTCGAGGGAGAACAATCATGGCTCACGCCCAGCAGGAACTGGTCGAATTCGTTATCAGCAAAGCCTTCAACCCGGTCATGCGGGCCAAACCGGACGGAAAATCCGATGCCGAGCGCAAGACGCTCGAACATGTCCAGCAGGCCACGAAGACCGAGATTGAGCGCTATCGCCGTTACGGCTCGGCCGAGGAGGTCGCGACCAATTTCAAGCGCGACCTGAATTCCGACGCTGCCAAAAAGTTGCACGCCCAGCTGCGCCGACTGCATCTGCCGACGATCGAGGACATTCGTGACGACTTCGAGGACAAGGCCCGCAAGCTCGGGGTCAAGGCCTCGTCGTAGATCCGCGACCGATCGCCTCGGTGACGTCCGTCAGGCTGTCATCACAAACCGTCCTTGGTCGGAGGCCACCCTGACCGAACCGTCTCGGGGATGTTGTCCGACGTCAGATCGCCCCGATTGAGCTTTTCAATCGCTTCATCGGCTTCGCTTTCGTCGAGACCGGAAAGCGGCAATCCATCGACCACGACGGCTTCGTCGCTCTCGCTGTCATAGACCTCCCAGAGGCCTTCCGGATCCTGTCGTTTGTCGTAAACGGTTGGCATGGCCATTTCCGTAACCACTCCTGCAGGCAACGCCGCTATTGCACGCCCGCCACCCATTTCAGGGCCTGGGCCTTTTCGTCCTCCGGGAACACCCGCGCCTCGATTTGCGGAAACAGCGCGTCCGTCATTTCCGTGGCGGCCTTGATCTACTGCTTGTCGGAAATCACCGCGGCACGTTTGAAGCGGTGGAGCTCGCCAAGTTTGCTCAGCCCATACTGCAGGTCGCGCCGCAAGGCGCCAGCCGTCATGTCCTCGAAATCGGCAAGATCGGTCAGGACGCCGATGTCCTTGTGGTCGCTCAGTTTCGCTTCGATTGCCGGGATGACTTTGTCGTAGTCGTCCGCCGTCACGGTGCCGGTGACACGAAAGGCGGCTACGTTCTGGGGAGCGGAAATCATCTCGATCATTTTTTCCTCCGGTCTCTGACTTGCTGCCTGCCCGAAACAAACTCGGCCATTGGTGGATGTTCCCTGCCGGAGGCGTGCTTGACTTCAACCTGACATGGCTAGAATGACGATCGGCCGGCTTCCCCGATCGGCCCTCGGATCGCCTGGGTGACGACGGTATAACGCGTGATTTGACCCTCCTCGGGGTCCTCCCCGTGGAAGTGGATTGCTGCGTTCGGCGGCAGCCGCGCAGTGCTGCCGAACTGCTTGACGGCGGAGACATGCACGATCTGCATGTCGGGGTCGCGCTTCATGGCGTCCATCGCTGCCAGCTCGGCGCTGCTGCTGCCACCGATCCGCCAGCTGGCTTCCAGCACACCCGATCGCCAGATGCCCGAGGAATCGACACCTTGGCCGATGTCGTAGTTGCGCCGTGAGGCGAAAAATCCGGGATAACCATCCATCGCTGCGTCATAGGTTCTCGCCTGCGCCACGGCCAAACCCAGCGTCGGCGATAATCGCAGCTCATCCAGCGCCTCCCATCCGCCGCGCACGACGACCAGATCGGATCCGCCGTAAACGGGCTGTCCGTCGTTGTCGGTCGTCGTCCGCTGGGTGCCGTAATAGCTGATCGACAATTCGTCGATCATGGTTCTGCCAACGCTCAGCGTAACGATGTCGCGAAGCTGCGTTTCGAGAACAAGGCCGTATTCGCTTAGGTCAGAGGATGGATATTGGTCCAGCAGCCTTTCGACATCGCCGACCGTCGCGGCGGTGTGCTGGTCGCGGCCCCGCGAAGCGCGCGGTGGCTTGAACCGGACCAGCCCGAGCTCCAGCAGACGTTGCGCTGCGCGCAGCGCGTCGTGGCGTGAAAATGCGGTGTAACCGGGCAGTACGGCCGCGGCGACGGCCCTGCCGAAGCCGGCGTGCCATTCTTTTGGCCGTGCCGCCGATCCGTCCACCAGCTCGTGGGTTATGGCCTTGGTGGTTGCGAGGCGCCAGGGCACCACACCGCCGAAGAGGTCGTCCGGCCCGTTTATGCCCAGTTGGAGCGCATCGACGGCAAGCAGGCTGTCGTCCGGCACGAAATACAGTCGGCCACTGTCACCGCCGCCGTCACGCAGGCCCTGGCGGAAGGCAAAGCCCTTCAACGCCGCAATCGTGCGCGCAACGGCAGCGACGGTTTCCCGCTCGTGGGTATAGATTGTCTCGCCGCCCGGCACGGAGAATGCGACCACAACACCTTTCGCCCCGCTTGGTTGCTTACCGCTTAGCCCGGTCATGTCGCGCCCTTCGTCCATTGCCGAGCCTCTTGCCGCCATTCCGCGGCGATGCGTCCGAACCGAAAAACCCGCTTCCTCGGCGAATGTTCCGGCCAACGGCCGGCTGCGGGTTTGACCAGGTGGCTGCCCGGAACATCGGTGGCTCGCGGTTGTTATGCGGGAACCTCAGCCAGGGAGATCGAGACCATGGCTTTCACGCTCAAAGCTCTGCCTTTGCCGATGGCGAAAAAATACCGCCGCGCTATTCCCGCGACGGCGGCAACGTCTCGCCGCCATTGGAGTGGACGGACGCGCCGCAAGGAACCAAAAGCTTCGTCCTGGCCGTCGAGGACCCCGACGCCCCTTCAGGCATGTTCCGTCATTGGGCGGTCTACGACATCGACGCACAGCGGAACTTTCTTCCCGAAGGCACGACCGCCGGCGCCAAGACCGAGAGCCTCGGACACGGCGTCAATGATTTCGGCAATCCTCATTATGACGGCCCCCAGCCGCCGCCTGGGCATGGGCTCCACCATTACCATTTCCGGCTTCTTGCGGTCGACGTCGAGACGCTGCGTCTCGACGAGAAGGCTGCCGTCGAAGACGTGCTGAAACAGGCCGCGCCGCACGTCGTGGGAGAGGCCGAGCTCGTCGGCACATTCGAACGGGCTTGAGACCGGAGCTCGCTGTCGCATGAACTGCGGCGAACGGCCGGAATAATCGCTAAAGCGCGTCGCGTTCGATCGGCCTCATGCGACGCGCTTTAGATTCTTGTTTTTACGCATGTCGTTATCACAAAACCGCTGCACACTTTTGCGCGACATGCATCAGCGGTTCATGTTCATGATCGCGTTCATCGGCATCAAATTGTGGTCGAGGTTGGCCATGATCCAGATCGAGCCGCCAATCACCAGAACTACGATCAGCACGCCGAAGGCAAGCGCTAGAGCGTTGTTGGTGTTGTCCGGCCCCGTCGTGATGTGCAGGAAGAAGACGAGATGCACGCCCATCTGGGCGATCGCAAGCACGACCAGCGCCACCGGAATGCCGGGTGCCCATATCAGGTTGGTTCCGAGCAACCAGAACGAGGCGATGGTCAACAGCGTTGCCAGCCCGAGGCCGATCACATAGCCGCGTAGCCCGGATCCGACTTCGGTGTCGCCGAGGTATTCGTCACCCGGCGCCGTATCGATGTCGTAGCGCTCCAGCCCATCGGTGTCGCGCCGTTGCGCGTGGCGATCGTCCGCATTGCTCATCGACTTGCTCCCAGGAGATAGACCACCGTGAACAGGGCGACCCAGATGATGTCGAGGGCGTGCCAGAACAGGCTGAAGCACATGAAACGCCGAAGAA
The DNA here is from genome assembly GCF_040320585.1 of Mesorhizobium sp. M0663. Classification (NCBI taxonomy): domain Bacteria; kingdom Pseudomonadati; phylum Pseudomonadota; class Alphaproteobacteria; order Hyphomicrobiales; family Phyllobacteriaceae; genus Mesorhizobium; species Mesorhizobium sp. M0663. The sequence continues at coordinate 112,237 of NZ_JAMYPX010000004.1, forward strand.
TATCGTCACGGAATCCCTTGGCGAAGATCTGCGCCATCATCGTGAGCAGCCACAGCAGCCCCGCCGTGACGTGAAGGCCATGGCATCCAACCAGCGTGAAGAACGCCGACAGGAAAGCGCTGCGCGTCGGTCCGGCACCGCTGGCAACCATATGCGCGAACTCGCGCAACTCAAGCAGGATGAAGCTGGCGCCGAGCACGAAGGTGACAGCCATCGCGACATAGAACCAGGAGCTTCGCCGCGCTGCCACGGCGAGGCTGGCGAGACCGCAGGTAAAACTCGACAAAAGCAGGGCCGCCGTCTCGATCGCAACGTTGCGCAGGTCGAATAGCTCGGCCCCGCTCGGCCCGCCCGCCGTCTTGCCCGCCAGCACGGCATAGGCGGCAAAGAAGGCCGAGAACATCACGATGTCGCTCAGAAGGAAGATCCAGAAGCCGTAGCCGACGACGATCCGGATCGGTGCCGGGCCGCCGTCGCCGTGGCCGGGTGCATGGCCGTGCCCGCCATGGAGGCGGTAGGGGTCACGCTCTCGAACATCGATCGCGGTCATGGCCTTGGCCCTGTGTAGGTAACCAGCGCCTCGCGGCGGGCACTTCGGTTGGCGCGGTCGATCCGGGCGACTTCGGCGGCAGGAATGACGTATTCGGGGATGTCGCGCCACGCGAATACGACGAAGGTGGCCAAAGCACCGAGCGCGCCGAGCGCCACCATCCACCAGATGTGCCAGATGAGGGCAAAACCCATCACAGTCGCAAAGAAGGCGCAGATGAACCCGGTGGGACTGTTGCGCGGCATCTCGATCGGCTCGTAGTCAGGCTCGTCGCGCAGCCGGTTTCGCTCGCGTGCCCGCTGCTTGATGCTCCAGTAGGGCTCTTCGCCTTCGACATGCGGAAGCGCGGCGAAGTTGAAGACCGGCGGCGGCGAGGGCGTGGCCCATTCCAGCGAGCGGCCGTCCCAGGGATCTCCGGTGGCGTCGCGAAGTGCCGCGCGCTGCCGGATGCTGACGACGAGCTGTACGATCTGCGCGACCACGCCGGCGGTGGTGATTAACATGCCTGCGCCGGCAACCAGCACCCACGGATACCAGGCCGGCACGTCGAAATGCTGCATGCGGCGGGTCATGCCGAGCAGGCCGACAGCGTAGAGCGGCACGAAAGTGGCGTAGAAGCCGATCAGCGTCAGCCAGAAGGCCAGCTTGCCCCAGCCCTCGTGCAGCCGGAAGCCGAATGCCTTGGGAAACCAGTAGGTATATCCCGCGAAGGCGCCGAACAGCACACCGCCGATGATGACGTTGTGGAAATGCGCTACCAGGAACAGGCTGTTGTGGAGCAGGAAATCGGCCGGCGGCACCGCCAGCAACACGCCCGTCATGCCGCCGATGACGAACGTCACCATAAAGCCCAGCGACCACAGCATTGGCGTCGCGAAGCGGATGCGGCCGCCATACATGGTGAACATCCAGTTATAGATCTTCACGCCGGTACCGACAGCGATGATGCTGGTGGCGATGCCGAACGCGGCGTTGACGTCGGCGCCGGCGCCCATGGTGAAGAAGTGGTGCAGCCACACCATGAAGGAGACGATGCAGATGAAGAGCGTCGCGGCCACCATCGAGCGGTAGCCGAACAGCGGCTTGCTGGAGAAGGTGGAGATGACCTCCGAGAAGATGCCGAACGCCGGCAGGACGAGGATATAGACCTCGGGATGGCCCCAGGCCCAGATCAGGTTCACGAACATCAGCATGTTGCCGCCGGCTTCATTGGTGAAGAAATGAAAGCCGAAATAGCGGTCGAGCGTCAGCATCGCGAGCGTGGCGGTGAGGATCGGGAAGGCGGCGACGATGAGCAGGCTGGCGGCGAGTGAGGTCCAGCAGAACATCGACATGCGCAGGTAGCTCATGCCGGGCGCCCGCATCTTCAGGATCGTGGTGACGAAATTGATCCCGGTGAGCAGCGTTCCGACGCCCGATATCTGCACCGCCCACAGATAATAGTCGACGCCGACGCCCGGTGAGTAGGCGGTCTCGCTGAGCGGCGGGTAGGGCAGCCATCCGGTACGGGCGAATTCTCCGATCACCAGCGAGATGTTGACCAACAGCGCACCGGTGGCGGTGAGCCAGAAGCTCACCGAGTTGAGCGTCGGAAAGGCAACGTCGCGGACGCCGAGCTGCAGCGGCACGACCAGGTTCATCAGTCCGATGACGAACGGCATCGCCCCGAAAAAGATCATGATGGTGCCGTGGGCGGAAAAGACCTGGTTGAAGTGATCGGGCGGCAGATAGCCGGGCGCCTGGAAGGCGAGGGCTTGCTGGGACCGCATCATGACGGCGTCGCTGAAGCCGCGCAGCAGCATCAGCAGCGCCAGCAGCGTGTACATGACGCCGATCCGCTTGTGATCGACGCTGGTGATCCATTCGCGCCACAGATAGGGGAAATGGCCGGCCAGGAAGACCCAGGCCAGCACGCCGAGGATTGCCAGGGCGACGACCGCCGAGGCGATCATCGGCAGAGGCTGATCGAACGGAATGACGTCCCAGCTCAATTTTCCGAGCATTGTCAGCCTCCTGTCTTGGGCGATACGCTCGGCTCGGGGCGACCGGCCTGGGGACCGGGCGCGGGCGGAACGCCCTGCGTCGCGATTTCATGGAAAAGGTCCGGCTCGACCGAGCGATAGGTCGAAGGCGGCACGTCGATGCTCTGTCTGGCTAGTTCCTGGTAGCTGGCCTTGTCGAGTGCCTGTCCCTGGCTTCGCGCCGAATTGACGAACGCGTCGAAGGCATCCGCTGCGACTGCATGCAGCACGAATTGCATGCCTGGAAAACCGTCACCGCTGAAATGGGCCGACCGCCCATAAAATTCGCCCGGCTGATCCGCCTGCAGGTGAAGCTGCGTCGTCATGCCATTCATCGTATAGATCATGCCGCCAAGCTGAGGCACGAAGAACGCGTTCATGACGCTTGCCGAGGTAAGCGAGAAATGCACCGGCCTGCCCGCCGGCACCACGAGCTGGTTGATGCTCGCGACATTCTGCTCGGGGTAGATGAACAGCCATTTCCAGTCGAGCGAGACGACCTGCACCTCAAGCGGCTTTTGCTGCGAATCCAGCGGCTTCATTGGATCGAGGTCATGCGACCCGATCCAGATCATGCCGCTCAGAAACAGGATGACGAGGATGGGGATCGACCAGACCACCAGTTCGATTCGTCCGGAATAGGCCCATTCCGGCAGGTACCGCGCTCTTGTGTTGGTTTCCCGGAACCACCAGGCAAAGCCGAGCGTCGCCACGATCGTCGGGATGACGATGGCCAGCATGATAGCAACCGAATTGAGCAGGATCGTCCGCTGCGCCGCCCCCACCGGCCCTTGCGGATCGAGCACGCCGCCCTGGCAGCCGGCAAGCAGCCCGACCAGCAAAATCGTCGCGCCGAGGCAGCCAAGACGGATGGCGGCACAGTTTCGAACGATCACCCTCAGCAGCATGAGATCTCGCCGTTTCCTGAAAACCGATTGGAACGTTGCAGGCAGCGTGGCTGCCAACCCCGAATGTGCGCGCCGGTGTGCTCCTGGCGACAGTTTCTTCACGCACGCGGCTCCGGCTGGCAGAACCGCATGCCGTGGATGTTGTCGTTAAGCGGTCGACCTGTCGAGAACCCCTCCAAATCCCAAGCAACCAGAGCCAAATCCTAAGGAACCAGAAACAATACCCAGATCGAAGTTATCGCCAGAACGCGGCGAATGCCAAGGCGGTAAACCGGTTCATGGCCGCGCCCACGGTTGGTCCATTTAGTCCGCTCCCTGCGACGTGGCTGCTGATTCCAGTGATGCTGCTCCAGATGGCTGCGCCAACCGAACGAATGTTCGTCGCGAAAGTTCCCCAAAAGCCAGATCCATCGCAGCCTTTGGTTGCAGGCCGGCGGCAACGCGATGCGCACCAAGGATGGTTGGGCGGCTTTCTCGCCAAACGGAAGCGAGGACTGGCTTTGCGTATGTAAAAACTACTTGTCTAGGTGAAAATAGTTGCTACTAATCGGCTGGGCTGGCGCATGGCCGCCTCTGGGAGGAATTTCGGGCATGACAAGACTGCGCGGTCTCGCGTGGGATCACCGACGCTGCTGGGGTCCGCTCGACGCCAGCATCGGGCCGTATTGTGCCGCCAATCCCGGTCTTGAGATCGAATGGGACCGCCGCAGCCTCTACGAGTTCGGCGAGGGCGCGCTTGGTCCGGTGCTCGGCGCCTATGACCTTGTCGTGTTCGACCATCCGTTCATCGGCGATATTGCCGAAGGCGGGCTGATGGTGCCGTTCGATTTGTCGGCCGAGCAGCGCCACGGCTTCGAACGGGATTCGGTCGGCGCATCCTGGCAATCCTACGCAAGGGACGGGCTTCAATGGGCGTTGCCGATCGATGCTGCCTGTCAGGTTGCCTCGTATCGCCCCGATCTGCTGGAGCGCTACGGACCGCTGCCGCGCAGCCATGACCAGGTGCTGGAGCTCGGCCGGCGCGCCTTGAAGGACGGCAAATGGCTTGGGCTGCCGTTGGTGCCGACTGACGCCATGTGCCTGCTTTTGACGCTGGGCGATCCGCGGGAAGACGGCGACGAGTTCATCGCCGGGGAAAAAATCGAGCGGGCCGTCGGGCAATTGCGCCAGCTTGCGGCGCTGTCGCATCCGGATTCGCCGAAATGGAACCCGATCCGCTGCTACGATCACATGATCGGGCATGACGACGTGGTCTACGTGCCGTTCGCCTTCGGCTATGTGAATTATGCCTCCAGGGCAGACAGGCCGTATCTGCGCTTCGCCGACGTGCCGACGCCGCGATCCGCCGGCGCCTTGCTCGGCGGCGCCGGCATCGGCGTCAGCGCCCAATCGCAACACAAGCAGGCAGCCATCGATTACGCGCTGTTTCTGTGCTCGCCCGGCTATCAGCGCGGCGACTATGTGAAATCCGGCGGACAGCCGGGGTCGCTGGCGGCGTGGCAGGATACCGAGGTCAACGCTCTCTCGGGCGGCTTCTTCGCCTCGACGCTGGCGACGATCGAAGCCTCCTATCTGCGCCCGACCCATCCGGGCTTCATCAGCTTCTTCCGCCAATGCGCCCCTCATGCCGCGGCGGCGATCGCCGGCGAATTGCAGGCGGCCGAGCTCGCGGATCGGCTGAACCGGCTCTATCGCGAGACCAGGCATGGCCAGCCGCAACGGAGCGTCGCGTAATGGCCGCCGATATTGCCCAGATCGTCGACGAAGGCGAAAGCGGCCGCAACGGCTATCGGGTGCCGGCGGTGGAGAAGGCGCTCGACATACTGGAATTCATGGCTGCCAGCGGCGAGCCGCTGACCCAAACCGAGATCGCCACCGGAATGGGGCGCTCCATTCACGAGATCTACCGCATCCTGCTGTTGCTGGAGAAGCGCGGCTACATTTTCCGGACGCAATCGGACCGCTTCCGCCTGTCGCTGAAGCTGTTCGAGCTGGCGCATATGCATCCGCCGGTAAACCGCCTGGTCGAATGTGCGCTGCCGGTGATGCGCGGCCTCGCCGCCAATGCCGACCAGAGCTGCCATCTGGTCGTGCGCGAAGGCGAGAGCGCACTGGTCGTGCTGCAGATCGATTCGCCTTTGCCGATGCGTTATTCGGTTGCCCTTGGCTCGCATTTCCCGATACTCGAAACGAGCTCCGGCGCGGTGCTGCTGGCGCATTCGAGCCGCGCCGAGCGTGGCCGCATCGTCGAACGGATCGTCGCCGCAGGCGAAGGCCAAGGCAGCCGGGCGGAAATCGAAGCGCGGCTGAACGAGGTCGCAAGGCTCGGCTATGAAATGCGCGCCTCGCTGGCTGTCGAGGGCTGCACCAACATCTCGATGCCGGTGCGCGACCATACCGGCGCCGTCATTGCCGCGCTCACCGTCCCCTTCCTGCCGCAAAAGGCCGCCCGCTTCGATCGCAGCACCGTATTCGAGCGGACGAAGGCAGCGGCCGAGACGATATCGGCGGCGCTGGGCGCGGGCGAAGCTGCCGCCTCTTCACGTGCCGACCCGGAACGGCGGGACTATCCGTTCAGCAACTGACAAGAAATACAGGGAGAAGAAACATGAACTGGTCCAAATCGATGCTGTTTGCCTCGGCGGCGGTGCTGGCTCTGAGCGCCGCCGCGGCACACGCCGAAAACATGCCGAAGCGCATCGGCTACGTCACCAACTACGCCACGCATGAGTGGTATCAGAACGTCATCAAGGGCATGCAGTCCCGCGCCAAGGAACTCGGTATCGAGCTCGAGGTGCAGGACGCCAATCTGGACGTTGCCAAGGAGGTCTCCGCCGCCGAAGATTTCATGGCCAAGGGCGTCGACGTCCTGATCATCACGCCCGTCAACGAGGAAGGCGTCGTGCCGCTGCTGCGCCAGGCGAAATCCAACAACGTTCCAGTCGTGCTCGAAGGCAATCCGGTCAAGGGCATGACCACAATGGTCGCGATCTGCGACTACGACACCGGCTACACCGCCGGCGTCGAAGCCGGCAAATACGCCAAGGAAAAGCTCGAAGGCAAAGCCAAGGTGATGAATGTCGGCCTGCCGCTGCTGTCCGCCACGGTGCTGCGGTCGCAGGGTTTCATGGATGGCCTCAAGACCATCATCCCCGACGCGGTCATGGTCCACGACCTCGACGGTGGCGGCAATCCCGATCGCGCGCTCGAGGTCTCTTCGGCGGCACTTGCCAAGAACGCCGACATCAACATCATCTACGGCATCAACGATTCCTCCTCGCTCGGCGGCCTTCAGGCCTGGAAAGCGGCCGGCAAGTCGCAGGACGGCCTGTTGACGGTCGGCACCGGCGGCGAAGGCCTCGCCTTCATGAATGCAATGCAGAACGAGCCGTCCTATCGCATCGAAGCCGCGATGTTCCCTGAAAAGGAAGGCTACACCGCCATCGATGCAGCGGTTAAGCTCTTCAACGGCGAAGAGGTGCCGGAACACATCGTCAGCCCGACCGCGCCGATGAACGGCGACGACTGGAAGAAGTTCTACGACTACGATGGCACCACACGCAAAATCAAATGGGATGCCGTCAATGCGCTTCAGCCACCGGAAAAATGCATGAAAACTTCCGCCGATCTGAAGAAGTAAGGATTCCGGCTAGCCCTTCCCGCGCGGCGGGAAGGGCATCGGATCGGATGCCGACGGCAAAACAGGTCAACCGCCCTGTTTTGGCCGGCAGTTTCCAGACGGCGACGGCACCCGATGCGGCCCGGAAATGAAATGGACATGAGCGAGCTTACGCAATCCTCCGCGCCAAGGCGTTTCATTGGCGGCCAGCTGCTGGGCAGCAGCCAGCTGGTGCTCGGCGTGATCCTGGCCGTGCTCTGCATGGCCATCTCGATTGCCGCGCCGCAATTCTATTCCGAGGCCAACATCATCGCCATCCTGCGCCAATGCGCGCTGGTGCTGATCGTCGCCTCCGGCATGACGATGCTGATCATCACCGCGGAAGTCGACCTGTCGGTCGGTGCATCGCTGGCTTTTGTCGGCTGCATCGGCATGGCCGTGCTCAATTCAACGCACAGCCTGACGCTCGGCCTGCTGGCGGCGCTCGCCTTTGCCGGTGCCGTCGGCCTGTTCAACGGGCTGGTCGTCACCAGGCTCAAAGTGAACTCGCTGATCGCCACCATCGGCACCATGATGATGCTGCAGGGCGGCGTTTATCTGTTCACCCGCGAGGCGGTGCAGAACCACCACCGGCTTGCCGGCTTCACCGATCTCGGCGCCGGCTATCTCGGCGCGATCCCGCTGCCCGTAGTCATTGCCGCGCTGATTTTCGCGCTGGCCGCGGCAACGCTGCGCTTCACCACGCTCGGCCGTTATCTCTACGCTGTCGGCGCCAACGAGCGCGCGGTTCGTCTCTCCGGCGTGCGCTCGCAACGGCTGAAACTGTTCGCCTTCGTCGTCACCGGCCTGTGCGTCGGCATTGCCGGCATGATCCTGTCGTCGCTGATGAATGCCGGCCAGCCGACCGCCGGCCGCGGCTTCGAGCTGACGGTGATTGCCGCCGTCATCCTCGGCGGCACCAGCCTGCTTGGCGGCCGCGGTTCGCTGCTCGGCACGTTGCTTGGAGTGCTGGTGCTGAAGGTCATCGACAACGGCATCATCATCCTCGGCTGGAACCAGGATCTGCAGATGGTGGTGCCTGGAATAGTCATCATCCTGGCGACCTATCTCGACATCGTGCGGAACAGGGCCAATGTCGGTTGATTTCCTTCACCCCGGCGAAACCGTGGCTGTCGACAAAAGCGTGCCGGCGCTGGAGATGCGCGGTATCGGCAAGCGTTTTCCCGGCGTGGTGGCGCTGGACAATGTCGATCTGACCTTGGAACCCGGCAAAATCCATGCCCTGATGGGCGAGAACGGCGCCGGCAAGTCGACGCTGATCAAGATCATGGCCGGGGTCTACGGCAAGGATGCCGGCACCATCCGCCTGCGCGGCCGCGAGGCCGACATCAAGTCGCCGCGCGATAGCCTGAAAGAGGGCATCAAGGTGGTGTTCCAGGAGATCGCGCTGATCGCCGAATTCAGCGTCGCCGAAAACATCTTCCTCGAAGGCTATCCGACCGGCAAAGGCGGCTCGATCGACTGGAAGAAGATCCGTGCCGATGCGGCCGCTCTGTTCAAGCGTATCGGCTTCAATGTCGACCCGGCGGCGCGCACGGGATCGCTGCCGGTCAGCCAGCAGCAGATGGTCGAGATCGCCCGCGCACTCGCCCATGAGGCCCGCGTCGTGGTGATGGACGAGCCGACCTCCTCGCTGACGCCGAACGAGGTCTCGCTGCTGTTCACCGTCATCCGCCGGCTGGCCGCGCTGGGCATCGCGGTGCTCTATGTCAGCCACAAGCTCGACGAGGTCTTCGAGATCGCCGACACCGTGACCGTGCTGCGCGACGGCCGCCACGTCTCGACCAGGCCGATCGGCCAACATACCAACGACACGCTGATCCAGGACATGATCGGCCGGCGCATCGAAAACCTGTTCCCTCGCAAGCGTGGCGCGCCGGGCAGCAAGGTCGCGCTTTCCGTTGAGGGGCTCAGCACCGCCAAGAAGCTGAAGGATGTGTCGTTCGAGGCGCATGCCGGCGAGGTCCTCGGCTTCTTCGGCCTGATGGGGGCCGGCCGGACCGAGCTCGCCAAGGCCATCGTCGGCTACGACCCGATCACTTCCGGCGCCATTTCGGTCGATGGCTGCCGGCTGCTGCCGCACGAAACGCACACCGGCGTCCGGCTCGGCATCGGCCTGCTCACCGAGGACCGCAAGAGCGAGGGGCTGATGGGCGAGTTGCCGGTCTACCAGAATGCCAGCCTCGCCTCACTCGGCGCCTTCGCCAGAATGGGCTTCGTCGACAAGGTCAGCGAACGCAAGGCGGTGCAGGACTATGTCGACCGTTTCCGCATCCGGACGCCCAGCCTGTTCCAGCAGGTCAAGAATCTGTCCGGCGGCAATCAGCAGAAAGTGCTGATCTCGCGCTGGCTGATGCGCGGTCTCAAGGTGATCGTCGTCGACGAGCCGACCCGCGGCATCGACGTCGGCGCCAAGTCGGAGATTTTTGCGCTCATCGACCGGCTCGCCGGCGAGGGCCTGGCGGTCGTCATGATGACGTCCGAAATGCCCGAGCTGCTGGGGCTTGCCGACCGCATCGCGGTGATGTGCGAAGGCCGCCTCACCGCGATCATGCCTCGCGACGAGGCCACGCAGGAGAACATCCTCAATGCGGCAATCGGCTAAGACGATGACGCTTCGCAAAGGGACCAAGCGATGAGCCTGGCAAGCACCGACACCATGAAAGCTGGGCCGTCCATGCTGGCGCGGCTCGTCGCGCGCCAGGAATTGGCATTGCTCCTCTGCCTCATTCTGGTGATCGCGTTCTTTTCCTTCACCGCCGAGAATTTCTTCTCCGTGCGCAACATCACCAATGTGCTCGGTCAGGCTTCGCTGGCGCTGACAGCCGGCATCGGCTGCGCTATCGTCTTCATATCAGGCGAGGTCGACATCTCGATCGGCTCGCTGCTGGCGACCATCGCCCTGCCGCTGATCATCATCATGAACGACACGAATTCTCTGCTGCTCGGCATCAGTGGCGCGCTGCTGTTCGGGCTGATCATCGGCGTCGTGAATGGCTATCTGACGGCCTACGCCGGCATCAACTCGCTGATCGTGACCCTGGGCACGATGTTCATCATGCGCGGCGGCGTTTATCTCTATACCGGCCAGCGCGCTATTCCAGACGATGCCGCGCTCGATAGCTTCATCGCGCTGTCGGACGGCCGCCTGTTCAACGTCGTTCCCTATTCGGCTGTCATCGCGATCGTCCTGCTCGCCGTCTTCGCCTACGTGATGCAGCACCGGCCGTTCGGGCGGCAGATCTATGCCGTCGGCGGCAATCCGGAAGTGGCACGGCTGGCGGGTTACGACGTGCGCCGCGTCAAGTTCACCTGCTTCATCATCAGCGCGCTGCTGGCGACGGTAGCCGGCATCATCCTGGCAGCCCGCGTCGGTTCGGCGCAGCATACGGCCGGGCTGAATTTCGAGTTCCAGGTCGTTGCCGCCACCGTGCTCGGCGGGGTGAGCCTTGCCGGCGGCATAGGCAGCCTGACCGGCATGGCGCTCGGCGTGCTGATCCTGCAGTTCCTGTCCAACGGGCTGCGCGGTCTCGGCCTGCCGACCGAGTGGCAACTGGTCATCACCGGCATGATCATCATTGCCGCCGTCGCCTTCGACGAAGCAAAGCGCCGGCGCGCCATTGGAGGCTGATATGGATCGTCTCAAAGGGAAAACCGCAATCGTCACCGGCGCCGCCGACGGCATCGGCCACGCGATCAGCGAGGCGATGGCAAGGGAAGGCGCGCACGTCTTCCTCGGCGACATCGCCGACGAGAAGGGTGAAAAATTCGCAGCCGAGCTGCGCGCCGCCGGCCACCGCGCCGACTACATCCATTGCGACGTGGCGGAGGAGGCCGACATCGCCGCCCTGATCGACGCAGCCGTCGGCAAGACCGGCCATCTCGATATTCTCGTCAACAATGCCGCCATCGCCATCGGCGGCATGCCGGTTCACGAAATGAGCGACGAGCAGTGGCACCGGCTGATCGCGGTCAACCTGACCAGCGTGTTCCGCGGCTGCAAATATGCGCTGCCGCACATGATCGCGCAGAAATCCGGCTCGATCATCAACATGGCCTCGGCGCAAGGTCATATCGGGCTCGACGGCTGGACCGCCTATGCCGGCGCCAAAGGTGCGGTGATGGCGATGACGCGCCAGATGGCGGTCGAGTTCGGCCCGCTCAACATCCGCGTCAACTCGATCTCGCCCGGCACCATCAACACGCCGATGAACGACAAATTGGTCAAGGAGATCGGCGGCAATCTCGCCAAGGCCTGGGTCAAGATGCATCCGCTCGGCCGCATCGGCAAACCGTCCGAGGTGGCCGAAGCCGCCGTCTATCTGGCCTCCGACGCCGCCGGCTTCACCACCGGTACCGACCTGCGCGTCGACGGCGGCCTCACCGCAGCACCGCGCTACGTACCCGACCTGCTTTGACAACAAACGAGACAAAAATGAACAAAGCCCTCGAAGGCGTCCGCATTCTCGATTTCAGCCACCTGCTGCAAGGGCCGTTCGCCACGCAGCTGCTCGGCGACATGGGCGCCGACGTCATCAAGATCGAGCGTGCCGGCGCCGGCGACATGTTCCGCGGCATGACCTTCTTCGCCAAATGGGTCGGCGGCTCCGAAAGCCCGAATTTCCTCGCCTGGAACCGCAACAAGCGCTCCATCGCGCTCAACCTGAAAAGTCGCAAGGTGCATGCCATCATCATGGACATGGCTGAGAAGGCCGATGTGGTGGTGCAGAATTTCCGCCCCGGCGTGCTCGCCAGGCTCGGCTATGGCTACGAGGACTTCAAGGCAGTCAATCCCGGCATCATCTACTGCTCGGGCTCCGGCTATGGCGAGGAAGGCCCCTATGTCGAGCGCCCCGGCCAGGACATGCTGATCCAGGGATTGTCCGGGCTGATCTCCAACACCGGCCGCGGCGATCAGGCTCCTGTTCCGGCCGGTGCCGGCCTGGCCGACCAGATCGGCGCCATGAACATGGTCTACGGCATCCTGTCGGCGCTCTACTATCGCGAGAAGACCGGCAAGGGCCAGAAGATCGAGGTCAATCTGCTCGCCGGCATGCTGGCGCATCTCAATCAGGAATATGTCGCCGTGCTCAATCTCGGCGAGGATTTCGTGCGCCCGAATTCCGGCATCGGCCACCCCGGCATGCAGGCGCCGTTCGGTGTCTATGAAGCGAAGGACGGCGGCTATGTGTCGATCGCCATGAGCCCGTTCAAGACGCTGTATGAACTGCTGGACGCGCCGCAGCTTGCTGTCTACGACGATCTGAAGACGCTGTTCGACAGGCGCGACGAGGTGTTCGACAAGGTCAACGCCGAAACCAGGAAGTTTGCCACGCAGGACCTGCTGGCGCGGCTGCTGGCAGCCGACATCTGGTGTGCCGAGGTGAAGGACATAAGGCGCGCAGCCGAGGACCCGCAGGTCAAGCACATGGGCATGATCACCAGCTACGACCATCCGCGAGGCGGTAAGGTCAGGGTGGTCGCGCCGGCGGTCAAGATGAGCGAGACGCCGGCAACCATCGAGCGGCCGGCGCCGCTGGTCGGCCAGCATGGCCGCGAGATACTGGCCGAGTTCGGCCTCCACAGCGACGAGATCGCCGCGCTGGAGGCGTCCGGCGACATGACCGTGGATGCTGCCTGACGATGAGCGTTTACCAGACACTCACCTTGGAAATATCCGGGCGCGTCGCAGTCGTCACCTTCCGGCGCGCCGATCAGCTCAACGCCATGAACCGGCTGATGCAAAGCGAGATCACCGAGCTTTTCGAGGCGCTGTCGCAGGATGACAGCGTCGGCGCGATCGTGGTGACCGGCGAGGGGCGCGGCTTCATGGCCGGCGCCGACATCAAGGAATACGCTGCCCAGACAGCTGTCGAGTTCGACGCCTTCCAGGCGGCGGGCACACGCATGTATGCAGCCATCGAGCAGAACCGCAAGCCGGTCATCGCCGCGGTCAATGGTTTTGCGCTCGGCGGCGGCATGGAGCTGGTGCTGTGCTGCGACATCGTCATCGCCAACCAGTTCGCGAAGCTCGGCCTGCCCGAGATCAAGCTCGGGCTGGTCCCCGGCGGCGGCGGCACCCAGCGCAGCGTCCAGAAGCTCGGCCGCAACCGCGCCAATTTTCTGCTGATGACCGGCGCCATCGTGCCGGCTTCCGAGTTCGTCGGCGCCGGTCTGGTCAACGAGATCGTCGATGCCGAAAGGCTGATGCCGCGGGTGCTGGACCTTGCCGAGATGATCGCCGCCGAACCGGCCGCAGCGATCGAAGGGCTGAAAGCGCTGACCGCGCATGCCGTTTCGGGCGATCTGGCCGACGGCCTTGCCATGGAGCGCGATGTCCTGGGTGGCCTGTACCGCAGCGAGACCGGCCAGCGGCGCGTCAAGGAATTTGCTGAAAAGAGCGCGACGCGGCCGAAGGCTGCGAAATGACGTCCCTGGTCAAGCAAAACCGGCCGCGCTTCACCGATGTCGAGGGCCTGGCCGCGATGGTCGGCGGCGGCGACGTCTTCGGTGTCGGTGGCCATCATTTTGCCCGGCTGCCGATCGCCTTGTTGCGGGCCATCGCCCGCTTGGGCGTCAAGGATCTTCGCTATGTCTGCTGGGCCGGCGGCCTGCCGCTCGAACTGCTTCTCGAAGCGAATGCCGTGGCGGAGGTCGATATCTGCTTTTCCAGCCTCGATATTTTTGGCTTGCCGCCGCGTTTCCGCGCGGCTGCCGAGACGAATGCCGTGCCGGTTCGCGACTGGACGGCGCTGGCGATGATCCAGGCGCTGCGGGCGGGGCAGCAGAACCTGCCGTTGATGCCGTTTCAGCTTCCGGAGGGTTCGGACATGCTGGCGCGCGTGCCGGGTGCGATCGCCGCGCCCGATCCGATCGCGGGAATCACGACCGGGATCATCCCGGCCTTGCGGCTCGATACGTTCGTCGTCCATGCCCAGCGTGCCGACGAGAGCGGCAATGTCCAGATCATCGGACCACGGGCGCTCGATTTCGCCATGGCCGGCGCGGCGCGCGAGGTGCTGGTGACGGTCGAGGAGATCGTCCCGGTCGGAGCGCTGCGGCATGATGGTCGGCAGAGCATTTTGACCCGCAACCAGGTGTCGGCGATCGCGCTGGCACCAGGCGGCGCCTATCCCGCCTCCTGCCTGCCATTCTATGTGACGGATTATCAAGCGTTGGCGGGGGCGTTCGCGGCCAAGGAAATACCTTTGTCGGACAGCCTGAGCATGCCTTCGGAAGGCGTGCCGGAGCGGGTTCAAGACGCTGCAAAAGTCCGCGCTGAAACAGTCCTCGCAATGCCCGGGCTCGTGCACGGCAACAAGGAGGCGTCCATCGACGAGATCATCGCCGCCCGCATCGCCGCTGAGCTCGACAATGAGAGCTTTGCCAGTGCCGGCGCGGTATCGCCGCTCGCCAATGTCGCCTACCGGCTGGCCAAAGCGACGCACGCGCCGGACATGATCATCGCCACCATGAGTTGCGGCCATCTCGACATAGCACCGAGCCCGATGATCCTGTCGCTGATCGAAAGCCTCGATTGCGAGACGGCGGTGGCGCATGCCGGCGGCGACGACACCTATTCGACCTACTATCAGGCCGGCGCGGTGACGCATGAGATCGTCGGTGCCGCGCAGGTCGACCGCCGTGGGCGCGTCAACACCATTGCGCTGCGCAAGCGTGACGGCAGCCTTATCCGGCTGCCCGGGCAAGGCGGCATGGCCGACGTCGCCAACATGCATCGCGATTATCTGCTCTACGTCCCCCGCCATTCCGTGCAGTCGCTGGTCGAGACGGTCGAGATTGCCAGCTCGGCGCGCGGCCTGTTGACTGAGGCCGAACGCGAGCCGATGGGCTATCGGACCGGCGCGGCATTGGTGTTCACCGACCTTTGCGTGTTTCGGCTCGACGGGGAGAGCCGGCAATTGGCCGTCATCGAAACCATGCCGGGCGTGACGCGCCAGCAGCTCCAGGATGCCACCGGCTTTGCCCTGACATTCGATGCCGATTGCCGCGAACTTGCGCTACCCTCGAACGAGACGCTCGACATCCTGCGAAACCGCATCGACCCGCTCGGCCTGCGCCGCCTCGAATTCGTCAGCGCCAGGGAGCGCAGCGCCCTGATCGCCGAGATCCTGGCCACCGACCGGCGGATGGTCGAGCGCTGCATCGCCGCACAGCGATCGCATACTGCACCGGATTGAAGAGGGGCGGCGCATGGCAAAGCCGTTGCTCGAAATGTCGGCCGCGAGGGTCTTCTTCGATGGCATCTTCACCAACCCGCGCGTCGCCCATCCGGAAGGCGTGGCCATCCATCGCGACGGCTCGATCTGGTGCGGCACCGAAACCGGCGACCTGCTGCGCCTCGCCGCCGATGGCAGCTCGGTCGAACGCATGGGCGGTACGGAGGGCTTTCTGCTCGGCATCGCCTTCGATAGCGCGGGAAACTGTTTTGCATGCGATTTGAGACATTCGGCGATCTTTCGCTGGGATGCCGCGACCGCTGGTATGCTCCGCTTCGCCTCGGCCGGCATCCGCGTGCCGAACTATCCCGTGATCGACGAGGCGCGCGGCTGGCTCTACGTGTCGGACAGCGTAGGCGAAGACAACCGCTCCGGCATCTTTCGCTACGATTTGAAGACCGGCGAAGGCGGCCTGTGGTGCAGCGAGACCATGGCCTTCGCCAACGGCATGGCGATGGCGCCGGGTGGCGATGGGCTTTACGTCGTGGAAAGCCATGCGGCCTGCGTCAGCTATGTGCCGATCCGTGCCGACGGCACGGCAGGACCTCGCCAGCTCGTCGTGGACGGCGTGAGCAACGTTCCCGATGGCGTCGCCTTGGCGCCGGACGGGTCGCTGTTCATCTCATGCTACGAGCCGAGCCGCATCTATCGTTGGCGAAAGGATAGCGGGCTCGAGGTGCTGATCGAGGATCCGGCGGCAACGACGCTCGCCCATCCCACCAACATCGCCTTCAAGGGCGACAAGCTCTACACCGCAAATCTCGGCCGCTGGCACATCACCGAAATCGACTTGACGGCGATTTCTTAGATCGGGCCGAACCGGGCGGCGCTGCCCTATCCCAGCCGCCCGTGACTCGATCGAATGCGCAACACCTGCACCCGCGACGGCAACTCGATCAGGAACTCTTCGTCCCGCTCGAGATGGTGGATTTTCGTCGGATCGCCGCCGGTGAACGCCGCCATCGCCTCGACGTTTTCCCAATAGGAGATCGTCACGAATTCCGAATGGGTCGGCGTGTCCTCGCGAAAGGTCTGCACGCCCAGCGCCTTCTCGATCAGCGGCTTGATGCCGGCTTGATAGTTGTAACTCTCATAGGCATCCGCCTTTTCAGGCACGGTTCTGCCGCGCCAGACACGGGCGATGTTTGGAGTTTTCTCTGTCATAGCCATTGAATTCCTGCTGTCTTGAACCGTTCCGACCCGGCATTCGGCTTGGCAAGGCCAGCCAGGGAATGCATCTGCAAGCGACGGTTTTCGCCCCCCGGTTGACGTGGGCGCTACCTCCGCTAGGGGCCTCATTGCCGACCGCTAGGAGACCTATTCCTGATCCTCGGCGCCGCCTCCGTGGAAGAAGGACCGGATTTCCTGCATGTCGACGCTGCCGTCACCGTCCTCATCGACGGCGTTGAATATCCGCCCGACGAAATCCTGGACTTCGCTTTGAGAAAGCGCGCCATCGCCGTCCGCATCTACTATGGCGAACATCATTCGCATCTTCGCGCCATGCATCCCGCGTGCAATGCCGCCGCGCCCACCCATCTCCCACCCTCGCTCAGGCGGGCCCATCCTGTAGCCGCGATGCCAGCGGTCGGGACCTCGCCGTTCCTCCCGGGGCGCGCGATCTTCCTGCATTCTCTCCTCCAGCATCTCGGTCATCATCTGGCGCATCATATCGCGCATGGCATCCTGGCTCTGCCCGCTCATTGCGGGCGACTGTTCGGCGCCACGATCCGGTGCCGGCGCGGCGGGCGCAGGTGGGCTCGTCTGGCCGAATGCCGGCGCGGCCAACATGGCCAGCGCCGCGGCAATTGCAGTGGTTTTGCTTGCGAGCGTCATCGTATTCTCCATCGGTATGAATTGGAGGCTGAACGTGTCTGCATCCAAGCCAAACCGGCTGCTCGCCTCATGGTTCCTGGGCAGTCGGCACGGCGGCGGAAAAGTCCGCCTGATCGCGGCAACGAAAGCGGCTCACCCACGTTGCCGTTGATGCAAAGCTCCACCAGGAGGAAAAAATGGCCGACGATAAGAGCAAGCGAGATTTCCGCGAGCGCGATCGCGTTTCTACGGAAGACGACCGTGAAGTCGAGTATTTTGCCCAACAGAACGGCATCACCGCCGACCAGGTCCGTCAGTTGATCAAAAGCTTCGGCAATGATCGCGGCCGGCTGACCGTAGCCGCGAAGGCGTTGCGAGGGATTTCACCTGCCGGAGCCGACGAGGTGACCAGGGAAGCCCGCCAGCAGGCGACACCTATGCATCTCGGCAAACCCGACGAGTGATGCCGGGGGGCAACTGCTCTGCCGCTGCCGCGGGCATCAGAACTTGCGGCTCAGATAATCCGAGTCGCGCAGTCCGAACCGCCACTCGGCATCGACAGCCTTGGAAATGCCGATCCGGCGGCCTGTCAGAACGGCGCCGGCTTCGCTCGGCGGCCTGAATTCGAATGGCGGCAGGTCCAGGGGCAGCCCGTCATGGGATTTGTCGATTGCCAGCGCCTGGCAAAGGCGACCCGGTCCCGAACAAAGCAGCCGGGGGTCGTCAACGCCGCGATTGGCCCGCATCACCACCAGCCCGGATTGCGGTTCGATTGCGCGGATAAGCACGGCACTGCCGGGCAGGCACACGGCATTGAGGCACCAATGCAGGCCATAGGAGCGATAGACATACGCGCTGCCGGGGGCGCCGAACATTGCGCCGTTGCGCACCGTCCTGCCACCGAAAGCGTGCGAAGCCGGATCATCCGGGCGATAGGCTTCGGTTTCGACGATGATGCCGCCGACGCCGTGCAAGAGCAGCATCGCGCCGATCATGTCGCGCGCCACGGTGGTGGCGTCTCGGGCAAAGAATTGATGGTTGGTGGTCAATGTGCAGCAGACTCGATCACGCCTGAACTTGGCGCGTCAGCAAGGTCCCGGACCGGAAACAAAATGTCCAGCCATCGCGCCACCGAACCTGGGGCAGCGGTATTCAGCACAGCATGGCTGCGCCGATGAAAACCGCCGCGGCCAGCACGACGATGGCGGCAATCACCAGGACTGGCCCATATCTGCTCGGTTGGACGTCGGGCTTATCCTTCAGCGGGCGCATCGCATTGGCATAGCTCGCCTGGTTGGTAAACTTCGGCGTTTCATGGCGCGCGGCAGGGCTCTTCGGCGGAGCGTTGCCGGCTGATTCAGCGTCCGTTTCCATGGGAGCTGCAGCCGGATCGATGCCCGGGGTCTTGTCCCCTTCGAGCCCGGCGTCGATATCGCCCCGCGCCTGACCCGGGCTTCGCCCAAGAGGTGCTGCGTCGGTCATCGTCGAGGTCCTTTCAGAGCATCGGGGCCAAGCATTCTAACCTGCGTCTCATTTCAAAGTTCCCCCGTTTCAAAGTTCCGCCGTTTCAAAGTGCCAACGAGCGGCAACCGCCTAGGCCTGCTTCCAGGAACAACCGGCGATCGAGCGGGTTGAGCAAGCATCGGGAGAGCAACATGGACTTGGTGCGCCACGCGCCCAGATCGGCAGTTCGAAACAGGCTCCAGCGCATGATCTACTTCACCGCCGACACGCATTTCAGCGACCCGCGCATTTTGCGCATCGACCGCCGCCCGTTCGGCTCGCTGGCGGAACATGACCGGGCCCTCATTGCGTTCTGGAACGAGACTGTCGGGCCGGACGACGAGGTCTGGCATCTCGGCGATTTTGCCAGGGGATCGGCCGCGTTCGTGTCGTCGCTTCTGGCGTCTCTTCATGGCAGCAAGCATTTGATCATCGGCAACAACGATGCTGCGGCCACCATTGAGGCCACAGGTTGGGCGAGCACGCAACACTACAAGGAGCTGGCGCTCGACGGCAGCCTGCTGATCCTTTGCCACTATCCTTTTCGCACCTGGAACCAGATCGGCAGGAAATCGATCGACCTGCATGGCCATTCCCACGGCAGGCTGACCCCGGTCACGCGCCAGTATGACGTCGGCGTCGACAGCTGGGGTTTTCGTCCGGTCACGCTGACCACCATCCTTGCCAGCCGCGGCCGAAGGGCGGCGCGGCAAAGCCGTCAAAAAGTCGAGTGATCGAAAGTGCCGGCCGTGCGTTGAGGAATTTCAACGCCAGGGAGCACGCCATGAACAGACGTGAACTGATCGATGCCGACGGCGGCAATCATGCCGCAAAACCCATTCCGCGCGCCGCGTTCGATAGCACCTTGGCCCTGCTGCGCGAGGGCTATGACTTCATTTCGACCCGCTGCCGGCGCATGAACACCGACATCTTTGCGACGCGCCTGATGCTGCGGCCGGCAATCTGCGTCCGTGGTGCCGAGGCTGCCGAGATGTTTTATGGCGGCGACCACTTTACCCGAGTTGGCGCGATGCCGCAGACCACGTTGCGGCTGCTGCAGGACAAGAGTAGCGTCCAGGCGCTCGACGGCGCCGCTCACCGCCACCGCAAGGCGCTTTTCCTGTCGATCCTGTTGGATGGCGACCAGATCGAGCGGCTTCGCGCAACCTTCCGTCGCGCCTGGCTCGACCAGCTGGAAGACTGGCAGCGGCGTGACGAGATCGTCCTGTTCGACGCCGTAAACCTCGTCCTGACCCAGGCGGCAGCGGCTTGGGCCGGCATCCCCGCCGACAAGGATCGCGCCGAACTCTGCCGCGAGCTCAGCGGCATGGTCGAGAACGCCGGCGGCATTGGGCCGTCGACCATGCTGGCGCTGTGGCGGCGACGCCGGACCGAACGCACTATCGGCGAGCTTGTACGGCGCGTTCGAAGCGGCGCGCTTGATTTGCCGGCAAACAGCCCGGTCCGCCTGGTCAGCGAATATGTCGATGCCGAGGGAATGCCGCTCGATCTTGCCAGTGCTGCGGTCGAGATCATCAACATCATCCGGCCGGTTGTCGCCATCGGCCGCTTCATCATGTTTGCGGCGCTGGCGCTTCACCAGCACCGCCAATGGTACGATAAGTTCGCCGCCGGCGATGACGACGGGCTGGAAGCCTTCGCCGAGGAGGTTCGCCGGCTCTATCCGTTCTTCCCGTTCATCGGCGGCCGCGCCCGCCACCCCTTCGAATGGAAGGGCTACCGCTTCGGCAAAGGCGACTGGGTTCTGCTCGACCTGCACGGCACCAACCACGATCGCCGCCTGTTTGTGGAGCCGGACCGATTTATCCCGGAGCGCGGCTTGAGCTGGAAAACCCACGGCTTCGACTTCATCCCGCATGGCGGCGGAGATCCGGCGACTACCCATCGCTGCCCCGGAGAAGCCGTCACCGTCGCGCTGATCATGGAAGCGGTTCGCCTGCTGACGCGGTCGATGGCCTACCAGGTGCCTGATCAGGATATGACCGTCTCGCTTGCCCGCATGCCGGCGCGGCCGAAATCCGGGTTCAGGATAGATAATGTGCGGCGAAAACCCGGCTGAAAGGCTGCCGGTCGAACCGGAACCTCTGCGCAGCTGAGGCGTTCGAAAATTGCAAGGCGTAAAGGCAAACGCAATGGCTTAGAAGATCACGACAGGCGCGAACGACCGGCCGCGCAATGAAACCATCGGCCAATCCGGCGAAGGCCTGCCGGACGACAGCAGCAGGCCGCTCGAGGTCGACGAAGGCTGGGTCGCCCGGCTGAGAAACAAGCTGCAGGGCAAGCCCCGGCAAGCCGGTCAGACCAACACGGACGAAGTCCCCGCAGGCACTCCAGGCGCTGGCGAGAATATTTGCCGCCGCTGTGCAGGGTCAGGCATGATCGACGGCCGCACCTGCCCCGAATGCGGCGGAACCGGCAAGGTGATGACGCCGATAGGCGGAGGCTGAGCAATTCCAGGAAAAGTGTGAAGCGGTTTCCGTCCGGTATTTTGCGTCAAACAATAAGATAGACCGGTTCTGCGTTTCCGCGGAACGATGAACCGTCCAGCGCCGGTCAGATCGCCGGCACCCACTTCCAGAACACGCCTTCCTTGCGTTCGGGGTAGTGCTTGAACTCGCATTCGAAGCGCCAACCGTAAGTCTTGGCGGCGGCAAGCGCTTCCTTGCTCACCGGGTTCATGCCCGTCCCCGGCGCGAACCAGTCCTCCAGCAAATCGTCGGGTACGTAGGCGCCGATCCTCAACGGCAGCTTTTCGAGGACGACATCCATTTCGGGTGGTGCAGGCACGGGGCGCTCCCTTCGAGATCTGCTGACGAAGAAATCGTTCGAGGTCGATCGGGTTCCAGGCGATTGCTGAAATCGAACGTGGTTGCCGTGGCCGGGCAGGACTGGCTTTGATGCTAGGCCTTTAGAATACGAAGATTGGCGGAACGGCCGCGACAAACCCTTTCGGGCCGAAAGTGTCCACACCATATCTTAGGTATGTTCTGTTACCCACGTCTCCGGGCCGTACATGAAAAGATTGGCGATCTCGACCTTCGAACCTGTGACCATCGCTTAGAAGGCCGGTGCTCTATCCAGCTGAGCGACGGGTGCCTTTGGCGGCTGTGTCGTACAGGGCCACATCCGTGCTACTGGCCCCACCCAATCTATTTTGCTCGACAGAGCTAGTGGACCGAAGCTTTAAAGATTCGCATAGATATTGATTGAACCCTTGATTTCTCACCTGCGTTGGTGGCGACGATTAGAGCTCGAGTTTCCTTGTTTACAATCTTCTCAGGCTCAAGCTGCAGCGCCTGTATTAATTGGACCCAATTTGTCGCGGGACCGTCTTCAATCAATTTCGACAATACAAGGCGGTCATTTTCAAAACGTTCGTTAAAGTAATAGAGCCATCTTTCCTTCGACAAACCAGCTATTATTTGATTAGCCGGTGCTTGGGCCGCCCAGGAGGTGCCGTAAAAATTGCCCAATTTTACGCAAAGAACGGCCGATATACAGATCGCAAGTGCAGGGCCGGGAATCGAGGTCCCCAAGCTTGCCAACTCACGCATCGGACCTGGCTCATTATAAAAGTTGTTCATTCCTTGATGCGCGGCAATAACGCTGCTGGCAACTTGGACGAAGGTTGTGGATCGCAAATTCTCCGGGACGTAGTCAAAACCAGCAACAGCAAGAAGAACGGCATGCAGACCTTTTACTGAGTCCCTCCGCCCTTCACTGAACTCGTGAGCATACGCCTGTCCAATTTGCCAACGCTCAGGAGCTTTCAATTGCCCCCAAAACAGAGGGATGATCAGCGACGCGTTTCTAGCTGTATGTTCCAACTGCGCGCCTTTGCTCGTCTTAAACAATGACAGCAAAATACTGATGGCCGTTCGAATAAAGAAATATGGAGACGAGGTGAGCTTAACAATCTCAGGCGAAGCTGTGGTCATCGTTTCTGATTCGAGTTTGGTCCTGAACAGCTTGAAGTCTTCTGCAACTGCCACTTGCTCGTGACCCAAAACGCCTTGAACGCACACCCGAAGGCACAGAATTGCCTCTTCTTGTGTCATTACTTCATCATGATTGGCGGATGGATCGTTCTCAACGCCTGCAAAGTGAGAGACTACCGCTTGTGACTGCAATAGCCGCATCGTTTGAAGGGGCGTTACGATCCCAAGGTCGCGAGCAAGGGATATCGCTTCAGCGTCGGACACGGCTGTCCTGACATCGCTGAATTCGTTGATGTCAGGGCGCTGCAAGAGTTCACCAATGAACTCCATGCCAAGGGATGCTAACTGAATCTTCAAGAGAGCCATCGTGCGCATCCATACAAAGGCCGAGGCGAGTTCATAGTTGCCAGCTTGAAAGTTGGTGGCAATCTGCTGTCGCTCGCGCTCGCGAAGCTGAAGGGCACGTGACGCGATTTGGTTGGGGTCCGACAGTGTATCCGGAACGGCCGGCAAACCAGGCGCAATCCAAAGGTCCAGATTGGTTGCGGTCATTGAATGGCTCCGTGGTATAGCGTCAATCCGTCTTGCGACCGAAAGAGCGCGCAAACGAGTTGTTGGCCAACTAGCGCCTTAACACCCTCGAAAGCACGCCTGCGTGCTCCGCCAACTATGCCCGTCGCGGCTGCTACCGCGTCACCTATTGGTCGGAAAAAAACGCGATATGCCGTAACCCGTCCCGACGTGTCAAAGACGATCATTCCGTCACACCGCAGAAATCCTTGCAAAAGTTCTTCGCAACGTTGGAGACTCAAAATTGAGCCAGCCGAGCTGGAGGTGTGGAACTCCAAAAACGCTGAACCAAAATCCAGCAAAGGCGAGACCATCACTGCATCTTGCATTTCAGGTGCGGCCACGCCCCCAAAATTATCCCCACAAACTAAAATTGTGCCGTACCGTGGAGAGAAGTATTCGGTGATGGAGGAACGTCTTCGTTTTTGTACCTCGCCTTCTCGACGGGGAAGGCATGAGCGATGTGTGCCGGGAATTCGGCATCTCGCGCAAGACCGGCTACAAGATCCTCACGCGCTACAACGACAGCGAAAGAAGATCAATCTCAGCCTCGTCTTTGCCGGCCAGACCGTCGGCATCAAAACAGGTCGAGGACCACATCTGGCTGGCCAGCTTCATGGACTACGATTTGGGATACTTCGATGATGAGACATGCAGGCTCGAACCACTCCAAAACCCCTTCGGGCCAAAAAGTGTTATCCATTTCTCGGGTATAAACCGTAAACTATGTGGCCGGAACGGACCTGCTTCGAATGGCGCACCCGACAGGATTCGAACCTGTGACCTCTGCCTTCGGAGGGCAGGAGACGAGTTCTTACCCAAGCTTACCCGAAGTGGATTGACATAACCAAAGCCTTGCGAACACAGCCAAATCCCGGTACTCGGTAAGCAGCGGTCATTACTGGACATGACCTGAGATTGCTTACCCGTGCTGACCTCTTGCTTACCTGGGGAATTTGGTTTCATGCCTAAGCTCACAAAGCGCATCATCGACGCCGTGTCGCCTTCTGCCGGCGATGTGTTTCTGTGGGACGATGGCCTGCCCGGCTTCGGGCTGAGGGTAAAGCCATCCGGCGCGAAGTCCTTCCTCGTCCAATACCGCAACAAGCATGGCCGCTCGCGCCGCGTGACGGTCGGGCGCTATGGAGTGCTGACGCCAGACGAGGCACGCGACGAAGCACGACAGATGCTCGCGGCGGCTGCACGCGGCGCTGATCCTGCCGATCAACGGGGCATCGACCGAACGGCATGGACCGTGAAAGACCTGTGCGCGGACTATCTTATCCAAACGGAGGCCGGGAACATCGTTACGCGCCGCCATGCCGCCAAACGGGCATCAACGCTAGCGACCGATGCGGGCCGGATCGAGCGGCACATTCTTCCTCTGCTGGCGCATCGTGTCGTACTTGATTTGAAGCCCTCAGACGTTCGTGCGTTCTTCGTATCGGTGAAGGCAGGCAAGACAGCCGCGAACGTGAAGACCAGTAAGAAGCGCGGGCGCGCCATCGTTACCGGAGGGCAGGGCACGGCGAAGCGGACTACAGGTTTGCTATCCGGCGTCCTCGCTCATGCGGTGTCGCTTGGCCTGATCGAGAGGAACCCGGCGCACGGGCTTCGTCTGCCGGCAGACGGCAAGCGCAAGCTCTCCGATTTCCCTGCCAAGTATGCTGCGCTTGGTCGGGCGCTAGCGTTAGCCGGGGCGAACGTTGAACCTTGGCAGGCCGTCAATGCGGTTCGGTTTGCGGCCCTGACCGGCATGAGGCGTGGCGAAGTCGTCGGCCTGCGCTGGGCCGAGATCGACCTGAGTAGCCGCTGCCTGCGCCTGACGGACAGTAAGACGGGGGAGAGCGTTCGCCCATTGAGCCGCGCGGCTGTCGATCTGCTCCGCTCGATCCGAGAACGCAAAAAGCGCGGCGATTTTGTGTTCCCGGCAGAGCGCAAGGGCGATGCAGCCTTTGGTGGCTTGCCAAAGGCCTATTCGCGAATAGTGCGCCATGCCGACCTGAAAGAGGTCGACCGCGCTGCGCTGGCCAATCTGACGCTGCATGGCTTGCGGCATGGCTTTGCGACAACGGCGGACGGTCTAGGCCTCACACTTCCGACTGTGGCGGCACTCCTCGGTCATTCTGCCGGTGGCGTCACTGCCGGCTATGTGGCACGCGTTGACGCCGTGCTGACCGCCGCCGCCGATAAAGTGGCCGATGAGGTATCGCGGATGATGGGCGAAACGCGTAGTGCAGCTGTAATTGACCATCCGGCAATGCGCGAAAAATCATCAGCTTAGTTCGCGATCATTGATGTTATTGTGGTTTTCCGGTTGGTGGTCACAACCATTGGTAACGAAAAGTCATGTCGGGTAATCAAAAGAAAGGCATGACCAATGTTGACCTTTGCGAATATTCCTCCCCGCCTAACGCGCGCTGAGGCTTCGCTTTATCTCAGAGAACGGCACGGCATCAGCCGGTCCAACGGCACGCTGGCAAAGCTCGCCGTGATCGGAGGTGGGCCTGCCTTCCGGAAGGCTGGGACGCGCCGTGTCGTCTACGATGTTTCGGAATTGGATCGCTGGGCGAACAGCGTCACTTCGGAACCGATGGCGTCGACCAGCGCAGCTGCGTGATCAAGATGGCCGAAGAAATCATTTTCTGCGCCAAGACCGGCCACCGGATTGTTGACGACAACGTTGTTCCGTTCCCGCGTCGTGGCCCAAAGCCAGTACCATTCGAGGATGAGGCCAAGCCTGTGCCGGTCGATGTGGAACCGGCTCCTGAAAATGACGACATTTGAGTAGGCGCACGACGAATGAACGTCCGCATGGCTTATTCATTTTCCGATTGGCAAGCAGGGGAGAGCCCAACAAAGAAGGGGTGGGACTGCGCCGACGCGATTGATGACGGCTGGTCGAAAGATCAGCTTGACGCCTTCATGCGCGCGACCGCAAGGCCATGGTCGCCATCGCAGCAGAAACCGGCAGGGAAGCCCGCTGAGACAGTTGAGCCCGCTGCCGCTCCTTCGCAGCGCCCGAAGCCCGCATCGCCCGTGGCTGCGGCGCGCACAATCCGCCAAGATGCTGGCAAGGCTCTGATCCTTGATAGACGCGACCCATTGCCATCTGCGCGCAAGTTGTTGACGGCGTGCTATGCCGTAGAGGGGCTGCGCACTCTGCATCACCATCGCGGATCGTTCTACGAATGGAACGGATCGTGCTACCGGGAGGCCGATCATGACGCTATTCACGCGGCGATATGGGCATTTCTGGATCAGGCGTTATGCCACACACCGGAAAAGGAGCTTGGCCCTTTCCAGCCTAATCGCTCACGGGTTGGCGATGTGTTCGCGGCACTGTCGGCTGCATGCAATCTGCCGGCCAGTGTCGAGACACCGGCTTGGTTGGCGTCTGGTGACATGCTTCCAGCGGGCGAACTGCTGGCCGTCGAAAATGGGCTGCTGCATCTGCCCACCGGAACGCTCCACGCGCCGACGCCTGCCTATTTCGGCCTGAACGCTGCCGATGTCTCGTTTGACCCGAACGCTCCAGAGCCGACCGAATGGCTGCGCTTCCTAGATCAAATATGGCCCGACGACCGCCAGTCCATCGAAACTCTGCAAGACCTGTTCGGCTATCTGCTTGCGCCCGATACGTCACAACAGAAAATAGCGCTCATCGTCGGGCCGAAGCGATCCGGCAAAGGCACGGTTGCACGTGTCCTCACTGGTTTGCTTGGCCACGGTAGCGTTGCGGCTCCGACATTGGCGAGCCTGGCGACGAATTTTGGCCTCGCACCGCTGATTGGGAAGCCGCTCGGCATCATAGGTGACGCTCGTCTCGGCTCGCGCGCGGATCAAGCCGCCATTGCAGAACGCCTGCTCTCAATCTCGGGCGAGGACAGTTTGACGATTGATCGCAAGTTCTTGCCGGCCTGGACTGGCAGGCTTCCGATCAGGTTCGTCATCATGACCAACGAACTGCCGCGTCTTGCCGATGCTTCGGGCGCGCTGGCCTCGCGGTTCGTCGTCCTGACGATGGAGAACTCGTTCTTCGGAAGGGAGGATCGCGGGCTTGGAAACAGGCTCCTGGGCGAGCTTCCCGGCATCCTCAATTGGGCGCGGGCCGGCTACATTAGACTTCGGCAACGCGGGTATTTCCTCCAGCCCGAGAGCGCGCGGGACGCGATAGACGAGCTTGAAGCGCTCGGCTCTCCTGTCGCGGCATTCGTGAAACAGCACTGCACCGTCGCGCCCGGTCTGCAATGCATGCCAGAGCGCGTTTTCGAGGAGTGGAAGGTTTGGTGCGACGCGAACGGGAGGAAGGAAGCCGGAACCCTTCAATCATTCGGGCGCGATCTGCGCGCTGTTGTGTCGGGTCTAAAGGTAAGTCGACCAAGGGTCGAGGGGCAGCAAGTTCGCATTTACGAAGGTATCGACATCGCGGGCAGGAAAGCGATTGAACCGAAAGAGAGGATGGCTGATTGGTAGTTGAGACGCGCTGAGACGCGTCTCTGACCATTGCATGCGTGACTTTGGTGTAGAGGATTATAAAGGCGAGTATATGAGTGCATAAGGTACAATGTGCTGAGGCGCGTCTCAGCGCGTCTCAACCGCGATCGGGGTTGCCAGACAGCAGATCGTGAAGCTCTCGGACGCGACGTAATCGCCGCCTCGTAGTGCAGATCAGGCGACCGGGACGATCATCCCGAACGACGGCAAAATTTCTCACCGCCGAACGATTTTCATCGGCTAACCTAATAATTTGCATAGGGGCCTTGCAGAATCGCGAGACCTCACCCAAATTCGACAGGTTTACCGGAAGTTAACGGTAGACAACGAGCGGCCCGGAAGGCGCGTCAACGCCAACCGGGCCTTTTTTGAAGCCACCTTGCGGTGGGGTCGTGATCACTCCGGACATTAATTGGACATCAAGAGTCCGCGTGTCAAGAGGGAAAACGTACCCCACCGTATGGGACATAAAGAAAGTCTTATACGATGAATGAGAATGAACCGCCCTACCGACTAACCCTTGATGACGCCATCGACGTTTGGCTTCGTCACTGGGATGGACGGTTTCAGCACAACATCGCGGCGACATATGGGGTCAACCCTGGCCGCGTCAATGAAGTGCTGAAAGGCCTTCGTTTCCCTGAAAGTGAGGCGCTCGCCGCCGCTAAGCGGAGGGCAGCATAATGGCACAGTGGCAGATCGCTCTTGTGAAAGAGCAGGGCGTGAACTTTGCCGTAGCCTCGGTACGGGATCACGTCGTTGAAAACCACACAGAAGCCGATGACCTTATCGGGGCACTTAGCCTCCGACTTGGTCAGCCCGTAGTGCTTTTGGGAGCTCAGCGGCATCGTCTATATGGCCGGTCGGATATCGTCCGTTTTCTACGGAATGTATCTCCGAGCCGTCTTCCGTGGCGTCGCGTTGATTTAGCAGCCTAACGCCAATCGCTGTTGAGCGCGTCAGGGCGAAGATGCCTTGACGCGCCACTCCCTTCTCGCCCGCTTTCGCGATGATCCGCGACGGCGGGCTTTTTCATGCTGAGGTGGAAAAATGCTAATTTGTGCAAGCCGGAAACTGTCAACAACCATGCGCTGATACCCGTTGCCTTATGGCACTCACGCATCGTCAACGGCGGTTCATTCAAGAATATCTGAGGTCGGAAACGGCCACAGAAGCCGCGTTGCGCGCTGGGTATGCATCGTCGTCGGCGCATGCCATGGCCTCTCGGCTCCTGGACGATCCTGAGATACTGGCTGCGATTGAGCAAGGACAGCAAAAGCGGCTTGATCGCGTCGGGGTCGATGCCGATTACCTTCTCAAGCGGCTGCACGAGGAAGTCGAGGCCGATCTTGCAGACCTCTACGAGGAGGAGACGGGCAGTCTTCTGCCGGTCCACGAATGGCCGGAAGTCTGGCGGCGCGGGTTAGTTGCTGGTGTCGAGACTGAGGAATTGTTCGACGGTCGAGGTGAAGACCGGAAGCAGATCGGCGTAGCCAGGAAAGTTAAGCTCTCTGATCGCGTGCGCCGCCTAGAGGCGATTGGGCGGCATGTATCGGTCGCCGCATTCCGCGATACGCTGGAGGTTAAGGGCTTGGACGGCCTTGCCGATCGGCTTGCGCGCTTATCGCGCGCTCAAGCTTTGGACGTGCCGGCGACGGATGCGCCTCAAGATAAGCCGGTGTCTCCAGCGCCCGAACCTGTCCCAAAGACGAAGGTCGCGCCGAAGCCGGAACAGGCCCCCGCGCCTTCGCCGGCTGTCTCGGCCGATTGGGAAGCGCCGAGGTTGCCGGCTCCGTATCAACCCATCCTGCAATACCCGGATCGGCAGGGCTTTGCCGACACAGATTACGACAACGCTGAGGACGGATTTTTGAGTGTCCGCCGCAACACCTGAGAGAAAGGGAAACCGATGGCTGACATAGCCACCAATATTGCGACTATCCAGGCGAAGGCCGCTGAGCTTGACGCGCTGATCGGTCAGGTTCGCGCCGCCAAAGCCGTCATCGAAGCCGCTGAGGCTGAAATCAGGCAGCTTCGCCCCAAGTCTGATCCATCACGCGCTTACCAGGAGCGTCTAGCTCTGGTTGCGCTGGATGCGATTGGGAAGCCCTCCATCGCAGGCGAAAAGACCATCGCCGAACTCGCCGCTGCAGCTTGGGCAGGAGTGGCCTAAGATGACCACCATCACGTCATCGCAAATCCTGGAGAAGATCGGCGCACTCGACATCCTTGTTGCTGATCTGGACGCCGAATTCGGCAAAGTTTCGACCGACGCCGTGGCCGGCGCACCCGAAGCTGGCAAGAAGGCCGCTGAGATAAACCAGCGCATCGAACGGTTGGCCGTCGATCGCCTGATACTCAATCGCGCATTGGCACGAGCGCAGCGGGCCGAAGCCGCCGCTCGCGAGGCCAAGGCGGAAGCTGAGCGCCGGAAACACTTCGACGCCGCGAAAGGCCATGCAAAGCGCCTCCTTGCCGCCACCAAGCGCATTGATGCGGCGATTGCGGAAATAACCGCATCCTTGCCTGAGATCGCAGCCGAAGAACTACTTATCCGGCAAAACCTGGGACGCGCGCAGGTCAATTTGTCGGTCGGACCCATAGGGCAGATGGGTCTCGCAGTAATGGCGATCGATAAGCTGATCCGCCTGGCTGATGGCCGTGCGCGGCTCTCCGGCCCGGGCAAGTCCGTGACAGAAATCGCGACTTCGGCATGGGTCATTTTGCTCGCAGCCGAAAACGAACAGGAGACTGCGTGATGGCTGAGATTGATCACGCAAGCATCCTGTTCCCAAATGATGCGCCGTCAAAGCCTGCGTCGGTGCCGGAATGGGCCCAGGCGCAACATGCAGCTGCGGAACAGCGCTTGACGGGAAATCACGGCAAGCCTGACCCTGCCGCCGCCGCGATGTTTCCGAGCGAGCGCAAGGCCGAGGCCTCGCCTCCTGCCGGTAAAGACGACGACGCCGCGTCGATCCTTTTCAGGGATGATGCGGCTCGGAAGGACGTAGATTATGAGCGCGCTGTTGGCGGTGAACTGGATCAGTTCACGCTTGACGCAATGAAGGACGGCGACACTGAGCGGGCTAGCGCCTTGAAAGCGGCGACGGCGGCGCTGTCTGAGGATTTCCGCGCGTCTGGAACCGATACTGCGACGATTGAGGAAGCTTTCACTATCGTTCGCCAGAGCGCCGATAGCTTCTCGCCGCCAACACCCGAACAGATCGAGGCAGGCTTTGCTGCAAGCATGACCGAATTGACATCGGCAGGTGTAACAGACGCCGATCTTACCATTGCGCGGCAATTCATCCGAGACCTGGAGCTAGTCAGTCCTGGTGTCGTCGCAAGCTTGGAGCGCCATGGTGCAGGCAATAACCCGAAACTGGTCCGAGCGGCCATCAAGGAAGCCAAGCGTCGGGGATACCGCTGATGCCTGGGCCGCTTGACGACGTCAAAGAGGGGCTGGGTGAGGCGGCTTTAAACTGGCCGCTGGATGACTTCTTGGCCCATGTGAAACACATTGCATGGCTGCGCTCGACGCTACCACCACAGCCGCCGAAGCCTCAACGATTAGAGGACGCGTTGCTTGCCCGTGCGCCGGAAATCCGCGAGGCCGCAGCACGCCGGGCAAAGGCTCGGAAGTCGAAGGCGATACGGTGACCTGCCCCTGCTGCAACCAGTCTGTGTCTGCCCCGGCACTTGGCGACTTGATTGCGGAGCGTCGCATCAGCGGCCACGCCGCTGCCCTTCTTGAAGCTGTCTGGCGCGGCAAGGGCATGCCGGTGATGAGCCATGTAGTTTTCGACGCATTGTACGCCGACGATCCAGACGGCGGGCCATCGCCGACGGTCATGTACCGCGCGCTTAGAAAAGCATTTGACGGCCTGAGCGCTCGACTGAAGGACACCGGCGTCTCCGTTGTCGAAGTCGGCTATCGGCAAGGCTTCCGGCTCGTTCTGCACCCATAGAAAAATTCGCCTAAAGGAGATCAATCTTGGATACAATCGCGGACTATAACGCGTGGAAAGATAAGCAGCAACAGAACGGCGTCGGTGCGGCGCAAGTCGTGCTCGGCTCGGTTAACGAGAAGCCCGACGAAATAGCCGGCGATCTGAACCTCGCAAACGAGTTCGGCAAGGCCACAGGCAACCCGGTTCCGCCGCTGCCAATGGTCCGCGAGTACCGGAACGTCTTTCAGCAGAAAATAGAAGAGCAGAAGAACAAGACCATCCTGTCATCCAACCCACGGTTGACGGAATGGCTGCGCAGCCCCGACAATGCGGCGCTCGCGCGCGATGATCTGCAAAACCTGTCCTGGTTCGAAGGCTTCGGGCGCGGCGCGGCGAACACGCTGTCACGTTCGGGTGATCGTCTTAGCCAGATGGGCAATCAATTCATGTTCGAACAGACGGCCGGCCGCGACCGCGACCGCTCTAAGCCGTTCGAGCAAATCCTCCAGGAAGAGAAAACCAGTTCCGGCTTGAAGGATATGCAGGGCAATCCGC
Organism: Mesorhizobium sp. M0663; assembly: GCF_040320585.1. Lineage (NCBI taxonomy): Bacteria > Pseudomonadati > Pseudomonadota > Alphaproteobacteria > Hyphomicrobiales > Phyllobacteriaceae > Mesorhizobium > Mesorhizobium sp. M0663. The sequence continues at coordinate 144,484 of NZ_JAMYPX010000004.1, forward strand.
TTGAGACCTGGACGGGCGCGGAATACCTCAGCGCGTTCGGGCGCTGGGTAGATGCCCGCTACGCCGACATGATCGGCGCGGATGACAACGTGGCTGCGGTGCAATTCGCGGAAGGCGTCAAAGCCAGCCAAGACCGACTTGCGGCAACGCCAAAATCAGCGACCGCCCAGTCGTTCGAAAAGGCCGCAATCGTCAAGGATGCGACGGCCGGCCAAGCGATTGCCAATTTCGGGACCGCGTTCCTTCAAAACCCTGTCGGCGGTCTGTCGTGGGCTCTGGAGACGGCCGGCGAAAGCGCGCCGCAACTCGCGGCGGCGCTCGTTGCTAGCCGGTTCAACCCGGCGCTTGGCGTGGGCGTTCTCGGTGGCGGCTCCTACGTGACGGAGCGCTACACTGCGCCGGCCGACTTCCTCGCAGAAAAGGGGATCGACCTCGGCAAGCCTGAGGACGTGCAGCGCGTTCTGTCCGATCCGAAGCTTATGGAGGAAGCGGCAAAGCGCGGCGTCATTCGCGGCGCAATCGTTGGCGCTTTCGATTTGCTGTCCGGTGGTCTCGCCGGCAAGGCCGCGTCTCACAATCCCATTGTCGAAGCGATAGCGCAAAGCGCTCAACAGGCGATCCTCGGCTCTGCCGGCGAGTACAGCGCGCGGGTTGCGGCTGGTCAGCCAGTCGACTGGAACGACATCGTTGCGGAAGGTGTCGCGGAGATCGCCACCGCGCCCGTTGACATGGGCGTGGCCGGTCGAGAGTTTGCAGCCAATCGGCGCAAGACCAAGACCGCTGATGGAACGGTCGCCCAGCTTGGCGAGATATCCGCCAACGCCCAGGCGTCGGCTGTTCGCGCTCGCACGCCCGACAAGTTCCGCCAGTTTGTCGAGGCCGCAACCGCGAACGGGCCCGTGGAAAATGTCTATGTCCCGGCCGAACAGTTCTCAACGTATTTCCAAGGGCTCGGCGTCGATCCTTACGCCCAGGTCGATGAACTCGACGGCGTGAGCCGTGACGATCTCGACGTTGCGCTTGCGGGCGGCGGCGATCTGCAAATTCCGACCGCCACCTATGCGGCGAAGATCGCCGGCACCGAACACGACGCTTTCCTTATGGAAAACATGCGGTTCGATCCCAACGAGTTCACGGCGCTGGAAGCCAAGCAATTCAACGAACGCGCGCAAGACGCGATGGATGAAGCATTCCAATCCGCTGAGACCGCGCGCCTGGAAGATGAGGGCGCGCGATCCTTCGAACAGCAAATCTATGACACTATGGTCTCTCGGTTGCGCGAGGCCGGCCGGTCAACCGATGTAGCCACGACTGAGGCCACGCTTTATCCGGCGTTCTATCGCACGATGGCCGAACGCTCGGGGCAGTCGGTCGAGGACTTCATGGCCGCTTATCCGCTGCCACAGGTGAGCGGATCGATACCGGAAGGCATGCAGTTCCGCGACGTTGACGCCTTGAACCGGACGCTCGCGGAGGCCCGAGTTCGCCGCTCTGCCGGTCTCGACAAGCGGCAATCGCTGCTTGAGTTCATTTCCGACTACGGCGGCATCAATGACGTAGGCGGCAAGTTGAAGGCTCGCGATGCTGCTGTGATCAAGCGCAAGGGCAAGAAGTCGCTCAAGCTGGCGCGCGGCGGCATTGTCGACGGCGTGCGCGATCTGTTCGGGCAGGCGAGCGGCAAGAAGCACGGCGTTGATGACGTTGCCCAGGCGGCGATTGACGCCGGCTTTCTGGCGAACGATCCAGTCGCGACCGAATACCGCAATGCGGTCAAGGAAGGGCGCGAGGTTCCGAACATCGGCAACGCCTTACTCGATGCCATCGACCGCGAATTGCGCGGCGAGGCCGACTATGCGGTTCCCGCTGACGCAGCTGCGGTGGATCACTCGGCCCAGCTTGATCAAATCGAGGCGTATCTTTCGAGCCTTGGCGTTGGGCTTGATGATGATGACGCCACAATCCGCGCTGCCGTCCAGTCCGATCAGGCAGACGAGGGGAAGAAATACGGGCAATCCGGCGACGTTCGCGGGTCGCGCGGCTCGATCCAGTTCCCAGGCGGCGGCGTCGGCAATGGCGACACGGTTGTTCGCCTGTTCGAAGGCGCGGACCTGTCCACGTTCCTGCATGAGAGCGGGCATTACTTCCTGACCGTTCTTCGCGATCTCGCCGCCAAGGGCGAGGCGACTGCGGCCGGCGATATGGAAAGCGTCAAGGCATGGTGGGGCGAGAACGCCGCCGCTGTGGCAAAAGACGGCATGCGCGTGATGCCCGATGTGGCCTTGACCGCCGACGATGTGAACGCGGCGCTCGCCAACGGCACGACCGGCGATCTGATGAAGGACGCCGCCGTTGATGTCGGCATGCAGGAGCAATGGGCGCGCGGGTTCGAGAGCTATTTGATGGAGGGCAAAGCGCCGTCCATCGAACTGCGCGGAGCGTTCGAAAAATTCCGGTCTTGGCTGATCTCGGTCTATCGCCGGCTGGCCGGCCTCAACGTCACGGTGTCGGACGGCATTCGCGAGGTCTTTGACCGCATGGTTGCCTCGGATGATGAGATCGCCAAAGCCAAGGAGCAGGCCGGCGATCACGGGCCGATCTTCGCCACGGCTGAGGAAATGGGCCTAACGCCCGGCGAGTTCGCATCGTTCCTCAAGCTGCGCGATCAGGCGGAGGATGACGCCAAGGCGCGGCTGTTGCGCGAGGCGATGGCTCCGGTAAAGCGAGCGCAAGAGAAGTGGTTCAAGGATGAGCGCGCCAAGGTGCGCGAGGAAGTCGAGCGCCAAGTCAACACCTATCGCTATTATCGCGCATGGGAATGGATGGGCAACCGCCGCTGGTGGGACACCGAAACGAAGCCGGAAGGAATGCCCGATATCCGGCTGTCCAAGGAAATCCTTGTGCAGCGCTATGGTGATGGCGTCTTGAAGACGCTGCCGCGCGGCATGCAAACCATTTACGCGGTCGAGGGTGGGATTGACCCTGACGACGCTGCCGGGTGGTTCGGGTTCGATAGCGGCGATGAGCTTGTCCAGGCTCTCGAAAAGGCTCCGCCGCGCAAGGAAGCCATTGAGGCCGAAACGGACAAGCTCATGCGCGAGCGGCACGGCGACGTGCTGACTGACGGCTCGGTCGAGGCGGCGGCGCTCGATGCGCTGCATTCCGACAAGCGCGGGCAATGGATCGCGGCCGAACTCAAGGCCGTTGTCGAGGTGGCCGGGACCGGCCTTGGCATGACCGCGAAAGAGGCTCGCGCGTCGGCTCGCGCGTCGATTGCCCGCATGCGCGTCCGTGATGCCGTAAACTCCAGCCGGTTCCTCGCCGCCGAACGCAAGGCCGCTGATGAGGCTGCGAAGCTCGGCGCGATGTTGTCTCGTGAAAAGGTCTGGCTCGACGCCTCGCGCCGCCGCATCGAAACAAAAGCTCGAGCCGCGTCCAAGGGCAACACCTCGCCCGATACCGTCGCCACGGCGATTGACGCCTACAACGCCAAGTTCGAAACGACGCAATCGACGTTCACGGTTCCTGATCGCGAGGCCGTCAGCAAGTCGGGAAATGCCTTCACGATCAAGGGCGGCGAGCGCACCGCAACATCGCTCGGCTATAACGATCTGGTAGCGAAGCTGGTCGATACCAAGCGCCGCCAACTGATCAATCACGCGCTCTACATGGAAGCGCGCAACGTCGCCGATGAAGTCGAGAAGGCGGAGAATTTCGTTGCCAAGCTCGGCAAGAAATCGACGCGCGAACGGATCGCTGGCGCTGGCCGGCGCGAGAACGCCCAGGTGGACTATCTCGGCGCTATCGATGAAATCCTTGAGCGTTACGACTTCCGCAAGCTGAGTGGGGCCGCTGAGGGGCGGCGCGGGGCGCTGAACGCGTTTGTCGCCGCAATGACGGCTGCGGGCCGGGAGAATGAGCTTGCCATTCCTGAGGCCGTCCTGAGTGACGCGGCGAGGCGTCCCTACAAAACCCTGCCGGTCGAAGAAATGCGCGGCGTGGTCGACAGTCTCAAGAACCTGGAGCACATGGCGACACGCTGGAACAAGCTGATCGACGCGCAAAAACAGCGCGAGCTTGAGGCTGTCGTTGCCGATGTCGTCGCGGCCTTCGACGCCAACATGCCGAAGCGCCCGCCCGGTCGCGTCGGGACCAAGAGTGAAGCATTGCGACATTCGGTTCGCCAGTTCTTTGACCTGGTGCTGAACGCCGGCACGATCCTGCGCGAGATCGACGGGTTCAAGGACATGGGCGCGGCGTATCGCAACATCAAGACGCCGATTGATGAGGCGATGGATCGGCTGACAGTGCGCAAGCTGAAAGCGGCGAGCGATCTCGAAAGCCTATATGCCGTCTACTCAAAAGCGGATCGCCGCCGCATGGCCGTCCGCGATCATATCCCCGAACTCGGCTATGCGCTTTCGAAGTGGGAGCGGATCGCCGTTGCGCTCAATCTCGGCAACGCTGGCAACCGGGCGAGGCTCACCGATCCAAAGGTTCGTGGATCCTTGTCGGAGGCTCAAATCGCGGCGGTGATCGCCGCGCTAGACGCGAAAGACGCGGCTTTCGTGCAATCGGTGTGGGATTATGTCGGATCGTTCCGCGACGATATCGCCGCACGCGAGCGCCGCGCCACGGGCGTTGAACCGGATTGGGTCGAGGCAACGCCGGTCGAGATCGCCGGCAAGACCTTGAAGGGCGGCTATTACCCGCTCAAATACGATCCGCGCCTGTCGTCTCTCGCTCGCGATGATGAGGCGAACAACATCGCCCAGGCGCTCCAGGCCGGGCGCTTCGGCAAAGCGCAGACGCGGCAAGGTCACCTCAAGGAGCGCGCGCGATCCTCCGGCCGTGATGTCGAGCTCGATATGTCGGTGCTGCACCGCCACGTCAATCAGGTGATCTATGACCTGGAGCTTAGCGAGCCGGTCGCGAACTCCTGGCGTATCCTGCAGAACGGTGAAATCCGTTCGGCGTTCATGGAAGCCGGAAAGCAGGCCGATTTTGACGCGCTGGAAATCTGGCTAAAGGACGTGGCGGAAGGTGAGTTGAAATCCGCCGATCTGGTCGGCCGCGCGGCTCGCACGCTGAAATCGAACTTCACCGCGGCTAAATTGGCCTTCAATATTTCGACGGTCGCAATGCAGGTGACCGGCCTGTCTCAGTCGATGGTTGTCGTCGGCAAGAAGGATATGGCTATTGGCATCATGCAGGCGGCGAAAAATCCGATCAGCATGGCGCGCGATATCGCGGCCAAGTCGCCGTTCATGGCGTCACGTCAGACCACGTTCAACAAGGATATCTTCGATTTCTATTCCGATCCGAAGACAGGGCCGGTCGCCTCGCGCTGGGGCGAGATTAAGGCTGAGATCGTGGGGCCGCTGGCCTTCTGGCTGATGACCAAGGTGCAATGGTATTTGGCTGATGTGCCGACATGGCTTGCGGGATATCGGCAGGGCTTGCGGCAATACGGCAATGATGAGGCCAAGGCCGTGGCCCATGCCGACGCCGTGGTGAAGCGCGCCCAGGCATCCGGCCTGTTTGCCGATCGCTCGGCGGTTGAGCGCGGTTCGGTCTCGCGCACCGCGCGCCAGAATGATGTTGTGCGGCTGTTTACGGCGCTCGGCTCGTACATGTTCGCCAAGTTCAACGTCGCCTATGAGCGCACGGCCAAAGCCAAGCGTTTAATCGGTCAAGACGGATTTTCCGCGCGCTCGGCACAAGAGGCGCTTTCCTGGACGATGGATATGGCGTTCCTGTTCACGCTTGAGGCCGTGGTGGGCGCGGCGATCCGTGGCCGGCTACCCGACGACGAAGACGACAAGGATGATGAATGGGCGGCGTTCCTCGCCAAGCAAACAGCGTTTTCCGTCATGGGAACGCTGCCGTTCATCCGCGACAGCGTGAGCGCAATGCAGGGCTTTGAGGCGGGAGGAGCATACGGCAGCTTCGTCAAGGACGTGGTGCGCGGCGGCAAGGGCGTAGCTGATATTCTCACGGCCCCATTCCTAGAAGATGGGAAGGTCAATGCGTCTGATCTTAAGGCGGTGATCAACGCGACCTGCCTCGCTACCGGCCTGCCGGCTGTTCAGATCAATCGCTTTGTCGATGCTGCATGGCGACAAGCGGAGGGCAAGGACGTTTCGCCGCTTGAATACCTGCTCGGCCGGATTGGGGGCTAAGTTATCCCTCATCCTTGGCGGGGACGACTTCACGCAGTGGCGAGGTCATGCCCTCCTGTCCCTCCTGCGCACTCCAGCGCCTCCGCCGTTCTCCGGTATGAATGCAACCCCGCCAACCTCAAGGGCCGTCTGAACAGCATTCACCGTAGCGATTACACTTCGCTCGGTGCCTCGCGTTTCCATAAGCTTAATTGTCGGCGCGGACACTCCAGACTTTTCCGCGAGGTCGTCACGGGTCCAGTCGAGCAGCGCTCTGGCGGCGCGCATCTGTTCTGCATTGATCATTCTCGCATTCCCCTCGTGGTGTCTAAAAAAGATAATAGATTATCCGAAATGGCTTGACAACTGGTTTTGCATCATTGACCATAAGGGACAACGGAATATCTATAAAGGATACCGTTGACTGAACCAAAACGGAAGGACGGGCATCATGGACCGCAACGGCATTGTCTTCGAAGGCGAAATGAATTTCCTCGGCATCCTGCTGCATCAGGCTATGACCTATTCCAAAGCGAAGATCGACGCGTTGCCCGAGGACATCAGCGTTGATGAGGAGTTCGCGGCGATCGACGCTGCGAGCGCGCCGGCCTTCGCCATTGCGGAAACAATCTCGTCTCTGCCGGCGCAGAGCGAAACGGAAATCCGGATAAAGGCCACAGCTGCCGCTTGGATCGACGGAACCTACTGGGCGGACGTTGGACTTGGGACATTGAATTGAGAGGGACCGAATTCTTGTTCGCAACCTGGGTAACTTGACAGGTGTCGGCTTGGCCGTCGTGATGGCAGAACATCCGGGCTTTGATTCCGATCAGCTTTAGGGTTCACCAGATGTGCATTCCATACGGCCACAGAGTACCGCAGATCCCGCTTGAGCCCGGCTACTACTGGGCGAAATGGCGAACAGCCGCGGACGGGACCGTAGACGGCGACGAGCTTACGCCGTGTGATAACTGGGAGATCGTCCAGGTCATGGGGAACGATCCGGATTGGGAAACCCATCCAGCCGACGACAAGGCCTTATTTGTGTTCGTTTGCGGGGTCGAGGAGGCCCAATGGCGCGCATCTTTCGTGTGGGGCGATTTCGTCGCGCCCTTAGACAACGGCATTAAAGGAGACCAATGAACACCGTTTTTTTACTCATGGCGCAATTCGACGGCGCAGCTGTGATCCCCGTCGAGAAGGTGTGCGCGTCCTTTTTCAGCCACCTCACGCCTCAACAGTTCATCCGCAAGACGACAGAGGGCGAGATCGATTTGCCGGTGGTGCGGATCGAGAACAGCCAGAAGGCGGCTAGGGGCGTGTATCTGCCCCACCTTGCCGCCTGGATTGACAAGCGCGTCGAGGCCGCGAAGAAAGAGAACGACCAGCTACAGGGGCGAAGGTAGCGAGACGGCTCCGCTACTTTGAACCGATTGCCGGGATCTTCTTTCCGCATCGATATGCGACGAAGCCGAACAAGGCCGCACAAATGAGGTCAATTGGCAACCAAATTTCCCGCGAAAGAAATACCGGCAAGAATGGGTTGAAGGCCAGCGCGACGGCGAAAAGAGAGAAGGCAAGTTTCTCGTCATCGGCTGATTTCAACTTAATGCCGCAATAGATGCCGGCAGCGAAAATTCCCAGACGCAGCAGCTGATAGTACCCGTATGGCAAGGACAGGGTTGCGATGGTGAGCGCTACCGCAGCGCAAATCGCGACAATTCTAATCATCCGCGCACGCGCTCCGTCACCCCGCCGACAGCTGCTACCAGCAAGCCGGCAAGCATGAACGCAAGTGCTGGGAAGAAGACCGGGACAACGATCCAAATCGGCCATTCCCATGTATAGTATGCTCCGTAGCCGCCAATCACCATTGCGGCGGCGATTAGCAGGCCTGATCGAAACATGATCACAGCGACAAAGAACAGAACCGGCACCCACCATCCATGCCATCCGAACCATTCATCAGCACCAGCTTCGAATGCAACGGTATAGAACGCGAGCGTTCCAAGCCCGATCGCCATCACGCCAAAGACGCCGACGATGCCGAGAACTGACGTAACAAAATTTTTCATGATTGATCCCCCAAACCCATAATCAGGATGGCTTAAGTTGGGGATTATAACAAGACGTTTGTGGCCTCATTGCTAATACCTCGCTTGTCTAATGCAGCGCACGGATGCAAAGATTCGGCGAGGGACCGTGGCCGCGTTGGCGTCTCAGCAAAAGGTGCATGATGATCTTATTTCGCATGTTTAGAACACTACGAGACTTCGATCAGCCGAAATCATTTTTTGAACAATGGCTCGGCAACACCAAAGCGGTGCATGAGTTCATCTTCGTAACGATCGAAAGCTTGATTATTATGAGCGCACTACAACTAGCCTGGCAAAAGAGCGGTTCGCCTGCGGTGTTAGTTTTGTACTTGTTAGCTTATGGCGGCGCGTTCCTATTTATCGGAACTTACATACGCTACGGTCTGCACGCAGCCGCCGAGCACTTTGAGCTACCGGCCCGCTTTCGGGAGGCTTTCTTGTGGTTTTCAGGGGTCACCAGCTTCGTTGTCTCGATCTCGCTTCCCTACTTCTTTGGGCTGATTGTCACCCAGATCATAGCCAACAGCATTATGATTTGATCCCCAGTGTCCCGCGCGCCCAAGGGACGGTTCGAACTTAGGTTTCTGCTTACCCTACGCTTACCTGAAGGATGACAGAATTGGAGGGGCGATAGCTCTAAGTCATAATTCGCTGATCTCGTTCGATATTTTGGCGCACCCGACAGGATTCGAACCTGTGACCTCTGCCTTCGGAGGGCAGCGCTCTATCCAGCTGAGCTACGGGTGCCTTCAGGATCGGCGATCCCAAAAACGAACCAGCCGGTAAACCGGCCAGCCACGGCTTCTTAGCGGAAGCAGGCGCCGGCTTCAACGGGCAATCGCCAGCGGGCTCAAGTTGCCGTAGCAGCCGGGGGGAGACAGACACCGTCCCGTCCGGCGCCACCGCCTGCTCATTCTGTCACGGTAAGCACTGCCTTGCCGCTGATGCTGCGCTGCCGCAGCGCGTCGAGGGCCTGGCCGACGTCCCGCCACGGCACGGTGAGGACCACGCGCGTTTCGAGCCGGCCGGCTGCGATCAGCGCGAGCAGCGAGGCGATGTCTGCGCCACGGTCCGGACCAGAAGTGTAGTAGGCGAAGGTCTGCAGCCGCGCGCCTTCGTGACCCGGAACGAACTGGCGGAAGCCGATGGGCGTGAGTTCGCCGCTGCTCGAGCCGAACATGACGACGGTCCCGCCGGGCGCGATCCGTTCGATCGCGTGGGCGAGGCTATCGCCGCCCACCGATTCGGTAATCAGCGAGAACAGTCCTTCGGCCAGCTCGATCGTTTCGACGACCCGCTCGGCTCCGAGGCCGCGGAGATCGTCGGCATGCCGTTCAGCGGCGACTGCCACCACCGACGCGCCCTGTTGGCGGGCGATCTGGATCTGGAAACGGCCGACCGCGCCGCTTGCGCCGGTAATCAGGACCCGCTGGCCGGCCAGGTCGCCGCCGAGGCGCAGGGTCCGCTGCGCGGTCGTGCCCGCGACCGGAACAGTGGCGGCGGAGACGAAGCTGACGTCGTCCGGCAGGACGGCGAGGTGGTCGGTCGGAACGGCGACCCGTTCGGCCCACCCGGCCTCGTCGACCAGAGCCGCAACCCGGGCGCCGATGGCCGGCCCGGAGCCGTCAGCCGCGGCGCGCTCGACAATGCCGGCGACGTCCTGGCCAGGCACCCAGCCGTTCGGACGGATGTTGAGCAGGCGCAGTTCGCCGCGGTTCAGCGAGACTGCCCGAACCGAGACCAGCGCCTCATGCGGGGCGGGCTCGGGCTCACCAAACTCGGCGAGCCGCAACCCGGTGGCGCTGTCGGAAGATGTGACCAAGGCGAGCATTGGTATCGTCCCTTCTTGCTGCGTGGCGGACGCCAGCCTGTTTCCGTGCGCCGGGCTTGTTGGTCCGACGTTCAGAACGCAAGCAGGGCATGACTAAATGGAAGCCCGCCTGTCGGCTTCTGAGTTACTCATCCCTAAACTATCGACTTTCCTGTTTGAGTAATTTAGATATCTTGGCAGTCGATCGCTAAAATCAGTCAATATGAGACAGCCTCTCCGCTACCCCTGGCCTTTCGATCCGGATGATGTCCTCGCCCCGGCAATCGCCGTGCGCGTCGACGTTACCGAAACCAGGGCGGAGGTGCCGGACCACCACCACCGCAAAGGGCAACTCGTCTTCGCGCTGGGCGGTGGCGTCACATGTCGCGTCCCCAGCGGCCTGTGGATGGTGCCGCCGCATTGCGCGGTGTGGATTCCCGGCGACATGGAGCACAGCAATATCGCGACCGCCAATGCCCGGATTTTCTTCGTCTATATCGAACCGGGAGCTACCGACCTGCCGGACCGGTGCTGCACGCTTTCGATCTCGCCGTTGCTGCGCGAGCTCATCATAGAGCTGACGGATCGCGTTGAGGACGATGACGCGAGGGGCGAGCTCCTGACCAGGGCTCTGCTCACCGAACTGCCGCGCATGCCTGTCCAGCAGCTGCATTTGCCGATCTCGTCCGAGCCGCGCTTGAGGCGCATCGCGGCGGCGTTGGCGCAAGATCCTGCCGATCGCAGCACCCTGGCGGAATGGGCCAGTCGCGTCGCGCTCAGCGAGAGCAGTCTCGCACGTCTCGTGGTGAAAGAGACAGGGCTGACCTTCGGGCGCTGGCGCCAGCAACTGCACCTGATCGTCGCAATGCGCGAGCTGGCCTCCGGCGCCAGCGTGCAGCAGGTTTCGGCCGATCTCGGTTACGAATCGGTCACCGCCTTCATCACCATGTTCAAGAAAGCGCTTGGCAAGCCGCCGGCAAAGTATCTCAGCAGTGTCGCGCAAAACGGCGGCTCTGCGTTTGTCGCCTGAACCCGCACGCGGTCAACACTCGGACTTCAACTGTCACTGCTCCTCGGCATACAGCAGCCGCGTCTTTGCCTCGGAGGTCGGCAACAGGCTGCGCTGGATCAGCGCCTCGACGTGGTCGTTGCGCTGGCGCGCGCTGTCGGCGCCCATCACCACGACAATCAGCCTGTGCCCGTCCGCATTATAGGAGGTGACGATATTGAAGCCCGAAGCCCTGATATAGCCGGTCTTGATGCCGTCGACGCCGCGCACCCGGCCGAGCATGTCGTTGTGGCCGCGCACCAGCCTGCCGCGGAACATGAAGTCGCTTTCAGAGAAATAGTGGAAATGCTGCGGGAAGCGGGCGTGCAGCGCCATGCCGAGCACCGCCATGTCGCGCGCGCTGGTGTGCTGGTCGCCGTCCGGCAGGCCCGAGGCGTTGCGGAAAACGGTGCTGCTCATGCCGATCTGGCGCGCCTTGGCGCTCATCATGCCGGCGAATGCCTGTTCGCTGCCGCCGAGATATTCGGCAATTGCGACCGCCACGTCATTGGCCGATTTGACGACGACGGCGCGGATCGCCGAATCGACGTCGATGGTCTCGCCGCGCCTGAACCGCAGCTTGGTCGGCGGCTGCCGGGCGGCGTTGTCCGACACCGGGATTTGCGTCTCCTTGCTGATGCGGCCAGAATCCAGCGCCTCGAACAGAAGGTACAGCGTCATCATCTTGGTCAGTGACGCCGGATAACGCGGCGCCGTCGAATTGACCTCGAACAGCGTCTTACCGGTGCCGGCATCGATGACCATGGCGGCATATTTCTGCGGCGGCGCCGGTACCGCCAGCACGCTGTCGGGCGGCGTGACAGTCGTGCAGCCGGCAGCAAACAGCAGCAGCGCCAGCACAGCGACGCATTTGTGGATGGACGAAAAGAACCGGAAGGCGGACAAGTCAGTTCCGAAGGCAGGCTGTTTCTGAGACGAGGCGAAGCTATCTTAACGCAAAGGCACAGTCCATTTGGTTAATATCGGTCTGGCCCTCGAACGGTGCCCTGTCCACAGGCCGACGTGGCGCCGCCTGATGTGAATTGCCCGCCACCGCGCTTGCGCAACCGGCGGCGAGTGGGCTTTGCTGCGCCGGCAGAATCGGGCCGCCGGAATCGGGCTGGCAGAATCGGTAGGTGCACATGGATACGGTCACGATCACGGCGAAGGGCATTTCGGTATCGGTCGATCTTGCCGTCGGCCATCTCGCCGACATGACGGTCGATATCGATGGCCGCCGGCTGAAGCCGCTGCATCGCGCACCCTGGGTCGGCGAGCCGCGCGAGATGCTGCCGAAAGACCTGCCTGAAGGGACGGTCCACCTGTCCGGCGATTTCCTCTGCGCGCCGTTCTCGATCAGCGACGTCGAAGCGGCACCTTTGCATGGCTGGCCGGCAAATAGTCGCTGGGACGTCGTCGACAGCGCGGCAACGACCGACGGCTGGCGCGCCGTCTTCCGCCTGCAGCGCCCGGTCATGGGCGCAACCGTCGACAAGATCCTGATCGTGCGCGACGATCATCCCTTTCTCTATCAGGAGCACGTCTTTTCCGGCGGCGCCGGCGCCATTCCCGTCGCCCACCACCCGATGACGGTGATGACGGCCGGCGGCAGGCTAGCCTTCTCGCCCAAGCGCCTTGCCGCAACGCCGAGTGAGGCGCCGGAGCCCGATCCGGCCCGCGGCCGCTCGTTGCTCGCCTACCCGGCGCGAACCGCCGACCTGACGCGCTTTCCCGCCGCCAACGGCGGCACGATTGACCTGACCACCTATCGCATGGACCAGCTGCGTGAGGACTTCGTGACGCTGGTCGAGGCCGATCATGGCGGGCCGGGCTGGACCGCGCTGGCGCGCCAGGCGGAAGCCGATCTCGTGCTGGTGCTGAAGAACCCGGCCGAACTGCCGGTCACCATGCTGTGGGTCAGCAATGGCGGGCGCGATTATGCGCCATGGAGTGGCCGCCACCGCGGCGTGCTCGGCATCGAGGACGGCCGCACGGCCGTCGGCCACGCCGCATCGCTCGGCGACAATTGGCTGAAGCGCGAAGGCGTGGCGACCGCCTTTGCCCTTTCCGAAGCGCGCCGCTTTTCGTTCCGCCATGTCATCGGCGCACTGCCATGGCCATCCGGCGAGCCGCCGCACGACGTCACGACCTCGCCGGGCCGCATGCGCACCCTGGCCGCCGATGATGCCGTGCGCGACATTGGCTTCGACGGCGATTTCCTGCGGATCGGTCAATCCAGGCCCGATTGAAGGCTTGGCACAAGCCGGCGTTTGAAATTTTCGAAAACTGCCGCCAAAATGCGCCAGAACCACCGTAAGGGGGCCAATGTCAGAAATCGCCCATATCGCTGCTGCCATTTTCAAGCGCGCCGGCAAGGCACCGCGCTTCATCGTTGCCATTGCCGGCCCTCCCGGCGCCGGCAAATCGACATTGTCGGCAGGCTTGCACGACCTGCTGCCGGAAGGCACGGCGGAAGTCGTGCCGATGGATGGCTTCCATTACGATGACGCCGTTCTCGATCGACGCGGCCTTCGCGCGCGAAAAGGTGCTCCGGAAACCTTTGATTTTGCCGGCTTCGAAGCGCTGCTGAAGCGCATCCGCGCCGGCGAGCCGGATATCGCCATCCCGGTCTTCGACCGCAGCATGGAGCTGTCGCGCGCCGCCGCTGCGATTGTCGCCGCCGACACCAAATTCATTCTGGTCGAAGGCAATTATCTCCTGCTCGACGAGGAACCTTGGTCGCGGCTGGCGCCGCTGTTCGACTTCTCGATCTTCGTCGATGTGCCGCGCGCCGAGCTCGAGCGCCGACTGCTGGCGCGATGGCACGAGCACGGCCGCTCCGACGAGGACGCGCGCGCCTGGATCGCCTCTAACGATATGCCGAACATCGACCGCGTGCTTGCCCGTCGGCGGCCCGCCGACCTGGTGGTCGGCGACCTGGCCTGACTTGCAAGGAACCGCCCGGCCGGAACCTTGACAGTTTCAGGCCGTTATCCCGGACACGGCAATTGTGCCCATGAGGGAACCGTTCGATGGAAACCATGGCAAGAAAGCCTGCGCCCGCCAAGGGCAGGGCAACACGATCAAAAGCAACTCGCGCGAAAACCAGCGCCGGTCCGGCAGCGGCGGCGCGTTCCAAGGAGGCGGCAAAGCCCAGCTTTGGCAAGGCAGCGCCGAAAAAGGTGATGCCTGCCGCGACCAAAGCCGCAGCTCCCAAAGCCGCCAGCCCTAAAAAGCCGGCAAGCAGAGGATCGATCGCAGGCAGCGCAATGCGCACCGTCAAAACGACGGCCAACGTCGCCGCTGGTGCCGTGCTTGCCACCGCCAAAGGGGCGGCGTCGCTTGCCGCTTCCGTAGTCGGCAAGAAACCCCGGACCAAAGCAAAATAGCCGAGCGGAATCGGCGTAAGATCAGCTTCTGGCCGGAATGGTGAGGCCCCTCAGCACCGCTGGACGAGCGAGGCCACGCTCCAGCCATGCGCCCACGCTGGGGAAATCGTCGAAACCGACGAGTTCCCGCGCCTCGTAGAAGCCGATCAGATTGCGCACCCACCCAAGCATCGAAATATCGGCGATGGTGTAATCGTCGCCCATGATCCAGCTGCGGCCCTTGAGCCTCGTTTCGAGGACGCCGATCAGCCGTCGCGACTCGTCGCGATAACGTTCCAGCGGGCGCTTGTCGGCGATTTCGCGCCCAGCGAATTTGTGGAAGAATCCGACTTGGCCGAACATCGGCCCGATCGAAGCCATCTGGAAGAACACCCACTGGATCGTCTCATAACGCAGCGTCGCGTCTGCCGGCACCAGCTTGCCGGTCTTGTCGCTGAGGTAAAGCAGGATGGCGCCGGATTCGAACAAGCCGATCGGCTTGCCGCCCGGGCCGTCCGGATCGATCATCGCCGGTATCTTGCCGTTCGGGTTCAAAGACAGGAATTCCGGGGTCCAGCTCTCGTTCTTGCCGATATCGACGGCATGCGGCTCGTAAGGCAGGCCAAGTTCCTCCAGCGCGATCGATATCTTCACCCCGTTCGGCGTCGGAAACGAATAAAGCTGGATGCGGTCGGGGTGGCTCGCCGGCCAGCGCCTAGCAATCGGAAACGCGGACAGATCGGTCATCGAAACTCCTGGTAGGGGACCGCGCCGAGCGGCACGGTCATGGCAGGTCGCAGAGAATTAGGCGCGACGCCTGGCGCGATCAATATGCGCATGGAAAGTTTCGCCGGCCCCGGTGAAGGACCCGCAAGGGGTGCGGTCACACGGCCTTGACCGCCAGCACCGCATTGGTGCCGCCGAAGGCGAAGCTGTTGCTGATCGCGGTGCGCACGGTGCGTTCGCGCGCCACGTTCGGCGTGATGTCGAGATCGCAGTCGGCGTCGGCTTCCCGATAATTGGCGGTCGGCGGCACGATGCCTTCGCGGATCGCCATCACGCAAGCGATCATTTCCAGCGCGCCGGAGGCGCCGAGGCAGTGGGCGTGCATCGATTTGGTCGAGGACACCGAAAGCTTGTAGGCATGGCCGCCGAACACGCGTTTGATCGCCGCCGTCTCGATCTGATCGTTGGCCTTGGTGCCGGTGCCATGCGCGTTGAGATAGTCGACGTCCTCTGGATTGAGCCCGGCATCGACGAGGCAGAAGCGCATCGCCGCCTCAGGCCCTTCGATGGTTGGCGCGACGATATCGGAGGCGTCGGCGGAAAGGCCGACGCCGGCGATTTCGGCAAGGATGGCGGCGCCGCGCGCCATGGCATGCTCATATGTTTCCAGCACCACCATGCCGGCGCCTTCGCCGAGCACGAGCCCCTGGCGGTCGGCCGAAAACGGCCGGCAGGTGTCCGGCGACAGTACCCGCAGGGCCTCCCAGCCCTTGAGGATGCCCCAGACCAGCGGCGCATCGGTGCCGCCGGCGACCATGACGTCGGCCCGGCCGAGCCTGATCTGATCGACCGCCGAGGCAATGGCGTGGTTGGATGACGAGCAGGCAGAGGTGATGCCGAACACCGGCCCGCGCAGACCAAGATTCATGCTGACATGGCCGGCTGCAGCGCCCGGCATTACTTTCGGGACGGTGAAGATGCCGGCGCGGTTCTTGCCTTCGAGCAGGATGGCGCGATAGTTCTCTTCGATTGCCTCCCAGCCGCAGACGCCGACGCCGACGATGGTGCCCATCCGGTAGGTGTTGGCCGCGTGCGGGTTCAATCCCGCCTGCTGTGCCGCCTCCCGCGCGGCGATCGTCGCCAGAAGGCTGAAGCGGTCCATCGACACGACCTGCTTGCGGTCGATGCCGTGCTCGGGAAGCGCCTTGATTTCGCAGCCGACCTTGACCTTCAGATCATGCAGCAGCGGATTGTCGATCGCGCCGATTGCCGAACGGCCGGCGCGCATTTCATTCCAGATTGCCGGTGCATTGGTGCCGAGCCCGCATAATCCGCCGATGCCCGTGA
Organism: Mesorhizobium sp. M0663; assembly: GCF_040320585.1. NCBI lineage: Bacteria > Pseudomonadati > Pseudomonadota > Alphaproteobacteria > Hyphomicrobiales > Phyllobacteriaceae > Mesorhizobium > Mesorhizobium sp. M0663. Next base: position 161,037 of record NZ_JAMYPX010000004.1, read on the forward strand.
TGACGACGCGCTTGTGCATTCAGTCAGGCTTTTTTCGCGATCAGCGCGCGAACCGCCTCGACCATGTCGCCGACATTCTTCAGATTGCTCCAGGCATCGACAGTGTTCATCTCGATTTCGATGCCATACTCTTCCTCGAGATCGAAGATGATCTCCGTCAGTTCCAGCGAATGGATGCCAAGGGCGGTCAGTTCGGTACTGGTGGTGATTTCCTCGCCGCCCGGCTCGGCATGAGCCTTGATCTTGGCGATGATATCGTTTGCCAGCTGGTCAGCCATTCGGTTTCTTCCCCAACTCTGTCGTTTCCCGACGCCAACTGATCAGCGCCCCTTTTGTCCTCGATTACGTCGTCATCGTCGCCTTTTACCCCCGCCAGGCGCCGGTGACCGTACCAAGGTGGCTCCCTCTATAGAAACCGAAACGCTGTCAAGCAACAAGCTATATATCGACAAAGCCGCCGCAGTGCTTAACGTTGGTGTCGTGGATACGATCGCATATAGCTTGACTTCAGTGCCGCCGGCCCAGCGTGTTGCCGGCGTCGCGCGGCTTGGCTGCGACTGGAACGGAGGCCGCACGCGTCTTCGGCGTCTGTACCAGGACGGTTCGGCCAAGATCCGCATGCCGGCGGTCTCGGCCGATCCGCTCGAAGCCGTCCTGATCAACACCGCCGGTGGGCTGACCGGTGGCGACCGTCTCGCCTGGGAGGTCGATGTCGGTGCCGGCGCCTCCGCAACCATAACAACGCAGGCCTGCGAGAAAATCTATCGCGCCGCATCCGACCGCGCCGAAGTGCGGGTGCAGCTGACTGTCGGGGAAGACGGCCACATTGCCTGGCTGCCACAGGAAACCATCGTCTTCGACCGCTCGGCCTTTGCCCGCAGCCTTGACGTGGAGCTTGCCACCGGAGCCGAGGCGCTGATCCTGGAGGCTACCGTCTTCGGCCGCCTGGCCATGGGTGAACGGGCTTCGCAAGGCCATTTCCACGACCGCTGGCGCGTCCGCCAGGACGGGGCGCTGGTCCATGCAGAGGAGTTCCGCATCGGGCCGGACGTTGCGGCCACCTTGAACCGTCCCGCAGCGGCCGGCGGTGCCGTCGCCGTGGCGACGCTGCTGATGGTATCGCCACGGGCAGAGGCTTTGCTCGAGCCGGCCCGGGGCATAGTCGGCGGCCAGGGCGGCGTCAGTTTCTGGAGCGTGCGGAAATCTGGCAAGCTTCTTGCGAGGCTGTTCGCTGAGGACGGCTACCAGCTCCGCAAGCGGCTGGTGCCGCTTGTCGAATTGCTCAACGGACGGGCGGGCCTGCCCAAATTATGGTCACTCTGATTTCGATTGTGCCACCGCAGGAAAAAGCATGAATCTGACGCCGAGGGAGAAAGACAAGCTGCTGATCGCCATGGCGGCGATCGTGGCCCGCAAGCGGCTCGAACGCGGCGTCAAGCTCAATCATCCGGAAGCGATCGCGCTGATCACCGATTTCGTCGTCGAGGGTGCCCGCGACGGCCGCGCGGTCGCCGAGCTGATGGAGGCCGGCGCCCATGTCGTCACCCGGGCCCAGGTGATGGAAGGCATTGCAGAAATGATCCACGATGTGCAGGTCGAGGCGACGTTTCCAGACGGCACCAAGCTGGTGACCGTGCACGAGCCGATCAGATAACACCGCCAAGGAGAGGAAAATGCTTGAGCTGCGTCCCAACTGCGAGTGCTGCGACAAGGATCTGCCGCCCGATGCGACGGATGCGGTGATCTGCACCTTCGAATGCACCTTTTGCGCCGACTGCGCACAAAACGTGCTCGGCGGCGCCTGTCCGAATTGCGGCGGCAACTTCTCGGCCCGCCCTATCCGTCCGGCAGCGCTGCTGAAGAAATATCCGGCCTCCACCAAGCGCGTCCTCAAGGCAGAGGGCTGTGGTCCGGCCCGCAAGGCGGCGTGAGAGGCATGATGATCTCGAAGATGGAAGCTACGCCGATGATCCCCGCTACGATGAAACGCACGACGCTGTCGGCGGTCCTGCTGCTGGCGGCAGCTATGCCAGCCTATGCCCATGTCGGCGTGGGCACGGTTTCGTCCTTCACCGCCGGCTTCTCCCACCCGCTCTCCGGCCTCGATCACATGACGGCGATGATTGCCGTCGGGCTATGGGCCGCGCTCAAGGGCGACAAAGCGACCTGGGCATGGCCGCTGGCCTTCGTAAGCGTCATGCTGGCCGGCGGCGTGCTCGGCAGGCTGCATGTGCCTATGCCTTTCGTCGAGCCGGCGATACTGGCGTCCGTCGTGGCACTCGGGCTGCTGGTTGCGCTCGCCGTCGATCTTCCCGTCTCGGCCGGCGTCGCCGTCATCGGCCTGTTCGCGCTGTTCCATGGCTACGCCCACGGCACCGAGGTTCCTGAAAATGCCGCTGGGCTCGGCTATATCGCAGGCTTTGCCGTTGCCACGGCACTGCTCCACGCCGTCGGCATCGCGGCCGGTCTCGGCCTCGGCTGGCGCTTCCGCGGGCTTGCCCGCGCCGCTGGCGCCGCTTGTGCCGCGATTGGCGCCGGCCTCGCTTTCGGCGTCGTGTGAGGCCGCGATGATCCCCGGCGAAATCATCACGGCAAGCGGCGAGATCGAACTGAACAAGGGTCTGGCGACGGTCACTTTGAAGGTAGCCAACAGCGGCGACCGGCCGATCCAGGTAGGCAGCCATTATCATTTCTTCGAGACCAATGAGGGACTGAGATTCGATCGCGACAAGGCGCGCGGCATGCGCCTCGACATCGCTGCCGGCACCGCCATGCGCTTCGAGCCCGGCCAAGAGCGCGACGTTACCCTGGTGCCGTTCGGCGGCAAGCGCGAGGTCTACGGATTTCAACAGAAGATCATGGGCGCGCTGTGAGATCGAAGGCGTCGAGCAGTTTCGGCTCAGCCGGGCGGCTTGGCCGCCGCATAGATGATGACCTTTCCCGGATCGTCGAATTCCACCGCCAGAACGTCCTCGGTTTGCACTCGCCGCGAATCGATGGCGTTGAACAGCAATGCGTTCGCTTCGATCTCCTTGCGCAGCTCGGCGATGTCGTCCCGATGTTGCCTGACCTTGTTTTCGATCGCCGGTGGCGGGCCGCCTTCAGTGCGCGCGGCATCGGTAAGAAACACGATATCGACCTTGTCGAGCTTGGATGTCTTGCGCACGGCGGCGATGTTTTCACGCGTGCGGTCGATCGCCGAACTGACCTTGCCGGCTTCCGCATTTGTCTGGGTCTCTTCCTGGCCGACCTCCGAGCCGACGATCCGGTTGACGGTCTCGGCGCTGTCGAGGCTCTGCGCGTTCAGCGCGGCGTGCGGAATGCTGGCTGCCAGAAACGCGGTCGCGGCAATCCCATGCAGCCATCTGGTGTCGGAGAAGGTGGTGATCGCCATCGCTCGTTCTCAGGGTCCTTTTCGAGGCTCGTGTCAGGGCGACAGGACCGAAACGTAACGTCCCCCGTGAAGGTTCCCTTTGTGATGCGGCGGGCTGGCCGGGCGCCGGCCCGCCGCCTCGTCTCGTCAGCTCGCTTTCTTGGTGATCAGCGTCAGCGCGCCATTGGTGCTCATGCTGGCGGCGATCACCTGCGCCGAGGTGAGCCCCTTGGCTTCGAGCGCGGATTTGACCTGCGGTGTCGCGTCGATCGAGCCGCGCAGTTTCTGCAGGTCGGCATCGCTGCGCTTGGCGATCACCTCGTTGACCTTGGCTTGAGTGTCCGCGGGCAGATCCTTGATATCGACGACGTTGATCGCCTGGATGGTGGGCGCCTGCGGCTGCGCCCCGGGCGCGGCAGGAGCAGGCGCAGCCGGCGCCGGACTGGGCTGCTGCGCAGGCTGTTGCTGGGCGCTGGCGGCGGTTGCGAGCACCAGCGTGGCGGCGGCTGCCAGAAGGGTCGTTTTGCGCATGGATGTTCCTTTCCATCGATTGGCAAATGGTCGTTTTGGGGTGGCCCGGCCACCTCAAACGCTAAATGGGATCGGAAAGTGTCGCTCAGCGGGTCATTGCGTGACCATAGGATGGCGGCAATGTGGGGCCCGGCTTCGACAAGCGGTATTTTCGGGCTGTATTTCGGGAGCAATTGCTGATGGCTAAAATCACCCGCGCCGCCTATGCGCAGATGTACGGCCCGACCGTCGGCGACAAGGTCCGGCTCGCCGACACCGAGCTGTTCATCGAGGTCGAAAGGGATCTCACTCTTCACGGCGAGGAGGTGAAGTTCGGCGGCGGCAAGGTCATCCGCGACGGCATGGGCCAGAGCCAGGTGTCGCGCGCGCAAGGCGCGGTCGACACCGTCATCACCAATGCGTTGGTCGTCGATGCCACCGCCGGTATCGTCAAGGCAGATATCGGCCTCAGGGACGGCCGTATCGCCGCGATCGGCAAGGCCGGCAATCCGGATACCCAAGGCGGCGTCACCATCATCATCGGTCCCGGCACCGAGATCATCGCCGGCGAGGGCAAGATCCTGACCGCCGGCGGCTTCGACGCGCATATCCACTTCATCTGCCCGCAGCAGATCGAGGAAGCGCTGATGTCGGGCATCACCACCATGCTCGGCGGCGGCACCGGCCCGGCGCACGGCACGCTGGCCACCACCTGCACGCCTGGGCCGTGGCATCTGGCGCGCATGATCCAGTCTTTCGACGCCTTCCCTATGAATATCGGCCTGTCGGGCAAGGGCAACGCGTCCCTGCCTGCCGCGCTCGAGGAGATGGTGCTCGCCGGCGCCTGCTCGCTGAAGCTGCACGAGGACTGGGGCACGACGCCGGCTGCAATCGACTGCTGCCTGTCGGTCGCCGACGATTACGACGTGCAGGTGATGATCCACACCGACACGCTGAACGAGTCCGGCTTCGTCGAAAACACGGTCGCGGCGATCAAGGGCCGCACCATCCATGCCTTCCACACCGAAGGCGCCGGCGGCGGCCACGCGCCTGATATCATCAAGGTCTGCGGCCTGCCTAACGTCATTCCGTCCTCGACCAACCCGACCCGCCCCTACACGATCAACACGCTGGCCGAACACCTCGACATGCTGATGGTCTGTCACCATCTGTCGCCGTCGATCCCCGAAGATATCGCCTTTGCCGAAAGCCGCATCCGCAAGGAAACCATCGCCGCAGAAGACATTCTGCACGACATCGGCGCCTTCTCGATCATCTCGTCGGACAGCCAGGCCATGGGCCGTGTCGGCGAAGTGGCGATCCGCTGCTGGCAGACCGCCGACAAGATGAAGCGCCAGCGCGGTTCGCTGCCGCAGGAGACCGGCGACAACGACAATTTCCGCGTCCGCCGCTACATCGCCAAATACACCATCAATCCGGCCATCGCGCATGGCCTGTCGAAGGACATCGGCTCGGTGGCGGTGGGAAAACGCGCCGACCTCGTGCTGTGGAATCCGGCCTTTTTCGGCGTCAAGCCGGACATGGTGCTGATCGGCGGCATGATCGCCGCCGCCCCGATGGGCGATCCCAACGCCTCGATCCCGACGCCGCAGCCGATGCATTACCGGCCGATGTTCGGGGCCTACGGCAAGGCGATGACCAATTCGTCGGTGACCTTCGTTTCGAAGGCCGCGCTCGACGCCGGCCTGCGCGGCAGGCTCGGCGTCGACAAGCAGATGGTCGCGGTCGAAAACACCCGCGGCGGCATCGGCAAGCATTCGATGGTGCTCAATGACGCCACGCCGCATGTCGAGGTCGACCCCGAAACCTATGAGGTCCGCGCCGACGGCGAACTCCTGACATGCGAGCCGGCTACCGTGCTGCCGATGGCGCAACGCTACTTCCTGTTCTGAACCACAGGCGTTAGAACGACCGATGTAGAACATGCCGCGCCAGGCCTATGGACCCGCAACTCCCCTACGCCCACGACATTTTCCCGCATATCCGCATCGTCCTGGGCATGGTGATCGGCCTCGGCGTCACCCGCCTGCTGTCGGGGGTCGCCCGCATCGTCCAGCATCCCGGCCAATACCGGCTCTATCCCGTGCACCTCGCCTGGGTTGCGTCGGTGCTTTTAATGCTGGTGCATTTCTGGTGGTGGGAGTTCGGCCTGTTCCAGATCGAGAATTGGACCTTCGGCAAATACCTGTTCATCATCTTCTACGCCGTCACGCTGTTCCTGCTCTGCGCGCTGCTGTTTCCGGATTCGATGCTGGACTACACCAGCTATGAGGATTTCTTTTATTCGCGCCGGGCCTGGTTCTTCGGCCTGCTGGCGGCGACTTATCTGCTCGACGTGATCGATACGCTGCTGAAAGGGCCGGAGCATTTCGCCCATTTTGGCGTCGAATATCTGATCCGCACGCCGGTTTTCGTCGCGCTTTGCGTCATTGCGATCCTGCTGCGCGACCGCCGCTTTCACATCGCCTTTGTCGCCGGCGCGCTCGTCTATCAGATATCGTTCATCCTGCGGCTCTTCGACACGATCGTCTGAGCCCCATTGGGGCGGCGGACGCGATAGGCTAGGCTTTTTGGGAGAGGCAGTTTTTACATGAAGCTCGATATTCGCACCGACTTCACCAAATTCCCGCGCGCCGTCTCCGTCCTGGCCGCAGGCGAAGCCGGAACCACCACGCCATACGACAGTGCGGTGCTTGCCCATGACGAGCGGCATCTGCGCCGTCGCGCCATCGAAACGGCCCGTAGCGACAAGGTGCTGGTCGACCTGCCCGAACCGGTGACCTTGAACCATAGTGACCGGCTGGTGCTGGAGGATGGCCGCCACATCGAGATCGTCGCGGCCGAGGAGCCGCTCTACGACGTCCGGGCCAGCGACCCTGTCCATCTGGCAGAGCTTGCCTGGCACATCGGCAACCGCCATCTCGCAGCCGCCATCGAAGCTGGGCGCATCCTCATTCTGCGCGACCATGTCATCAAGGCGATGCTGGAGGGATTGGGCGCCACCGTTAGCGACGTCTCCGAGCCGTTCAAGCCGGTGCGCGGCGCCTATTCCGGGCATGGCGGCCACGGCCACGCTCATGCCGAGGCGCATGCGCACAGCCACGCCGAAGCGCATTCCCATACCCATAGCGAATCGCATTCCCACAGCCATTCGCATGACCATGACCATGACTGACCAGCCTTCCAACGTTGCCCAGCCTTCCAATATTGCTTTGTTGCGGCTGATGGCGTGGCTGTCGCCTTCCTTCCCGGTCGGCGGCTTTTCCTACAGCCATGGTCTCGAGCAAGCCGTGCATGCCGGGCTGGTTGCCGACAGCAAAGAGCTCGCCGCGTGGCTGGAAACGCTGGTCGAGATGGGTTCGGGCTGGAATGATGCGGTGCTGTTTGCCGAAAGCTGGCGCAGGGGGCGCGAAACCGGCGATCTCGATGAAATCGTCGCCCTTGCCGAAGCTCTGGCAGGCTCGCGCGAGCGCCATGCCGAGACCATGCTGCAGGGCGCTGCTTTCCTGAAGGCGGCCTTCGCCTGGCCGTGCCAGGTGCTGGATCGCCTGCCGGCCGAATGTGCCTATTGCGTTGCCGTCGGCGCCGTTGCCGGCGATCACGGCATTGCGCTGCGGGACGCCCTGGCGGCCTTTCTGCAGGCCTTCTTCTCCAATCTCGTCCAGGCCGCGATCCGGCTCGGCATCGTTGGCCAGAGTGCCGCGATGACGCTACTGGCCGCCTTCGAACCGCTTGCCCTGGCCACGGCCGACCGCGCTGCCGGCTCGACCCTCGATGATCTCGGCGGCTGCGCTTTCATCTCCGACGTCACGGCGATGAAGCACGAAGCCCAGTATTCGCGGCTGTTCCGCTCATGATCGTCCTCGCTTTCGCGCTCTCGCTGGTCCTGCTGTTGATCACAGCACTGCATGTCTATTGGGGCATTGGCGGCATCTGGCCGGGCAGGGACGCCGCCTCCTGCGCTCGCGCGGTCATCGGCTTTCGCGGCGTCGACGAGATGCCGGCACCCTTCGCCAGCTTCGCCGTTGCCGCCTGCCTCGGCCTGGCGACGCTGTGGCCGATGGCGCTCGAAGGCGTGTTCGCCACGCCCTTTCCCAAGGCCGGGCTGGCCGCCACGGCGCTGCTCATCGCGCTGGTCTTCCTGGCGCGCGGCATTGCCGGCTTCACGCCGTGGTGGCGCCGGCTGGCGCCCGAACAGCCTTTCGCGCGGCTTGATGTCAGCTACTATTCGCCGCTCTGTCTGTTGATCGGGCTCGGCTTCGCCATTCTTGCCATCACGGAGTTCCCTAGATGACACAAGCCAACGGTCCTCTTCGCATCGGCATCGGCGGCCCGGTCGGCTCCGGCAAGACGACGCTCACCGAAAAGCTCTGCAAGGCGCTGCGTGACGAGTTCTCGATCGCCGTCGTCACCAACGACATCTACACCAAGGAAGATGCCATGATGCTGGCCCGGCTTCAGGCGCTGCCCGAGGATCGCATCATCGGCGTCGAGACCGGCGGCTGCCCGCACACCGCCATTCGCGAGGACGCCTCGATCAATCTGCAGGCGATCGCCGAGATGACCAAAAAATTCCCGGATCTCGACATCGTCTTCATCGAATCGGGCGGCGACAACCTCGCCGCCACCTTCTCGCCGGACCTTGCCGACCTGACGCTCTATGTCATCTCGGTTTGCCAGGGCGAGGAGATTCCGCGCAAGGGCGGACCGGCGATCACCCGGTCCGATTTCCTGGTCATCAACAAGAGCGACCTTGCGCCCTATGTGAACGTCAATCTCGACATCATGGAACGCGACGCTGCCCGCATGCGCGGCAAACGGCCGTTTGGCTTCACCGACCTGTCGCGCGGCAAGGGCCTGCAGGAGGTGATCGATTTCATCGTCGAGCATGGCGGGCTTCGGGTCGGCGCGGCCACCAGCACGGCGGCATAACGGCGCTCGCCTGTACCAAACGAAACCGGTTGCGCGTGTTCCAGCCGCGCGGCATCCTTGCTTCTTTCACGGAGGTTACGATGAGCATCACGCGCCTGCAGAAGGAAGTGCTGACCAACCTGCCGTTCTATGAGGAGCGCGTCGATCTGGCTTGCGCCTTCCGCTGGACGGCGCGGCTTAACATGCATGAGGCGGTGGCCAATCATTTTTCGCTGGCGGTCAACGACGATGGCTCGCAATTCCTGATGAACCCTAACCAGGTGCATTTCTCGCGCATCAAGGCGAGCGATCTGCTTCTGATCGACGCCAATGATCCCGACACGCTGGTCGGCCCGAATGCGCCCGACCCGACGGCGTGGGGCCTGCATGGTGCCATCCATCGCAACGTGCGTCATGCACGCTGCGTCATGCATGTCCACTCGATCCACGCCACCGTGCTTGCCTCGCTCGCCGACTCGACGTTGCCGCCGATCGACCAGAACTCGGCGATCTTCTTCAACCGCCATGTCGTCGACGCTCATTATGGCGGGCTGGCCTTCGAGGAAGAGGGCGAGCGCTGCTCCCAGCTTCTTGTCGACCCGAAGGTCAAGGTGATGATGATGGGCAACCATGGCGTGCTGGTCATCGGCGACAGCGTCGCCGACACCTTCAACCGCATGTTCTATTTCGAGCGCGCCGCCGAAACCTATATCAAGGCGCTGTGGACCGGCCGGCCGCTGCGGGTACTGTCGGATGAGATCGCGGAGAAAGCGGCAAGGGAACAGGAAGACTATCCCGGCCAGGCCGAGCGCCACCTTTCCGAACTGAAGGCGATCCTCGACGAGCAGGAGCCTGCCTACCGGAGTTGAGCGCGGTCCCGCCGGGCCTGGCTTAAAGCCCGAGTTCGGCCCGCAATTCGCCGGCGCTGTTGATGACAATCGCCCCCGGCGGCCCCTCCATGGGCACCTCTGGCCAGAAAATCGTCTTCATTCCAGCTGCCAGCCCCGCCGTGGCGCCGGTCACGCTGTCGTCGACCGCCACGGCCTCGGCGGGATCGACGTCGGCCAACCAGGCGGCGCGCAGGAAAGGTTCGGCATGCGGCTTGCCTTCACGCACGTCGTTGCGGCTGACCGTCTTCATGCCGGGATATACGAGGCCTACGGCGCGCAGATTGGCATCGACGATCAGCCTGTCCGAGTTGGACACCACCGCTTGCGGCACGCCAAGCGCGAGCAGCTCATTGAAAATCTCGATCGCGCCGGTGCGTGGCGTCAGCGTTTCGGCCATCGGCAGATAGTGATCGTATTTGCGCACGATCCAATCGTCGAAAGGCAGGTCGAGGCCGAACTCGTCGCGCAGCATTTCGTAGACCGGCCATGCGGCGATGCCGAGCACGCGCTCATGCAGGTCGGCCGGCGGCGCGATGCCGACGCTGTGCAGCGCCGCAATCAGCGCCGCCTCGTGCAGCGGCTCGCTGTCGACCAGCGTGCCGTCCATATCCCAGAAAACCGCTTTCGGCGTCATGCAAGGCTCCATTCTCAAAAAATTCCTTAAAGCGTTTAGCGCGCGAGATAAACCGCCGCGTCCCCGCTAATGCATGTCGCGCAAAGTGTGCAGCGGTTTTGCGATGACGACATGCATAAAAAGGAACCTAAAACGCGTCGCATGAGGCCGATCGAACGCAACGCGCTTTAGAACCGGGATTGGTGCGACCTCGACAGCCTTGCTGTTGCAACGAGACTGGGTCGACCTGTCACTTCGCTCCAAACACCAAGTTTCATCACTAAGCAATTGCTCTTACAATAGGCAATTGCGCGCAAGTTCATTCCCTGCGAAACTACTGCGCTCCGCCTCTTATGCTCGGCGGGGTTGGGAGGCAGGAACTTGAATTCGCGGCAGGACAGCGGCGGCAACAGGCTGGACGACGCGGCGCGTGCCGGCTGGCTCTATTATGTCGCAGGCAACACCCAGGACCAGATCGCCGCCACGCTTGGCATCTCGCGGCAGACGGCGCAGCGGCTGGTGTCGCTCGCAGTCTCCGAAGGGCTGATCAAGGTGCGCGTCGACCATCCGATCGCCAATTGCCTCGACCTTGCGGCACGGCTGAAATCGCGCTTTGCGCTTGATCTGGTCGAGGTGGTGCCGAGCGACCCTTCTTCTTCCTCCACCGTCATCGGCGTCGCCGAGGCGGCGGCGGCCGAGATCGAACGGCGGCTGCGGTCGCCGGTGCCGATCGTAATGGCGATCGGCACCGGCCGCACGCTGAAGGCCGCGATCGAGCAACTGCCGCCGATGGAATGCCCGCAGCACAAAGTGGTGTCGCTGACCGGCAACATCTCGCCGGACGGCTCGGCGGCCTTCTACAACGTCATCTTCACCATGGCCGACAGGGTCAAGGCGCGTTCGTTTCCGATGCCTTTGCCGGTCATCGCTTCCTCGCCCGAGGAGCGCGAGATGCTGCTCAGCCAGCCGATGATCCAGCCGACGCTGGCGCTTGCGGCCGAGGCCGACGTCACCTTTGTCGGCATCGGCGATCTCGGCCCGAAGGCGCCGCTTTACGAGGACGGCTTCATTTCGGAGGGCGAATTAAAGGCGCTGCAGAAGGCCGGCGGCGTCGCCGAGATCGTCGGCTGGGTATTCGATCGTGACGGCCGCATGATCGAGGGCATCACCAATGATCGGGTGTCGTCGGCGCCGCTGCCGTCGCGCGAAAAGTCGCTGGTGATCGCGCTTGCCATGGGCGACCGCAAGCTGCCGGGCATCTTCGCCGCCGTCAACCGGCGGTTGGTCAACGGCCTCATCACCGATGAGCGGACCGCCGCCGCCTTGCTGGCGGGCGCATGATCTCCGAGCCGCTGGCGGTCGGAAACGATCATGTGAAATCGAAACGCATCTGAATCCCCGATAAAACGAGCGTCACTACTGGTGCCGGCCGCAAGGATCGTTGCCGTCGAGAAAGCCCATGTCGCGCTGCAGATGCGGCGGCAGCTCCCGGACGTCGAGATAGGCCCGTTTCCGCGCCGCGTGCCTTGCCAATCCCCGCGCCAACCGTGAAAACCAGCCATGGGCTGGAGCAAGAAGCAGCTTTTCCTGTATTGTGGTCATGATCGTCAGCCTTCGCTATCTCTAGGCGTAATTGATCTTCAATACGGAATATCGGTAGGACCGGCCGGTGCCGCCAATCAAACGTCGATCACTGCCCATAAGGAGGGCTTATGCCGGAGCTCAATTCACGACAGCTGGTTTCGCAGCTTCCTCCGCTTCAGGCGATCCGGGTGTTCGAGGCGGTGGCGCGGCATCTCTCGTTCACCAAGGCCGCCCAGGAGCTTGGCATGACGCAGGCGGCGGCAAGCTATCAGATCAAGCTTCTGGAGGAGCGCATCGGCGCGCCCCTGTTCTTGCGCCAGCCAAAACAGATCGTGCTGACCGAACCCGGCCAGCGCCTGGCGCCTGCGGTCAGCGAGGCGTTCGCGCTGTTGAGCGGCGCCTATGCCGCCGCGCGCACCGGCGCCGACGGCTTGCTTTGCGTTTCGACGCTGCTGACATTTGCCTCCAACTGGCTGGCGCAGCATCTCGGTTCGTTCCAGGTCGCGCATCCGTCGCTGGCGGTGCGCGTCGATACTTCGAACAGGGTTGTCGACTTTGCCAGAGAGGATATCGACATCGCCATCCGCTCCGGCGGCGGCAACTGGCCGGGCGTCGAGACCCATATGCTTTTCAGGGCCGATTTCACGCCGGTCCTTAGTCCAAAGCTCGCGGCAAGCATCGGCGGCGTCAAGGAGCCGGCCGACCTGCTGCGGCTGCCGATCCTCGACCCGGGTGACATCTGGTGGCGGGACTGGTTTGCCGCCGCCGGCCTGCCGGTCGAGGAACTGGCCAGGCGTCCCGGCACCAGCATGGGCGCGCAGGCCTACGAGGCCAATGCCGCGATTGCCGGCCACGGCGTGGCGATCGTTACCAAGGCGCTGTTCAAGACCGAACTTGCCGACGGCCGCCTGATCCAGCCCTTTGATCTGGTCGGAGACGACGGCCACGCCTATTGGCTGGTCTATCCGACGGCACGACGCAACGTGCCGAAGATCCGCGCCTTCCGCGATTGGATCCTGAGCGAGATCGCTTGCCAGTAGGCTGAATCCCAGCAAGCCCGATAGCAAAGCGCCGGGCCCAATCAGCCCGGCCGAATCCTTCGTCAGACATGCCGCAAACGTCCCAGGCTTGCCGCTGCACGAGACCCGGCGTGCTGCGCTGCAGCAACGAATCCGTCTTGACATAATTCATCGCAAGTGAGTAATTGCTCACAGCCAAGGCAAATGCTCATCTTGGTTTATGGGAGGAATTTTGATGAAACTTCGCACGTTCACCCTAGGCCTGTTCTCGGCCGGCGCCCTCGCTTTCGCCGCGCATGCCGAATCCATCACCATCGCCACGGTCAACAATGGCGACATGGTCCGCATGCAGAAGCTGACCGACGACTTCACCGCCAAAAATCCCGACATTCAGCTGCAGTGGGTCACGCTCGAGGAAAACGTCCTGCGCGAGCGCGTCACCACCGACATCGCCACCAAGGGTGGCCAGTACGACGTGATGACCATCGGCACCTACGAAGTGCCGATCTGGGCCAAGCAGAACTGGCTTTTGCCGCTCGACAAGCTCGGCGACGATTACGACGTCAAGGACATCATCCCGGCCATAGCCGGCGGCCTGTCGGTCGACGGCAAGCTCTACGCAGCCCCGTTCTACGGCGAAAGCTCCTTCGTCATGTACCGCAAGGACCTGATGGACAAGGCCGGACTCAAGATGCCCGATGCACCGACCTGGGACTTCATCAAGCAGGCCGCCGACAAGATGACCGACCGCGCCAACGGCGTGAACGGCGTCTGCCTGCGCGGCAAGGCCGGCTGGGGCGAGAACATGGCCTTCCTGACCGCCATGTCGAACTCATTCGGCGCGCGCTGGTTCGACGAGAACTGGAAGCCGCAATTCGACCAGCCCGAATGGAAGAACACGCTGCAGTTCTATGTCGACCTGATGAAGGCCGACGGCCCCGAGGGCGCGTCGTCCAACGGCTTCAACGAAAACCTGGCGCTGTTCCAGCAGGGCAAATGCGGCATGTGGATCGACGCTACCGTCGCTGCCTCCTTCGTTTCCGACCCGAAGAACTCCACCGTCGCCGACAAGGTCGGCTATGCGCTGGCGCCGGACAATGGCCTCGGCAAGCGCGGCAATTGGCTGTGGGCATGGTCGCTAGCCATCCCCGCCGGCACGCAGAAGGCCGACGCCGCTCAAAAGTTCGTATCCTGGGCAACCAGCAAGCACTATGCCGAGCTCGTCGCCTCGAAGGAAGGCTGGGCCAACGTTCCGCCGGGAACGCGCTCGTCGCTCTATGCCAATCCCGAATACCAGAAGGCAGCACCTTTCGCCAAGATGACGCTGGACTCGATCAACTCCGCCGATCCGACGCACCCGACCGTCAAGCCGGTGCCTTATGTCGGCGTCCAGTTCGTCGCCATTCCTGAGTTCCAGGGTCTCGGCACCACCGTCGGCCAGCTCTTCTCGGCGGCACTTGCCGGCCAGTCGAGCGTCGACGATGCCTTGAAGCAGGCGCAGGACGCCGCCACCGCGACGATGACCGAGGGCGGTTACATCAAGTAAGCTCCTCCCGGTGCCGGTTGCCAATGGCGACCGGCAACGGCCGCCCGAATCCCAGTTCGGGCGGCCAGCTTTCACACCGCTGAAAAACTTGGCCGACCTCGAAGGGTGACCGTCATGGCTACTCAGCAGACCCGTTCGCTTGCCCGTTTCATGATGGCGCCATCCGTGGTGCTGCTGCTGGTCTGGATGATTGTGCCGCTGGCATTCACGCTGTGGTTTTCCTTCCAGCAATACAACCCGCTCAATCCGATGCGCGACGGCTTCGTCGGGTTTTCGAACTACGCGCTGTTCTATTCCAACCCGGCATTCCTGCAGTCGATCCTCAACACGCTCACCATCGTCGTCAGCGTGCTTTTGATCACGGTGATCGGCGGTATTCTGCTCGCCCTTCTGCTCGATCAGCCGATGTGGGGACAGGGCATCGTCCGCATCCTTGTCATCTCGCCGTTCTTCGTCATGCCACCGGTGGCAGCACTGGTCTGGAAGAACATGATCATGCATCCGCAGTACGGGGTTTTCGCCGATATTGCGCGCTTCTTCGGCGGGCAGCCGATCGATTGGTTCGGGCAGCACCCGCTCCTGGCGATCATCATCATCGTTGCCTGGCAATGGCTGCCGTTTGCTACGCTGATCCTGTTGACCGCGCTTCAGTCGCTCGACGTCGAGCAGAAGGAAGCCGCCGAAATGGACGGCGCCGGCTTCATCAGCCGCTTCATCTATTTGACGCTGCCTCATATGTCGCGCGCCATAACCGTCGTCATCCTGATCCAGACGATCTTCCTGCTGTCGGTCTATGCCGAGATCCTCGTCACCACCAATGGCGGCCCGGGTTACGCCTCCACCAACCTGCCCTTCCTCGTCTATCAGAAGGCATTGCTGGAGTTCAAAATCGGCCAGGCGTCCGCCGGCGGTATCATTGCCGTCATTCTCGCCAACATCGTTGCCTTCTTCGCCATGCGCGCTGTCGGCAAGAACCTGGATAAATAAGGGAGGATAAGATGGCACGTGCGCTGAACCACCCCCACTCCGTCCCGCTGCGCGGGACACCTCTCCCCCTGCCCGGGAGAGAGGAAAGGCCTGCATCGAAGCCGCGCCCTTCCTCTACCCCGTCGATCGGGGGAGAGGTGGTTTGCGCAGCAAACCGGAGTGGGGGTCGACCCTGCCGCCAACATCGCCGATAGGGAGGACCTGACCATGGCACGTGCAGTCACCACCCAGCACAAGACGATTGCTACCGCGGCCGCCTGGATCGTCGCGCTGCTGATCTTCTTCCCGATCCTCTATACGATCATCACCTCGTTCAAGTCGGAGCAGGAGGCTATCCAGGGCTTCAACCTGTTCCCGTCGGGAACCACGGAGAGCTATTCCGAGGTCCAGGCGCAGAACGGCTATTTCAAATTCTTCCTGAACTCGGTGTTCCTGTCGGTCGGCTCGACCATCCTGGCTCTGCTCGTCGCCATACCGGCGGCATGGTCGATGGCGTTTTCGCCGGGCAAACGCACCAAGGACATCCTGATGTGGATGCTTTCCACCAAGATGATGCCGGCCGTCGCCGTGCTGTTTCCGATCTATCTGATCTTCCGCGATACCGGTCTGCTCGACAGCCGCATCGGCCTGATGGTCATGCTGATGCTGATCAACCTGCCGATCGTGGTCTGGATGCTTTACACCTATTTTCGCGAGATCCCGGGCGAGATCCTGGAAGCGGCGCGCATGGACGGCGCATCGCTCTGGAACGAGATCATCTATGTGCTGACGCCGATGGCGGTCCCCGGCATCGCCTCGACCATGCTGCTCAACATCATTCTCGCCTGGAACGAGGCGTTCTGGACGATCCGGCTGACCACCACCGAGGCCGCGCCGCTCACCGCTTTCATCAGCTCCTTCTCCAGCCCGCAGGGGCTGTTCTGGGCCAAGCTTTCGGCCGCCTCGACGCTGGCGATCGCGCCGATACTGATCATGGGCTGGTTCAGCCAGAAGCAGCTGGTCCGAGGCCTGACATTCGGTGCGGTAAAGTAGCGGGCATCGCCTGACGCAAAACGAAAAGATAGCCCTTCGGGGGAGGAAACCATGGGAAACATCACGCTCAAGAACGTCTCCAAATCCTTCGGGGCGACGTCCATCATCCCCGGCCTCGATCTCGTCATCGAGGACGGAGAGTTCGTCGTCTTCGTCGGCCCGTCGGGCTGCGGCAAATCCACCCTGTTGCGTCTGATCGCCGGTCTCGAGGATACCAGCGGCGGCACCATCATCATCGATGGTCGCGACGTCACCGGCGAGGCGCCGGCCAAGCGCAAGCTGGCTATGGTGTTCCAGTCCTATGCGCTCTACCCGCACATGACGGTGGCCAAGAACATCGCCTTCCCGCTGAAGATGGCGGGCGAGGACCAGGCGACCATCGACAAGAAGGTGAAGGACGCCGCGCGGATCCTGAACCTCACCAACTACCTCGACCGCCGCCCCGGCCAGCTCTCCGGCGGTCAGCGGCAGCGCGTCGCCATCGGCCGCGCCATCGTGCGCCAGCCGTCCGCCTTCCTGTTCGACGAGCCTTTGTCCAATCTCGACGCGGCGCTGCGCGGCACCATGCGGCTGGAGATCAGCGAGCTGCATCACCAGCTCAAGACAACCATGGTCTACGTCACCCACGACCAGATCGAGGCGATGACCATGGCCGACAAGATCGTCGTGCTCAATGCCGGCAATATCGAGCAGGTCGGCTCGCCGATGGAGCTCTATAAGACGCCGAAGAACCTGTTCGTCGCCGGCTTCATAGGTTCGCCGAAGATGAACCTGATCGAAGGCGCGCCGGCCGCCAAATATGGCGCCAAGACAGTCGGCATTCGCCCGGAGCATATGAACATTTCGAAGACGTCAGGCGACTGGAAGGCGACGGTCGGGGTTGCCGAGCATCTCGGCTCCGACACGTTTTTGCACGTCCAGGCGGATGGTGTCGGGCAGCTGACGGTGCGTGCCGACGGCGAGTTGGCCGCCCATCACGGCGACACGATCTACCTGACGCCGGAAAAGGCCAAGCTGCATCGTTTCGGCGCCGACGGGAAGGCGATGCTGCAATGAGGCTCCGGGGTAAATCGGCGCTGATTACCGGATCGGCGCGCGGCATCGGCAGGGCGTTTGCCGAAGCCTACATGCGCGAAGGGGCGACGGTCGCGATTGGCGACATCAATCTCGAAGCCGCCGAGAAGACGGCTTCGGAAATCGGCCGCAACGCCTACGCGGTAAAGCTCGACGTCACCGATCTCGCGTCTATCGATGAGGCCGTCAAGGCGGTCGAAGCCAGGGCCGGCGGCCTGGATATCTTGATCAACAACGCTGCTTTGTTCGACCTGGCGCCGATCGTCGAGATCACCAAGACAAGCTACGACAAATTGTTTTCGGTCAACGTCGCCGGCACGCTGTTTACGTTGCAGGCCGCCGCCCGTTCGATGATTGCCCGGGGCAAGGGCGGCAAGATCATCAACATGGCAAGCCAGGCCGGGCGCCGCGGCGAGGCGCTGGTCACCGTCTACTGCGCCACCAAGGCGGCGGTCATCTCGCTCACCCAGTCGGCAGGGCTCGATCTGATCAAACACCGCATCAACGTCAATGCCATCGCCCCGGGTGTCGTCGACGGCGAGCATTGGGACCATGTCGATGCCTTGTTCGCCAAGTTCGAGAACCGGCCGAGGGGCGAGAAGAAGAGGCTGGTCGGCGAAGCCGTGCCTTATGGCCGCATGGGCACGGCGCAAGACCTCACCGGCATGGCGGTGTTCCTGGCCAGCGATGAGGCCGAGTACATCGTCGCCCAGACCTACAATGTCGATGGCGGCCAGTGGATGAGTTGAGGGGGCGAAGGCGCTCTTCCCCCCGTCTCCTCCACGGGGGGAAGAGCCGTCCCGCTAAAGGGTAAAAGCAGATGACCGTGAAACTCTCTTCTTCCATCCTCGCCAAGCTGCCGCCCAAGGTCGCCGGCCCGAAATATGATCGCGCCGCGCTCAAGGCCGGCATCGTGCATTTCGGCGTCGGCAATTTCCATCGCTCGCACCAGGCCGTCTATCTCGACGACCTGTTCAATTCGGGTGTCGGCCACGACTGGGCCATTGTTGGCGCCGGCGTCTTCGAGGGCGAGAAGGTCGGCCGCGGCAAGTTGCAGGAGCAGGACTGGCTGACCACCGTGGTCGAGCAGGACAGCGGCCATATGAGCGCGCGCGTCACCGGCGTCATGATCGACTTTCTGGTGCCGGGCGATGCGGTCGCAATCGTCGAGCGGCTTGCCGATCCGTCGATCAAGATCGTCTCCCTGACCATTACCGAGGGCGGATATTTCATCGATCCGGCATCCGGCGTCTTCAATCCGACACATCCCGACATCGTTGCCGACGCTGAGCCGGGGGCGACGCCGAAGACCGTCTTCGGCCTCGTCCTCGCCGGGCTGCTGCGCCGCCGCGCCGACGGTATCGTGCCCTTCACAATTATGTCCTGCGACAACATCCCCCATAACGGCCACGTCACCTCAGATGGCGTCATCGGCCTTGCGCGGCTGATCGACGAAGGTTTGGCAAACTGGGTGAGCGAGAACGTTGCCTTTCCCAATGGCATGGTCGACCGCATCACGCCGGCCACCACCGACCGCGAGCGCGGCATTCTCTCCAGCGAGTTCGGCCTCGACGACAATTGGCCGGTGTTTTGCGAACCGTTCAAGCAATGGGTGCTGGAGGACCGTTTCACCGACGGCCGCCCGCCGCTGGAAAAGGTCGGCGTGCAGTTCGTCAGCGACGTCGCGCCCTATGAGCTGATGAAGATCCGCATCCTCAATGGCGGCCATGCGACCATCGCCTATCCGGCCGGGCTGATGGACATCCATTTCGTCCATGAGGCGATGCAGGAGCCGCTGGTACGCGGCTTCCTCGACAAGCTCGAGCATGACGAAATCATCCCGACCGTGCCGCCGGTTCCGGACACCGACCTCGAAGATTACTACCAGCTCATCGAGCACCGCTTCTCCAATCCGAAGATCGGCGACACCATACGCCGGCTTTGCCTCGACGGCTCCAACCGCCAGCCGAAATTCATCATCCCGACCATCGCCGACCGACTGAAGGCTGGCAAAAGTGTCACCGGCCTTGCGCTGGAATCGGCGCTCTGGTGTCGCTACTGCTTCGGCACGACGGATTCCGGTGCCGTCACCGAGCCCAACGACCCGAACTGGGGCCGGTTGCAGGCGACGGCCAAGGCGGCCAGGGACATGCCTGCCGCCTGGCTTGCCATGGAGGACATCTATGGCGATGTCGGCCGCTCGCCGCCGTTCGCTGAAGCCTTCGGCCAAGCGCTGAGACTGCTGTGGGCGGACGGCGCGCGCGCGACACTGACGCGCTATCTCGCCGGCGACCTCTGAAGCCGATCCAGCGCGATGACGCCTGAACTAGTCATTTTCGACTGTGACGGCGTGCTGGTGGACAGTGAGATGCTGTCCGTCTCGGCATTGCTGGAGATGATCGCGCTTGCCGGCGGCAACGTCAGCGAGGACATTGCCTACGAGCACTTCCTCGGCAAGAGCATGAAGAGCGTCCGCGAAATCCTCGCAAGCGACTTCGGGCTCGATCTCACCGACCAGCATCTGACCGAGATGCGCTCCGAACTGATGCGCAGATTCCGCGAGGAGCTGAAACCGATGCCAGGTATCGCACAGGTCCTGCCGAGGCTCGGCGTACCGTGCTGCGTCGCCTCCTCCGGCACCCTGGAACGCATCCGCTATGCGCTCGCCGTCACCGGGTTGCTTGGGCTGCTGGAGCCGCATTTGTTCAGCGCCGCCATGGTGGCGCGGGGCAAACCGGCGCCCGATCTCTTTCTCCACGCAGCAGATAAAATGAGAGCGGCCCCGCGAAACTGCCTCGTCGTCGAGGACAGCCCGGCCGGCATCGAGGCGGCGCGGGCGGCCGGCATGCGCGTCCTTGCCTTCACCGGCGGCTCGCACACCGGCAACCCGGCATTGAAAGCGCGGCTTGCGTCGAGTGAGCCGGACTTTATATTCGCTGACATGCTGCAATTGCCCGATCTGATTGCAGGCCTGGGAGCGAGAGCAAGAACACCTTGACCAACAGTTTCGTTTGCGCGGTCGATGTCGGCACCGGAAGCGCTCGTGCCGGCATTCTCGACACCGGTGGCGCCTTGCTCGGCCGCGCCGAGCACCCGATCGCCATGCAACAGCCGAAGGCCGACCATGCCGAGCACGATTCGCAGGATATATGGTCGGCGGTGTGCATGGCCGTCCGCGCTGCCCGCGAAAAGGCGGGCGTGCGGGCCGAGGATATCGTCGGCATCTCCTTTGATGCCACCTGCTCGCTGGTGGTGCGAGACCGGCATGGCGGCCAGCTCAGCGTGTCCGTCACTGGTGAAAGGCGCTGGGACACCATTGTCTGGCTCGACCATCGCGCAATTGCCGAGGCCGACGAATGCACTGAAAGCGGCCACGCTGTGCTCGACTATATCGGCGGCGTCATGTCGCCGGAAATGGAGACGCCGAAGCTGATGTGGCTGAAGCGCAACCTGCCCGGAACATGGAACGAAGCCGGCTATCTATTCGACCTCACCGACTTCCTCACCTGGAAGGCAAGCGGCTCGCTCTCCCGTTCACAATGCACGCTGACCGCCAAATGGACCTATCTAGCCCATGAAGCGACCGGCTGGCGGCGCGACTTCTTCGAAGCCGTCGGGCTCGGCGATATCTTTGAGCACGGCAACCTGCCGGAAAAGGCAAGCCCGGTCGGTGCCGATATCGGCCCGCTCGGCGCGCAAGCCGCGACGGAGCTTGGCCTCACCGAAAAATGCCGGGTCGGCGCCGGCGTCATCGATGCCTATGCCGGCGCGCTTGGCGTGCTCGGCGGTTTCGCCGGTGACGCGACGAACATCGGCCGCCATCTGGCCCTGATTGCAGGTACGTCGAGTTGCGTCATGGCGATGTCGCCCGATCCGCAGCCTTTCGCCGGTGTCTGGGGCCCATATTATGGCGCAGCCCTTCCCGGCCTGTGGCTGTCGGAAGGTGGCCAGTCGGCCACCGGCGCGCTGCTCGACCACATCATCCGCTGGCATGGCGCCGGCGGCGAGCCGGATGCCGCCATGCATGCCAGGATTGCCCACCGCGTCGCCGAGCTGCGCGCCGCCGAGGGCGACAACCTCGCCGCAAGGCTGCACGTACTGCCCGATTTCCACGGCAACCGCTCGCCGCTCGCCGACCCGCATGCCGTCGGCGTCATCAGCGGGCTGACGCTGGATGCCTCCTTCGACAGTCTGTGCAAGCTCTACTGGCGCACCGCCGTCAGCATCGCGCTTGGCGTCCGTCATGTGCTGGAAGCGCTGAACGAGAACGGCTATCTGATCGACACGCTGCACGTCACCGGCGGCCACACCAAGAACCCGCTGTTGATGGAGCTCTATGCCGATGCCACCGGCTGCACGGTGGTCGAGCCGCTGGCGGATGAAGCGGTGCTGCTCGGCACCGGCATGATTGCCGCCACCGCGGCCAGGCTTTTTCCCGATTTGAACGCTGCCTGCGTCGCCATGCAACAGGGCGGCAGGACGCGAGAGCCCAATCCGGCTGCCGCCGGCCGGTTCGATCGCGACTACCGCGTGTTTCTCGAAATGCACAGGCAAAGGCAGGCGCTGGACGCGATCCGATAAATCGGGATCGGTTGCTATCTCTGGTTCCAGCGCCGGATGACCGGCTCGTCAAGGTCGTGCTCATAACCGAGCACGCTTATGCCGGCGGTATCCAGCACGAAAAACGCGCCGGCTTGCGGCGGCAGGCCGAGGCAGCGTGCGGCCAGCACCCTAAGGAAATGCGAGCTTGAGAAGACCAGGACATTGCTGCCGACCTCGCGCAACTGGCTGACGATCCGGTCCGCCCTCGAGCCGACATCCGTGGCGGACTCGCCGCTCGGGCAGCCGTCGCGAAAGAGACGCCAGCCGGGGCGCTCGGCGAGGATTTGCTTGGTGGTCAATCCCTCATAGGCACCATAATCCCACTCCGCCAGATCGTCCTTCTTCACGCCTGACGAGCCGAAGCCGGCCAGCGCACAGGTGTTGAAGGCGCGCTGCGACGGGCTCGACCACACCGCCGAGAAGGACAGGCCCTTGAGCCGCTCAGCGATCCGCCTTGCCGCTTCCTCGCCGGCCGGCGTCAGCGGTATGTCGGTTCGGCCGGTATGTTTTCCGGACGCACTCCATTCCGTCTCGCCATGCCGAACCAGATAGATTTCGGGAAACGCGCTCATCAGGCTGCCTTTCAAATGGATTCTGCCGCGACCATAGCGGCTTCCATAGCCTCTCCAATAGCCTGCATTGAACCGACTGGCTTAACCCTTCCGCAAGTCAGCCTCTTGCCACCGGTGCCCATTTGATAGACAAACCCGTCGTAATGCGGAATCCGGCCGATCTTGGCCATTTTCCGCGCTGAGACGCGGCTTCCGGCTCTTGCCGACGTGCCGCAATCGGATAGGCGGAAAACTAGAATGTCTGCGATCGAAGCCGACGCTCGCGCGCCGGAAAACCTTTGGCGTCGGGAAATCAGGGCGATGCTGGCGCTCGCCTGGCCGATGGTGCTGACCAATCTCGGCCAGACCGCGATGACCGCTACCGACGTCATGATGATGGGGCGGCTGGGGCCGGACACGCTGGCCAGCGGTGCGCTTGGTGCCAACCTCTACTTCATGCCGCTTATCTTCGGGCTCGGCCTGATGCTGGCGACCTCGCCGATGATGGCGACCGAGCTCGGCCGCCGTCGGCACTCGGTGCGCGACCTGCGCCGCACCGTGCGCCAGGGTCTGTGGCTGGCGATCCTCATTTGCATTCCGATCTGGGCCCTTCTCTGGCACGGCGAGAGCGTGTTGCTGGCCATGGGTCAGGAACCGGCGCTGGCGCACCAGGCCGGCATCTATCTGCGCTGGCTCGAATGGGCGGTGCTGCCCTTTTTCGGCTACATCGTCCTGCGCTCGTTCATTTCGGCGCTGGAGCGGCCGGGCTGGGCGCTGATCATCGTGTTCGTTGCCGTCGCCTGCAACGCCTTCTTCAACTGGCTGTTCATGTTCGGCAATCTCGGCATCCAATCGATGGGCATCGCCGGCTCCGGCCTCGCCACCACTCTGTCCAGCACGTTGATGTTCGCCGGCATGGCGGCGGTGGTGATGCTTGAGAAGAAATTCCGGCGCTATCGTCTGTTCGGACGCTTCTGGCGCGCCGATTGGCCGCGCTTCAAGGGCCTGCTGCGGCTCGGCCTGCCGATCGCGGGCCTGCTGGCGTTCGAGGTGACGATCTTCAACGCGGCGGCCTTTCTCATGGGCCTGATCGATGCAGCTTCGCTTGCCGCCCATGCGATCGCCATCCAGATCGCCTCGATCACCTTCATGGTGCCGCTCGGCCTCAACCAGGCGGTGACGGTGCGCGTCGGACTTGCCCACGGCGCCGGCAATCCGGAAGGTGTCAGCCGGGCTGGCTGGACCGCCTATGTCGTCGGTGTCTCCTTCATGGCGCTGATGGGGCTAGTGATGATCCTGTGGCCGCATCTCTTGATCGGCGCCTTCATCGATCTCGGCAATCCGGCTAATGCCGAGGTGGTGGCGCTTGCCGTGTCGTTCCTCGCCTTTGCCGCGCTGTTCCAGGTTTTTGACGGTGCGCAGGCGGTCGCCAGCGGCATGCTGCGCGGCCTGCACGACACCAAGGTGCCGATGATCTATGCCGCGATCGGCTATTGGGGCATCGGGCTGCCGCTCGGCGTGCTGCTGGCCTTTCGTTTCGGCTTCAACGGCGTCGGCATCTGGATCGGCCTGTCGTCGGGACTGGCGGTAGTTGCGGCGCTCTTGCTAGGGCGCTGGCTGCGGCGTGACAGGATCGCGCCGCCGCTGGTATTCGGGCGTTGAATTGCTGGTCGCACGCTCAGCGGGCCGCCGCCCGCTGCTCGAGCGAACGTGCGTATTGCGTCAGCGGAAAGCACATGACGAAGAAGATCAGCGCTACCAGCCCATAGACTTTGAACGGTTCGAAGGTCGCATTGTTGATCGCGTTGGATGTCCTCACCAGCTCCTCGAAACCGATGATCGACGTCAGCGCGGTCGACTTGATCAGCTGCACCAGAAAGCCGACGGTCGGTGCGCGGGTGATCGAAAACGCCTGAGGCAAGATGATCAGCCGGAGTTCCTGTAGATAGTGCAGGCCGAGGCTGGCGCCGGCGTCCCACTGGCCGCGCGGCAGTGCATCGACGCCGCCGCGCCAGATCTCGGCGAGATAGGCGCTGGCAAAGAAGGTCAGGCCAAGCACCGCCGCGGTCCACGGCTCGATGCGCAGGCCCAGCATCGGCAAGCCGAAGAACATCAGGAAGAGCTGCATCAGCAGCGGCGTGCCCTGGAAAAGCGCGATGTAGCCGGAGGCAAACCGGCGCGCCCATTTATTCTTGGCGATCCGGAAGAACAACACGATCATGCCGACCACGGCCCCGCCGACAAAGGCGGCCAGCGACAAGAGCACCGTCCAGCGCGCCGCCAGCAGCAGGTTGCGCAGAATGTCCCAGAAGGTAAATTCGATCATGACACGCCGGCTCCGAGAAGCCGGCGCCCGCCGCCGACCAGCAGCCGGCGCAGCCCAATCGACAGGATGAGATAGACCATCGTCACGATGAGATAGGTCTCGAAAGCCCGGAACGTGCGCGCCTGCAGCATGTCGGCTTCATAGGTCAGCTCGCGAACGGCGATCTGCGATACCACGGCGGATTCCAGCATCATGATAACGATCTGGCTGGTCAGCGCCGGATAGATCACCTTGAGCGCCTGCGGCAGCACGATCTTGATGAAGACCTGGCGCGGCCTGAGCCCAAGCGCCAGTGCCGCTTCCGTCTGCCCGGGCGGCACCGCGTCGAGCCCGGCGCCAACGATCTCGATCGTATAGGCGGCCATGTTGAGCGTCATCGCCAGCATGGCTGCCAGCACCGGATCGAGCCTGACGCCGATGCTGGGCAGCCCGAAGAAGATGAAGAATAGCTGCACCAGGAACGGCGTGTTGCGGATCACCTCGACATAGACGCCGATCGCCCGCTTGAGCAGGAGCGGACCGTTCCGCCGCCCTGCGGCGCCGAGGATGCTGAGCAACGTTCCCGCCAGCGTGGTCACGGCGATCAACAGGATCGTCGTGGCCGCGCCGCGCGCGATCGCCCCTGTCGCCCCGGCAAGCCAGCCGAAGTCGAGGCTATAGCTCACCGGCCATCAATCCTTGAGATTGGCGGGATCGAGCGGCGTCTTCAGCCAGGCTTTCGAGCTTTCGTCCAGTCTGCCGTCGGCCAGCATCTTGGCAACCGCGTCATTGACCGCCTGCTTCAGGCGGTCTTCCTTCTTGTTGAGGCCGATATGCGAGGGCGAGGTGAGAAGCTGGAATTTCTGCTCCGGCTTCAGTTCCTCCTGGCGGGCAAGCACCTGGGCGCCGACATCGTTGCCGACCACCATCAGCTGGGTCTGGCCCGAAATGAAGGCCTGGATGACGGAATTATAGTTGTCGAAGCGGCGGATGTCGGCCGAGGCCGGTGCCGCCTCGGTCAGCGAGGTATCCTCCAGCGTGCCGCGATTGACGGCGATCGACTTGTCGGCGAGGTCTTCCTTGCCTTTGACCGCAAGAGCTGCCGGGCCGATGACGGCGATGTAATAGGGCGCGTAGGCGGCGGCGAAATCGATCACCTGCTCACGCTCCTTGGAATAGCCGACGCTCATCAGCAGGTCGACGCGCTTGTCGGTCAGGTACGGAATGCGGTTCTGGCCGGTCACGCTGACCAGATTGAGCTTGACCTTGAGCTGGTCGGCGATGGATTGCGCCACGTCGATGTCGTAGCCCTTGATGCTCATGTCGGCGCTGGCCGAGGAGAAGGGCGGGAAGTCGGAAAAGATGCCGACATTGATGGCGCCGGCCTTGGCGATGTCGTCGATCGCGTCGGCATTGGCGGCCTGGTTGGTGAAAGCAAGACCGGTCGCGCCGAGCATCAGCACGGCGGCGATGGATGATTTGAGCTTCATGTGAAGTGTCATTGTCATTCCCCTGCTGGAAGCTTGTTTGTTTGAGTGCAACCGCCGACTCCAGCGCGGCGGTCGCCTTTGGGTTCTCTAGTGGACCATGATCTTCTCCGAAAACCGGTTCCGCCTTTTCGGGATCATGGTCGAGCGTGTCAGCCCGCCTTGCTGGTGATTGCCGGGCTGAAGACGATCAGGCTGAGGATCTCGAACAGCACCTGCGCGCCGGCATGCGCCGTGTTGCTGGTCGCGTCGTACTGCGGTGCCACCTCGACGACGTCGCCGCCGACGATGTTGAGGCCTTTCAGGCCGCGCAGCAGCTCGAGCACTTCGCGCGTCGTCAGCCCGCCGACCTCCGGCGTGCCGGTGCCCGGCGCGAAGGCAGGATCGATGCTGTCGATATCGAACGAGACATAGGTCGGGCCGTCGCCGACTATCCTGCGCGCCTTGTCGATAATGGCGGGAATGCCGAGGCCGGTCACCTCTTCGGCATGCACGACGGTCATGCCGGACTCATAGGTGAACTCCCACAGATACTCGGCCGAGCCGCGAATGCCGATCTGGATGGTGCGGCTCGGGTCGAGCACGCCGTCCAGCACCGCGTTACGGAACGGCCCGCCATGGTGGAACTTGGTCATGTCGAACAGGCCGCTGGTGTCGCAATGGGCGTCGATATGGATCATGCCCACAGGCGCCTTTTTGCCGACCGCCTTCAGGATCGGATGGCTGATCGAATGATCGCCGCCGACCGAAAGCGGCAGAACGCCGGCGTCGACGATCTGGTTGGTGCGGCGTTCGATGTCGTCATGGCTGGTCTCTAGCCGGTAGCGGCTCTGGAACGGCACATCGCCGATGTCGGCGACCTTCAGCTCATGCGTCGGTGCGCATTCCAGCACATGATTGTAGGGGCCGATGCGCTCGATGGCGCGCAGCGCCCTTGGCCCGAAACGGGCGCCCGGCCGGTTGGTGACGCCCAGATCCATCGGCACACCGATCATCGCCACCTGCAGATCGCCGAAATCCGGATTGTCGGCGGCGATTTCACGATAGGGCGCCGCGAGGAAGGTCGGGATGCCGGAATAGGGCGCCAGTCGCGTGCCGGTCTTGGAGAAGATCTTGTCGGCGACACGCTGGAATTTCGGGTCGAACATTTCGCCGCCATGGCTCTCGCCGTATTTGCGGCGCAACGCTTCGAGCTTGCCGCGGTCGTAACCCATGTCGGTCCTCCATGGCTGGTGCGGCGCGCGGACAGCGGTCCCGATAGCCGCAGCCGTCGGCTGCCTGCAGATTTCACGTCTTGATGCAATGCCTGGGCAAAGTGTCCCGTAGCTGCATTGAAAAATCAATTGATATTGTTAGTGTGTTATCTGTGAGAAAATCTCACAGAGCCTCGGGTCCAAATGGCCAAGCGTTTGCCACCGCTCAACCCGCTGCGCGCCTTCGAGGCGACGGCGCGCCACGCCTCGCTGACCAAGGCGGCGGCTGAGCTCAACGTCACCCACGGCGCCATCAGCCATCAGATCAAGGCGCTCGAGCAATCGTTGGGTGTCAAGCTGTTCGAGCGTGCCGGTCAGCGGGTGAAGCTGACGCCACACGGCGCCGAGTTGCTGCCGGCGGTGTCGACCGCCTTCGACGGCATTGCCGCCGCCACGCAGCGCATGACGAGGCCGGCCAGCACCGGCGTTCTCTCTGTATCCTGCGTGCCGGCGCTACTGTTGCTGTGGATGATCCCGCGGCTGGGCAGCTTCACGTCGCAATATCCGGATATCAGGCTGACGCTGATCCCATCCAATGATGCCAAGGACGTCCGCGCACCGCATATCGATGTCTGCGTGCACTATGGTGACGGCAGCTGGACCGACTGCTGGATGCGCAAATGGTCGGGCCTCGAACTGTTCCCGGTGGTCAGCCCGACGCTGATCAACAACCGCCCGATCCGCACCGTCCGCGACCTCGCCGATCACGTCTTCCTGCATGGCGACGACGGCCGCGAATGGCATACCTGGCTGGCCGCCGCTGACGCGCTGGACCTGGAGCGCGGCCGCCGCCACCATCTTGGCGACGCGCGCATGGCGACCGAGGCCGCTGTCCACGGCCATGGCGTGGCGCTCGGCGACACGGTGACGGCAAGCGGACTGCTCGCCAGGGGCCTGCTTGTCGCCCCGTTCAGTCTTTCCGTGCCGGCCGTCGACGATTTCTACATCGTCTGCCGCAACGAGATGCGGTCGGCGCCGATCGTGCAATTGTTCATCGACTGGCTGTTTGCCGAGAAAGAGCAGGCCGACCGCCGCGCCGACGCGCCGGTGGCAGGCCGCATCGGCATTCGCCGCAAGCGTCCAGCGCTCAAGGTGGTCGGCGCCAAGACCGCATCCTGAGGCCGAAACTGCCGTAGGCGCCGCTTGCCGCAGGGGCTTCTTTTTGTCGGGCCAGCCCGCAAAGCGGGAGGCGCGTTCAAAAATTCGATGCTAAGAGGCATTTGGAGCAATTCCAGGAAAAGTGCGCAGCGGTTTTCCGTCCGGAATTGCGCTAGACAAAAGCTAGACCGAGCAGCGAAGGCGCATTGAGCGATGGCAAAGACCGATATAGCGCGGCGCGTCTACAATCACACCTGGAAGCTCGACCCGATCGTCCGCAGCTTGCTCGACACCGATTTCTACAAGCTTCTGATGCTGCAGATGATCTGGGGCATGTATCCCAAGGTCGACGCCACCTTCTCGCTGATCAACCGCACCACCTCGGTCCGCCTTGCCGAGGAGATCGATGAGACGGAGCTGCGCGAGCAGCTCGACCATGCCCGCACCTTGCGCTTCTCTAAGAAAGAGATGATCTGGCTCGGCGGCAACACCTTCTATGGCCGCAAGCAGATATTCGAACCGGAATTCCTCGCCTGGCTGGAAAATTTCCGGCTGCCCGAATACGAGCTTTCCAAGCGCGACGGTCAATACGAACTCGCCTTCAGCGGTCCGTGGATGTACACGACGCTGTGGGAGATCCCGGCGCTGGCAATTATCAATGAACTTCGATCTCGCGCGGCCATGCGGGCGTTCGGGCCGTTCGCGCTCGACGTGCTCTATGCCCGCGCCAAGGCCAAGATGTGGGCCAAGACCGAGCGGCTGAAGGCGCTGCCCGGCATCCGCATCTCGGATTTCGGCACCCGCCGCCGTCATTCTTTCCTGTGGCAGCGCTGGTGCGTCGAAGCGTTGAAGGAGGGCATCGGCGAGGCCTTCACTGGCACCTCCAACGTGCTGCTCGCCATGGACAACGATCTCGAGGCGCTCGGCACCAATGCGCATGAACTGCCGATGGTGTTCGCCGCGCTCACCAATTCGGAAAAGGAATTGAAACAGTCGCCCTACAACGTGCTGCAGGACTGGCAGCGCTACTACGGCGGCAACCTGCTGATCGTACTGCCGGACACCTTCGGCACCGCGGCGTTCCTGCGCGATGCACCGGACTGGGTCGCCGACTGGACCGGCTTCCGCCCCGACAGCGCGCCGCCGATCGAAGGCGGCGAGAAAATCATTTCCTGGTGGCGCGAAAAGGGCAAGGACCCCAAGCAGAAGCTGCTCATCTTCTCGGATGGGCTGGAGGTCGAGACCATCGAGGAAACCTACCGCCACTTCCGCGGCAAGGTGCGCATGTCCTTCGGCTGGGGCACCAACCTGACCAACGATTTCGAGGGCTGCGCGCCGACCGAGACCAACCGGCTAGACGCCATCTCGCTGGTCTGCAAGGTCACCGAAGCCAACGGCAGGCCGGCGGTCAAGCTTTCCGACAATCCGGCCAAGTCGACAGGCGACGAGAAAGAGATCGAGCGCTATTTGCGCATCTTCGGCCAGAAGGACCGCGTGGAGCAGTTGGTGAAGGTGTGAGGTAGGGGAACTCTTGCGTAGTATGAGTTCCTTCGCGCCCCCCTCTGTCCTGCCGGACATCTCCCCCACGAGGGGGGAGATTGCGCCCTCATTGCTGCTTTCGCCAATCGCTAAAGTTGCAGAAGGAGAGCCGACGGCGGAACCGCCGATCTCCCCCCTTGAGGGGAAGATGTCCGGCAGGACAGAGGGGGGCGCCGTAGAGCGCTGCATTTCTGCAATCAGGCCCTTTCCCGGCCTCGTCGCTTCCTTGGCATTCCCATCCACGCCCGCCTTCGCCCACGCCTCCGACCGCGGCCACGTCCTGCTCCTCCCCACCGGCTACTACGTCGTCGGTGGCGCGCTCTCGGTTGCCGCCAGTTTCCTTGTCCTGGCGCTACTGCCGCCGGACTCCCTCGACCGCTTCTGGCGCAAACGCCTGCCGCTTTTTACCTTCGGCGACGGCGCGCGGACTGCCGTCAGCCTGGTATCCTTTGCCGGCTTTGCAATTCTGATTGCCGCCGGCCTGTTCGGCAGCCGCGATCCGCTTTCCAATCCGATGCCGCTGACCGTATGGACGCTTCTCTGGGTTGGCCTGGCTCTGTTGCAGGGGCTCGGCGGCGATCTCTGGTCGTGGCTCAACCCCTGGTACGGGCCATGCCGCGTCGCCTCGCGCCTGTCCGGCAGAACGCAGCCGTATCTGCTCCCCCAACGGCTCGGCTATTGGCCGGCTTTCCTGCTGTTCTTCGCCTTCGCCTGGTTCGAGCTGATCGACCCTGCGCCCGACGATCCGGCGCGGCTGGCCTGGGCCGCCGGCCTCTACTGGCTGCTGAGCTTCGCCGCCATGCAGGTCTTCGGCTACCGCGACTGGACCCTGCGCGGTGAGTTCCTGACCGTGTTCTTTTCCATGGTGGCGCGCTTCGCCATCGTCGAACGTAGCGCAGACGGCCGGCTAAAACTCTGCTGGCCGGGCGCCAAGCTGCTCGGTGCCGCGCCGCTACCGCGCAGCGGCGTCGCTTTCCTGCTGCTTGCGCTGTCGTCGGTGTCCTTCGACGGCCTGTCGAAAACCTTCTTCTGGCTAGGCTGGTTCGGCATCAATCCGCTGGAGTTTCCGGGACGCACCGCTTTGATCGGCATCGGCAGCTTCGGCCTTGTGCTGAGCTTTGCCGTGCTTGCGGCCGTGTTCGCGCTCGCCGTCTTTCTTGGCCAGAACCTTGCCGGCAGCAAGCATTCGCTCGGTCACGCCGCCGGGCTTTTGGTCTGGTCGATCGTACCGATCGCGCTCGCCTACCACTTCGCGCATTATCTGACGGCGCTGCTGGTCGACGGCCAATATGCGATTGCCGGTCTCTCCGACCCGTTTGCGCTGGGCTGGAACCTGTTCGGTACCGCCGACATGTCAATTGAAGCCGGCGTCGTCGCCGGTGCCGGTTCGGCGTGGTGGCTGTGGAACCTCCAGGCCGGCGTCATCATAGCCGGCCACATGCTTGCTGTGCTTGTCGCCCATGGCTTGGCCTGGCGGCTGCACGCCATTCCGGCTCGCGCCGCGCTCAGCCAGTTCCCGCTCACCGTGCTGATGATCGCCTACACCGTCCTCGGCCTATGGCTGCTTGCGACGCCGAGCGCCGGATGAACGAGGTGTGCGATGCCCGCCAATCGAACCTTGGGGAAAGCTCGCTTGCCACGTCAGAGCTTTGGTGATTTAGTTTGTACACATGCAATTTTCGCCCCTCTTAACAAGAGTGGCCTGCCTGCTACAGCCATTGGTCAAAGCTCAAAAACAAGGGGAACTGCCGTGACTGACAAGAATGGGTTTTTCGATCTCTCCAGATCCGCTCTCACCCGCCGCACGGCGCTGAAGGGCCTTGCCGCCGGCGCCGGTCTTGCCGTCGCGCCGGGTTTCGTGCGTTACAGCCAGGCGCAGAGCTCGGCGCCGATCAAGATCGGCTTCCAGTCGCACCGCACCGGCATCGGCGCCGCCTATGGCCGCTGGTACGAGAAGACCACAGCGGCTGCCGTCAAGGCGATCAACGAAGCCGGCGGCATCAACGGCCGGCCGGTCGACGTGATCATCGAGGATGACGGCACCGATCCCGGCCGGGGCGCCGAAGTCGTCGGCAAGTTCGCCTCCCAGCACAAGACCGACATCGTCTACGGCACGCTGTTTTCGCATGTCGTCATCGGCTCGGCGCCGGCCGCCGGCGAGGCCAAGATGCCCTATTTCGTTGTCAGCGAAGGCCACCACGTCGCCTCGACCAAATTGAACCGCTACGTCTTCCAGCCCGGCATCACCGATGTGAAGAGCCAGATCCAGTCGATGGCACCGTGGATTGCCGCCAATGCCGGCAAGAAGGTGACGCAGATCTTCCCCGATTTCGCTTTCGGCTATGACCATCGCGACTACCTGCCGCCGGCGCTGAAGGCGCAAGGCGCCGAGGTCATTGCGCAGATCGCGATTCCGCCGACGGAATCCTCCTTCACCAAATATTTCCCGCAGATCCCCGCGGAGACCGAGGTGATCTACCACGTCATGGTCGGCCCGGCGGTGCTCACCTTCGTCAAGGAGCTCGGCGAGTTCTACGGCTCCAATCGGCCGCAATTGTTCGGCTTCATCGATTCGCTCGAAGCCACCGACATCAACAGCCCCGGCCTCGAATTCCTCGACGGTAGCCATTTCTGGGAAGGCTCGCCGCGCTACGCGCAGCCCGATGATTCCCCCGCACAGAAGGCCTACCGCGCCGCCGTCGGCATCGATGACAATGGTGCCGCCGTCGGCGACCCCAAGGACGTCTCCACCGCCGCGCACATGTTCGGCTGCTGGGAAACGCTCTACGTCGTCAAGAAGGCGATGGAGGATGCCGGCTACAAGGGCCCGGAAGACCGCGCCAAGCTGGTCGAGGCGACCGAGGCGTTGACCGAGTTCGCCGAGGGGCCCGAGCATCCGCAGGGACCGAAAACCTTCAACGGCAAGATCCACCAGTGCTTTGGTATCCAGAACATCTCCAAGGTCGAAGGCGGCCGGCTGAATGTCGTCCACAAGACCAAGATCGAGGACGGCCTCTATGAGCCTGAGGGGGATTACACGACGCAGACGCTGTGAGCTTGGTTTCATTAAGCACAGTGCGCTTCGGCCCACCCCCCTCTGTCCTGCCGGACATCTCCCCCTCAAGGGGGGGAGATTGGCTGTCACCAGCGCTTTCGCCAATCGCAAAGGCCGGTAGGTGGCCGCCTTCGCGGGAACTGCCAATCTCCCCCCTTGAGGGGGAGATGTCCGCAGGACAGAGGGGGGTGCGCCTCGCACCTGCGATGGGTGTGTAACCGATGCACTTCGGACCTCACCTGCTCCTCGCCGCTCTCGAAGGCCTCGTCACCTCCGCCGTGCTGGCGCTGACGGCGCTTGGCCTGTCGCTGGTGTTCGGCGTCATGCGCGTCGTCAATGTCGCGCATGGCGAGTTCTTCATGCTGGGCGCGGTGCTTGCCTGGGCGATCTCAACGGCGGTATCCGGCCATCCGGCGCTCGGCTTCCTGGCCGCCCTGGTGCTGGCGCCGCTGATCGTCGGCCTGATCGCGCTGCTCGCCGAACGGCTGGTGCTGCGCCGGCTCAACTACAATCCGGAAGCCACCATCGTCGCCACTATCGGCATGCTCTACATCATCCAGCAATTGGCACTGACCTTCTACGGCCCGGAGGCGCGGCCGGTGGAGCCGCCGTTCAGCTACCGCATCCTCCTGCCGTGGTTCGGTTATTCCGGCTACAAGCTGTCGATCATCGCCGCGTCGGCGCTGCTGCTGGTCGCGACCTGGCTGGTGCTGACGCGCACGAAAATCGGCCTCGTCATGCGCGCCACGCAATATGACAGCGAGACGGCGCAGGCCTTCGGCATCCCGGTGACCAGAGTCTATGCCGGTGTTTTCGCGCTCGGCGCCATGCTGGCTGCTGTCGCCGCGGTGCTGATCGTGCCGATCAGCCAGGCCCACTATCTGATGGGGCAGGACCCGCTGTTGCTGTCGTTCATCGTCGTCATCATCGGCGGCCTCGGCTCGCTGCGCGGCACGGTCGTCGCCGCGGTGCTGATCGGCCTTTCCGACGGCATCATCTCGGTGTTCTTCTCACCGACGCTGGCCAAGATCATCGCCACCTTGCTCGTCGCCATGGTGCTGGTGTTCCGGCCGCAGGGCCTGTTCGGGACGACATCGCGATGAAGGATGCTTCGCCGGCAAAGCCATATGCGCTGCACCTCGGCGCCATCGCCCTGCTTTGCGGGCTTAGCTTCGTCCTGCCGGAATACCATCACGGCCTGCTCGCCCGCATCATGGTGCTGGCGGTCTTCGCCATGGGCTACAATCTGCTGTTCGGCTATGTCGGGCTGCTTAGCCTCGGCCATGCCATGTTCTTTTCAGCCGGGCTCTATGGTGCCGGCCTTGCCGTCATCCATCTCGGCTGGAGCGTGCCGGCCGCCTTCGCAGCCGGGCTTGCCTGCGGCGCGCTTCTCGCGCTGGGGATCGGGCTGCTGGCGCTGCGCACCTTCGGCGTCGCCTTCATGATCGTCACTATGATGTTCGCGCAGGTATTCTATCTCGTCATCCTCTATTTCGCTGCCTGGACCGGTGGCGACCAGGGCATGGTCGTGCCGCAGCCGATGCGTGTCCTTGTCCTGGGCAGCACGTCACTCGACCTCACCAACCCGACCGTGCGCTATATGAGCGCGCTGGCACTGTTCTCGATCGTGCTGCTCATAAGCCTGGCGATAGTCCGCTCCGGCTACGGTCGCGTGCTGGTCGCCATCCGCGAGAACGAAGAGCGGACCAAAATGCTTGGCTACGATACATTTTCCAACAAGCTCGCCGCCGTCGTCATCTCAGGCAGCATCTGCGCGGCTTCCGGCGCGGCCTATGCGCTGCTGTTCGGCTATGTCGGCTCGAGCTTCGCTTCGGTGCAATATTCCATCCTGCCGCTGCTCTGGGTGCTGCTGGGCGGCGCCGCCACCACGCTCGGTCCGCTGATCGGCACGCTGTTCATGTATTATGTCATCGACATCGCCAGCGGCTACACCTCGGCCTATCTGCTGATCGTCGGCATAGCGCTCATCCTGCTGGTGCTGTTCTTCCCGAGAGGCGTTCTCGGCAGCATCCGCCAGCGCTGGCTCGGGTGGTTGCCATGATGCCGCTGCTCACCACCAAAGGCCTGTCGCGCAGTTTCGGGGGCTTGCGTGCCGTCGACGGCGTCGACTTCGCGCTGATACCGGGCGAGATTCGCGCCATCATCGGCCCTAACGGCGCCGGCAAGACCACCTTCGTCAGCCTGGTCAGCGGCCGCATCCAGTCCTCGTCGGGCACGATCATCTTTGACGGCGCCGATATCACCAGCCTGCCTGCCTACGCCAGGGTTCGCCTTGGCATCGCCTATACGTTCCAGATCACCAGCGTCTTTGCCAATCTCAGCGCCTACGACAATGTTGCCCTGCCGGTGCAGCGCACGCTGACCGACGGCCGCTCGAAGGGCGCGGTTCACACCGGCGTCATGGCCGCGCTCGAGCGTACCGGCCTTGCCGACCGCGCGCAAATGCCGGCCGGGCAATTGTCCTACGGTCACCAGCGGTTGCTGGAAGTGGCGATGGGACTGGCACTGAAGCCGCGGCTGCTGATCCTCGACGAACCGACGCAAGGGCTGGCCGACAGCGAGATCGACAATTTCATCGAGCTGGTGCGCGAGATCGCCGATAGCGCCACCGTGCTTTTGATCGAGCACAACATGCCGGTGGTCATGCGGCTCGCCGACCGCATCACCGTCTTCAACGCCGGCAGGATTTTGGCTGAAGGCACGCCCGAGCAGATCCGCGCCAATGCCGCGGTGCAGGACGCTTATCTGGGGACCACCCATGACTGAGGTCCAGTCCAAGGCACTGACCGTTTCCGGGCTCGATTGCTTCTATGGCGAGGTCCAGGTGCTCTATGGGCTGGATCTGGTTCTGAACGAGGGCGAGGTGCTTTGCCTGTTCGGCCGCAACGGCGCCGGCAAGACGACGACGCTGAAGGCGATCATGGGCCTGGTGCCGGCAGCCGCCGGCTCGATCAGGCTCGAAGGGCGGGAATTGACCGGCTTGCCGGCGCACGAGGTGCCCAAGGCCGGCGTCGCCTACGTGCCGCAGGGCCGGCGGCTGTTCGCCGAGATGACGGTGGGTGAAAACATCGAGATCGGCCTGATGGCCCGCAACAAGGGCAAGGCGACGCGCGAAAACGTGCTCGATCTTTTCCCGCTGCTGCGCCAGCGCCTCAGGCAGCGTTCCGGCACGCTATCCGGCGGCGAGCAGCAGATGCTGGCCATGGCCCGCGCCCTGTGCCTGGAACCACAGGTGCTTCTGCTCGACGAGCCGACCGAAGGGCTGATGCCATCGATGATCGCCAAGATCCGCGAAACGGTGTCGAAGCTGCGTGCGCTTGGCGTGTCGACAATTCTTGTCGAGCAGCGCGTCGATGCCGTGCTCTCGGTCGCAGACCGCGTTTGCTTCATCGAAAACGGCCGCAACCGCGAGACGGTCGATGTCGAGGAACTGCGTTCCGATCCCTCCGCGGTCCGCCGCTATGTCGGCGTCGGATGATCAGGCAAAGAACAGCAAGCCGGCAAGCAGGAATGTCGGGATCAGCACCGCGCCCGACCATGCCATATAGCCAAAGAAGCTCGGCATCTTGATGCCGCGATGCCTGGCAATGGCATAGACCATGAAATTCGGCGCATTGCCGACATAGGTGTTGGCGCCCATGAACACCGCGCCTGCCGAGATCGCCGCCAGCGTCGAGGCGAGCTCGGTCATCAGATGCTGCGCATCGCCGCCAGCCAGCTCGAAGAACACCAGATAGGTCGGCGCATTGTCGAGGAAGGACGACAGCGCTCCGGTCAGCCAGAAATAGGCAAGGTTGTCCGGCGCGCCGGTCGGCGAACTGACGAGCAGCACCAACGGCGCCAGCGCGCCGTCGAGCCCGGCCCGCAATATGGCGACAACCGGCACGATGCAGATGAAGATGCTGGCGAACAGCTTCGCCACCTCGGCAATCGGCCCCCAGCTGAAGGCGTTTGCGCCGCGAAACTCCTTCGGCGAGACGACAAGCGAAGTGAAGGCCAGTATCAGGATGGCGGCGTCGCGCACCAGATTCTGCAGCTCGAGGCTGACGCCCTGAAAAGAGAAACTCACTCCCGGCTTCCAGGCAGCGGAAATCAGGATCGCGGCGATTACGCCGGCCAGCAGCGGGATGTTGGCCAGGCCGCGAATGCGCACCTTGCTGTCGGGCGTCGGATCCTTGATCTTCGGCGCGCCTTCCTCCCGGCGATGCATGATGATGTCGATCGCCAGGAAAACAGTCAGCACCACGCCGGCGACGAACAGCGTCTCGGGCAGCAGGTGAACTGTCGTCCAGAAGAAATCGACGCCGCGCAGAAAGCCGACGAACAGCGGCGGATCGCCCAGCGGCGTTAGCGACCCGCCGATGTTGGACACCAGGAAGATGAAAAAGATGACGACATGGGCGTTGAAGCGCCGGTTGTCGTTGGCGCGGATGAGCGGCCGGATCAGGATCATCGAGGCGCCGGTTGTGCCAATGATCGAGGCAAGCAGCGCCCCTCCCAGCAACAGCCCGGCATTGACCAGCGGCGTGCCGTGTATGTTGCCGGCAACGAAGATACCGCCCGAAATCGTGAACAGCGCAAACAGCAGGATGATGAACGACATGTATTCGGTGAGCAGCGCATGCAGCACCGCCTGCGTGGCGGACGGGATGCCGAAGGCGATGGCCAGCGGCCCGATCACCAACGCTGCCCAGAAGGCAGCGATCTTGCCGTAATGGTGCTCCCAAGCATGATGGAACAGCAGCGGGCCGGTCGCGATGCAAAGCAATAGCCCTGCAAACGGCAGCACCCACCAAAGCGACATGGCGGCGCCCGGCAATTCGTGCGCTTCGGCCGCGAGAACCGCATTCGGAGAAAAGATTGCTGCAATAAGTGCAGCACTTGCCGTGGCCGCAAACCGCATGAAGCCCTCAAAAGTCTGTCAGGTTCGGCTGGATGACGTTCAAATCAGTGTCACGCCGGCATCGCGCATCCGGCCCAGCATCCTCTCCACGGAGCCGTTGAGATCGATGCCGCGGCAGGCGTCGAGCCGCACGGACGTCTCAAAACCGAGCTTGACCGCGTCGAGCGCCGAAAAGGCGACGCAGAAATCCGTCGCCAGGCCGACCAGGGTCAGCGTCTCGATGTTCCGATCCCGGAGATAGCCGGCAAGGCCGGTCGGCGTCGTCCGGTCGTTCTCGAAGAATGCGGAATAGCTGTCGATCGCAGGACGGAACCCCTTGCGGATCACCAGCTCGGCCTTGCTCCAGGCGAGGCCCGAATGGAAATCCGATCCCAGGCTGCCCTGGATGCAGTGATCCGGCCACAGCGTCTGGTGGCCATAAGGCACGTCGATCGTTTCGAACGGGTGCTTGCCGGGGTGGCTGGAGGCAAAGCTCGAATGGCCGGCAGGGTGCCAGTCCTGCGTCAGCAGGACGTGCTCGGTCCGCCGGATTAGGTCATTGACCAACGGCACGATTTCGTCGCCACCGGCCACTTCAAGGGCGCCACCCGGGCAGAAATCGTTCTGCAGGTCGATAACGACAAGCGCTTCGTCGGCCATGGAGCCTCCTTATTTTCTTGGTCTTGAGCTTAGGCTCCAATGAAAACGCGACCGGACGCAGAAACTTGACCAGATGGCCGGCTGCGTCAACCTCTCATGGCATAACAAATGCGTTCCGGGTGCACCGGTGCCAACAGCCGTGCAAACTCTGGCTTTGACAATTCCTGCCGGCTTGATATCATTTGCATACGAATGAATTTCCTGCCTTGAATGCTCGGGAAAATCTTTCGGCAGGATCCCCTCTCGGGAAGCCCATTCTGGGAAGGCAAAGCGTGATCCGTTACGCAAAACCCACCACGGTCGACGACGCCCTCGCTTTGCTCCGCGAAGGGCAATGGCGCATCCTCGCCGGCGGCACCGACTTCTATCCGGCACAGGGCAGCAAGCCTTTCCGCGACAATGTCCTCGATATCAATGGCCTGGTGGCATTGCGCGGCATTGCCGAAGCCGAAAACCATTGGCTCGTCGGCGCGCGCACCACCTGGACCGATCTCGTCCGCCATCCTCTGCCGGCGGCTTTCGACGCGCTGAAGCAGGCGGCGCGGGAAGTCGGCTCGGTGCAGATCCAGAACGTTGCCTCGATTGCCGGCAATCTCTGCAACGCCTCGCCGGCCGCCGACGGTGTGCCGGCGCTGCTGGTGCTCGATGCCGAAGTCGAACTGCGTTCCGCTGTGGCGACCCGGCATCTGCCCCTTGCAGAATTCATCCTCGGCAATCGTCGCACCGCACTGCAGCCCGGCGAAATGGTCACGGCAATCCGCATTCCCAAACCCGCGACCGCCGGCAGCTCCGCCTTCGTGAAACTCGGCGCGCGGCGTTATCTCGTCATCTCCATCGCCATGGCCGCCGCACGCCTGGCCGTCGAAGATGGTATGGTCAGGAACGCGGCCGTCGCCGTCGGTTCCTGCTCGGTTGTCGCCAGGCGCCTGGCGGGTGTCGAGGCGGCGCTACGCGGCCGGCCCGTCGGCCACGCGCTGGCCACTGCGATCCAATCCGCACCGATGGACGAGCTGTCGCCGATCGGCGACGTGCGCGGCAGCGCCGAATATCGGCTGGACGCTGCGCGCGAGATCGTCGCCCGCGCCGTGCTTGGTGCGATGGGCGCTGTTCCCGACGAAAGGGCGGCGGCCTGATGGGCATGGAGCGCGCCGACATCGCCTTCGAAGTCAACGGCGCCGCCGTCAGCGTTTGTGTGCCGCCGGTGCGGCGGCTGTCCGCGGTGCTGCGCGACGAGTTGCGGCTGACCGGCACCAAGATCGGCTGTGATGCCGGCGATTGCGGCGCCTGCACGGTGCTGGTCGACGGCGAGCCGGTCTGCGCCTGCTTGATGCCCGCGGCTTCCGCCTCCGGCACCGTGGTGACGACAGTCGAAGGCCTCGCCAATGGCCGGTTGTCGGCGCTGCAGGCTTCGTTCCTCAGCCATGGCGCAGCGCAATGCGGCGCCTGCACGCCCGGCCTGCTGGTCGCGGCAACGGCACTCCTGGACAGGACGCCTTGCCCGAGCGAGGCCGAAACGCAGGATGCACTTGGCGGCGTGCTCTGCCGCTGTACCGGCTACCGCAAGATCGTCACCGCGGTGATGGATGCTTGGCGCCACGCCGATGGTCTCGATCAGCGCATGCCATCCTCTGGCCATGCCGTCGGCTCCTCCCCGATCCGCCTCGATGGCCTTCCGAAAGTCACTGGCGGCGAAAAATTCGGCGGTGATTCATTCCCGGCCGACGCATTGTCGGTGCTGGTGGTCCGCTCGCCGCATTATCATGCCGCTTTCACTTTTGGCGATCTCGGCAGCTGGGTGAAATCCCGTCCTGGCATTGCCGGCGTCTTCACCGCCGCCGACATTCCGGGAAAGAATTGTTTCGGCGTCATCGCGCCCTTCGCCGACCAGCCGGCGCTGGCCGAAGGGGTTTCGCGCTTTCGCGGTGAGGCGGTGGCGCTGGTTGCCGGCGAACGCGAGGCTATCCTCGATCTCGACCTTGCCGATTTTCCTGTCAGTTGGACCGAGTTGCCGCATTTTCTGGAAACTGGCGAAGCGCAGGCCGGCGGCGCGCCACTGGTCCATGAAAACCGGCCCTCGAACCTGCTCACCTCCGGCTTTGTCGAGCGTGGCGACCCCGAAGCCGCGCTCGCCGGTGCGGCTTTCGTCGTTTCCGGCGCCAT
This sequence comes from Mesorhizobium sp. M0663, assembly GCF_040320585.1. Classification (NCBI taxonomy): domain Bacteria; kingdom Pseudomonadati; phylum Pseudomonadota; class Alphaproteobacteria; order Hyphomicrobiales; family Phyllobacteriaceae; genus Mesorhizobium; species Mesorhizobium sp. M0663. Next base: position 202,210 of record NZ_JAMYPX010000004.1, read on the forward strand.
CGACACTTCCTATGTCGAGCACGCCTATATCGAACCGGAAGCCGGCTATGCCTTCATGGACGGCGACACGCTGGTCGTCGTCGCCTGCACGCAGGCGCCCTATATGGACCGTGACGACACGGCAAAAGTGCTCGGCCTTGCCCCGGAACAGGTGCGCATCGTGCCGACCGCCACCGGCGGCGGCTTCGGCTCCAAGCTCGACGTCTCGCTGCAACCGCTCATCGGCCTCGTCGCCATGAAAACCGGCCGGCCGGCGGCGCTCGCCTATAGCCGCACCGAATCGATGATCTCGACCACCAAGCGCCATCCCGCTCAGATGAGAGCGAGCATCGGCGCCGATGCCGACGGCCGCATCACCGGCATGGTCTTCGCCGGCGATTTCAACACCGGCGCCTATGCCAGCTGGGGGCCGACGGTCGCCAACCGCGTGCCGGTGCACGCCTCCGGCCCCTATGCGACGCCGAACTATCGCGCCGAAGGCCGCGCCATCCACACCAATGGCCCGATTGCCGGCGCCTTTCGCGGTTTCGGCGTACCGCAGGCGACGATCATGCAGGAGACCCTCTATGACGAGCTAGCCGACAAGCTCGGCATGGATCGGCTCGACTTTCGCCTGAAGAACTGCCTTCGGAACGGATCCGAAACAGTCACCGGCCAGCGGCTCGAGTCGGGCGTCGGCATCGCCGACTGCCTGGAGGCCCTGCGCTCACATTGGCGGCGTGCCCTAACTGACGCCGATGCGTTCAACGCCCGTAGCAGCAGCGAAAAAAAACGCGGCGTCGGCGTCGCCTCTTGCTGGTACGGCTGCGGCAACACCTCGCTGCCCAATCCGTCGACCATCAAGGTCGGCATCTCGGCATCGGGCGAAGTCGTCCTGCATCAGGGGGCGGTCGATATCGGGCAAGGTTCGAACACTGTCATCGCGCAGATATGCGCCGACGCGTTGGGTCTTCCGCTTGAAAAGCTGCGGCTGAAAGGCGCCGACACGGCGATCACCCCCGACGCCGGCAAGACATCGGCCTCGCGCCAGACCTTCGTCACCGGCAAGGCCGCCGAAAAGGCCGGCCGCGCCTTGCGCGATGAGATCTTGCGTTTCGCCAATGTCTCGGAAAAGGCGGCGATTGCGCTGGACGGCACAAGCCTGAGCATCAGGGAAGGCGAAGCGACGCGCCGCATCGATCTTTCCTCGCTCACGGCGGACGCCGACGGCTTCGTCTTTCACGCCGAGGAAAGCTACGACCCGCCGACGCTGCCGCTCGATGCCAAGGGCCAGGGCAAGCCTTATGCCGTCTATGGCTATGGCGCCCAGATCGCCGAACTGGAGGTCGACCTCAGGCTCGGCACCGTGAAGCTTATAAAAATCACCGCCGCTCACGATGTCGGCAAGGCCATCAACCCTTTACTGGCAGAGGGCCAGATCGAGGGTGGCATCGCCCAGGGCATCGGCATGGCGCTGATGGAGGAATTCATCCCCGGCCGCACCGAAAACCTGCACGATTATCTGATCCCGACGATCGGCGACGTGCCACCGATCGAGACCATCCTGATAGAAGTTCCGGATCCGGAAGGACCCTTCGGCGCCAAGGGTTTGGGCGAGCATGTGCTGATCCCGACGGCGCCGGCGATCCTCAACGCCATCCGCCACGCCACCGGTGTGCTGGTCACCAAAATTCCGGCGACGCCGACCCGCATCCGCGCCGCCATCCTCGACAAGGAGGCGCGCCGATGAGCGAGCTTGCCGAACGCTTCGAGACCCACGATCCCGGCGAGAAGCTGGTGGCCGAGAAGATCCGCTGCGATGCCTGTCCAGTCATGTGCTACATCGCCGATGGCCGCACCGGCGCCTGCGACCGCTACGGCAATGTTGGCGGCAGGATCGTGCGGATGGATCCACTGACCATCCTCGACCACGCGGCCGAGACCGGCGCCGCAATCGTACCCTTTGCCGAAGAAGGCGAGGCATGGGACGGCGAACTGGTCAACACCGGCCGCCGCTTCGTCACCGCCATCGGCGCCGGCACCACCTATCCCGATTACAAGCCGGCGCCCTTCATCGTCAGCCAGGAGGTCGAGGGCGTCGATCTGGTCACCGTCGTCACCGAGGGCATCTTCTCGTATTGCGGCGTCAAGGTGAAGATCGACACCGACCGTCATATCGGCCCCGAAACGGCTACGGTCCGTGCCCAAGGCGAGGCGATCGGCCATGTCACGACCGGCGAATACGGCTCGCAGATGCTGTCGCTGGGCGGCGTACATCATCTGACCGGCGGCTCGAAGGCTGAAGGGCGCACCACCTGCGACGCCATGCTCGCCCTGTGCAACCGCAAACCGGTTGAACTCGTCATCGACGGCGGCGCCACCGTCATCGTCGAAGCCGGCAAGCCGCCGGTCATCGACGGCAAGCTCGAGCAGCGCATGCGCGTCGGCTGCGGTTCGGCTACCATAGGCATGTTCGCGACCCAATGGCGCGGCCTTGTCGACGAGGTGGTGGTGGTCGATGACCACATCACCGGCGTCGTCTCCGAGCATCAGGCCGGCAAGGTGCTTGGCTGGCAGGATACCGGCATCAAGATCATCGGCCGCCGTTCGACGCCGGGCCGTTATTTCAAGGTGTCGGAGCCCGGCCTCGGCTGGGGCGGCACCAGCATTTCCGACCCGCTGTCGATCCTTGGTGAATGGAACGCCAAAAAGGGTGCGCGCCCCGGCATGTCGCTGCTGATGGTCTCGACCACCGGTGAGCAATTCGCCTATTACGAGCTCGACGACGAATTGAAGTCGGTCCAGAAACCGTTCCCGGAGCGGCTGCGGAAGTCGGTCGAACTGATCGAGGACAATTGCGAGCCGGCGCTCTGCACCGTGCTTTTCGTCGGCGGCGCCGGCGGCTCGCTGCGCGCCGGCGTCACCGAGAACCCGGTCAATCTGACCCGCTCGGTGCAGGGCTTGACGACCTACGTGACGGTCGGCGGCGCGCCGGTCTATGTCTGGCCGGGCGGCGGCATCACGCTGATGGTCGACGTCACCCGCGTCCCGGAAGGCGCCTTCGGCTATGTGCCGACGCCGGCGCTGGTGGCGCCGATCGAGTTCACCATGCGCCGCGACGATTATGTCAGGCTTGGCGGCTACGAAGGCGAAATCCGCAGCGTCGACGATATCCTGGCCAAGGGCGGCGAATATCTCAATCCGCGCCGCGGCACGGCCGCACCCCGTGACAATCCCTGGCCGCCGCTGGCGCAGTTGCGTCGCGCGGCCGCAAACGGGGCCGGGCGATGAACGGCCCGCAGGCGCATTGGCTCGAGGACGGCCGGAGGCTTCACCTCAATCATGGGCCGATCGACCTGATCGTCGAGGCATTCGGCGAGGCGAGTGAATGCAGCGCCGCATATCGCCAGGCAGTGGCGCGCTTCCAGACAATCCTGCCCGAACTGGTCGAAGAGTTGCCCGAACTGCGGCGCCCGGCCGCCTCGCGGCCACGTGCTTTCGCTGGCCCGACGGCGCGCCGCATGGAAGCGGCGGTCGTTCCGCTAGCGAAACAATTCATCACGCCGATGGCGGCCGTCGCCGGCTCGGTAGCCGACGAAGTGCTTGGCGCGCTGCTTGCCGGCCGCCGGCTCGAGCGCGCCTATGTCAACAATGGCGGCGACAGCGCGATCTATCTCGGCCACGGGCAGTCGATGACGCTTGCCATTGCCGGGACAGGTCATGGGTTGGCAGATCGTCTCACGATCCGCCCCGAAGACGGGATCCGCGGTGTCGCGACAAGCGGCTGGCGCGGCCGCTCCTTTTCGCTGGGCATCGCCGACGCGGTCACGGTGCTGGCGCGAACGGGTGCTGAAGCCGATGCCGCCGCGACCTTGATCGCCAACGCCGTCGACCTGCCCGGTCATCCGGCCGTTAGGCGCGTACGGGCGCGCGATCTCGCACCTGACAGCGATCTCGGCGACCGTTTGGTGACGCAGGGCGTGGGGCCGCTTTCCGCCGCTGAAATCGATATGGCACTGGAAGGTGGATTTACCGTTGCCGAGGAGTTTCGGCGGCGCGGCCTGATTGCCGCCGCGGCGCTTTTCCTCGGCGGTCAGGCACGCATCGCAGGTCCGATGGCGCTCGCCAATAAGGTTTTAGAGAGGGAAATTGCTCATGCCTGAGTTTCCGATCCGCAAGATCGCCGTGCTGACCGAAGAGATATTTCACGAGGGCGGGCCGGTGGCGAAGGTGCCGCGGCGCCGCGCGGCGGCCATGGCCGTGGTCAAGAACCCGTTCGCCGGCCGTTACGTCGAGGAACTGCAGAGCGCCATGGAGGATTTGAAGCCGCTCGGGCTGTTGCTCTCCGACAGGCTTGTTGCCGCATTGGGCGGCGACGTCAAACAGATCGACGGTTACGGCAAGGGCGCCATCGTCGGCATGGCGGGCGAGCTGGAGCATGGCGCGCTGTGGCATGTGCCGGGCGGCTATGCCATGCGCGAACGGCTCGGCGACGCCAAGGCGATCGTGCCCTCGGCAAAGAAGGTCGGCGGCTTCGGCGCGCGGCTCGATGTGCCGCTCGGCCACATCAACGCCGCCTATGTGCGCAGCCATTTCGATGCCATGGAAATCGGCATTAGCGATGGCCCCCGTCCCGACGAGATCCTGTTTTGCCTCGCCATGACCTGCGGCCCGCGCGTGCACGACCGCATGGGTGGGCTGGCGGCCAAGGACATTAAGGCATGGGATGGGCTGCGGTGAGCGCCGAGGACAATCTGCTCGAGCTGGTCGAGGCCGAGGAGCCTGACGAAAACGACTATCGCTTGCAGGAGCAGGTCGGCTTCATCCTGCGCAAGGCGCATCAGCGCCATGTCTCGATCTTCGCCGCACACATCGCCGATCTGACGCCGCCGCAATTTGCCGCTTTGGCCAAATTGCGCGACGTCGGCGAGACCTCGCAGAACCAGCTTGGCAGCCTGATCGCCATGGATGCGGCCACCGTGAAGGGCGTCATCGACCGGCTGAAAGCGCGTGGCTTTGTCGAACTTAGCAAACACGAAATCGACAAACGGCGCCTGCTGGTCAATCTGACCGCCGAGGGGCGCGACGCGATCGAGCGGCTGATTCCGCTTGCCCGTGAGATTACGCAGGAAACGCTGGCGCCGCTTTCCGCCAAGGAAGCGGCCATTTTCATGAAGCTGCTGGCCAAGCTGGCTTAATCTGCTGCCTGCCGGCGTTTGGTTGTTGTTCCTGCCGGGCGCTGAACGCCCGGCAGGAAAGCCTCGTCTCAGAGGCCGTTGTCCTTCAGGATCTGGGCGGCATTTTCCTTGGTGATCTTCTGCGTCGGCAGGGTGATGGTCTTTTCCACCTTCTCCCCGTTCAGGAACTTGATCGCCTGCCGCAGCCCTTCGGCGCCCGGCGTCACATAAGTGAACGTCGCCGTCAGCTCGCCATTGGCGACCAGCTGCACGCCTTCATTGGGCAGGCCGTCGATGCCGATGAACTTGATGTCCTTCTCACGTCCGACGTCCTTGGCGGCAAGATAGGCGCCATAGGCCATCGGATCATTGTGGCCGTAGACAAGATCGATTTTCTCGTTGTTGCGCAACGCCGTCGCCATGATGTTGTAGGCCTGGTCCTGCTTCCAGTCGCCCGACTGCTGGTCGAGCAGGTATTTTATGCCTGGCTCCTTATCGGTGAATTCATGGAAGCCGTCATGGCGGTCGTGTGCCGGCTGGGTGCCCATGCCGCCCCAGATCTCGACGACGTTGCCGGCGGCCTTGCCCTTGCCGCCAAGCAGCTCGACGGCATATTCACCGGCAGCCCGGCCGATCAGCTTGTTGTCGCCGCCGACGAACTGCGTGTAGTCGTTGGTTTCGACGTTGCGGTCGAGCACGAAGACCGGGATCTTGGCATCGATCGCCTGCTGCACGACACCGGTCAGGCCGGCGGATTCTTTCGGTGATACCAAGAGCGCATCGACCTCCTGACGGATAAGGTTTTCGACATCGGCGACCTGCTTCTCGGTCTTGTCCTCGCCGTCGGTGATGATCAGCTCGACTTCCGGATGCTTGGCCGCTTCGGCCAGGATGTCCTTGTTGAACTGGGCGCGCCAGGGTTCGATGGTCGTCACCTGCGAGAAGCCGATCTTCCACTTCTTGTCCTGCGCATGGGTGCCGCCGGCAAGCATGGCGGTCGTGGTCAGGAGTGCCGCTGTCAGCCCGGCGAGCTTCAACAATTCACGTCGTTTCATTTCTTGTTTCCTCCAATATTCAGAGACGCGGTCTCTTGCGACGGCCGCTTTGCCGCGGCCGTTTCCTTGTGCGCTTGCCCGCCGGGCAGTCGCAGATAGAAGAGAAGATCACCGGCACTGCGCTCCTGTACGAGCACGGTACCGATGATGATCATCCCCTTCAGCACCAGCTGAAGGTTCGAATTGATGTTGTGCAGTTGCAGGATGTTGGAGAGCAGCCCGAAGATCAGCACGCCGCAGAACGTCCCGGTGAGGCTGCCGCGTCCGCCCATCAGGCTGGTGCCGCCGATGACCACGGCGGCAATGGCGTCGAGCTCCAGCCCGGCGCCGGCGTCCGGCTTGCCTTGCCGGTACTGCGCGACATAGAGCACCGCCGCGATGCCGGCCAGCAGCCCTGACACGGCATAGGTGGCGATCTTCACGCGGCCTGCGGCGATGCCCGACAGCCGCGCCGCCTCCTCATTGCCGCCGATCGCATAGACATAGCGGCCGAACGGGGTGAAGCGCAGCACGGCGCCGTAGATCAGGATGGCGCCGAGGAAGAACAGGCCCGGCATCGGGATCACGCCGAATACCAGAGAGCGCAGCATTTCGAAATCGGCGGTGGCATTCGAGCCGGTGTAGACCGGCAGCACCGCATTGTTCTGGCCGGCTGTCAGCCGGGCGATGCCGAGCGCAGTGACCATCATCGCCAGCGTCACGATGAAGGGCTGCAGCCGCCCGGCGACGATGATGAAGCCGTTGAGCGCGCCGAACAGCAGGCCGACGCAAGGCGCCACCAGCAGCACGCCGAGCACGCCGAATTTTGAGCCCACCTGCGGCAGCAGGAACCACAGCACCAGACTGCACAGGATCACCCCGACAATGCCGGGCGTCACCAGCCCGCGAACGCTGTCCAACCTGATGTCGTGCGTGGCCTGCGCGCCGGCGCGGGATTTTTCGATGTTCAGCAGGATGAAACGAGTGACGAGAATGCCGAGGCAAAGGGCTGCCAGGGCAACTGTCGGCACCCCCAGCACCACCGCCGGCGTCACGCCGGGGACCGTCAGCAGCATGGCACAGACGACCGTGCAGATAGCCATCAGCGAGCCGACGGAAAGGTCGATACCGCCGGTGATGATCACCGCAGTCATGCCGGTGGCAATCAGCCCGGTGGTCGACACCTGGCGCAGCACATCGAGCAGGTTGCCGTAGGACAGGAAGATGTTGTTGCCCTTGGAGCTGATCGGCGAGCCGAGCACGCCGATCAGGAAGATGGCGATCAGGCCCCAATAGAGCTTCGTCCGGGACAGGATATGCAAAATGCTCATGCGGCAGGCCTCGTCATCGTCCGTCGCGGCGCCGCAAGCCGCATGATGGCCTCCTCGCTGGCTTGCGCGCGGGACAGGATTCCCGTCTGGCGGCCGTCGGCCATGACCAGGATACGGTCGGAAAGATGCAGCAGCTCCGGCAATTCCGAGCTGATGACGGCGATTGCCAGCCCGTCTCGCGCCAGCTTGAAGATGAGATCGTAGATTTCCCGCTTGGCACCGACATCGATGCCGCGCGTCGGCTCGTCGAGCAGCAGCACCCGCGGCCTCGTCGCCAGCCATTTACCGATGACGACCTTCTGCTGGTTGCCGCCGGACAGCGTGCCGGCCGGCTGCTCGACGGTCTCGCAGCGAATTCCGAGCGCCTTGACGGCGTCCCGTGCCAGCCCTTGCTCGCCGGCCAGCGAGCGCAGGCCGAACCGCGCCAGCGCGCCGACCAGCGGCAGTGCGACATTGTCGGTGATCGAGGCCTCGAGATGCAGGCCTTGCGTCTTGCGGTCTTCGGTGACCAGGGCGATGCCGAGCCGGCGTGCGTCGCGCGGCGAACGGATTTCTACTGCCTCGCCATCGAGCCAGATCTCACCGCCGGCACGGCCGCCGCTGGACCCGAAGATGGTTTCCAGGATTTCGGTACGGCCCGAGCCCAGCAATCCGCCGATACCGAGAATTTCTCCGGCGGCAAGATCGAAGCTGACGCCGTCGAGCACGGTGCGCCAGCCATGGCGATTGGGCTTCGACAGCGACAGCTCGCTTACGGAAAGGACGGTGTTGCCACCGGGAATGCGGTGTTCCTGGGAGGAAGCAAGCAGGTTTCGCCCGACCATCGCCGAAATTATGGCGTCTTCGTCGAGCTTGTCCATCGCCTGCGTCAGGACGTGGCGTCCATCGCGAAACACGGTGACGCGGCTGGCCAGATGCATAACCTCGTCGATGCGGTGCGAAATGTAGACGATCGCCACGCCGCTGTCGGCGAGCTGGCGGATGATGCGGAACAGCCGCTGGCATTCGGCCGGCGAAAGCGCCGAGGTCGGCTCGTCCATGATCAGAATGCGCGCCGACATCGACAGCGCCTTGGCGATCTCGACCAGCTGCTGTTCGCCGACGCGCAAGGCACCGACGCGCGCATCCGGGTCGAGCTCGATGCCGAGCCTTTGCAAGAGCGTTCCGGCGGCGCGGCTGCTCGCCTTGCGGTCGACGATCAGTCCGGCGATCAGCTTCTCGCGGCCGAGAAAAATGTTGTCGGCGACGCTGAGTTCGGGGACGAGGTTCAGCTCCTGGTGGATGATGGCGATGCCGGCGCGCTCGGCTTCGCGGACGCCGGTAAAGCGCACCGGGTGGCCATCGATACTGACCGTTCCGTTATAATCCGTGTAGACGCCGGACAGGATCTTCATCAGCGTCGACTTGCCGGCGCCGTTCTCGCCCATCAGCGCATGGACCTCGCCGCGCCGCAGTTCGAAGCCGACATCGACAAGCGCGGCGATACCGCCGAAGGACTTGGAGATGTGCTCGGCGCTCAGTACGACAGCCGAGCCGTCCGCCATAACGCCTTGCGCAGGGATGGAATTGCCGTGCTGCATGACAAGGACGGCCTCCCTCCGTCGTCACCGAACACCTCAAACGCTAATCTAAACGTTTCGATCATGTCAAGGCAATATCTGGAGCCTGAGATTGTTCCATTTCAATTCTTGCGCAAAATCATAAGATTCCGTACGTATTGCTACCGTGGAGTGGTGAAACGTTTCGAAAATGACAGCGTCAGGACGAAAAAAGCAGCGCAAATTCACTGCTCCGACTATGCTTCATGTGGCCGAGGCCGCGCGTGTTTCCGTGGCCACCGTATCGGCGCTGATCAACGGCACCGCGACCGTCAGCCCCGAGCTCAGCCAGCGCATCGAACAGGCGATCCGCGACATCGGCTACAAGCGCAACGCCATTGCCCGCAGCCTGAAGATGGGCACCACACGCACCATCGGGCTCACCGTCCCACACATCACCAATCCGTTCTTTACCGACGTCGTTTCGGTCATCCAGCAGGCTTTCGACAGGGCCGGCTACGCCGTCATGCTGTGCTGCACCGACGAGCACCTGAACACGCAGGACGACCAGATCAGGCTGCTGCTCGACCGCATGGTCGACGGACTGATCGTCGCGCGTGTCGGTGACGGCGCGATCCTCAAACGGATTGTCGACGACGCCAATGTGCCGGTCGTGCTGCTCGACCGTGTTTGCCAGGGTGTCGACACCGATGCCGTCGTTCTCGACAATCAGCGCGCGGTGTTCGACGCCATCACTTACCTGATCGATCTCGGCCATCGGCGCATCGGCTACATCTCCGGCTCGTTCGATATCTCGCCGATGCATGACCGCATGGCGGGATACCGCGAGGCCCTCCAGGCCGCCGGCCTGCCGGCCGAGACCGAACTCGTCCGCTTCGGCAACTTCCACGAAGTCGATGGCTACAACGCAACCATGCAGCTGCTTTCGCTGCACGACCGGCCGAGCGCCATCTTTTCGGCCAACAACCCGATGGTGATCGGCACCATGAAGGCCATTCGCGATATCGGCCTGTCCTGTCCGGAGGATATTTCGGTCGCCTGCTTCGACGATTTTCCGTGGTCGGATGTGTTCCGGCCGCAATTGACCACGGTCGCCCAGCCGGTGCAGGCGATTGGCGAACAGGCGGCCAATCTGCTGCTCGACCGGCTCGCCGGAAACAGGGATGCGCCGCCGCGCAAACTGACGCTCAAGGGACGCTTGATGATCCGCAATTCATGCCGTCCGCCAGGTGCGATCGCGCAGAGCGTCAGCGCGTAGCGCTTGGGCTCTGTTCAGAAACTTTGCAATGCCGGACGGACAGCGCTCCCTCTGTCCTGCCGACCCCGGGCCTTCGCAGCCACTACGGGCGTTCGTCTTTCGAAAACCGAGCAATTGAAGGACGCGGCGCCGATCGAGCCAAGTGGCCAACAATCAGCCAGCCGACAGTCAGGAAAATCTTGGCAATCGAAGCATGTCGGTTTAGGAATATGACGAGATGCGGCTGATCGCCCACACGGGCGCCGGCTTGAGTCATGCGCGTGAGATCGATCCTAATCGGGCTGGTACTTGCTGGGATGGTCGCATTCTTCGGCTGCACCACCGGCGGCGCATTAAAGACTTTCCCCTCGGCCTATGGCGGCCTCACCGACGCCGGTTTTCGCGTTCCGCCGGTTCCGATCTACAAGGTTGACCAAAAGTTCCGTCGGCAGACAGTGCCTTATGCGACTGAAGAGGCGCCGGGCACCATCATTGTCGATACAGGAGCGAAGTTCCTCTACTACGTGTTAGGAGACGGTCAGGCACTGCGCTACGGCATCGGCGTCGGCAAGGCGGGCTTCGAGTGGCATGGCACTGCTCACGTTGCGAGGAAGCGCGAATGGCCGGATTGGAGCGCGCCGTCCGCCATGATTGTACGCGAGCAGAAGCGAGGCCGCATCATACCGGCCCATATGGAGGGCGGACTCGTGAACCCGCTCGGTGCGCGGGCGCTTTATCTTTTCAACGAGAAGGGTGACACTGGATATCGCCTGCACGGTAGCCCCGAATGGTGGTCCATCGGCAAAGCCGTGTCTGCGGGCTGCATTCGCCTCATGAACCAGGACATCATCGATCTTTATGACCGCGCCACAATCGGCACCAAGGTGATCGTTATTTAGTGGACGCCGCGTTTCCCGCTAACGGACGAGCATGACGGATCGAAAACCTCCGCGTAAAACGCGCGAAATGTTCGCTATGTCTTCGCACACCTGTTCGCGATGTTCCCTGCCTAAGGCCGGCCTTGCCCGCAACAGTGGCAAGTGGCGAACCAACTCTCAGGCAGCTTCCGACAGCGATTTGTGAGCGTCGGCCAGGATCTCGAACGAGCGCACCCGCGCCGCATGGTCGAAAATCTGCGCTGTGACCATCAGCTCGTCGGCCCCTGTGCGGCGCACAAACGCCTCGATGCCTTGCCTGACCGTTTCCGGGGAGCCGACGACGGCGCAGGAAAGCGCTTGGCCGAGCATGGTCTTGGCCATTGGATCGAGGTCGCGCTCATATCCTTCGACCGGCGGCGGCAATCGGCCGGGCCGGCCGGTGCGCAGATTGACGAAGGCCTGCTGCAGCGAGGTGAACAACAGCCGCGCCTCGGCATCGGAAGGAGCGGCGAAGACGTTGAGGCCGAGCATCACATAAGGCTTGTCGAGCTGCTCCGAAGGCTGGAAACGCGAGCGGTAGATCTCCAGAGCATGGTCGAGCTCGGCCGGCGCAAAATGCGAGGCGAAGGCGTAGGGCAGGCTGAGCATGGCGGCAAGCTGCGCGCCGTAGAGGCTGGAACCGAGAATCCAGATCGGCACCTTTTCGCCTTCGCCGGGCACCGCGCGGATGCGTTGGCCGTCTTCGGCCGGCTGGAAATAGCCCATCAGCTCGACGACGTCCTGCGGGAAATTGTCGGCGCCAGCGTCGAGGTTACGGCGCAGCGCCCGTGCCGTGGCCATGTCGGTGCCGGGCGCCCGGCCGAGGCCGAGATCGATGCGGCCGGGATGCAGAGCGTTAAGCGTACCGAACTGCTCGGCGATGACCAGCGGCGAATGATTGGGCAGCATGATGCCGCCGGCGCCGACGCGTATCGTATTGGTGCCGCCGGCCACATGGGCAATGACCACCGAGGTGGCGGCGCTGGCGATGCCCGGCATATTGTGGTGCTCTGCCAGCCAATAGCGCCGGTAACCCAGCCGCTCGGCATGACGGGCGAGATCGAGCGAATTGGCGAGTGACTGTGAAGCGTTGCTGCCTTCGACGATCGGCGACAGGTCGAGAACGGAAAGAACGGTCATCGGCGCGGGTTTCCTGTGGGCCGAAGGGATGTAGGAAGCCGTTGCCGAGGCGGCAAATTCAAAATGTTGATGGAGCGCTGAGGGCACAACGGACGTGCGACCGATGCAAGGTCGTGATCTGCACCATCGGGGGGACGCTTTTGACCCTTTAAGCCGCTACTTTTTCACCTCGGGAATCTCTTCGTCCTCGATCGCTGCCGTGTGTTGCGCCGCCAGGAAATTGCCGACATGGCTGAGACCGTCGAAATGATCGCAGAACACCTTGATGACGACCAGCAGCGGCACCGCCAGCAGCGCGCCGACAAAACCCCACAGCCACGACCAGAAGGCGATGGCGATGAGGATCGCCACTGCGTTGATTTCGAGACGGCGGCCGACCACCGTCGGCGTCACGAACTGGCCTTCGACGACATCGCACATAAGGACGAAGGCCGGCGCCAGCAGCGCATAGGAAATCGTGTCGAAGCTTATCAGCGCGATGATCGTAACCAGCGTGATGGTGGTCAGCGCCCCGATATATGGCAGGAAATTGAGCAGAGCCGCTGCCGCGCCCCAGACCTGCGCGTTGGGCACGCCGAGCGCCCACAGGCCGAGCCCGATGACCACGCCGAGACATGTATTGATGACCGTGACAGTAAGCAGATAATGCGAGATTTCACGTTCTACGTCGTAGACGACGCGCAGCGCCCGCTTCTTTTCGCTGAGACTGGGGAAGGACTGGACGATCTTTTCATAGAACATCGTGCCCGAGGCGAGCAGGAACAGCGACAGGACGAAGACGATGGTAACGCTGGCGCCGGCCGACAGCACATTGCCGGCGGCCTGCGAGAGAATACCGGATGGCGCCGTCGCCACCCTCTGAACGCCCGGCTCCTGGGATGTCTGTGTCAGGCCCTCGATCTGGCGCGAAATCTCCACGATCCGTTCGAACGGACGGCGCAGTTGTGCCAGCCGTTCGGTAAGCTGCTGGCCGATCGTCGAGGTGTTGTTGATGAGGTCGATGACCGGGCCGCTGAGCAGATATCCCGCGACGGCGACGAGGCAGAACGAAAGCAGCACCAACAGTGTCGCTGAAATGACATCGGGCATGCCATGCTTGCGCAGGAAGCGAACGATCGGCGTCAGCGTCAGCGCCAGCAGGAAAGCCAGAATGACCGGCATGAAGAAGGCGCGGGCGAAGTAAAGCGCGTAGATCGCCATGAGGATGAAGATGCCGACGAGCAGCGAACGCATCAGATGCGCATCCGCCCGCGCCTCGACGCGCGGATCCGGGCTTTCGGCAGCGCTTGCGCCCGAAGCGTCGGGTTCGGCTTTCATTCTGACCCTCGGCGGCACACCGCGATTGGTGCAGACCGTTGGCGAAAACGCCTCTGTCGCTTCAAGGTTCCGTTAGCTGGCGTCACCGGCAAGGCCGCCTCGCGGCCTTGGCAATGAATCAGGTGACCGGGAATCAGGCAACCGGCGCCGCCACGGCGGGAACGGCCTTCGCAGTTTCCCGGCGCACGATCGGCGCCACTTTGGTGCCGTAGAGTTCGATGGCCTTCATCACCTTGGCGTGCGGCATGGTGCCGATCGCCATTTGCAGCAGGAAGCGGTCGTTGCCGAATATTCTGTGCTGGGCAATGATCTTCTCGGCCACCTGTTCTGGATTGCCGACGAACAGCGCGCCGTTTGGGCCGCGCGATTGGTCGAAATGCGCCCGCGATGTCGGCCCCCAGCCGCGCTCGCGGCCGATGCGGTTCATCACCTCGGCCTGCGGCCCGTAAAAATCGTCGGCTGCCTGGTCCGTGGTGTCGGCAATGAAGCCGTGCACGTTGAGACTGGTGGCAAGGCTTGCCGGATCGTTGCCGGCGCGCCTGGCTGCATCCCTGTAGATGTCGAACAGCGGTGCGAACCGCGCCGGCTCGCCACCAATGATCGCCAGTGCCAGCGGCAACCCGAGCACACCCGCGCGGGCGACGGATTGCGGTGTTCCACCGACGGCGATCCAGATCGGCAATTTGTCCTGCAAGGGCCGCGGATAGACGCCGCGGTCGTTGATCGGCGCGCGCAGACTGCCCGACCAGGTCACCTTGACATGATCGCGGATGGCGAGCAGCAGTTCGAGCTTTTCGGCAAAGAGCTCGTCATAGTCTTCGAGTTCGTAGCCGAACAGCGGAAACGATTCGATGAACGAACCGCGCCCGGCCATGATCTCGGCCCGGCCGCCGGACAAAAGGTCGAGCGTCGCAAACTGCTGGAAAACGCGAACCGGATCGTCGGAGGAAAGCACGGTGACCGCGCTGGTCAGCTTTATGCGCTTGGTGCGTTCGGCCGCCGCGGCCAGGGCCACGACTGGCGCCGAAGCGGCATAATCGGGACGGTGATGCTCGCCCAGCCCAAACACGTCGAGGCCGACCTGGTCGGCCAGTTCGATCTCCTCGATCAGGTTGCGCAGCCGCTCATGCGCACCGATGGCGCCTGGCCCCGTTTCCGGGCTGACGTCGGCGAAGGTATAGAGACCGAGTTCCATCATGTGTCATCCTGGCGTTTTGTTTTTCGCGCTAGAGGTAGCGACCCGCCCGCCGCGCCGCCAGAGGGCCGGATGGTGAACAGTGCATGTCCGTTTCAGCCGAATTCAATCGAAATGGCGTCTCCCGGCTGCAACAGATCAGAATTTCATGGCTGGCATACCGTTTTGGCGCTTGAACTCTCGGTTTTCGCGCGTATGTAAGCCTCGCAAATTGACTTCAGGGAAGTGGACTTGGCTATCTATAGGGAAAAAGACGTTTTCGAGCGGCGCAATGCCGCAAACGAGGCAAAGAAGGCGCTTCTGGAGCGCTTCAAGGCAAAGCCGGCGCCAGATGATCCAGCGGTGCTGGCACGACAGGCCGAGCGCAAGGCGATCCTCGAGGCCCGCGCGATACGCGAGGCCGAAAAGGCCAGGCTGAAGCAGGAAAAGCTGGCGCGCGAAGCGGCCGAAAAGGCCGAGCGCGAGGCAGCTGCCGAAGCGGCACGCATCGCCGCGGAAGAAGCCGCACAGGCCGAAGCGAAGATCCGGGAAGCTGAAGAGAACGAGCGGATCGCCCGTTTTCTTGCCGACGAGGCCGAACGCAAGGCTAAGCGTGACGCACGCTATGCGGCGCGCAAGCAGCGCACCGGCAGGACGCCGCCCGGCTTCTCCGCGCGATAGCGCCTTCCGGCACTGATCAGCCGAATTCAAGAATCAGGGCCGCCTTGCAGCGGCCCCGAACGCGTTCGTCTGTCAGAATCGGCTAAGCCGCGAGCTTCAGTCCCATGATGCCGCAGACGATTAGCGCGATGCAGGCCAGCCTGATCGCCGTCGCTGGCTCGCCGAGCAGCCATATCCCCAACAGCGCCGTGCCGACGGTGCCGATGCCGGTCCACACCGCGTAAGCGGTGCCGACCGGCAACGCCTTCAGCGCCAGGCCGAGCAAGGTCAGGCTGACGATCATCGAGGCTACCGTCAGGACGCTCGGCAGCGGCTTCGAGAATCCGTCGGTGTATTTGAGGCCGATCGCCCAGCCGATCTCGAACAGTCCGGCGAACAACAGGAAGATCCACGACATCGGAACGCTCCGTTTCGATGGCTTCCGGCCGATTTCTTGAAAAGCGCAAAAATTGCCTTCGCCGCATCCATAGGGGATGCGCGTGAGCTTAGTGAACAATCATACCGGCCGCGTTTGCGGCCGGTCGAGATAAGCCGAAACGGTAGCTGCGGCCCTACTTGTCCTTCAGCTTCATCGCCTTCACCGGCGGTGCCTTCAGGGCCGGCGCCGGAGCCGGTTTCTTCGCGTCCTTCTTCGGCTTGCGGGCCTCCTTGCCTGCCTTCATCGCACCCTTAGCCATGATTCGTTCCTCCAGTTGATGTCTGGCGAAGTGAAACAAGAGAAACGCTCGACTGCAAGAGGCCGCTGCCGTGCAGTCGCCCTGGCCGATGGCTGTCAACTGGTTTCTAATTCCCTCGTAAACCGCAGCGGTCCGTGCCATGGTCTTCTTCGCACTGCAGCATCAGCCCTTGCGTTTCGCCGGCTGATGATCAGGCAGGCCGGTCAGGACGACAATGCGGATCCACATCGGTTGCCAGATGAGCTTCGACTTCCCGCAGGAAACACCGCTGATCGCGATGCTAAACGTCCATTATTCGCGCGCATCCGATCTTGAGCGGCCGGACTTCCTGACGTCGAACCCGCCGGTGCCGATCGAAAGCTACCGCGACAGTTTCGGCAATTGGTGCAACCGTTTCGTTGCGCCGGCCGGGCGCTTTGCGTTCGGCACGGACGCGGTGATCCGCGACCCCGGCTCCTTCGAGACGCGCGAGCTGACGGCGTGGCAGCACGAGGTGCGCGATCTGCCGTCGGAGACGCTGCTGTTCCTGCTGCCCAGCCGTTATTGCGAGAGCGACGTGCTGTCGAATGAAGCGTGGCGGCTGTTCGGCAACACCCCGCTCGGCATTCCGCGCGTCCAGGCGGTCTGCGACTTCGTCCATAACCACATCGTCTTCAACTATTTCAATGCACGGCCGACGCGCACCGCCGCCGAGGCCTATCGCGAGCAGAGTGGTGTATGCCGCGACTTTGCTCACCTCGCTGTTGCCTTCTGCCGCGCCCTGAACATTCCGACCCGCTACTGCACCGGCTATATCAGTGATATCGGCCTGCCAAAGCCGTGGTCGGACATGGATTTCGCCGCTTGGATGGAGGTCTATCTCGGCGGCCGCTGGCATGCGTTCGACCCGCGCAATAACGCGCCGCGCATCGGCCGCATCCTGATTGCCTCCGGACGCGATGCCGCCGATGTGCCGCTGACCCACATTTTTGGGCCGGGCGCGCTGGCTGGCTTCAAGGTCTGGACGGACGAGGTCGTCGAATAGCCCCGCGCCGCCCTTTTGAACAACTGACCCTGTGAACAACTGGGCACTTCGGGCGTTGTGGGGACTGTGGAGCGTGGGCGGGCGCTCCGCCAATCTCGGTGCATCAACCAAGGCAGCACACCATGGCGGCGCATGGCGGGTCGAAAAAAGTGATCTATGCGGCGCTCGCCGGAAATCTTGCGATCGCACTGACCAAATTTGCCGCTGCCTTGTTCACGGGCAGCTCGGCAATGCTCTCGGAAGGCGTCCACTCGCTCGTCGATACCGGCAATGGCAGCCTGCTGCTTTACGGCATGCACCGTGCCGCCCGGCCGGCCGACCGTACGCATGCTCGGCCATGGCCGCGAGCTGTACTTCTGGAGCTTCATCGTCGCGCTCCTCGTCTTTGCACTGGGTGCCGGCATATCGTTCTACGAAGGCGTGACGCACATCATGGCGCCGGAGCCGATTGCCAACGCCAAGGTGAACTACGCTGTCCTTGGCGTTTCCTTCCTCTTCGAAGGCACCTCTTGGCTGGTGGCGCTGAAGGAATTCCGCCACCAAAAAGGCAGCCACGGCTGGCTCGAGGCGGTGCAGCTCAGCAAGGATCCGAGTGTCTACACCGTACTCTTCGAGGACAGCGCGGCACTTCTCGGCCTCGTTGTCGCCTTCGCCGGGATATCGGCGGCGGAACTGCTGGACATGCCGAAGCTCGACGGCGCCGCGTCGATCGGCATCGCGCTGATCCTGGGCGGGACCGCGATCTTCCTGGCGCGCGAAAGCAAAAGCCTGCTGCTCGGCGAGCCGGCTTCGCCCGAGGTGCAAACAGAGGTGCTGGCCATCGTCCAGCAGGACCCGGCGGTGCAGCGGGCGAATGGCGCGCTGACGCTGCATATGGGTCCGCAGGAGATCGTCGCCGCTTTGAGCATCGAGTTCGAGGATCATTTGTCGGCGCCGGAGATAGAGACCTGTGTCGAGCGCCTCGAGACGCGGCTGAAGGCGGAGATGCCGGAGGTGACGCGGCTCTTCGTCAAGCCGCAGACCACCGGCACCTGGGAACGCCGGAGCAAGGCCTTGGCGGCGTCCGGAGGGGAACCGGCCTGAGGAAAATGGCTGCGCCATCGGGCAGTCCCGGTTATGATTGCGGGCAAAAGCTCCAGGAGGAACGAAGATGAAAATCGACGGCGCGTGTCATTGTGGCGCTATCACTTACGAGGCCGAAGTCGATCCGGAAAAGACCACCATTTGTCACTGCATCGATTGTCAGAAGCTAACCGGAACGGCCTTTCGCGTCACCGTGCCGGCGTCCGAGGACAATTACAGGATCACCAAGGGCACGCCGAAGATCTACATCAAGACCGGTTCGAGCGGCGCCAAGCGTGCCCAGGCATTTTGCGGTGAGTGCGGCTCGCATCTCTACGCCACGTCGGCGGGCGAGGGACCGAAGGTTTACGGTATCAGGGTCGGCACGGCACGGCAGCGCGAGCAACTGGTGCCGAGAAAGCAGATCTGGCACCGCTCGGCGCTGCATTGGCTGCCGGAATTCGAAGGCACAACCATCATCGAGGAGCAGTAGCGCCAGACCGGGGCGAAGCCTCCGGTTCCGGCGCAGCTCTCAATCGTCGCCTTCGACGACCCTTAGCCTCAACTGCCCGGTTTTCGAATCGGCGACGCGCGGGCTGCTTTCCGCTTTTGCTCCGCTGCCATTCGAACCAGCGGTGTCCTCCGCCGGCTGCACGCCAAACTCCAGCGCCTCGATCTTTTGTCCGCGCCTGGTCACCTTCGATGTCGAGACCAGAATGTCGTCGATATCCTTGGCCGATTGGCCGAAATGCGTCTGCAATTTGCGCACCCGCTCGTCTAGCCGGGAGACGTCTTCCATCAGCCGGATAACCTCGCCCTGGATCAGGTGTGCCTGCTCGCGCATGCGGGCATCCTTGAGGATCGCCTGGATGACCTGGATCGACAGCATCAAAAGCGATGGCGAGACGATGACGATCCGTGAGCGATGCGCCTTCTGGACAACGGCCTCGAAATTCTCGTGGATTTCGGCGAACACCGATTCCGAAGGCACGAACATGAAGGCGGTGTCCTGCGTCTCGCCCTGGATCAGGTATTTTTCGGAAATATCGCGGACATGCACCTCGATGTCGCGGCGGAAAGCCTGTGCGGCGGTCTTCTGCAGTTCGGCGCCTTCGGCGGCCCGGATGGCATTCCAGGCCTCGAGCGGAAACTTTGCATCGATGGCAAGCGACGGTGCGCCGTTCGGCATCTTCACCAGGCAATCGGGCCGGCTGCCATTCGACAAGGTCGCCTGGAATTCATAGGCGCCGTGCGGCAATCCGTCGGCGACGATGGCTTCCATACGCGACTGGCCGAAGGCGCCGCGCGTCTGCTTGTTGGAAAGGATCGCCTGCAATTGCACGACCTGGCCGGCCAGCGACTGGATGTTGCCTTGCGCGATATCGATGACCGCCAGCCGTTCCTGCAGCTTGGCGAGGCTCTCATGCGTCGATCTCGTCTGCTCGGTCATGGTCTGGCCCAGGCGGCCGGTCATGGCATCGAGGCGCTGGCCGATCGACTGTGTCAGTTCCGCCTGGCGCGCCCCGAACACTTCGGCGATGGCGCCCATGCGGCCCTGCATTTCCGCTTGGGATTGCAGAATGCCGGCCATCCGCGCCTCGGCGTCGCGGGCATGGTCGGCGGCTTCCGCGGCCGCTACCGCACGCGCCTTGGCCGATCGCCACAGCGCAATGACCAACGCCACGAACAGACCGAGGAACAGCATTGCACCGAAACCCAGGACATGGCCGAGGGTGAGTGTGGTGGCGCCGAGGCGGGCGACAGGTTCGGACAGGATGGTGGCCAGTTCGTTCATGCCGACAGCATAGATGATTCGGAACGTCGGCACAGATCAAAACGTGAACGGCCCGGAGGCGCCCCGGTTGACGCTTTTCCTGCGACGTCTTAGGTGAGACGCCATGTCGATCAAGCCGCTTATCATCCTCCCCGATCCCGTCCTGCGCCAGGTTTCAAAACCGGTCGAGCGTGTCGATGGCGATTTGCGCAAACTGGCCGGCGACATGCTGGACACCATGTACGACGCGCCCGGCATCGGCCTCGCAGCGATCCAGGTCGGCGAACCCTTGCGCATGCTGGTGATCGACCTGGCCAAAGAGGACGAGACGCCGGCACCGCACGTCTTCATCAATCCCGAAATCCTTGAAAGCTCCGACCAGCGTTCGGTCTACGAGGAAGGCTGTCTGTCGATCCCGGACTACTATGCCGAGGTCGAGCGCCCCGCGGCGGTGCGGGTGAAATATCTCGATCGCGACGGCAAGCTGCAGGAGATCGAGGCCGAGGGCCTGATGGCGACCTGCCTGCAGCATGAAATCGACCACCTCAACGGCGTGCTGTTCATCGATTACATCTCCAAGCTGAAGCGCGACATGGTGGTCAAGAAATTCAAGAAGCTCGCCAGGGACAAGGCGCCGGGCAAGATGGTGGGGTAGGCGTCGACGAATGCCCCTGCGTGTCATCTTCATGGGTACGCCCGAATTCTCCGTGCCGACGCTGCGGGCGATTGCCGGGGCCGGGCACGAGTTGGCAGCCGTCTACACGCAGCCGCCGCGCGCCGGCGGCCGGCGCGGGCTCGAACTGACGCCGTCGCCGGTGCAGCGCGAGGCGGAGCGGCTTGGCATCGAGGTGCGGTCGCCGGTGTCGCTGAAGGGCGAGGCGGAGCAGGAGGCGTTCCGCGCCTTGGGTGCCGACGTCGCCGTGGTCGTCGCCTACGGGCTGCTTCTGCCCAAACCCATTCTCGAGGCGCCGCGGCTCGGTTGCCTCAACGGTCACGCATCGCTATTGCCGCGCTGGCGCGGCGCTGCCCCTATCCAGCGCGCCATCATGGCCGGCGATACCGAAACGGGCATTATGGTGATGCGGATGGAGGAAGGCCTCGACACCGGCCCGGTGGCAATGGTTGAAAAATGTCCCATTGGTCCCGACATGACGGCCGGCGATCTGCACGACCGGCTGATGGTCCTCGGTGCTGCGCTGATGGTGCAAGCGCTCGAACGGCTGGAGCGGAATACGCTGACATTTACCACACAGGCGGAGGTGGGGGTGACCTACGCCAAGAAAATCGATAAATCGGAGACTCGCATAGACTGGCTGCGACCTGCCGGCGACGTGCACAACCAGATTCGCGGCCTGTCGCCCTTTCCCGGTGCATGGTGCGAGGCCGAAATCGGCGGCCGCGTGGAACGGCTGAAACTGCTTCGCTCGACGCTCTCGCAAGGCGCCGGCGAACCGGGAGGAATTCTCGATGACCGACTGACGGTCGCCTGCGGGTCAGGCGCGATCAGGCTGGTCGAAGTTCAACGTGCGGGCGGAAGGCCCATTGCCGCGCAGGAGTTTCTGCGCGGGGCCAAGCTCGAAAAAGGAATGAAATTGTCATGAGCATGATGTCCATACGCGCGGCGACGCCGCGGGACCGCGAGGCGATCCGCCTTGTCGAAGAACACGCATTCGGCCAGCAGACGGAGGCCGGACTGGTCGACGCGCTGGTCACCGGCGGTGATGCCGTCGTCGAACTGGTGGCGGACGAAGACGGGCAAGTGGTCGGCCATATCCTGTTTTCACGGCTTTTCGTGCAGAATGGCGGCAAGAGCTTCCCGGCGGTGGCTTTGGCTCCTTTGGCGGTCGAGCCGTCGTTCCACGGCACCGGCATCGGCGGTGCCCTGGTACGCGAGGCTCATATCCGCCTGAAGGCTGCTGGCGAGACGCTCGCCGTGGTGCTCGGCGATCCGGCTTACTATGGCCGTTTCGGCTACAGCCGTGCCCGTGCCGCGAAATTCGACAGCGACTATCAGGGCGAAGCCCTGCAGGCGCTTGCCTGGGGCGAGGCGCCGGAGACCGGCAGGCTGGTCTACGCCTCGGCCTTCGGGTCAGCCCTCGCCGCCTGATTTCGCCTCGATCCGGGAATGCCGCGTTTTCGCCTCGACATCGAATATGACGGCAGTCTCTTCGCCGGCTGGCAGCGCCAGGCCAACCAGCCATCGGTGCAGCAGGCGATCGAGCAGGCGATCGAGAAGTTCTGTGGTCAGCAGGTTTCGCTGCGCGCCGCCGGCCGCACCGATGCCGGCGTCCATGCGACCGCTCAGGTGGCGCATGTCGATCTGATCAAGGCATGGCCCGGCGACAAGGTGCGCGACGCCGTCAACGCGCATCTGCAAGCGGCCAAGGTGCGCATCGCCATCCTGAAGGCCGCCGTCGTGCCGGATGGCTTCGATGCGCGTTTCTCGGCGATCGGCCGCCATTACCTCTACCGCATCGTCAATCGCCGCGCGCCGGCGGCGCTCGACAAGGGCAAGATCTGGTGGGTACCGAAGCAGCTCGATGCCGGTGCCATGCACGAGGCGGCAAAGGTGCTGCTTGGCCGGCATGATTTCACCACCTTCCGCTCGACCCAGTGCCAAGCCACCAGCCCCGTCCGCACGCTCGACCGGCTGGATGTCAGCCGGGCGGGCGATTTCATTGAGGTCCGCGCTTCGGCGCGGTCATTCCTGCACAACCAGGTGCGCTCGATGGTCGGCTCGCTCAAACGTGTCGGCGAAGGCGGCTGGACTGTTGCCGACCTCAAGGCGGCGCTTGAGGCGCGCGACCGTGCGGCCTGCGGTCAGGTGGCGCCGCCCGACGGGCTGTTTCTCGTCGGCGTCGATTATCCGACGCCTGGCTGATCCGGAACGCTGATCCCGAGCAGCGCCTGCAGGCCGAACAGGACGATCAGCGACGCCACGAACATGCCGGCAAAAACGGCGCTGCCGGTGGCCGCACCCCTGCCGATCGCAACGTTGGTCATCCGCCAGGTCAATACCATCGACAGCGCGAACAACAGCAGCGACACGAGTCCGGAGACTTCGTTGGCCGACGTCAGGAAAAGCCGGATCAACGCCGATGGCAGCATCATCCAGGCGATGATCGCCGAGGCCCAATTGCTGGCCACGACATAATGGACGAAACGGCCGCCGACGCCGACCCGCGGCGCCACCAGGGCGAGGCCTATGAGCGGCAGCACCCAGGCGCCGATATCGACGGTGGCCAGGCGGATCAACATGCTGAAACGGCCGACGAATGCGTTGGGATCGCCGATCTCGTTGGCAATACCGACCCAGCCGACGATCAGTGCCGGCGCCGCGACAACGATGGCAAAAAAGGAGTTCCAGAAACCGTCCGCCGAAAGGTCGAGCAGGCGAAATCCGTCGGCCTTGCCGAGCATCAGCCGCCAGGCACCGGCAAGCGAAGCGTAGGTTTCATCCGCTGAAAGCATCACTAGGATATGTCCTGCGCAAACCAGTCTTCAACGAAGCGCAGATAAATCTGCGTCAGCGTCTCGAGGTCGGCAATCGCCACGCGTTCGTCGACCATGTGCATGGTCTTGCCGACCAGTCCGAATTCGACCACCGGACAATAATCCTTGATGAAGCGGGCATCGGAGGTGCCGCCAGAGGTGGAGAGCGCCGGCTTCCTGCCGGTCACCGCCTTGATCGAGCCGCCAAGCGTCTCGATCAACCTGTCGTCGCGTGTCAGGAAAACATGGCTCGGCCCGTCGCGCCAGACGATCTCGTAGTCGACCGGCGTCTTCTTGCCGGCGCGGTATTTCTTGCGTTTCGCCGCCCGGTCGAGGCGGTTGTGGATCTCGGCCTGGATCGTCTCGGCAGTCCATGTGTCGTTGAAGCGAATATTAAAAGTAGCCGCTGCCTTCGCCGGGATGACGTTGGTGGCAGGGTTGCCAACATCGATGGAGGTGACCTCAAGATTGGTCGGCTGGAAATCCCTTGTTCCGTTGTCGAAGACGGGGTCAAGCAAGGCGTCGACCAGCGTCACCAGGCCGCGCACGGGATTGTCGGCTAGCTGCGGATAGGCGGCGTGTCCCTGGCGGCCGCTGACGACGACCGTACCGGAGAGCGAGCCGCGCCGGCCGATCTTGATCATATCGCCGAGCGCGTCGGGATTGGTCGGCTCGCCGACGATCGCAGCATGCCATTTCTCACCCTTGGCGGCCGCCCATTCGAGCAGCTTCGTCGTGCCGTTGATCGCCGGCCCTTCCTCATCACCGGTGATCAGCAGCGAGACCGACCCGTTCGGGCCGCCCTTCTGCGCGATATGTCGCGCTACCGCCGCGACGAAACAAGCAATGCCGCCCTTCATGTCGACGGCGCCGCGGCCGAACATCTCGCCATTGGCGATGTCGGCGGCAAAGGGCGGGTGCGTCCAGGCTGTTTCATCGCCCACCGGCACGACATCGGTATGGCCGGCAAACATCAGATGCGGGCCGTTGCCGGAACGCCGCGCGTAAAGGTTCTCTATGTCAGGTGTGTCGGATTCGGAAAACACCGGGCGCTCGACGGCAAAGCCGAGCGGCTTCAACATTTCTTCCAGCGCGCTCAGCGCACCGCCTTCGGCGGGCGTCACGGAAGCGCAGCGGATGAGAGCAGCCAGATTTCTGGTCGGATCGGTAGGCAGCGTCATGGGCAAAAGCGATAGTCGAAAGCGCAAGGCCTGTCACGGCCAGACATAAGGGCCAGCCATGCCGCCGACATTATGGTTTTCATGCCGTATAGTTGCGGCCAGGCCTCTCGACCAGGACAGGGCCATCGCATGATCACGCATGGCAGGACGATCGTAATCGCCGGTGCCGGCAGTATCGGATGCTACGCCGGCGGCTGCCTGATACTTGCCGGACGAAAGGTGGTTCTGCTGGCGCGGCCTCGCATCGAGAAGGCGCTGCAAAAAGGTGGATTGCGCATCACCGACCGTGATGGCCGCGACCGATCCGTCAAGCCGGAGGCATTGTCGGTCACCGCCGATCCGGCCGCGGCATTCCCCGGTGCCGATGTCATCCTGCTAACGGTCAAGAGCGGCGCGACGCAGGACATGGCCGGGCTTATTGCGGCCCATGCCCGACCGGATGCGGTGGTACTCAGTCTGCAGAACGGCGTCGACAATGCCGATAAGTTGCGAGCCCATCTCGCCGCCCGGCGGGTGCTCGCGGGCATGGTGCCGTTCAACGTGGTCCAATCGGCGGAGGGCGAATTGCCGCTTCGTCTGCACCGCGCCAGCGGCGGCAAGGTGATGATCGAACAGGGTCCGACAGGCCTTGACGAACTGCTTGACGTTGAGGGCTTTGCCGTTGCCACGCATGGTGACATCGAAGCGGTGCTATGGGGCAAGCTGCTGCTCAACCTCAACAACGCGCTGGTGGCGCTTTCCGGCCTGCCGCTGGCGGCAGAGCTTGCCGATCGCCGCTGGCGGCTGATCCTGGCCGGCCAGATCGACGAAGCATTGGCGGCAATGATGGCGACGGGCATCGAACCCGCTCGCATCGCCGGCCTGCGTCCCGCGCTGCTGCCGAAAGTGCTTCGCCTGCCCGACTGGCTGTTCAAGTTCTTGGCGCGGCGGATGCTTGCCATCGACCCTGCCGCGCGTTCGTCGATGTGGGATGACCTTCAGCGCCGCCGGCCGACGGAGATCGGCGAACTGCAAGGCGCGGTCCTGCGTTTGGCCGAAAAGGCCGGCACGCCGGCGCCGTTGCTGAAGCATGTCACGGCACTGGTGCGCGCGGCCGAGCAGAAGAGGCGCGGATCGCCCTGCCTGTCGCCGGAAGCCGTTGTCGCGACCGTCAGATCGTAGCCCGCACAGGCGCCCAGTAACGGCCCTTGCCGGTGCGCTTGGCTTCGTAGAGCGCATGGTCGGAACAGGTGAGCAGGATTTCCGGATCGCCTCCGTCGGCGGGTGCGCATGCGCTGCCGACGCTCAAGCCGACATGGATGGCGGAACCGACCCCGAGGTCGAAAGGCACCGAGACCTTTTCGATGGCCCGCTTTGCCAGGTAGGTGGCCTCGATCTCCGAGGTTGCGGGCAAAAGGATGACAAATTCATCGCCGCCAATGCGGAAGACCACGTCCCCCGGACGGAAGCCGCGCTTCAATCGCTCGGCCACCTTGCGCAGCAGCACGTCGCCGACGGCGTGGCCAAAACGGTCGTTGACCTGTTTGAAACCGTCGAGATCCATGCTGAGCACTGCAAACGGCTTGCCGCCATTGGCGGCCGGCGCCGCAAGGTCGCGGCACATGTCGCGCAATTTCTCCTGCAGGAAGATGCGGTTTGGCAGGCCGGTCAGCGCGTCCTTGATGGCCAGGTCGCGATTGTCCAGTTCGGCGCGGATCATGCGGGCATTGATTGCGTGGTTCTGAAGCAGCACGATGATGACGCCGGCCACATAGAACGGCGTTTGAATTCCGACGATCGGCATTCCGGGCGCCGCAGAAAACAATGCACCGACCACGTAAGGCAGGCTTACGGCCAACATGACGAATATGGCGAAGCGCGGGGTCGCCGCATTGCGTGACGACACCACGCCGACGACGCCTGCGACATTCAAGGCGGCAAGTACGGAAAGCGCCATATTCCCGCTGGCAACACAGCCATAGCAGCCGAGGCCGAAAACGACCGACCAGACGCCGCTGGCTGCCATCAGGCCCGCCAGCGGCCCTTTCGAGCCGCGCCTGCGGGCCTGCTCGCATTCCCGCATCAGCAGAACGCGGACGGTGAAAAGCATCAGGTCGGCGGCAATCCAGGCGTAGGGCCACCAATCCCCGGTGGCAAGAGCGGCGCTGACCGCAACCAACAGAACGCTGATGGTGCCGAACAGGACCGCGAATTTGCGCTCGAAGGTGGTGTCGAGAAGCCGGGCGCGGACAGCTTCCGGTTCCAATTTCATCGGCGAAGAGAACCAGGCAAACAGGCGAGCGGCGGCGCTCCACGTTTTGCGCGGCTCGTTGGTGGTCAGGGATAGGTCGCTTGCCAGTCGAGCGCTCCGTGCCGGTCGACACAGTCTTCGCCGGCATGCTGGGCCAGGGTGATTAACATTCGCTTAGAGCATCCGGCGCAAAACCGGGCTTTCGGAACTCCCCGTTCCGCCGCTCTGGAGCAATTCCAGGAAAAGTGTGAAGCGGTTTTCCGTCCGGAATTGCGTCAAAACAAAAAGATAGAGCGGTTCGGCGTTTCTGCGAAACGATGAACCGTTCTAGCGGATCTGCCGCCGGATGGCCGGTTTTAGCTTGCCGGCCCCGGTTGTCTGCGGACTGCAGGCCGACGCGGCGGACCCGGCTCGGGATAGGTCTTCGCCGCACGTGCCGGCTGCCCATGAGGGGTTTCGATCAGCGTGATCTTCTGCCAGATCTTTCGCGAGAGGCTCGAAGCCAGGTTCTCGATGTCGTTGACGCCGTCGATGACCACGGCGTCATTGACCGACTGCGCAAACAGCGCGGCGATCTTGCCGGTGATCGACAGCATCTCGGAGCAGTAGTCGAGATAGCGGGCAAGGTCGGCGGCGTTGGTGATGCGGGCTGGCGAATGCGCAGTCGGCTTGAAACTGGCTGAAAGCGTTGCCGGATCCTTGGTCAGCTGGTGCATGTCGATGACGTGGATCAGCGAACGCAGCCCGTGGAGCTGGCGAAACACCCGCTTGCGCTTGATCCGCTCCTCGGAGCGAATCAGGGCCAGAAAGCCCAGCACCGCGAGGATGATCATGTTGAGGGAGGCTTCGATGCCTTGCATCGACTGGAAGGCATCGTGGTTTCCCGAGATGCGGCCGAGCGGCAGGATTGTGCCGACGAACAGGAACATCAGCGCTCCGACGACGAAGGCGGCGATGATGAGGCCGCGCAGCCACCAGATCGGCGCCTCCAGCGCCTTGGCTGCCTTTGCCAGATCGCGCGACAGCGACACGAGCTCGGCGGCGACGCCGCGCAAGCCGGCATCGGGAAAACGCTCGGCGACGCGCTCTTCCAGCCGTTCGGCGGTTTCGAGGATCAGTTTCGAATCAAGCGAGCGGTAGCGCATGACGAAATATCCGATCGGCGCTCAGGGTTCGGCCGGTGCGTTGGTGCGCTTGCCGTAGCGGTTGGGTCCCGGCTGCCCGGGAAATAGGCAAAGCACGAGGAAAGCGATAATCGAGACAACCGGCACGAACAGCACCAGCGCCGCAACGCCCGGCTTGTCGAGGTCGTGCAACCGCTTCACCGCCAGCACCACGTTCGACCAAAGCGAGGCAATGAAGGCGATGAAGAAAATGAACGACCACATGTTGCTCTCGGTAGTGCCTTCCGGAACCAGCGTGAAACGGTAGAGTGGGAGGGCCTGTATGATGGCCACCAGCAGTCCTCCCAGAAAATAGGCCGCGCGGCTGACGCGGCCCGAAGTTCTGAAGAAAAGCCAGATGAGGTCTGATCTGTCAGGCAAGCGAATTCCGTCCGTATTCGTTGAGAAAGATCAATCGCGCAGCAATTCGTTGATCGATGTCTTGGAACGGGTTCTGGCGTCGACCCGCTTGACGATGACGGCGCAGTAGAGGCTGGGGCCGGGCTCGTTGTTTGGAAAAGGCTTGCCCGGCAGCGAGCCGGCGACGACGACGGAATTAGGCGGCACCTCGCCGTAGAAGATCTCGCCGGTGGCGCGGTCGACGATCTTGGTCGACTGGCCGATGAAGACGCCCATGCCGAGCACCGAGCCTTCGCGCACGATGCAGCCTTCGACCACTTCGGAACGGGCGCCGATGAAGCAATTGTCCTCGATGATGGTTGGGCCGGCCTGCATCGGCTCCAGCACACCGCCGATGCCGACGCCGCCCGACAGATGCACATTCTTGCCGATCTGGGCACAGGAGCCGACCGAAGCCCAGGTGTCGACCATGGTGCCGCTGTCGACATAGGCGCCGATATTGACGAAGGACGGCATCAGCACGGCGCCGGGCGCGACATAGGCGGAGCGGCGCACGATCGACGACGGCACGGCGCGGAAGCCCGCCTTCTCAAAATCGACGGCGCTCCAGCCGTCGAACTTCGAAGGCACCTTGTCCCACCATACCGCCTGACCGGGACCGCCCTTTATGATCTCCATCGGGGTGAGCCGGAACGACAGCAGCACCGCTTTCTTCAGCCACTGGTTGACGTGCCATTTGCCGTCGGCCTGCCGCTCGGCGACGCGGGCGACGCCCCGGTCGAGCAGGTCGAGCGCCGATTGGATGGCCTCGCGCGTCTCGCCGCGGGTTGCGGTCGAAATCGTGTCGCGTTCCTCGAAGGCGTTCTCGATAATCTCCTCGAGGCTCGCGAGATCGGGCTTCGACATGAATTCGCTCCATTACCAAGCTGTTAAGGGCCGGCGCCTTAACCTGTTTGAAAGTCGCGCGGACCCTATGTGAAGGCTTGGGGAGGGTCAATCGCGGCAGCGTCACGGGACGGCGCAGGTGAATGATTGGACGGGTAAAGCAAATATGACTCCCATGGAAAAGACGGGATGGACGCCGCTGCCGCATTCGGACGAGGATCTGGAGCGGTCGAGAAGCGTGCCGGACACGCCGCAAACGCGCGCGGAGACATACCGGCTGGCCTGGAACGATCCCGATTTCATGACGCGGCGCGAGTTGCGCGCGGTCAGGCTGCAGCTCGAACTGCTGAAACCGGAGATGATCCTGGCCGAGCGCGGCATCCAATCGACCGTCATCCTGTTCGGCGGCGCCCGCATTCCCGAGCCCGGCGGCGAAGCCTGGGCGGCCAAGAACGAGACGCAGAAGAAGAACCTCGAGCAAAACAGCAAATATTACGAGGAGGCGCGCAAATTCGCCCGCCTCTGCTCGCAGCAATCGGCCACCTCGTACTTTCGCGAATTCGTCGTGGTGACCGGCGGCGGGCCGGGCGTCATGGAGGCCGGCAATCGTGGCGCCGACGATGTTGGCGCGCCGTCGATCGGTCTCAACATCGTGCTGCCGCACGAGCAGGCGCCAAACGCCTACGTGACGCCGGAACTCTGCTTCAACTTCCACTATTTCGCGGTCCGCAAGATGCATTTCGTCATGCGTGCCAAGGCCGTTGCGGTATTTCCAGGCGGCTTCGGCACGATGGACGAGTTCTTCGAAACGCTGACCCTGATCCAGACCGGCCGCATGGAACGCGTGCCGGTCATCCTGTTCGGCAAGGCTTTCTGGGCAAGGGCGATCGACCTCGATTTCCTCGCCGAGCAAGGCACGATCACGCCCGGCGACCAGGATATCATCGATTTCGTCGACACTGCCGACGAGGCCTGGGGGATCGTCAGCCGCTTCTATAAACTTTGACATGCAAGCAAGGACTTGAAGCGCGCCGGCTGCCTCAAGCAGGGACTTCCACGATCGCCGTGAGAAAGCCGGCGAGGTCGTCGGTGACGAAGTCCACATCGTCCTCGTTGGCCGGGTCGCGTTCCCAGATTTCCGAGAAGGTCGGCTCGAAATTGCGCGGCACCACCAACACTGTGGTCATGCCCAGCGATTTCGGCACCGACAGGTTGCGGGCAAGATCTTCGAACATCACCGCATTTTGCCCGGTAACGGCGTGGAGTTCGGCAAATTTCTCATACGATTGCCGCGCCGGCTTGGGGTTCAGTCCGGCTGCGACGATATCGAAAATATCATCGAAATGCTCGAGAATGCCCAACTGCCGCGCGGTGCGTTCGGCATGCCGGCGATCGCCATTGGTGAAGATGAATTTACGGCCGGGAAGCTGGCGAATGGCGGTGCCTAGGACGGGATCTGGAACCAGCCAGGAATAATCGATGTCGTGGACCTTCTCGAGAAAATCATCGGGGTCGATGCCGTGGCGCGTCATCAATCCGTTCAGCGTCGTGCCATATTCGCGGTAGAGCTCCTTTTGCAGCTTGCGTGCTTCCTCGCGCGGCAGCGTCAGCAATTCTCCGACGTAGGCGGTCATCTTCACATCGATCTGCGAAAACAGATTCGAATGATGCGGATAAAGCGTGTTGTCGAGATCGAACACCCAGTCGGTGACATGGGCAAAGCGGGCGGGGTCGGGAAGTGTGGTCATACGTCCTTATGGCACGAAACGATCTTTCTAACAGGAGGTTTATCCACAACCTATGCGCGCCCTGGGTGGTAAAAATGGCGCCATGATTAAAATCTTAAGGATCGCCGAAAGGTGACATTCAGCGCTTTGCTGGAACCAAGACGGACCAGTGGGAGCAAGCGATGAATCGCATATTTCTAAAGTCTGCCGCCATCGCTTTCGCCTCCGTCGCGGTCTCGCTTTTGCTGACGCTGATCGTCGTGCCGGCAATGGGGTTTCCGATCAATCGCACCATCTGGCTGACATCCACCGTGTGCCCGCTCGCGCTTGCCTGGAGCGTCGGCGCCTATACCTTCTGGCAGGGCGAAAGGTTGCAGACCGCGCATCGCGAGCTCGCCCGCGCCCATGCCCAACTCGCCGCCGCGCACAGGCGCCTGGCGGAAAAGGCGAGCCGCGACGACATGACGGGCATGCTCAACCGCGAAAGTTTCTTTGCCGCTCTCGACGGCTCCCGGCGCAAATCCGATCGCGGGGCATTGCTGATCGTCGATGCCGACCATTTCAAGACCATCAACGACAGCTACGGCCATCTGATCGGCGACGATGCGCTGCTCCTGATCGCAAACGCGATAGAGCGTGGCGTGCGCAGCGGCGACGTGCTTGGCCGCATCGGCGGTGAGGAATTCTGCGCCCTTCTGATTGGTGCCACCGAACACGAGGCCAGGCGCGTCGCCGAGCGCATCCGGCGTGAAGTCGAGCGTATCCGTTTCCGGCCCGTCGACGAACGAACGGTTCCGCTGACAGTCAGTATTGGCGGCATCACCTGCGGCAGAGACGCCGCAGTTTCGGAGCTGATGCGCGCCGCCGACCAGCGGCTCTACGAGGCCAAGCATCGCGGCCGCAATCTGTCGATCATCGACCGCGATATTTCCGAAGCCGCCTGAGCTCGGCCCTAAGCCTTCTGCTGCATTCAACCGCGCCGCTGCCAGACTGTCAAAATCCGAAGATGGCGAGGCGGAACAGCAGGGCGGCCGCCGCCAGCGCGACCAGAGCGATGCCAAGGCCAATGGGAGAGCCCCAGCCATACCACTCCATCGCCAGCTTGGCATATTTGAACTCCTCAGCCGGTGTGAGTAGGCCGCGCATTGGGGTCTGATTCATGTTTCACTCCTTGCAGGCTGCGACAGGCCTTGCCTTGCGCCTGATGCAGCATATTACTATAATGGCCGTAATGTTAGGCAGATTGATAGTTAGATGATCGAAATAAATTCGTCAAGCATGAATCGGGCCGACATGAAGACCGCCATCAGCCTTGCCATTATGGGCTGGCAGGACGCGACGCAGGCTTATGACGAGGCAGTGGGCGATAGGCTTGGGCTGAGTATGGCGGAACGCCATTGCCTGGCGCTGCTCTATGGCGGCCCGCGATCGGCTGGCGAGGTCGCGGCCGCAACAGGGTTGACGCCGGCCGCGGTCACCGCGCTGATCGACCGGCTGGAGGCACGCGGCCTGCTGACACGAACGCGCAGCCTCGAGGACAGGCGCAAGGTGGTCATAGAGGCGACGGAACTCACGCGAGAACTATCGACGCGCTATTATGGCGCGATCGCGCAGGAGGGGGAAAAGGTGATCGCCACATTCAGCGACACTGAACTCGCCACGATCCTGCGCTTCGTTACGGCGTCGCTCGACCTTCAGCGCGACCAGCTGGCCCGGCTGAAGGCCGAGGCGTTGGAAATAACCGACAGCCTATAGGCTCGCCGGGTCGAGCGCTGGCTCGCCTTTGCGGCGCGCCACGATCGCCGCAAGATCGGCGGTCTCGAAAGCATCACGCAGGGCGTCGAACGACGGCAGCACGAAATAGGCACGCTGGAACTTGTCGATCTCGTAGCCGGTGCGCATTACAGTTTCCAGGTCGAAGGGGACATGGTGCGCCTCGCCGCCTTCGACCGCGAACTGAAGCTCGGTGAAGGATGACATCAGCCCGGCACCGAAAGCCTTCAGCGGCTGGCCCGGCTCGCGTATCAGCCCGTATTCGACGGTGTACCAGTAAAGCCTGGTGATCATCTCGTCGCCGCCGAGCGCAATCACGCTGTCGGCCTTTTTGCCATACATCTGCATGAAGTCGGCAAAGACCGGCTGCGTCAGGATCGGCACGTGACCGAAGAAATCGTGGAACATGTCGGGCTCGACGATGTAGTCGAGCTCCTTTTGGGTTCGCAGCCAGTTGGTGACCGGGAAGCGGCGGTTGGCGAGGTGGTCGAAGAACGGCTGGGCGGGGATGAGCCCCGGCACGGCGACGATCTCCCAGCCGGTGAGCTTGCGCAGCTTCTCACTGACCGCACCGAAATCCGGGATCTTGTCGAGAAGGCCGAGCGCCGCGACGCCATCGAGATAGGAATGGTGGGCGAGCTTCCTGGTCAGCTTCGTCTGGCGGTCGCACAGCGTGCGCCACACCGCCTGTTCTTCGTCGCTATAATTGTAGCCCTGCGCCACGGTGAAATCGGCACGGCAGACCGAATAATCGCCGCGAAGGCCTCGCGCAGCGCATTCGCGGGCATAGTCGGCAACGTTCATTGTCATGGCTTGCTCTCCCTGGAAATCATGATCAGCGGATTGCCGGAAATTCTAGCCGGATGGCGCGAGGCAAATCAGCTTTGATGGTGGCTCAAATGCGGGGTTGGAGGTAAAAGACTCCACGATCGAGCTTTGGGAGAGTGAAAATGCCTCAGTTTGATGAATTCGAGATCAAGATGCTCGACATCCTGCAGCGCGACGGGCGCAAGCCGGTCTCCGAATTGGCGCAGGAGATTGGGCTGTCGACGACACCTTGCGCGCGGCGCTTCGAGGCCCTTCAGCAGGCGGGCATCATAAAGGGCTTTGCTGCGGTGCTCAGCCGCCGCGCCGTCGGGCTGATGGTCGAAGTGTTCATCCAGGTGCGCCTCGTAACCCACAGCGACGGCTCGCCCGAAACCTTTATCGCCGCCGTGCAGCGCATGGACGAGGTGTCGTCGTGCTGGACGATGACTGGAGACTACGATTTCCTGCTGCATGTCATGGTGCCGTCGGTCGACGAGCTCAATGCCTTCGTCATGCACCGGCTGATGCGGCTCGAAGGCGTGCGCGACGTACACACGCAGCTTGTGCTGCAGAACATCAAGGGGCCTGGCCATGTCCCGCTTGCACATCTCAGACGATAGGCATTTCTGCGGAAAAGCTGCACACGAACTGCTGAAGCTGGCCAATCTCCAGAGCTAGATCGCCGACTACGACATGCGGACCGCCATTGCAAAAGGCCCGCCATGAAAATCGTCCTGATCAACCCGCCGCATACCGCCATCGGCAGCCGTGTGCCGGACGACCATCTGCCGCCGCTCGGTTTGCTGGCACTGGGCGGTCCGCTGATCGACGCGGGACACGAGGTGCGGCTCGTCGATGCCGAATTCGGGCCGATGCCGCTTGCCACGCTGGTCCGGGACGCCTTGAGCGACCATCCCGACTGCATTCTGATCGGCCATTCCGGCTCGACCTCTGCACATCCGACAGCCCTGCTGATCGCCGGCATGGTCAAGGACATCGAGCCAGCGACAATCCTGATTTATGGCGGCGTGTTTCCGACCTATCACTGGCGCGACATACTGGCCGAAACGCATGCCTTCGACTTCATCGTGCGCGGCGAGGGCGAGGCGACAATCGTCGCGCTGGTCGAAGCGCTTGAGAAACGCAAGCCGCTCTCGGACGTGGCGGGGATCGCCTTTCCTGACGATTTGCGCCGTCCTTTTGCCACCCGGCCGGCAAGGACGATCGCCAATTTCGACGATTACCGCATTGGCTGGGAACTGATCGACTTCAGTCGCTACAGCTATTGGGGCGGCCAGCGTGCGGTGGTCATGCAGTTCTCGCGAGGCTGCCCACATCTGTGCAATTATTGCGGCCAGCGCGGCTTCTGGACGCGCTGGCGGCACCGCGACCCCGGGAAGTTCGCGCGGGAGATTGCCTGGCTATACCGCGAGCATGGCGTCGAGCTGATCAACCTTGCCGACGAGAACCCGACGTCGTCCAAAAAAGCCTGGCGCGCCTTTCTCGATGCGATGATCGCCGAGAATGTGCCGGTGCTGATCGTCGGCTCCACCCGCGCCGACGACATCGTCCGCGACGCCGACAGCCTGCATCTCTATCGCCAGGCCGGCGTCATCCGCTGGCTGCTTGGCATGGAAAATACCGACGAGCAGACGCTTGCATTGATCCGCAAGGGCGGCAGCACCTCGTCCGACCGCGAGGCGATACGGCTGCTGCGCCTCAATGGCATCTTGTCGATGGCGACCTGGGTGGCCGGTTTCGAGGACGAAAGTTTGCGCGACCTCTGGCGCGGCTTCCGCCAGCTGATCGCTTATGACCCCGACCAGATCCAGGCGCTCTATGTAACGCCGCACCGCTGGACGCCGTTCTTCAGGATTGCCAGGGACCGCAAGGTGATCCAGCTGGACGCCCGCCTGTGGGACTACAAGCACCAGGTGCTGCGGATGACGCGCCTCAAGCCGTGGATGTTGTTCTTCGCCGTCAAGCTGATCGAACTGGCCGTGCAGTCGCGGCCCAAGGCGCTGGCGCGCATCCTGTTCCACAAGGATCCGGAGCAACGGCATTCGATGCGCTGGTACACCAAAATGGGCCGCCGCGTCTGGTTCCGCGAAGTCTGGGGCTTTCTGGTCCGCGACCGCCGCCTGAAAAATGGCCCGACGCTCGCCGAATTCTGGGGCGCGCCGCAAGACGAGGAGGAGGAATCGATGGTGGTCGCGCGCCCGGCCCGCAAGGCGGTAGAAACAGTCGTCGCGATCTCGCCCGGCGCCTGATACCTGACTATGCGCATGACGTACGACCGCTCGCGCGACCTCTAGAGATAAAGTGCGATGCGGTGCGCAAACTGATATGTGCGATGGAGAATGGGGAGGGCCGCATGCAGACGAAAGTGCATCAGAGATTTGTTGCTCGAATCGCCGCGTACGAGACGGACCTTGAGCTTTCAAATGTACTACTCAATAAATTTATCAATCAAACGCCGGACAGTAACCAAACGGTGGCCGTCGCTATCAATGCGAACCCCCATACTCATCAAAAACTCGATGGCAGGGTAAACACAAAGACTTCCCGGAAAATCGTGGGTATCCATCTCAAAAGGACTGTCTATGGGTCCTTCATCAAGGATGCTTACGAGGATTTTGGCGAGTTCTTGACTTCGATCGTAGGCGTCGCCGCTCTCGCTGGCTTCGATCCTGCACGCATAATCGGTGACCTCAAGGTCGATATTAAACTAAGCGACCTTCTCGCGACGGGTTCTTGGAATGAGATGATCAAAAAGGTTTCCGAGACGATCTTCCGTTCCCTGGAAAATGAGCGGAGCACGATCAAGCTAATCGAAAAAATAGACAAACGACTGGGCCTGGAATTGACGCAGGTGACGATTGATGCCGCCATGCCCTTCCTGGACGCGCGGCACATAATTGTTCACAACGACGGTAAAATAGATGCGGCTTATACTGCGAAATACGCTGCAATCGCGATATCGGAAGGGCGCATTAAACTTGATTTCCCATTCGTGAACGATGCGAGGCACGCGATATGCGCCTTGGCCCGTCACATTGACGATCAAGTGCAGGCCAAGGGCCTTTGCCGCGCAACGGATCTGGTCGCTTAATCGGTTTTTGCCGATAGTGGCGAGAGGCTCTCTATTCCCTTTGTAGCTTCACGCGGCGCTTGGTCGCCGACGCGTCCAGGTAATTAGCACTGCGCGCTTGAACTTCCGATGCCGCAAATGGGGCATTAGGTTATAATATCCCCATGCCGAACTTCTTTTTCCCCATAACCTGGCTGCTCCCTGAATTCGAGGGGGATGTGTGCGGCAACGACCTCGTACGCGTGCACAAGCGCAAATGGGAGGTCCCGATCTTCGATTTGTATTCCCTCGTCGCGGAACATCATCCCATCAGGGTGCCGGCCGAGCTGATGCAAGTCTTTCTGCAAAGCGTAAATCTCGAATTTGAGACTACTGGCAGAGATTTTCCCGAGGCCGCCGATCGCATCGATGCGTACCGCGCGATGCTATACCTTCGTGGGACTTGCCCCACAGTCGCGCCGTTTGGTTGCAACACGTCGCTCAACGCTTACGCCGGCATAAACGCCCGCTCATCCGGCCATCAAGCGACAATGCACGAAGGAATGCGCGAAGGAATCACGCACGCGACCGCGCGGGTTGAGACCTGGTCGCATGAGCTATCCTTTGTATGCATCGTCGGCGAACCGGGTCAATTTACCCGAAACGTAAGTGAGGGTGTCGCCGATGGGGTCGCCCAAGATATGACAAAGTGGCTCGCTTTCGAAAAAGAGACGCCCGTACTGCGCGCGGCGCGCCGTGCCTTGGTCAAAGCCCCGCTAATCCCTGATCTGGGGAGCTCGATCCTTCATATCTGGCAGGGAATCGAAGGCCTTTTTCCATCGATAAGCACCGAGATAACGTTTCGAACATCTCTGCTGTTAGCGGAGCTACTAGCCCCGCTCAATTCCCGTTCCGTCACATATGAGGCCGCGAAAAAAAGTTATGGGGACCGCAGCAGGATTTCTCATGGTTCACAAAAGCCGGTTAGCATGGAGAATTGGGCGCGGGCTTGGTTGCTCTTACGCGACGCGCTACAAGCAATCCTGCTGCACGGAAGCATGCCAAACGAAGAGGATTTGACGCGAAGCCTGCTCAAAGACGATTGAATCCCGAGGCCGCCAATCACGGCACGATCAGCGTGCCGGCGCCGTGTTCGGTGAACAGCTCGAGCAGCACCGCATGCGGCGTCTTGCCGTTAAGGATGACGACGCCTGCGACGCCGCGCTCGATTGCCTCGATGCAGGTCTCGACTTTGGGGATCATGCCGCCCGAGACCGTGCCGTCCTTGATCAGGGCCTTGGCCTCGGCCACGGTCAGCTCGTCGATCAGCTTCTTGTCCTTGTCGAGCACGCCGGGCACGTCGGTAAGGAACAGCAGGCGCGTCGCCTGGCAGGCGCCGGCGATGGCGCCGGCAAAAGTGTCGGCGTTGATGTTGTAGGTATGGCCGTCGCGGCCGGGCGCCACCGGCGCCAGCACCGGGATCATTTCGGACCGCGCCAGGAGGTCGAGCAATGTGCGGTCGACCTCGACAGGCTCACCAACGAAGCCCAGGTCGAGCACCCGTTCGATGTTGGAATCCGGATCGATCATGGTCTTGCGCGCCTTTTCGGCAAACACCATGTTGCCGTCCTTGCCGCACAGGCCGATCGCCCACTCGCCCTCGGCATTGATCAGCGCGACGATCTCCTTGTTGATCGACCCGGCCAGCACCATCTCGACAATCTCGACGGTCTTCTGGTCGGTGACGCGCAAGCCGCCCTCGAATTTGGATTCGATGCCCATCTTGCTGAGCATGGCGCCGATCTGCGGCCCGCCGCCATGCACGACGATCGGGTTGACGCCGGATTGTTTCAAAAGTGCGATG
Organism: Mesorhizobium sp. M0663; assembly: GCF_040320585.1. Lineage (NCBI taxonomy): Bacteria > Pseudomonadati > Pseudomonadota > Alphaproteobacteria > Hyphomicrobiales > Phyllobacteriaceae > Mesorhizobium > Mesorhizobium sp. M0663. Next base: position 240,845 of record NZ_JAMYPX010000004.1, read on the forward strand.
TCGCGGGCGAAAGCCTTGCCGAGCGCGATGTCGCCCATCGCGTGGCCGCCATATTTCACCACGACCGTCTTGTTCTCGTAGCGCTGCATATAGGGCAGCGCCCTTGAAAGCAGCGCGGCCTGCATTTCGGCGGTGGCGGCGACATCCGTCATCGGCGTGGTTCCCAGCTTGGCATGAACGGCGGCGTCTTAGCGGGAATTGGACGAGGGGGCAAACGGCTTTGCTGTCACGATCGATCAAATCACCGCCTATGCCGGCCGCTGCAGCGGCGCCCGTCGGCCCAACCAGCCCGAGATCCTTTCCATCTGCGCGGCGAACGACAAAAGCGTTTCCTCGTCGCCGGGGCGGCCGGCGGCCTGGACGCCGAGCGGCAGGCCGGCATCGGTGACGTAAACCGGAAGCGTGATCGACGGTTGCCCGCTGACGTTCTGGATCGCCGGCCAGTGGGTGAACCACAGGCTCTTGTCCATCAGCTGGCCGAATAGCGGCTTGAACTTCAGCAGGCCGGCGAGGCGCAGTCTGTCCAGAACATTCTCGATGAATTCGTCGGCGCCTTTCGGGTCCATGGTGCCGCAGGCGAGCGGCGGGTGCGCGATGACAGGCATCAGCACTGCATCATAATGCGCGGTTTCGGTGATAAGCCGGCGCGAGGTTGCGTGCAGCCGCTGCAGGCCGGCATAGATTTCGCCGGCCGAGAGAATTTCACCGAACCGGCTCATCACGCGCGTGGCGCGTTCGATGTCGCCTGAGATGGAGCGGCCGACGCGCAAGGCCTCGCCACGCATCGTGCCGGCCACCGCCGCAGCGACGGTTCTGGCGAAATCGGCGATGAAATCGCGATCGATATAGGGCAGGTCGATCTCCTCGACGCTGTGTCCGCCTTCGCGCGCCAGCCCGATCGCCGCATCCAGAGCTTTCAACGTCTCTTCCGATATCGGCAGGCCGAGCGGCGATTTTCGATAGAAGGCGAGCTTGAGCTTGCCCGGATCGCGCCCGGCGGCCGCAGTGAAACTGCCGTTCGGCGAGGGTGCCGCGTAGGGCGACAGCGGGTCGGGCCCGTGGGTCAGGTCGAGCAGCAGGGCCGTATCGCGCACCGAGCGGGCCAACGCATGGTCGACGACGAAGCCGTACCAGCTTTCGGTGACGAGCGGCGTCAAGGGTACGCGGCCGCGCGAGGTTTTCAGCCCGATCAGCCCGGTACAAGCCGCAGGCACCCTGATCGAGCCGCCGCCATCCGAGGCATGCGCCACCGGCACGACGCCGGCCGCGACCAGCGCAGCCGCACCGCCCGAGGAACCGCCGGTCGTGTGCGCGGTGTTCCATGGATTGCGGGTGACGCCGTAAGCCACCGACTCGGTCACCAGCCTCAGCCCGTGTTCGGGTGCGGTGCTGGTGGCGATCGGGATCAGGCCGGCGGCCAGATAGCGTTCCGTCATCACCGAGCTGAAATCGGGGGTGAAAGCCGGGATGCGGCTGCCGCCATGCGTCGGCACGCCCTTCATGGCGATGCCGAGGTCCTTCAACGCAAAGGGCACTCCGGCAAGCGGCAGCTTGTGGTCGACGGTTTTCGCTCGCGCCCGCGCCGCCTCAAAAAGCGGTTCGGCGATGGCGTTGATCTCCGGCAGGGTGGCCTCGGCCCGGGCGATCGCCGCATCGACGAGATCTTGCGGTGTGATCTCTCCCTTGCGCACGAGTGCGGCCTGGCCGGTTGCGTCATGCTCCCACAGAACCCGCTCGATCGACATGGTCGCCCTCCCGCTCATTGCAAGCTAGCGGGCGGCGATTTCATTGGCAATCGACGCTGGCGCTGCCGGTGCGCAAGACCATTTCAGTCGTTGCAAATACATTGCAATCGCCTAATTTGGCGGCGGATGACGCCGCAGGACATCAGCAACCTGATTGTCCGGACTTCGATGAAGGACCGGGCTGCGTTCGATCTGCTCTACCGGCAGACCAGCGCGAAACTTTTCGGCGTCTGCCTTCGTGTATTGAAGGATCGGGGAGATGCAGAAGAGGCGCTTCAAGAGGTCTTCGTCAAGATATGGACGAAGGCGGACCGTTTCGCCGTTTCGGATCTGAGCCCGATCTCCTGGCTGGTGGCCATTGCGCGCAATCATGCGATCGATCGGATCAGAGCGCGGCGAGAGCCTGCCGCCTATATCGATGCCGCGCTCGACGTGGCCGATCCGGCGCCGGGGCCGGAGGCCATGGCCGTGGCGGGCGGTGAGTCCGAACGCATCTACCATTGTCTCAAGGAATTGGAGAAGGATCGGGCGGCGGCCGTCCGGGGCGCCTATCTGGATGGCAAAAGCTATGCCGAACTGGCGGAGCGCTATGGCGTACCGCTGAACACGATGCGGACCTGGCTGCGGCGCAGCCTGTTGAAACTGAGAGAATGCCTGGAAAGATGACGCTGGCTGACGACAACGGACAGGAACGTGGGGGCGACGACCTGTTCGCCGCCGAATACGTTCTTGGCGTTCTGGCCGCCGATGAACGCGAGATCGCGTCGCGCCGCATCGATGCGGACGCCGCCTTCGCGCGCCTTGTCGATGCCTGGGAGGCGCATCTTTCGCCGATGGCCGCCGCCTATCCGGAGACAGAGCCTCCGATCAGGGTCAAGGAAGCATTGGACCGCCGGCTGTTCGCTGCAGAGCCGCGCGCCGGCCTGTGGTCGAGCCTTGGCTTCTGGCGCGGTCTTGCCGCCGCCGCCATTGCGGCGCTGGCGATCTACATCGCCGTGCCTTACTTCCGCCCGTCCACCGAACCGCCGCAGGCGCGGCTTGTCGCCTCGCTGGCGGCCGAAGGCAGCGACGTCAAATATCTCGTCGTCTACGATGCCGCCCGTCACGAGGTCGGTCTTTCCCACGTTTCCGGCGAGCGGGCCGCCGGCAAGGACTTCGAGCTGTGGATGATCGAAGGCAAGAAGGCGCCGGTGTCGATGGGCGTCATCCCGGCCGGTGCGACCGCGCATTTGGCCATCCCGCCCGCCGTCCAGGAGAAATTGGCGCAAGGCGCCGTGCTTGCGGTCAGCGTTGAGCCTGCCGGCGGTTCACCGACCGGCCAGCCGACTGGACCGGTGGTCGCAGCGGGCGATCTGAAGAGCATCTGACCGCTTCTCATCTCCGGAAGCAGACCTTAAATCTATCTCCCGCGATTTAAACGCCTGCAAAGCTTGTTGGCGGCTGTCGATCCGCGCCGGGCAAATTGCAGCGACAAATATTTTTTTGCGGAGAGGGCGAAACTCCAGCATTTCTATCGCGTATCTCCTTGCGTTCCCAAATGAGGGGAACAATAACCCGAGGAGATTGAAATTATGCGTAAATTCGCCACCATTTTGCTTGCCGGCACGGTCGCCATTTCCGCGCTCGCCACCATTGCCTATGCTCAAAATCCGATGGTCGGCGGCGCCGCCATGTATGCCCAGAAAAACATCGTCGAAAATGCTGTCAACTCGAAGGACCACACGACGCTGGTCGCTGCCGTCAAGGCAGGCGGCCTGGTCGATACGCTGCAAAGCGCTGGCCCCTTCACTGTGTTCGCGCCGACCAACGAGGCCTTTGCGGCACTTCCAGCCGGCACGGTGGAGACGCTGCTCAGGCCTGAAAACAAGGACAAGCTCGTCAAGATCCTGACTTGCCATGTCATCGGCGCCAAAGCGATGGCCGCCGACGTCGCCAAGATGGTCAAGAACGACGGCGGCACCCACAAGGTCAAGACGGTCGGTGGTTGCGAACTGTCGCTCAAGGCCGACGGCGGCAAGGTCACCGTGACCGACGAGAACGGCAACGTCGCCAATGTGACCATCGCCGATGTCGAGCAGTCCAACGGCGTCATCCACGTCGTCGACAAGGTTCTCCTGCCGAAGATGTAACAAACGCACGCTGCCGGCGAAGATATCACTAAGGGCCTCCCTGCGCACACTCCGCGCCGTTCACGCAAGATGTGGATAGGCGCGGAGTCCCGCTTTGAGGACAGCGATCGTCACCGGCTTTTGATTTCCGTGTGGCGGTCGAATTTGGCACAAGCAATGACAGGAGGAATGGCCATGAACCGTCGCGAGCTTCTTTTGAGTGGTGCGGCAGCCATTGGCGTTGTCGCAGGCGCCACCGCGCTGCGCATGGGCGGAGCCCAGGATGCACGCGCGGCTGAGACTTTCGAGGTTACCAAGACCGAAGCCGAGTGGCGCGCCATCCTGTCCGACGCGGCCTTCAATGTGCTGCGCAAGGAGGGCACGGAATACCCGGGCACCAGTCCGCTGCTCAACGAGCACCGCAAAGGCATCTTCGCTTGCGCCGGCTGCGGCCTGCCGGTCTATTCGTCAGAGACCAAGTTCGATTCCGGCACTGGCTGGCCGAGCTTCTGGCAGGAAATCCCGAATTCCGTCGGCAAGACCGTGGACAGGTCTTTGGGCATGACCCGCACGGAGGTCCATTGTCGCCGCTGCGGCGGCCATCTCGGCCACGTATTCGACGACGGTCCGCCGCCGACCGGGTTGCGACACTGCATCAATGGCGTTGCCTTGACCTTCAAGCCGGCGACGGCGTGAGGACGGCTGCGACCCTGACTTTGTCGGAGCGCGAGAGGACTTCGTAATGGTTGATTTTGCGCATGACCCCGAAAATCGCTTTTCGGGGTCATGCGCGAGGGCGCCAGGCGGGGGATCCAGCGCGCCTCAATGGCCTCCGCCACCGCCGCCCTGAGCGGCTGGCTTGCGGATCACCAGGGTGAAGAGCCCAAGCGTCGCGAACAAAACCGTCAGCATGAAGAATACGTCCATGAACGACAGCAGCGACGCCTGCTGCTGGACCATGCCTGACAGTTTGGAGATGGCCGCCTTGGAGGCGTCGAGCCCGGCGGTCTGCTCGAAGTTGAGCGTCATGTTCTGCAGCTTCTGCTGCGCAGCGGCACTTCCCCATTGCACGTGCTCGGAGAGCCTGGCGTAGTGGAAGGCATTGCGGTCGATCAGCACGGTGTTGATGACTGCCAGGCCGACGGCGCCGCCGAGATTGCGGGTCAGGTTGAACAGGCCAGACGCATTCTTCAGCCGCTCCGGCGGCAAGGTTCCGAGCGCAATGTTGTTGATCGGCACCATGCAAAGCATCATCGAGCAGCCGCGCAGGATCTGCGGGATCAGCAGTTCATAGAAATCCCAGTCGGCGGTGAGATGCGTCATCCACCAGGTCCCCGTGGCGAAGCCGAAGAAGCCGATCATCATCATGATGCGCGGGTCCATCTTGTTCGACAGGATGCCGGAGATCGGCGCAGTGAAGAACATGGCCAGGCCGCTGACGAACAGCGCCTCGCCGATCATCATCGAATCGTAGCCGCGGATCCGCCCCAGGAACACCGGATAAAGATAGGTCAGACCGTAGAGGCCGATGCCGACGACGAAGGAGAACAGCGAGCCGAAGGCAAAATTGATATTGCTGAAAGCCCTCAGATCGACAATCGGCTCCTCGGCGGTGAACACGCGCCAGAAGAACAGCACCGCGCCGAAGGTCATGATGACGGCGCAGATGAACACCGCCTGATCCTGCAGCCAGTCGTTGTTGGGACCTTCCTCCAGCACATATTCCATGCAGCCGAGGAAGGCGGCCATGCCGGCAAGCCCCCACCAGTCGAACTTGCTGAACAGCTTGAGATTGGGTTTGTCGAAGTCGATCAGCGACCAGGCGGCCGTCGTCACCAGAATGCCGGGCACGACGTTGACCAGGAACAGCCAGTGCCAGGACATGGCATGGCTGATATAGCCGCCGACGGTCGGGCCGATGGTTGGCGCCAGCGTCGCTACCAGGCCGATCATCGGCGAGACGATGGCGCGACGCGACGGCGGGAAGATGGTGAAGGCGGCTGCAAAGACGCTCGGGATCATGCCGCCCCCGATGAAGCCCTGCACGGCGCGGTAGACGATCATCTGGTCGATATTGGTTGCGGTCGCCGCCAGCGCGCTGGCCGCGGTGAAACCTGCCGCCGAGATTGTGAACAGCACCCGCGTCGACAGCATCCGGCTGAGGAAGCCCGACAGCGGGATCATCACCACCTCGGCAATCAGATACGCCGTCTGCACCCAAGGAATCTCGTCCGAACTGGCGCTCAGGCCCGCCTGGATCTCGGCCAGCGAGGCCGAGACGATCTGGATGTCCAGGATGGCCATGAACATGCCGAACACCATTGCCAGGAAGGCGATGACGCGGCGTGTCGAGATGTGGTCAACCGGCACCGGCATGGCTGGCGTCGGCGCCGATCCTGCAGTTAGGGTTGCGGTCGCCATGACCTTTGCTCCCGGTTCCGCTTTACTTCGATGCCGAAGGCGCCGTGCGGCTGTCGACGGCGACGACGACGCTCAGGCCGGCGCGCAGCTTGCCCGTCTTCAGCACATCCGCGGGCACGTCGATGCGAACCGGAACGCGCTGCACCACCTTGGTGAAATTGCCTGTGGCGTTCTCCGGCGGCAGCAGCGAGAACACTGCTCCCGAAGCCGGGGCCAGCGACGACACGGTACCCTCGATGTCCTGACCGTCGATCGCGTCGACCGACACTCTGACCTTTTCACCAGGCACCAGCCGGGCAAGCTGGGTCTCCTTGAAGTTGGCGACGATGTAGAGCTTGTCCATTGGCACGATGACGGCGAGCTTCTGTCCGGGGCTGATCAGGTCGCCCTGCTCGACCGAGCGGTTGCCGACCACGCCGTCATAGGGTGCGCGCAGCACGGTGAAGGACAGATCCCGCACCGCCTTGTCGTGGGCAAGCTGCAGCGAGGCCAGCGTGCTTGCCGATTCCGCCCGCTGCGCCTGAAGCACGCCGATATTGGCCTGAGCCGCCGCGATCTGCGCGTCGGCGCCGGCTAGTGCGGCATTGGCTTGCTCGACCGCCGTCTGGGCATCGTCCAACTGGGCCTGGGTACCGACGCGGGTCTTGAGCAACTGGGCGGCACGAACCTGAGCTCGCTTCGCATTATCGGCCGCGGCCTGGTCGGCGGTCTTCTGCGCCTGCGCCTGCTTGAGCGAGGCGCGCGCCGCTTCGGTCTGGGCATCGATGCGGTCGAGCGTCTTGCTCAACGTGGCGATCTGCGCCTCGGCCTGGGCAACGGCTATCTTGTAGTCGCCGTCATCGACGATCAGCAGCGGGTCGCCGGCCTTCACCTGCTGGTTCTCGGTCACTTTGACCTGATCGACATAACCCGAGATTTTTGGCGAGATGAACGCCGTGTCGGCCTGAACATAGGCGTCGTCGGTCGTGATCATGAAGCGCCCGTCGGTCCAGTAATCATAGCCATACCAGGCGCCGGCGCCCAGCAGGGCTAGGCCGATGATGGGCAGCAACATCGAGCGCATCGAGCGCTTCTTCTTGGCGGGAGCCAGCGGGGTGACGTCGGCGGGCTTGAGAGGGGTTTCCGGCGCTTCGATCGCAGGCTGGACCTTGGCACTGGGGAAGGGGCGGACTTCGGCACTGGTGGGCGCGTTCGAGGACATGATATCTCTCTAAATTAACTGGCGCTGAATTTCGTCAGACTGAACCGTTCGGTTCGATCTCGACGTTGACTTAGCGCTTAAAGAGGCCCATATCAAGAGCAATCGAACCGGGTGGTTCGAATTATTTTACGAGGTGTGACATTATGGCCGAAGCCCCCAAGGCCGCTCCTTTGCCTGATTCAGGCCCATTGCCCAGCGCCGGCAAGGACCAGTGCGATCTGCTGGACAGTCTGCCGCGCGGCCGCCCGGCCGCGGGGCAAGACCCGGTCAAGCGCAGCCAGATCATCGAGGGTGCGCGCCGTGTCTTCATCGATAAGGGCTTCGAAGCCGCGTCGATGAACGACATTACGCGCGAGGCCGGCGTGTCCAAGGGCACCATCTATGTCTACTTCGCCAACAAGGAAGAGCTGTTCGAAGCGCTGATCGAGGAAGAGCGCGGCACGATTTTCAAGAACATGTACGAAGTGCTCGACCAGATCGGCGACCTTCGCCAGACGCTGGTGAAGTTCGGCATCGTGCTATCCATGAAGATCACTTCGGCGAGGGTCATCCTGGCGCAGCGGACGGTGATCGGCGCGTCGGAACGCATTCCGGAGCTTGGCGCGCGATTTTACGAACGCGGCCCAAAGCGCGGCCATGACAGGGTTGTCGTTTTCCTCAACATGGCTATCGAACGCGGCCTGCTGAAGATCGACGACGTCGAGCTTGCCGCCTATCAGTTCACCGAGCTGTGCCTGGCCGGTCTTTTCCGCCAGTGCATATTCGCCTATCGCACCAAGGCGCCAAGTGCGGCCGAGATCGAACACATCGTCAGGTCGGGCGTCGATGTGTTCCTGAAGGCCTACGGCACCGAACAGCTGGCAGAGCAGGAACGGGCCTCCAGCCCCGCCTGACCAGCCGTCGGAATCCGTTGCCTATCCGCCGTTGGCGGCGAGCACGATCGCCGCACGCAATTCCTCGAGGCCCTCGCTCTTTTCCGACGACGTGGCGAGCACGAAGGGAAATGCCGCCGGGCGTTTCTTGATCTTCTGGAGCGTTTCCTCGATCAGCCGCGGTACCCCCGCCGCTTTGATCTTGTCGGTCTTGGTCAGCACGATCTGATACGACACCGCCGCCTTGTCGAGCAGCGACAGCACCTCGTCGTCCTTGGCCTTGATGCCATGGCGGGCATCGATCAGCACGTAGACGCGCTTCAGCGTCACCCGGCCCTTCAGATAGTCGAACACGAGCTTCGTCCACTCGTCGACCTTTTCCTTCGGCGCCGTGGCGTAGCCATAGCCCGGCATGTCGACCAGGGCCATCGGCGGCAGATCGGCGCCCTCTCCCGAAAATCCGCCCGGCACGAAATAGTTGAGTTCTTGCGTGCGGCCCGGCGTGTTGGAGGTGCGCGCCAGCCCCTTTTGGTTGACCAGCGCGTTGATCAGCGACGATTTGCCGACATTGGAGCGGCCGGCAAAGGCGATCTCGGGTGGACCCTCCGGCGGCAGGAATTTCATCGCCGGCACGCCGCGGATGAAGATCCAGGCTCGCGTGAACAATTCGATGCCGATCGTGGTCTTGTTCAACGCGTTCAAACCGCTGCCTCCAGAAGAAAAATGTTGCTGCCACGAATGGCATCGAGATTGCGGCTGATCTTTTCCACCGGCCAGTGCCACCACGCCAGCGCCAGCAGCCGCCGGATGGTCCTGTCATCGAAGCGCATCTTCACCACCTTGGCCGGATTACCGGCGACAATCGCATAGGCTGGCACATCGTGCGTCACCACCGACTTTGCCGCGACGATAGCGCCGTCGCCGATTTTCACGCCCGGCAGCATCACCGCTTCCATGCCGATCCAGACGTCATTGCCGACGATTGTGTCGCCACGCACCTCCTTCGACCATGTCGCCGGGTCGAAGCCTTCCTCCCAGCCATGGCCGAAGATGTTGAACGGATAGGTCGAAAAGCCGGACATGGCGTGATTGGCGCCGTTCATGATGAAGCGCGCACCCTCGGCAATGGCGCAGAACTTGCCGATGATCAGCCTGTCGCCGATGAACGGATAATGATGCAGCACGCATTTTTCGGCGAATTTGTCGGGTCCGTCAGGGTCGTCATAATAGGTGAAGTCGCCGATCTCGATATTCGGCGCCGTCACCAGCGGTTTCAGAAAGCCGAGGCGTGTGTGCAACGGGATCGGATGCTTGATCGATGGATTGGGTCCGGTCATATCGAGCTCCGTCGAGCAACTGCCAGGCAGGTCAAAATAGCGCGATCCGTCCGGCAGTACCAATCGCTTAATCCAGGCGGGCAGCTTTTGCAAAAAGCCCCGGACGAACCGGGGCTTTTTGGTTTCGCGTCCTAGGAGCGCCGGCTATTCCGCCGGCGACGGTTTCTTGCGGAACAGCGCGACCAGATTGTCCCACAATTCGATCTTGGCGCCTTGCCGCTTCATGATCACGCCCTGCTGCAGGATCGACAGCGTGTTGTTCCAGGCCCAGTAGATGACGAGGCCGGCCGGAAAACCCGCCATCATGAAGGTGAAGATCACGGGCATCCAGGTGAAGATCGCCGCCTGCGTCGGGTCCGGCGGCGTCGGGTTCATGCGCATCTGCAGGAACATCGTCACGCCCATGATCAGCGGCCAGACGCCGATCATCAGCATGTGCGGCAAGGTAACGGGGATCAGCCCGAACAGGTTGAAAATCGATGTCGGGTCCGGCGCCGCCAGATCCTGGATCCAGCCGAAGAACGGCGCGTGCCGCATCTCGATGGTGATGTAGAGCACCTTGTAGAGCGAAAAGAACACCGGGATCTGCAATGCCACCGGCCAGCAGCCGGCGAGCGGATTGATCTTCTCGGTCTTGTAGAGCTCCATCATCGCCTGCTGCTGCTTCATCTTGTCGTCCGCGTATTTCTCGCGGATCTCGAGCATCTTGGGCTGTACCTTCTTCATGTTCGCCATCGACGCATAGGACTTGTTGGCGAGCGGGAAGAACAGCGCCTTGACAATGACGGTGGTGGCGAGGATCGCCAGACCGAAATTGCCGAAGAATTTGTAAAGCGTGTCGATCAGCGAGAACATCGGCTGAGTTATGAACCAGAACCAGCCCCAATCGATCAGCTTTTCGAAAAGCCTTATCTTGCGATCTTTCTCGTAAGCATTGATCTTGTTGACTTCCTTTGCGCCGGCAAAGATCTCCGATTCAATGGTCTTGGATTCGCCGGGCTGCAGCGCAATCGCGTCCGTGCGGAAGTCAGCTTGATAGCGATGACGGCCGTCCTCGTAATAAGCGAAGTTTGGCTGAAACTCCTGCGCCTCTGTCGGCACCAGCGTCGCCGCCCAGTATTTGTCGGTGATGCCCAGCCAACCGTCCTTGGACTTGCTCGGTGTGTACTGCTTGTTTTTCTCGAGATCGGCGTATTTGTGTTCCTGCAGGCCTTCGCTGCCGGTGACGCCGATCAGGCCTTCGTGCAACACATAGGTGCTGGCGACCGCCGGCTTGTCGAAGCGGGTGATGCGGCCGTAATTGAACAGCGAGACAGAGCTGCTACCGGAATTCTGCACGGTGTCGGAAACGGTGAACATGTAGTCGTTGTCGACCGAGAGTGTGCGTTTGAAAGTCAGGCCCTTGTCGTTGGTGAAGGTGAGCGTCACTGGTGTAGCCGGCGTTAGCGTCGGATTGCCGTCGACGTTCCAAACGGTCTTGGGTCCCGGCAGCGTTCCCACCTTGTCTTCGCCAACAAAGCCGATCTCGGCGAAATATCCGTTCGGCAGCGACTCAGGATTGAGCAGCGCGATCTTGGGTGAGTTTTTGTCGACCGTCTCCGTGTAGTGCTTGAGCTTGAGATCATCGAGACGCGCGCCGGTGAGGTTGATCGAGCCTTCGAGGCTCGGCGTGTCGATCTTGACGCGCTTGGTCGAGGCGATCGCCTGGTCGCGGCTAGCCGCGGCGACGGCTTCGCCGCCAGGCGCGCTCGGAATGGCGCCGGGCTGCACCGGTGTTTCGCTGGCGCCCGGACTGGTGCCTTGGGCGGCCTTCTTCTGCTCCGCCACGCGCTGCTCTTCGATGCGGGCGGCTTCGCGCTGCATCTCGCTGCGCGGCATCACATAGAAATATTGCCAAAGCGCCAGGATCAGCACCGACAGTGCGATGGTGATGAAGAAGTTGCGGTTGTTTTCCATCGAAGCCCTTGGCCTATCGTGTTCCACGCAATCTGCGGGAGAGTTCGGCCTTCAACTGGCCGAACGGAGTGGTAAGCACGTCTTCGCGCCCGACGATGACATAATCATTGCCGGGCGCCATGTCATCCGCGGCATGCGTGCGCACGGCCTCTCTGAGCCGCCGCCGGATGCGGTTGCGAACGACGGCGTTGCCGACCTTCCTAGTGACGGTGTAGCCGACGCGCGGCGCCTCGCTGTCGCCGCGGCCCACGACCTCGACGAGGAAAAGCCGCCCGCGGCGCTTTTCGCCGCGGCGGACAGCCAGGAATTCCGCGCGCTTCAGAAGCCGCTTGGGATGGGCACCCGTTGGCTTGCCGGTTGCGGGCAACGATCTTGTCTCTCGCTTGGTGCTCAGGCGCTGAGACGCTTGCGGCCGCGGTTGCGGCGGGCTGCGACGACGCCGCGGCCACCTTTGGTGGCCATGCGGGCGCGGAAACCGTGCCTGCGTTTGCGGACGAGTTTGGACGGCTGGTAAGTACGCTTCATTTGTTTAAATACCGCGGGGTGCGGCCCTTCTTGATTCTGTCACTTTGTAACAGGAGCTTTGCCGGGCCGGTTTTGGCGCGATCGAAACCGCGCCGGGACGAATGGCCCGAGCGTGAGCGGGCTTATAGAAAGAAGGGTTTTGGAAGTCAATCCAGCGTGTCGGGCCGGCATTGTCGGACCGGCATCGGAGTCTTGCGGCCCTTTGTCCGGCTTCGGCCAAGGATGAATTTGGCAAAAAAGCCGCAATCGCCTAATCTCACCCGATCAAGCGATCGTGAAGACGAGCAGTCCCTAAGACAAGCAGCCGTGATGACAGGCAGCCGTGACGACGAGCATGAGTGAAGTCCCAGCAACCGACGAAAGCATCGCCCAGGCGAAGGCGGCCACCCGCAGGGTGCCGCTGGCGCGCGGCCTGTCGACCAAGTTGCTGCTGCTCACCATCGTCTTCGTGCTCTTGGCCGAAATCCTCATCTTCGTGCCCTGGATCGCCAGCTACAGGCTGAGTTGGCTGAAGGAGAGGCTGAGCACCGCCGCCGCGGTTTCCATCGTCCTAGTGCAGGGCGAACCTGCCTCGCTGTCGCGTGCCGCCCAGAACGACGTACTGATGGCGATCGGCGCCAAGGCGATCGCCGTGCGCGACGGCGGCGTCTCGCGGCTTCTGGTCGTGGCCGAAATGCCGCCGCAGGTCGACGAGCATATCGATATCGCCAATGTCGGCATGATCGAGGGTATGACCGGCGCGCTGGACACGCTGTTTTTCGGCGGCAAGCGGATGCTGCGCGTTTTCGGGCCGGTCGGCGACAGCGACAAAGAATTCGAGCTGATCATGCCCGACCACCGCCTGCGCAATGCCATGCTGATCTATTCGCGCAACGTCGCCTTCGTCTCGCTGCTGATCTCGCTGTTCACCGCCATGCTGGTCTACGCCGCGATAGACCTGATCATGATCGGCCCGATCAGGACGATGACACGCTCGATGCTGTCCTTTTCCGAGGCGCCCGACGACCCCGGCCGCATCATTCACCCCGCCGCCCGGGCCGACGAGATCGGCGTCGCCGAACGCGAGCTGTCGCAGATGCAGGAGCGGCTGCAGAAGATGCTGACCGAGCAGAAGCACCTGGCCGATCTCGGCCTGGCCGTGTCGAAGATCAACCACGACATGCGCAACATCCTCGCCTCGGCGCAACTGATGTCGGACCGCCTGCGCCAGGTCAAGGACCCGACCGTGCAGGCCTTCGCACCAAAACTGCTGCGCGCGCTCGACCGTGCGGTGTCCTACTCGGAGGGCGTGCTGGCCTATGGCCGCACCCAGGAGCCGCCGCCGTCGCGCCGCAGGCTGCGGCTGCGCCAGCTGGTCGAGGACGTCCAGGGCCTGCTCGACATCGAATGCGGCATCGAATTCGTCAACGCCGTCGATCCGGTGCTCGAGGTCGACGCCGATTCCGACCAGCTGTTCCGCGTGCTCACCAATCTTAGCCGCAACGCCGTGCAGGCGATGGCGGCCGACACCGAGAGCGCCGTGGTGCGCCGCCTGACCATATCGGCCGAGCGCATCGGCAGCGTCAGCCGCATCGTCGTCACCGACACCGGCCCCGGCCTGCCGCCAAAGGCGCGAGAAAACCTGTTCGCGGCATTTCGCGGCTCGGCCCGCAGCGGCGGCACCGGCCTTGGCCTGGCGATCGCCCATGAATTGATCCGCGCCCATGGCGGCACGGTGGAGCTGGTCGAAAGCATCGGCGGCCGCACCACATTCGCGGTCACCATTCCCGACCAGCCGGTCCGGCTCGACCAGGCCCGCAACGGTCTGCGCCGCCCGGCGTAACGAACCGTTTCGTTACGGACCGTTTCAATTCGCAAATGGTTGGTCCGAGACTACGAGCCGTCGGCTCGGCCGCCGTGCAACGGCGTGTTTCGTTACGGGCCGTTCCGATTGGCAAATGACTGATCCAAGACGACGACCTATCGGCTCGGCCGCCGCGTGACGCGATCTTGCCTTCGCCGGCCGGCACATGACGGCAAAACTTTTGGCCAGGATCGGCTTGCTTTTCGCAAATTCAGTCGCTAGGGAACAGCTCACATTCGCGGCCGGTCGCCAGGATCGGATCGCGGGGCTATGCAAAGCATGGCCTGTTGCGCGCCCGTAGCTCAGCTGGATAGAGCACCAGACTACGAATCTGGGGGTCAGGAGTTCGAATCTCTTCGGGCGCGCCATTAAACCCATGCCTACCCCGGGAACATAGGTAACAGAATCTACCACCGGTGGCCGGAAAGTCGCGAGGGCTGAGCGCCATCCATGCCAAAAAGGGGATCGTCAGCTAATGCTGCTCAGTCGGCCTGCTTAATCTCCGGGCCCGGTTCAGTCGGCGGGCCTGGCGTGCAATCCTGGCCAGTGCATTCCTGCACGGGATCTTTCGCCGGCGGGAGACAATTTTGGCCTTCACAATGAACGGGCGGCTGCGTTGTTGCGGCTTTATTGTTCTGCGGCACAGGCCGATCCTCAGCGCGAACGGCCGGCATTCCAAGGTCGATCATGGCCGTGCACAAGAGCGCAATCCGAAGCAAATTCATTTTCGCCTCCGCAACTGACAGCGAGACGCAGATTATACCTTCGAACTGCGGCCAACATCCTGTCACCCGCGAACGGCGTTAACAGCGCGTTTCATTGCCGGTCGGAAGGGCGTACCGATTGAGATCGAGCGTCGTCCTCTTCCTGGCAAAATAGCGCCAGAAACGGGGCTTTCGGCCAGAGGTGACTGAAGCCAACCTTCCGATTTTCCTGTACACCTGTTCGAAGGGTTCGAGGCGCGTTAGGGCCTCGCATATTCGAGGTTTTCAGTTCTTTCACGGGGGAACGTACATGACGGCATTCAACAGCGTCCGCTTCCGGGTCAAGCCGGGTAGTGAAGACGAATTCGTCGAACTATTCAGCAGCGCTCCGCGCAATTTCGAGGGATTGCGAAAAAGGGCTCTCATCAAATCGGGAGATGGCGCCTTCTTCTCGATTGGAGAGTGGGACACTTTTCACCACATGGTCGATGCCAGGCCCAAAATGCTGGGCAATCTTGATCGGTTCCGGCATACGTTGCAGCAGCTTGAGGGCGGATATACGGATGCTGTTTCCGGCGAGGCTGTCTTCGAAACGGACGGCAGGAGCAGCGGCAGGTCGGTATAGTTTCGCACTTCGAAAAGCTTATGCCGTGCGCCACGTCCCGGCTCTATTACCTAAACCGCACATTCCCCCTGGAAAGCTCTGCCACCGACCTGCATCCCATCAGCCGCATGTCGCGTTCGATCTCGGTTCGCATCAGGCCGAGCGCCCGTTCGACGCCGGCCTTGGCGCCCAACGACAGGGCCTTCAGCACATGCGTGCCGCGCTGGACGCCGCTGTCGATGATCACGTCTATCTTGTCGCTCACCGCGTCGGCAATCTCCGACAGTTGGTCGAAGGGGCTGCGCGAGCCGTCCAACTGTCTGCCGCCATGATTTGACAGAACGATACCGGTGCAGCCGATGTCGACCGCCTTTCTGGCATCGGCGACGCTCATGATCCCCTTCAGGCAAAACTGGCCGTTCCAGAAGCGGACCATGTCTTCGACGTCCTTCCAATCCAGCGACGGGTCGAGGATCTCGGTGAAATAGCGGCTGATGGAAAGTGCTCCGCCGCCGAGATCGATATGGCCGTCCAACTGCGGCAGGCTGAACTTTTCGTGCGCCAAATAGTCGATGGCCCATCTCGGCTTGATCGCGAACTGCATCATGCCGCCGAGCGTAAGCCGAAAGGGGATGGAAAAGCCGGTCCGCAGGTCACGCTCGCGGTTTCCGCCGGTGACGCTGTCGACCGTCAGCATCATCACGTCGACGCCGGACGTCTTGGCGCGCTCCATCATGGCGCGGTTCAGGCCGCGATCCCTGTGGAAATAGAACTGATAGACCTGCGGCGTCCTGTGCTTGCGGACTTCCTCCAGGCTGACCGTGCCGAGCGACGAGACGCCGAACATCGTGCCGAACTTCTCCGCCGCCGCGGCGACGGCGCGCTCGCCGCTATGGTGAAACAGCCGCTGGAGAGCCGTCGGCGAGCAATAGACCGGCATCGCCAGCTTCTGGCCCATGACGGTGACCGACATGTCGACCTGTCCGACGCCGGCAAGGACGTTGGGGACGAGATCGCAATCCTCAAATGCCGCCGTGTTGCGCCGCAGCGTCGTCTCGTCGTCCGCGCCGCCATCGATATAATTGAAGATCGGACCTGGCAGGCGCTGTTTTGCCAGCCGGCGGAAGTCCTGAAAATTGTAGCAGCTTTGCAATCTCATGAAATCAATCGGGTATATGCCGGGCCCGATGTCAAGCCTGTGCCATTGTCGATCGCCGGCGCTCTCGCCTCAGCCCGCCGCAGCGCCAACCGACTCCCGCTCCACCAGCGGGCATTCGAGCTTTGTGATGGGATAGCGGCCACGACCGGGAGCAGCGGGGACTTCGAGCTGCTCGATCGCCCATTGTCCCATCGCCATATGCGGCAGGATCGACGTCGTCAGCGGCGGGAACAGATGTCGCGCGATCTCCTCGTCGTCATAACCGATCACCGAAATATCCCGGGGGATCTGCAGGCCGGCCTCCTTTAGCGCCTCGTAGCAGCCGATCGCGGTGCGGTCGTTCTGGCAGAAGAGGGCGGTCGGCCGGTCCTTCAGCGCCAAGAGCTTGACGGTCGCGGCATAGCCGGCGCTCGCCGACCAATCGCCTTCGACGACCAGCGCCGGGTCGAACGGGATGTCGGCTGTCGCCAGCGCCCGGCGGTAACCCTTCAACCGGTCCTGCGCCGCCTGCATCCAGGGTTCGCCGGTAATGGTGGCGATACGTCTGTGGCCATGGCTGATCAGGTGGCGGGTGGAGCTCTGGCCGCCGGCGATCTCGCTCGGCACCACGGCGGGGAAGGCATAGTCGGCGGTGTAGCAGTTGAGCAGGATGACCGGAATGTCGAGGCCGTAGAGATAGTCCGGCGCGACGATCTCGCGGGTGAAAATGGTCATGTAGATCAGCGCCGAAATGCCCCGCTTGGTCAGTGCCGCGATGGCCCGGGGCTCCATCACCTCGTCGCCCATGGTCTGCGCCACCAACACTACATTGCCGGCGTTCCACGAGGCTTGCCGCGCCCCTTCAATGGCGACGACCGCCTCCGGGCTGGTCGCCAACTGGTCGACGGCGAAGCCGATCACGCCATCCAGCCCGTCGAATGCGGCAACCGGGGCTCGCAAGGCAGAAAACACCGGCGGCGAATAGCCCAGCGTTCGCGCCGTCTCGATCACCCGCTCTCGGGTTTGCTGCGACAGCCTGATGCCCGGCGTGTTATTGAGGACGAACGAAACCGTCGCCTGCGAACATCCGGCAGCCCTGGCGATGTCGGTCATGGTAACGCGGCCCTTGGGATTTTTCCCGGACGGCTTGCGCCGCCTGGTACCCTCAAGGATGGGATCGCGCAGTGGTTCGTTCATGTCATTCGTCCCTCAAATCTCGCATTTATAACGCGAAGCGCTACTAATAGATATAAGCGCCCTCTCAGGTGATTTTAGTCGCCAATCCGAAACGGCAGCGACTTGGGAGGCCTCTCCTTTTTTGTGAGAATTCCGATTAAACTAATACTCTTTACTAATATCTGGCATCCCTATAACGTCAATCCGTCATGCCCGGACGACATCGGACCGTGCATGTTCGGAACGCAAGCCAGCCTGGTATCGGACGGTTCCCGTCAGCCGGAGTTCGCCTGCCGTTTCGGCGAAATGTCAGACAAATCGGACTATTTACGAACGGCGAATGAGTCTCTAAAGTCGATGATCGCGGCTGGAATGGCGTCGTTCTTCGCTGCCGAAACCCTGAGGAGGAGGGCGTCCAAGCCGCGCCGGCACGTTCATCATCAGCGAAAATTACTGAGTCAAATGGGAGGTTGAATATGAAATCTGCGATACGAAATGCGTCCGTCGCCGCTGCGGCCCTGCTGCTCGGCCTGTCCGTCAGCGCAATTGCGCGGGCCGACGACAAGCCGACACTGGCCTTCGTCGTCAACGGCGCTTCCGATTTCTGGAAGGCTGCCGAAGCCGGCGTCAAGAAGGCTCAAGGCGAATTGCCCAATTACAATCTCGAACTCAAATATCCGGAGCAGTCCTCGGTCGCCATCCAGCAGCGCCTTATGGACGATCTGGTGACGGCCGGTGTTAAGGCGATCATGGTTTCGGCCGTCGATCCCAAGACGTCGACCGACGGGCTGAACAAGATCGCCTCGGAAACGGCGTTGTTCACCACCGACAGCGACGCACCGCAGACCAAGCGTGTCGCCTATATCGGCTCTTCCAATGTCGATGCCGGCAAGCAGGCGGCAGAGATCGCCAAGAAGGCAATGCCCGACGGCGGCAAGTGCCTCGGCTTCGTTGGCCTGCTAGGCGCCGACAATGCCAAGGAACGCATCCAGGGCATGAAGGACGGCCTCGCCGGCACCAAGATCGAATTGGTCGACGTGCGTGGCGACGACATCGACCAGGCCCGCGCCAAGAAGAACGTCGAGGACGCGCTGGTCGCCAGCCCCGACGTCACCTGCATGGTCGGCTTCTACTCCTACAACACGCCGCGCATCTATGAAGCGCTGCGCGATGCCGGCAAGCTCGGCCAGATCACCGTCGTCGGCTTCGACGACGATCCGATCACGCTGGGCGGCGTCAAGGAAGGCACCGTCGCCGCTACCGTCGTACAGCAGCCTTTCGAATGGGCCTATCAGGGCATGAAGCTGATGGCCGCCTATCTCGAGGGCGACAAGTCGGGCGTTCCCGCCGATGGCCTGATCATCGTGCCGACCAAGATCATCGGCAAGGACGATGTCGACGCCTACGCCGCCAACCTCAAGGCGATGTCGGGAAACTGAGCGAATAAGTTGCGCCGGCTCAAGGGTTCGCCCTGAGCCGGCGATTCTATTGACGCGCCTCGCAAGGCCCGTCAGTCTGAGGCCAAAACGGCTCACCGGCTGCTGTCAGGCGTGATGAATTATTCCGATCCATCCATCGTTGCATCCACGGCCGCTCCGTTCCTGAGCCTCGACGGCGTGCGCAAGACCTATCCCGGCGTTGTCGCGCTGGACGGGTTCTCGATCGAGGTCAGGCCCGGCGAGGTCATCGGCCTGGTCGGCGAAAACGGCGCCGGCAAATCGACGCTGATGAAGATCCTCGGCGGCGTGACCCGGCCGGACACCGGCACCATCACCGTCGATGGCGTCGCCCATGACAGTCTGACCGTCGAGGCCAGCATCGGTTCGGGCATCGCCTTCGTCCACCAGGAACTCAACCTGTTCGAGAACCTCGACGTCGCCGCCAATATTTTCTTCGGCCGCGAACCGCTGCGCGCCGGCCCGTTCAGGCTGGTCGACCGCGCCAGGCTGCGAGCGCTGGCGGCGCCGCTGCTCAAACGCGTGGGCGCCAATTTCTCGGCCGATACGCCGGTGTCGGCGCTGTCGCTGGCCCAGCAGCAAATGGTCGAGATCGCCAAGGCGCTGTCGATCGAGGCGCGGCTGGTCATCCTCGACGAACCGACATCGAGCCTGCCGATCGCCGAAACCGACAAGCTGCTCGGTGTCATCAAGGCGCTGAAGGCAGACGGCATCAGCGTCATTTTCATCTCGCACCGCCTGCACGAGGTCGAGCGCGTCGCCGACCGCGTCGTCGTGCTCAGGGACGGCATGCTCGCCGGAACCTTGCCGAAGAGCGCCATCAATCACGACCAGATGGTCAAGCTGATGATCGGCCGCATGCTGAAGGAGAGGGAGAAGGCCGCAGAATCGGCGCGCCCGCCGGGCTCTGTCGCGCTGTCGGTCAAGGCCATTCGCACCACTGCCTATCCCGACCGGCCCGTCGACCTCGATGTCAGGCATGGCGAGATCCTCGGCCTCGCCGGTCTCGTCGGCTCCGGTCGGACGGAGCTGGCGCGCGTCCTGTTTGGCATCGACAAGAGCTTTGGCGGCTCGTTCCAGCTTGACGGAAAAGATCTGGTTCTTGGTTCGGCCGCGGACGCAGTGGCCAACGGTATTTTCCTCGTCCCCGAGGATCGCAAGCTGACCGGCATCCTGCTCGACCTTTCGATCGCCCAGAACATCTCGCTGCCCAATCTGCCGGCACATTCGCGGCGCTCGCTGGTCTCGGCCAGCGCCGAGGCCGCCACCGCCGAGAAGCAGAAGACCGATCTCGGCATCAGGGCGCCCTCCGTGCAGACGCGTACCGGTACGCTGTCGGGCGGCAACCAGCAAAAGGTCGTGCTGGCCAAATGGCTGGCGATGAAGCCGAAGGTGATGATTCTCGACGAACCGACCCGCGGTATCGACATCGGCGCCAAGGCCGAGATCTACGGACTGATGCGGGCGCTGGCCGATGCCGGCGTCGCCGTGCTGATGATCTCCAGCGACATGGAGGAGGTGATCGGCGTTTCCGACCGCATTGCCGTCATGCATGAAGGCCAGATCTCGGGCATTCTCGATAAGGACCGGTTCAGCCAGGAAAACGTGCTGCTGCTGGCGGTCGGCAAGCAGCCGAAGTAGTTCGCAGGCACTGGGAGAAGACGATGAGCAAGAAAGATCTCGGCCTGCTGATCCTGATCCTGGTGGTCGGTGCGGTGGTGGCGATCATCAACCCGCGCTTCCTGCTGCCGATCAATCTCGCCAACACCTCGAACCTGATCGGGTTGTTCGGCATCCTGTCGATTGGCCAAGCCTTCGTCATCATCACCGGTGGCATCGAATTGTCGGTCGGCTCGGTGGTTGCGCTGCTCGGCGTGCTGTTTATCGACTTCATCGCCACGCGCGGCATGGCCTGGCCGGTCGCCCTGCCGCTGATCCTGGTGCTCGGCGGCATCATCGGGCTGGCGCATGGCTGGCTGATCACCCGGCTCAAATTGCAGCCTTTCGTGGTGACTTTGTGCGGCCTGTTGATCTATCGCGGCGTGGCGCGCTTCTACACCGCCGACGGCACCGCCGGCTTTGCCTTCGGACAGAACTTCCCGGAACTCGAGTTCCTGACGGCGGGGCGGTCCTGGGGCGTGCCGAACAGCTTCATCGCGCTGATCGTCATCGCCGTCGTCATGTGGGTGGTGCTGCACCGGTCGGTGTTCGGGCGCTATCTCTATGCCATCGGCAAGAACGAGGAAGCGGCAAAATATTCCGGCATCCGCACCGGCCGCATCGTCATGGCCGCCTATGTCATCTGCGGCGTACTGACGGCGCTGTCGGCTATCTATTTCGCCATGTACACACGCTCGATCTCGCCGGCGAGCCACGGCCAGTTCTACGAACTCTACGCCATCGCGGCAGCGGTGCTCGGCGGCTTCTCGTTGCGTGGCGGCGAAGGCTCGCTGATCGGCGTCCTGCTCGGCACCGTGCTGCTGCAGGAGCTGCAGAACCTCGTCAACCTGCTCGGCATCCCGTCCTCGCTCAACTTCGCCGTCATGGGCGGGGTGATCCTCATCGGCGTGCTGGTCGACCAGCAATGGGGCGTGTTCAGGGCGCGGCGGCGGATGCTGGAAGCCACACGCAAGGGCGTGGCGGGTGCTGCCGCTGAGTGACGCAAAAATAGCTGGATGAAATACGCCGACTGCCATGGCAGGTGGCGTGAAAGAGTCAGCCGGAGCTTCGCGACAGCAGTTCAGGTCGGTCTCTATTTGGAACGAAACCCGTATCTGAGCGTTTGTTTAAGCTTTGCTACGCGGAGGCGTTCCATGCCTACGAATCCAGTTAGTTCCGCCAAAGTAGGAACTCACCCCCTCCACCCGATGCTGATACCTTTTCCTGTCGCGTTTCTTGTCGGTGCGTTTGTCACCGACCTGGTTTTCTGGGGAACTGCCGATGCCTTCTGGGCACGGGCATCGATGTGGCTGATCGGGGCAGCCATAGTAATGGCCCTTCTCGCTGCGACAGCCGGTTTTGTCGACTTCCTCAACGAGCCGCGCATTCGCGCCTTGTCCGACGCCTGGTACCACATGCTGGGCAACTTGACCGCGGTCGTTGTGGCACTGATCAATTTCTACCTTCGCTATGCGCAAGGCGCCGAAGCCGCGGTCCGCCCATGGGGTGCGCTCTTGTCGTTCATAGTGGTCTGCATACTGCTGTTCACCGGCTGGAAGGGCTGGGAGATGGTGTATCGGCACCACGTTGGAGTTCTGGATACACCAGCGGATGCGCCAGCGAAGCCTTCGACAACCACTGCCACGGATACTCGTCACGCTGGTCGGGACCGGCACGCCGCATGAGGCCATAATCCCGAAAAGTGGATACCGGTTTCCAAAAAGATATCGGTTAGACAAGTAGCGCCCATACCGAATGCATCGGATGGGCGCTACTTTAGATAAGGCCCGACATGTCGGAGAAGGCCATGGCCTTGCGCAGCACCTCGGCGAAGCGCTCGCCGGCGGCTTCACGAGGGCCGCTATTGTCGATCGAGGTGACACCCGGTCCGGACAGCGCGACATTGGCACTGCGCGCCAGCCGTGCCAGCACTTCGCCGCGCGATTCGCGACCGCGCAATGCCAGCCGCTCGGCCAGGATATCCGGTGTAGCCGTGATCTCGACGACAGCCAGATTGGCGTAGCGCTCCCGCAGCGCCGGGATGATCGCGCGCGAGACGTTGGCGATCGCGACACGGCCGTTGGAGACCGACCAATCGACTTCGGCCGGGATGCCATAGCGCAGGCCATGCGCTTCCCAGGAAATCGCGAAGGCGCCATCCGCTTCGGCCTCGACGAAGGCAACGTCGGCGAGCGTGTCGTGATCCTCGGTGGCCGCATCGCTCGGCCGGGTGATCACCCGGCGCACGAACTCCAGCCGGCTCTCGTCGGCAAACACGGCGCGCGCATAGCCGATCACCGTGTCCTTGCCGGCACCGCTCGGCCCGACGACGGCGACGAAGACACCGTCGCGGATCGGAAATCCCGTAGCGGACAATTCACGCTCGACCGATGCCGATACCATCATGCGACTCGGCGTCCCTGCCGCCAGACCGTGCGGACGACCGGGACATGGTCGTCGACGCGCACGCGAACCAGATCGGCGCGCCGGCCGGGCTCGATGACACCGCGATCGCTGAGGCCGACCGCCTCGGCCGGGTTCTTCGAGACCATCGCCACCGCCTGTGGCAAGGAAATGCCCTCGACCACGTCGCCGAGGAAGAAGGCTGACTGGATCAGACTGAAGGGAATGTAGTCCGACGACAGGATATCGAGCAGGCCATCGCCGGCCAGCGTGCGGGCCGAGACATTGCCCGAATGCGACGCGCCGCGCATGACGTTCGGCGCGCCCATCAATACGCCGAGCCCTGCCTCTTTTGAAGCCCGCGCCGCCTCCTCAGTGGTCGGGAACTCGGCGACGCGCACACCTTGCTCGATCGCTTCGTCGACATGGCCGACGGTTGCGTCGTCATGGCTGGCGAGCACGATGCCGCGCTCTTGGCAGGCAGCGGCGATGAAGCTGCGGTTCGGGCTCGAATTCCTCGCCGATTCCGCCATCCGCTTTTCGCAGAATTTCTGGAAATCGTGATCGGTCAGCTTCAGCTTGCGCTGGTAGTAATAGGCGTAGGTTTCCAAATTGACGAACTGGCGCTGTCCGGGCGCATGGTCCATCAGCGACGCCAGCCTGACCCGCTCGTCGCCGTCGAAATTGGCGAAGGCCGTGAGGCAGTCCGGCGCCGAAACCTCGCAACGCAGATGGAGGAAATGGTCGGCCCTGAGCCGGTCCTGCTGCACGCTGTCCTCGATCGCGTCGGCCAGCTTGCGTATGTCGGCGGCCGTCAGGTCGGCATCCTCGTCCATGCCGACGCGCAAGGCGTCGAGCACGGTGGTGATGCCGGCGGTCGCCACCTGCGCGTCATGCGCGAGCACAGCTGCGATCGGGTTCCAGCGCACTTTCGGCCGCGGCGCGTAATGGCCTTCGAGATGGTCGGTGTGGAGCTCGACCAGGCCAGGGATGATGAAGTCGCCGCCCATGTCCTCGCCGCTGCGGCCAGCGCCGGGATCGATGGCGGCGATCACCCCATCGCGCAGCACGATCGACCCTTCGACGATCTGGTCGGCCAGCACAATACGGGCATTGTCAAGAACGGTCTCGGCAGTCATTTCAGGCAGTCCTTGCAGCATTTTGCAGCCAATTGAAAATGAATTGGCGTCGCACCATGCGGTTAAAGCAAATAGTCATTTAGGCAGTTCTTCTGGCCGGGCGGCGCCCGAGCGCGTGATGGGACAGCACCATGAACGGTGCGCCCGGTTCAGTTTCCACAAACAGCGTCAGCGCGTCCACCGCCACCGGCCGTTGCAGCACGTCCGCAAACAGGCTGTCGATTGCTAGGCGAAGACGAGGGCTTTCCTGTGACGACACCCGGCCGGACAGCGTCATATGGAAGCGAAACGTCTCGAAGACATAGGGATAGCCCCACTGGCAGAGATTGCGGAACTCGTCGGGCTTCAGCGAATCGGGGCTGCGCCGTTCGATCTCGGCTTCCGTCAACGGCGCGCGGAAGCGGTCGAAGTCGCGCACCACGTCGTCGGCGAAGCGGTTGAGCGCCGGCAGCGGTGCTTCCGGCAACAGCGCGAAGAAGCCGTCGATCTGGCTGACGATGAGGCGCGGGATCGTAACCACCGGCGTCGCCTCGGCAAAATCGTCGAGTGCTGCACGAAGCGACGTTTCCGTCTCGTTGGAGGCCAGTCTGAAGGGCGCCTTCAGTGTCGCATGAAAGCCATAGCGGCGCGCCGAGGCGGTATGGAAGGCAACTTCTGCCGCCGACAACTCGCCCGCAGCCTCGACCGGCTTTGTGGCGGCACCGAATGGGTCGCGGCCGAGCCAGTTGGCGGCGATACGTGCCAGCGGTTCGTCTTGTCGGGGGGTGAAATAGATCGCGTAGCGCATCGAAAGTCCTCGTCAGCCCCGCTGCCATAGGTGATTTCCATGACGAATTGACGAAGCTTTGCGGCGTTTTCGGTAACAAAACCACACAGCCGGGTCGTTAGCCGACGATTTTTCGCTTGGACCAGCGGTTGGGGCGAAGGGGAAGTGGTTAGGCCTTCATCAGCCATTCGTGCTCGGGCGCGTTATGGAATTTCCACGTCCGCTTCGGTCCGGCCATGACGTTGAGATAATAGAGATCATAGCCGTGGCAGGCTGCGCAGGGGTGATAACCCTTGGGGACCAGCACGACGTCGCCGTCCTCGATCGCCATCGTCTCGTCGAGCGAACGAGCACCGTTCTCGTCGGCATCGGTGTAGACGCGCTGGAAAGCAAAGCCCTGTGGCGGGTTGAGACGGTGGTAATAGGTCTCCTCGAGATAGGATTCAGCCGGCAGATTGTCCTGGTCGTGCTTGTGCGGCGGATAGCTCGATGTGTGGCCGCCGGGTGTGATGACCTCAACCACCAGCAAGGAATCGGCCGGCTTGCCCTCCGGCAGGATGTTGGTGACATAGCGCGTGTTGGTGCTTTTGCCGCGAACCTCCTGGCCGAGATCGTCGGGCCCGATGACACGGACCGGCAGACCGCCGCCCAGTCCCGGCGCCGAGCAGACGGCAAGTTCGAGATCGGTATCGGCGCTCACCGACCACTCCGAGCCCTGCGGCACATAGACCGACCAAGGTTTGCCGTCGAAGGGCGACATGCGTTCGCCGAGTAAGCCGAGATCCTTGCCGCCGGCCTTGGCCTTGCCCTTGCCGGTGACGAACACCAGGCAGACCTCACGATCCGCGGTTTGCCCGGAAGCGCTCTCGCCGGGCCTGAGCCGATGCAGATCGAAGCCGACATAGGTCCAGCCGGCGCTTTGCGGCGTCACATGGGCGATGCGGCCGTGGCCCTTATTGGCTTTGACGAGCAGCTTCGACATGGTCATTCCTTCGGTTTGGCGTCTGCCGATGGCTTGTCCTCGTCAGCCGGCTTGTAGAGATAGAAGAATTGCCAGACGGCATAGCCGGCGAAGCCGAGCGCGATCACGCCCCAGAACGGTGTGCCCGTAGCGAATTCGATCACCGACCAGACCAGGCAGACCGCGACAACGGCAACGCGCCGCCACAGCGGCCGGAAAAACGGGTGCTCGGAGTCTTTCATCGGATCAACACCTTTCCTCGCGAGCCTCAAGCATTGGGAAAGCCCTGTGTCTCCACCGTATAGCCGGCCGCCGTCATAGCCCGCATCAATTCCTTGTAGCCGACCTGCGCCATCTTGAGCGGCGGGTTCTTCTTCGGATCCTGCTCGGCCTCGACCACGAACCAGCCTTCATAGCCATGGTCGGCGAGCCTCTGGACGATGGCGCCAAAATCCAGCGAGCCATCTCCCGGCACGGTGAAGGCGCCAAGTGCCACCGCGTCGAGGAACGATTGCTTCTCGCGATCCAGTCCCGCGATCACCTCCATGCGCACATCTTTCACATGCACATGGTTGATGCGCGGGTGGTGGTTATCAATAGCGCGCAGCACATCGCCGCCGGCAAAGGCCAGGTGACCCGCGTCGAGCAGCAATGGAATGCCTTCTCCCGAATAGCGCATGAAGGCATCTAGCTCTGGCTCGGTCTCAACTACTGCCGCCATATGATGATGGTAGGAGAGCCGCATGCCTTGCTCTGCACACCATTCGCCGAACTGCGTGAGCCGCCGGGCGTAGGCTTTCATTTCCTCGTCCGAAAGCCTGGGCTTGCTGGCGAGCGGCTTCGAGCGGTCGCCCTGGATGGAGCGGCCGACTTCACCATAGACGATGCAGGGCGCGTTCACCGCCTTGAACAGGTCGATCATCGGCTGGATACGATCCTTGTTCTTCGCCATGTCTTCGTCGACCAGCGTCCCCGAGAACCAGCCGCCGCAAAGCGTCACGTCGGCCTCTTTCAGGATCGGCAGCATGATTTGCGGATCGTTGGGAAAGCGGCGGCCCATTTCCATTCCGGTAAAGCCAGCCGAGCGCGACTGGCGCAGGCACTCCTCCAGCGACACATCATCGCTGAGTTCGGCAAGATCGTCGTTCCACCATGCAATGGGGGACATGCCCAGTTTGGCTTTCAAGTCGTCACTCCAGTTTCAGACATTCGAGGCGCGTTCGCGGATGGCTAAAGAAACCCGCCCGCTCAGCGCTTCCTCATATTTCTTGCGCGCCGCATTCACTTGCGGCCGTGCCGAGACTTCCGGCACTGCGACATCCCACCAGCTTCCACCGGCCTCGGTCGAAACCAGCGGGTCGGTGTCGATGACCAGCACGGTCGTTCGCGTGTTCTTCTTCGCTTGCGCCAGCGCCGTTTCCAGCCCGGCGATCGATGGCACTTTTTCGGCAATCGCACCCATGCTCGCAGCATGCGCGGCGAAGTCGATCTCGGGCAAGGTTTCGTGACGGGCGTCCTTCAGCAGATTGTTGAAGTTGGCGCCGCCGGTCGCCATCTGCAACCGGTTGATGCAGCCATAGCCGCGGTTGTCGAGCAGCACGATGGTCAGCTTGAGGCCGAGCATCACCGAGGTCGCGATCTCGGAATTGAGCATCAGATAGGAGCCGTCGCCGATCATCACCACGACCTCTTCGTCCGGCTTGGCCATCTTGACGCCAAGCCCGCCGGCGATTTCGTAGCCCATTGTCGAGAAGCCGTATTCTGCGTGATAGGAGCCGGGCGCGCCCGCCTGCCATAGCTTGTGCAATTCGCCGGGCAAGCCGCCGGCGGCATGAAGCAGTACCACGCCGGAGCCCATGGCGCGCTGTACTGCGCCGATCACTTGCGCGTCGGACGGATAGGCGGCATTGGTCGACGCCGTCACCTTGTCGGCATCCGCTTGCCATTCCTTCTTGCCGCTAATCGCATTGTCGGTCCAGTCTGAAGGGGCTTTCCAGCCTTTCAGCGCCGCAGCGAGTTCGGCGAGCCCTTCCGCCGC
The DNA here is from genome assembly GCF_040320585.1 of Mesorhizobium sp. M0663. Lineage (NCBI taxonomy): Bacteria > Pseudomonadati > Pseudomonadota > Alphaproteobacteria > Hyphomicrobiales > Phyllobacteriaceae > Mesorhizobium > Mesorhizobium sp. M0663. The sequence goes on from NZ_JAMYPX010000004.1 coordinate 268,898, forward strand.
ATCGGCGACCAGCGGCAGCGCCTGGTGCTTTCCGGCGTCAAAAGGCTGGACATTGAGCCCGATGAGGGTCTTGCCGGCATTCTTGAACAGCGCCCAGGAGCCGGTGGTGAAATCCTGCAGTCTGGTGCCGACGGCAAGCACGACGTCGGTCTCTTCGGCCAGCCTGTTGGCCGCCGAGGTGCCGGTAACGCCGACCGCAGCCATGTTCAGCGGATGATCGTCTGGCAGCGAGGATTTGCCGCCTTGCGTCTCGCAGACCGGAATGCCGGTGTCTTGCACCAGTTTTGCCAGCTCCTCGGACGCCTGCGAATAGAGTACGCCGCCGCCCGCGATCACCAGCGGCTTTTTCGCCGCTTTGAGTACCGCGACTGCGGCCGCCAGTTCGTTGCGGTCCGGGCGCTGCCGTCGCGGCGTCCAGAGTCGCTCGGCAAAGAAACTCTCGGGGTAGTCATAGGCCTCGGCCTGCACGTCCTGGCACAGCGCCAGCGTCACCGGGCCGCATTCGGCGGGATCGGTCAGCACCTGCATGGCGCGGTTGAGCGCCGGCATGATCTGCTCCGGCCGCGTGATGCGGTCGAAATAGCGCGACACCGGGCGGAGGCAGTCATTGACCGTCGCCGTGCCGTCGGAAAAATCCTCGGCCTGCTGCAGGACGGGATCGGGAATGCGATTGGCGAAGACGTCGCCGGGCAGAAACAGGACAGGCAACCTGTTTACATGCGCAAGTGCCGCAGCGGTCACCATGTTGAGCGCGCCGGGGCCGATCGAACTGGTCGCGGCCATGAAGCGACGGCGGAAATTGGCCTTGGCGTAGGCGATCGCCGCATGCGCCATTGCCTGCTCGTTATGGGCACGGAAGGTCGGCAGTTCGTCGCGAACCTGGTAGAGCGCCTCGCCGACGCCGGCGACATTGCCGTGGCCGAAGATCGCCCAGACGCCGCCGAAGATCGGCACTTTCTTCCCGTCCATCTCGGTCATCTGTCGAGCAAGAAAGCGGGTCAGCGCCTGCGCCATCGTCAGGCGGATTGTCTTGGTCATGTCGGTTCCTCCGCAGTCCTTATGCCGCGCCTTCTTATGCTGCTTTGCGGCCGCGCGCCGCAAGCCATGCCTCGGTCAGTCTCTCGAAGCGAGATGCCATGTCGGCAACCGCTTCATCGTCTGACATCTTGCCGGCAAGCCATTGTTCGGCCGCGTTGATGAAGATGGTGCGGCCGACGGCAAAGCCCTTGACGATAGACGCCTTGGCGGTGGCAGCAAAGGCCGCTTCCAATTCGTCCTGCGGCGCTTCGAGGCCAAGCAGCACAATCCCGCGGCACCACGGATCGTTCTTCAGGATCACCGCCTCGATCTTTGCCCATGCGCCGGCCGATGCCTGCGGTTCGAGCTTCCACCAATCGGGCTTGATGCCGAGTGCGTAGAGTTCCTCGAGCGCGCGCGGGATGGTCATGTCGTCGAGCCTGCCGTGCTTGCCGGCGATGATCTCGACCAGAAGTTCTCTGCCCACTTTCCGCGCGGCCTCGAACAAAGCGCGCAGTTTCTGCTGCTGTTCGCTCTTCAGCGCCGCGGGATCGTCGGGATGATAGAAGCACAGGCACTTGATGCAGTGGTCGACCGGCCATTCGGTCAGTTGCGAACCTATGTCTTGCGAGAACTCGAAGCGAAGCGGTCGCGAACCCGGCAACTCGACCGGCCGGCCGAGCCAGGCGAAGGAATGGTGGGCGAATTCGAACATCGCCTCGCGTCCGTATTTTTCGTCGAGCAGCATGCCGTAGCCGGCGCGGCCAGCCGCGACCTTGGCCGCAGCCTTGACCGTCAGCACCTTGAAAGCTGGGATTCGCGACGGATCGGCGCCGGCTTTTGCCGCGACATCCTCCAGCTGGACGCGGTGGTCGCAGGCGAACGCCATCAGCGAGGGGATGTCGCGCCGGCGCGTGGTCGCCCAATGGATGTGATTGATCGCCTCGTCCTTGCGCAGCGCCAGATGCTTGCTGCCGTTTTTCAGGAAGAAATTCAATTCCTCGAAAGTCGGGTATTCCGGTGCGCAGAGCAGCCGCGACACGGCAAAGGCGCCGCAGGCATTGGCCCAGGTCGCCGCCGTCGCCAGGCCTTCCTCGCCGAGCCAGCCGCGCAGGAAGCCCGACATGAAGGCGTCGCCGGCGCCGAGCACATTGTAGACCTCGATTGGAAATCCCTTGCCGACAATACCGTCCTCGAGGTCGTCGCTGATCGGCCCGTCATAGACGATGCAGCCCATGGCGCCGCGTTTCAGCACGATGGTTGCCGCCGACAGCGAGCGGATGGTTTTCAGCGCGCTCAGGCAATCGTCTGCGCCCGAGGCGATCATGATTTCCTCTTCGGTGCCGACGATGAGATCGCAATCGGGCAGCACCGTCTTCAACTGCGCCGAGACGCGGTCGGATTTCACATAGCGCTCGAAGCCTTCGGCGTGGCCGGCGAGACCCCAGAGGTTGGGGCGGTAGTCGATGTCGAACACCACCTTGCCGCCCTTGGCTTTCATGACACGGATCGCCTTGCGCTGGGCGGCGTCGCTGTTGGGCCGTGAAAAATGCGTGCCGGTGACGACGACCGCGCGTGCCGAAGCGATAAACGCCTCATCGATATCGTCTTTCGAAAGCGCCATGTCGGCGCAATCGCTGCGATAGAAGATCATCGGCGAGACGCCTTCATCCTCGACCGACAGCAGCACCAGGGCGGTCAGCCGCTCCGGATCGGTCTTGAGGCCTTGGACCGAAACGCCCTCGCGGGTCAGCTGCTCGCGGATGAAGCGGCCCATCTGCTCATTGCCGACGCGGGTGAGCAGCGCCGAGCGCAGGCCGAGCCTGGCAGTACCGACCGCGATATTGGCCGGACAGCCGCCGACCGACTTGGCAAAGGAAGTAATGTCCTCGAGGCGCGAGCCGATCTGCTGACCATAGAGATCGACGGAAGCGCGGCCGATGGTGATGATGTCGAGCGGCGAATATTTCGCTTCCACGGCTTCGCCCATTCAAACCTCCCATCGGCTTTGTTGTCTTGGGTAACACGCGCGAGCGGCAGCGTGGCGCCGGCAATATGAAATAATAATTCCAATCCATAGTCAATATGGAACGAGCATTCCCAAGGCTGAAAAGTGCTGTGCAAGGCTCGCGCGTTCAGAAACTTTGAAGTCAGACGAACGTCAAGTGTCTACCACTGAAACCAGCTGATTTACCAAGGAAGCGGGCCATCATCGTTGAAGTACCCGGCGGTCGGGCCATCGGCGTCCAAGGTCGCCAGGTGAATGACGATCTCGGCCGCCTGCTGCACCGTGCGGTGACCTTTATACCCGTTGAGATCGGTGGCAGTGTAGCCGGGCGCCGCGGCGTTGATCTTGATGCCTTGGGGCGCGAGCTCCCTGGCGAACGCCACCGTGATGGCATTCAAGGCTGTCTTGGAGCTGCCGTAGCCCATCATGTTAACGGCGTGGTTCGCAGTGGCGGGATCGAGCGCCCGGCCGATGGACCCGGTGGAGCTGCTCACCATCACGATCCGGGCAGCAGGTGCTGCTAGCAGCAGCGGCAGGAATGCCTGGGTCACGCGGATCGGGCCGAAGACATTGACGTCGTAGGTGGCCTGGATGTCGGCGATCCGCTGCTGGCTCGGCGGCAGGTCGTAATTGATGGCGACGCCGGCATTGTTCACCAGCACGTCGAGGCAGGGGCTGGCCTGCCTGAATGCCTCGGCTGCCGCCTTCACACTGTCATCCCGCGTGACGTCCAGCTCAAGCCACTCCACGTCGAGGCCTTCGGCGCGCAATGCCTGCGCCGCCGCCATGCCGCGTTCGGCGCTCCTGGCGCCGAGCCAGACCTTGAAGCCCATGGTCGCCAGTCGCCGGGCGATTTCACGGCCTATACCCTTGTTGGCGCCGGTCACCAGCGCGCTTTTCGATGTTCTCATAATCGGTGTCTCCATTTTTCTTGTGGAAGACCCACAAATGGTGCGAGGCAGCGGGCGTTGCGCGCCGGAAACTCTCCAGCTCTTGCCTAATCCTCTCACGCTGTTGCGCCGCCGGTGCGAATGCGCGATGCTGGCGCAATGGGCGAAGCGCTGCAGGAGTTGATCGAGATCGCCAGCCGCCATGCGCGCGGGCGACGAACAAGAACGGCGGTTCCCCGCGTTTCGATCGGCCGCAGCGAAGTCGCCACGCCGCCATTGTCAGGGGTGTGGGGGTCGGGGATCTTATTCGTACTGCAGGGCGCGAAGACGGTTCTGATCGGCGACCGGGCTCTTCGTTACAATCCGGCCAGCTATTTCATCTATACTGTCGAGACGCCCACCATCAGCCAGATAATCGAAGCGAGCGCGGCGCGTCCTTACCTGGCCATTGGCTTGACCCTTGACCTGCAGGCCGTCGCCGCGCTCCTCGTCGAGCACGCGCCGGCCCTCAGTGGCGACAGTTTCTCCACCTCTCCCGCTGATGACGATCTGCTCGACGCGTTGCGTCGAATGATGCGGCTGCTTGACCGGCCAGCGGAGATTCCCGTGCTCGCGACCATGATCGAGCGAGAGATGCTGTTTCGGCTCCTGCAAGGCCCCCAAGGCGGAAAGCTTCGTGAACTTGCGCGCGCCGATGGCCATCTGTCCAGGATTGGCCGGGCGATCGCCTGGATCCGTTCGCATCCCCATCGGCCGGTCCGGGTCGGCGATCTGGCCGAGATTGCCCGTATGAGCAGTGCTGCGTTTTATCGTCACTTCAAGGCGGCGACGGCCATGAGCCCAATCCAGTATCAAAAGCAAATCCGCTTGCTGGAAGCCCGCCATCTGCTGATTGCCCAGCCGGGCAACGTCGCACGTGTCGCCTTCGCCGTCGGCTATGAGAGTGCTTCCCAGTTCAGCCGGGAGTATGCCCGCCAGTTCGGGTCGCCGCCTGCCCGCGACGCAGCGCGGCTTTCGGCAGAAGGCGAAACGGCAATAGAGGTGATCTAAGGCTTGCGCTTCTTGCCAGTATCGCGCCGCTTCTCGCCGACCGCGACGGTCAGCGCCATAGCCAAAGCCATCGTCGCCGACAGCGAGCGGAAGCCGGCGAAATCGGCCTCGGCGACCTCGAACCAGACCCTGGCGAATTGGGCGAGTGGCGAAAAGGAGCTGTCGGTAATCGCCACGATCGGCACGCCTTGCTCCGAAATGACGCGCGCCTCCTCGATGGTGGCCGGGGCATAGGGCGAAAAGCTGATGGCGATCACGGCGTCCCTTGGAGAGGCAAAGCCGATCATCTCTGCATTGAGGCCGGCGGCCGATTCGATCAGCTGGTTGCGGATCTTGAGCTTGCCCAATGCATAGGCGATATAGGAGGCGACCGGGTAGGAGCGCCGCTTGGCCAGCACGTAAATGGTTTCGGCCTTGGCCAACACGGTGATTGCATCTTCGAAATGGTCTTCATTCAGCGTGCGCGAAATGTCGTTGAGCGAGGTACTGGCTGCGGCAACAAAACCGTCGAAAATCGCGCGGTGGCCGGCGCCTTCCTCGGCCTTGGCGCGCAATGCCGCCAGCCTTTCATCATAGGATGAGTTGCGCTCGCGCAGGCGCTCGCGAAACACCAACTGCAGGCTGGTGAAACCATCAAAACCAAGCTGCTGGGCAAAGCGGATCAGGGTCGAAGGCTGGACACCGGCGGAAGCGGCAATGCTGGCAGCGGTGCCGAAGGCGATATCGTCTGGGTTGTCGAGCGCATAGGCGGCGATCTGGGCGATACGTTTCGGCAGGCTGTGGCGCCGCTCCAGGATCGTCGCCCGCAGCGTCTCGAAATCGCGCGGCACCCGTTCGTCCATCGTCGCTCCGCCCAGGCTCATCGTCTGGTTCCCTCTGTGCCCCATCATAGCGGGCCTGTGCAAGAACACCATAAAAAATGAGACAAGCGTTCCATCTGCAGACAAAATGGACTAATTCATCCACACAAATTTTGCACACAGGGAGGCAAGCGGATGGTCGGGGTAGGTCTTATCGGCACGGGTTTCATGGGCAAGTGCCACGCCATTGCCTGGAACGCGGTCGGCACCGTCTTTCCCGAAGTGGCCAAGCCAAGGCTGGTCCATCTGGGCGAGGTCAACGAGGATCTTGCCAAACGCCGTGCCAGCGAATTCGGCTTCGCCAAGGCCTCCGGCGATTGGCGCGCTGTCGTCGACGACCCGGAAGTCGATGTCATCTCGCTGACCACGCCGAACCAGTTCCACCCGGAAATGGCCATCGCCATCCTCGAAGCCGGCAAGCATCTGTGGTGTGAAAAACCGATGGCGCCGAGCTTCGCCGAGGCGCAAGCAATGGCTGCGGCGGCCCAAAAGTCCGGCAAGGTGGCCGCGCTCGGCTATAACTATATTCAGAACCCAGCGATCCGCCATATCGGCGCGCTGCTCGACGAGAAGATCATCGGCGAGGTCAACCATCTGCGTATCGAGATGGACGAGGACTTCATGGCCGATCCGGAGGCGCTGTTCTTCTGGAAGCACGAGGCGGCGTCCGGCTACGGCGCGCTCGACGATTTCGCCGTGCACCCGCTGTCGCTCATCGCCGTACTGTTCGGCCGCGTTGCCCGCGTCATGTGCGACATGGCCAAACCCTATGCCGACCGCCGCGTCGCCTCGGGCGGGCGCCGCGCGGTCGAGACCTACGACATCGCCAGCATCCTGATGCATCTCGAAAACGGCATCGCCGGCACGCTGCTGGTCAACCGTTCGGCCTGGGGCCGCAAAGGCCGGATCGCCATCCAGATTTTTGGCTCGAAGGGCTCGATCCTGTACGACCAGGAGCGGATGAATGAGTTCCAACTCTATCTGACGGCCGACCGGCCGACCGAGCAAGGCTACCGCACCATCCTGGTGGCGCCGCATCATAAGCCTTATGACGCCTTCCTGCCGGCGCCCGGTCACGGCCTTGGCTTTAATGATCTCAAGATCATCGAATGCCGGGAGCTGTTGACGCGGCTTGCCGGCAAGCCGGCGCGGATCATCGATTTCGACGAAGGCCTGGAGATCGAGCGCACGGTACACGCGATGGCGCGCTCGTTCGCGGAACAGCGCTGGATGGAGGTGCGGTAGTAAGTCCGCGCTGGTCTCCCCTTCTCCCCTTGTGGGAGAAGGTGGCCGAGCGAAGCTCGGTCGGATGAGGGGTGTTGGACGGATCGCTACAGCGAAGAAATAACCGCTTAAAATCCCTCAATATTTTACGCCGAGTTTCTTCCAGCACCCCTCATCCGGCTCGGCGCTGCGCGCCGATCCACCTTCTCCCACAAGGGGAGAAGGAGAAGTGCTCACGCGGCTCCCGGGCGATCGGCGATCATGGCACGTCTCGCCGACCGGCGCCGCTCGACGGCGTCGGCAAGGCCGTAAAGCACCGTCTCGGTGGTTGCCCAGTCGATGCAGCCATCGGTGATGCTCTGGCCATAGACGAGCGGCTTGCCGGGCACGACGTCCTGCCGGCCGGCGACGAGGTTGCTCTCGATCATGATGCCGACGATGCGCTCGTCGCCCGCCGCTACCTGGCCCGCCACGTCAGCCGCCACCAGCGGCTGGTTTTCCGGCTTCTTGCTGCTGTTGGCGTGGCTGACATCGATCATCAGCCGCGGCGCCACGCCGATCCGGCCGAGCTCAGCGGAGGCAGCAGCAATGCTTGCCGCGTCATAATTCGGCACAATACCGCCGCGCAGGATGACGTGGCAGTCCTCGTTGCCGGTGGTCGTCGCGATGGCGCTGCGCCCGCCCTTCGTCACCGCCATGAAATGATGCGGCTGGGCGGCGGACTTCACGGCTTCGGCGGCAATCCGCAAATTGCCGTCGGTGCCGTTCTTGAAGCCGACCGGGCAGGAGAGGCCCGATGCGAGCTCGCGATGGATCTGGCTCTCTGTTGTGCGCGCGCCGATCGCGCCCCAGGCGACGAGGTCGGCAATATATTGCGGGGTGGCCATGTCGAGGAATTCGGTCGCTGAGGGAAGGCCGAGATTGTTGACCGCCGAGAGCACGTTGCGTGCCATCCGCAGACCCTTGTCGATGTTGAAGCTGCCGTCGAGGTCGGGATCGTTGATCAGGCCCTTCCAGCCGACCGTCGTGCGCGGCTTCTCGAAATAAACCCGCATCACGATCTCCAGCCGGTCCGACAGGTTTTCACGCAGCGATGCCAAACGGCTGGCATAGTCTACGGCGGCGGCCGGGTCGTGGATCGAACAGGGGCCGACGACGACCACCAGCCGATCGTCGGCGCCGGTCAGCACGGCATGGATGGCATTGCGTGATGCGGCAACGGTGCGCGTCGCCGTCAGCGTGCGCGGTATTTCCCGCATCACCTCGTCGGGTGTGCTCAGTTCTCTGATTTCCTTGACCCGAAGATCGTCTGTGGTCGTCAACACGGCTTCTGCTCCTGATTGGGAGACCTGCCGGCTGAAACAAAAAAGCCGCCAGGTCTGGCGGCTGTTCGGATGTTATTGCTGCAATCTTCAGATCGAGCGCAATCCTCCCGCCGCCAGCGAGCTCATAAAGTACCAATATGTGGCGGTCAGGTTGATCATGAGGGCTGATATAGTCGATGCGGATGCGCTTGTCACGTGCCTGGTGAGGAGGAGGTTTACTCCAGCCCATTCGCGATTGGCTGAAGCCCCCCGAACTTCGTCATCCCAGGGCGAAGCAGGAGCGGAGCTCCGTCGCGGAGACCCTGGGATCCATGCCGTTGCCTTGGCCAAGGAGTGCTGCGGAACTAAATTCTGCATTGTAGCGACGCCTAGATGTCACGGCATGGATCCTCGGGTCTGCGCCGCGTCGCTGCGCTCCTTGCTCTGCCCGTGGATGACGAAGTGATGGGCGGCGTTCCGCTAGACTTGCCGGCGTTATTCCGGTGACGCCCCGGCGATGCTCTGATCGTAGTCGACCAGCGACCCGGTCATGACGCCGGACTGCGGGCTGATCATATAGCTGATCAACCGGGCAAGCTGCGCCGGTTTCACCAATTGGCCCATCGGCTGCGCGGCTTCGGCCTTCTCCAACCAGTCCTCCGGCGCGTCGTGCCATTTCTTCTGCACGATCGCCTCGCCCTCGGTGTCCATCCAGCCGGGCAGCACCGCATTGCAGCGGATGCGATTGCCGCGATAGGCATTGGCGACATTCTTGGTGAGTGTCGCCAGCGCTCCCTTGCTCGACGAATAGGGCGCCAGGAACGACTGGCCGCAATGCGCCGACATCGACAGCACGTTGACGATCGAGCCCGGTACCTGGCGCGCCAGCAAATGCGCCACCACGCCCTGCATCAGGAAAAACGGGCCGCGCACATTGGTCTGGAATATCTGGTCGAACAGATCCTCGGAGGTCTCGACCAGCGAGCCGCGAGCCGAGGTGGCAGCGGCGTTGACCAGCGCGTTGACGGTACCAAAATGGCCAATCGCCGTTTCGACCGCACGCTTGCAGTCGGCCACTTTTGAGACGTCGGCGCTGATGAAGATGGCATCGACGCCTGCCCCCTTGAGGATGGCGACAGCCTTGTCGCCCTTCTCCTGCGAGCGGCCGATCAGCGCCAGCGCCCGGCAGCCCTCATCGGCCAGCGCTTCGGCGACGGCAAAGCCGATGCCTTGTGCGCCGCCGGTGACGATGGCGCGTGTTTCGGAATTGCGACCGGCTGAACCGTTCATCGCCTTGCTCCTGTGCTTGATAGTCAGATTGTTTTGTCGAGGCGGACGGTCTTGCCTTCCTTGGCCGATTTCAGCGCCGCATCCGCCAGCCTGAGCGCCACCAGCCCGTCCTTGCCGCTCGGCGCCGCCTTCTTGCCTGACGTCGCTGCCGCGATGAAGGCAGCGATCTCGTTGGCATAAGCGTCGAGGTAACGGGTCATGAAGAAATCGTGCAGCGGCGGCCGCGTATAGCCTTTCTCATTGGCCAGTTCGATCGACACCGGCCGCTGGTTCTCGGCCGCAATCATGCCTTCCGAGCCATGCACCTCGATGCGCTGGTCGTAGCCGTAGGTGGCGCGGCGTGAGTTGGAGATAACGCATTGCTTGCCGGAGGCGGTTTCGAGGATGACGCTGACGCTGTCGAAGTCGCCGGCCTCGCCGATCTTCTTGTCGACCAGCACCGAAGCATGCGCGCTGACCGCCACCGGCTCCTCGCCGAGCAGGAAGCGCGCCATGTCGAAATCATGAATGGTCATGTCGCGGAAGATGCCGCCCGAGCGGCCGATATAGTCGAGCGGCGGCGGGCCGGGATCGCGCGAGGTGATTGTCACCATTTCGACAGTGCCGATGGCGCCGTCGTCGATCGCCTTGCGCACGGCGGCAAAATGCGGATCGAAGCGGCGGTTGAAGCCGACCATCAGGGTGGCGCCGGCCTTATCGACGACGGCCAGGCAACGTTCCACCCTGGCGGCGTCGAGGTCGATCGGCTTTTCGCAGAAAATCGCTTTACCCGCTTTGGCGAAGCGTTCGATCAGATCGGCATGGGTATCGGTCGGCGTGCAGATGACGACCGCATCGATATCGCCGGCCTTCTCGATGGCATCGATGCTGCGCACTTCGGCGCCATAGGCAGAGGCCAGATCGGTCGCCGCCTTCTCGAAGGCGTCGGCAACTGCGACCAGCCTGGCCTCAGGATTGGAACCGACGGCGCGAGCATGGACCTTGCCGATACGGCCGGCACCGAGAAGAGCAAAGCGAAGAGGCATGAAGAGTTTTCCTTTGAGAATGATTCGGAAGGGAGGGCGTGTCAGCGCCTGTGGCTCGGCGTTGGCCGTTACGCCGCAAGTTCCGCCTGCCCGGTCTTGGCGCCGGTAATGTAGGAGACGATATCGTTGCCGTCGGTGTCCTGCTTGCGCAAATTAGCGACGATGCGGCCGCGCCGGAAAACGACGATCCGATCGACCAGATCGAACACCTGGCGCATGTTGTGAGAGATCAGGATCAGCGGTTCGCCATTCTCCTTCAGCGTGCGGATGATGTTTTCGACCTGCATCGTCTCCTGCACGCCGAGTGCCGCCGTCGGCTCATCCATGATGATGAGCTTGGACGCAAAGGTCGCGGTTCTGGCAATTGCCACGCACTGGCGCTGGCCGCCCGACATGTGGCGGATAGTATTGGAAAGATTGGGGATCTTGACCGCTGTCCGGACCAAGGCTGCCTCGGTCGCCTTGCGCATGAACTTGCGATCGAGGATCGAGAAGGGCCCGAGATTGAAAAGCACCCGCTCGCGGCCGAGGAACAGGTTCGACGGCACGTCGAGGTCGTCGGCGAGCGCCAGGTTCTGGAACACCGTCTCGATGCCCGCCTCGCGGGCTTCGATTGGGCCGGCAAAATTCACTTCCTTGCCGTCGAACCACATCTTGCCGTTGGTGCGCTGCTCGACACCGGTGATCTGGCGCACGAAGGTCGATTTGCCGGCGCCATTGTCGCCCATGATGGCGACATGCTCGCCCTTGCGCAGCTCGAAGTCGGCACCCTCCAGCGCATGGACGCCGCCATAATACTTGGTCAGGTTTTCGGTTTTCAGGACGATGTCCGACATGATCAAGCCCTCATTGCCCGCAGGCGTTGGCGCCACTGGTCGAGAACGACTGCGCCGACGATGATCACGCCTTTGACCATCTCCTGATAATAGGCGTCGAGGCGCAGAAAGGTGAAGCCGGAGATGATGACGCCGAAGATCAGCGAGCCGATCACTGTCCCGATAATCGAACCGCGGCCGCCCGACAGCGAGACGCCGCCGATAACCGCCATGGCGATCGCGTCGAGCTCGTACATTACACCCATGCCGGCCTGGGCGGTGAGATTCTTGGAGCTCAGCACCACGGCGGCGAGCGCGGCGAGGACGCCGGCAATGACGTAGACGAGGATCTTGTGGTTGGCGATGTTGATGCCGGACATGCGCGCGGCGTCCTCATTGGAGCCGATTGCATAGCAGTGCTTGCCATATTTGGTGTAACTCAGGATCAGCTGGAACAGCACTGCGAGCGATATGAAAATGATGACCGGCATCAGCCCCTTGCCAATGGCGGCGAAACTCTCGGTCGGAAACGAGATCGGCTGCCCCTTTGACCACCATTTGGCGATGCCGCGCGCGGTGACCATCATGCCGAGCGTGGCGATGAACGGCGGGATGCGCGTGTAGGCGATCAAAGCGCCGTTGACCAGGCCGGCCAGCAGGCCGCAGCCGATCGCGACCAGCACGGGCACGATCACCGGCAGGTCGGTCCAGCCCTGCGCGATGAACATCGCCTTCGGGTTCGGGTTGCCATTGACGGTCGCCACCTGGGCGAAGCTCATGGCTATCATCGCCGTGGCGCCGACGATCGAACCTGAGGACAGGTCGATGCCGCCGGTAATGATCACCTGCGTCACGCCGATGGCAATGATGCCGACTATCGACACCTGCAGGATGATGATCTGCAGGCGCGCTTCGTTGAAGATCGCATCGATATTGTCGCGGGTGTTGAACAGGAAGCTGTCGCCCAGGAAAACCCGGCCGATCAGCTCGAAAGCGCCGACCAGGATGACGAGCGCCAGGAAGACGTTGAATTCGGCCGGCCATGCGCGCCGCTTCGCATCATAGCTGAGCCCGCCGACGCCGTGAGATGTCTGTGCCAATCGTGCTTCCTCCGTCAGCCACGGTCTCCACTCGGCGCTGTTCAGGCCGAGAGGGAAAAAGCGGAGCGGCGCTGTCTTACTTTGGCGCGCCGCTCCGTATCGGACAGGTCCGCCTCAGTTCTTCTTCAGGAACTTGTCGATGTTTGCCGGCGTGACCAACTGGAACGGGATGTAGACCTTGTGCTCGACCTTCTCGCCCTTCGCCAGCTTGAGCGCTGCGTCAAGCGCGCCGGCACCCTGGCCGGCCGCGTCCTGGAACACCGTCGCATCGAGGTCGCCCGTCTGCATCGCGGCAAGCGCATCCTGGGTAGCGTCGACCCCGCCGACGACAACCGACTTCATGTCGATGTTGGCGGCCTTCATCGCCTGGATGGCGCCGATGGCGCTTTCGTCATTATTGGCGATGACGCCGTCGAACGGCTTGCCGGTCGACAGCCAGTTGGTCATCAGGTTCTGCGCTTCTTCGCGCTTCCAGTTCGACGTCTGCTTGTCGATGATCTTGATGAAGCTGCACTCCGGCGTGGCGATCACGTCGTCAATGTCCTTGGTGCGCTGCACCGCTGCCTGGTTCGACAGCTCGCCCATGATCACATAGACGTTGGCTTCAGTCTTGCCGGCCTCCTTGAACAGGCGGCAGACCTCCTTGGTCTCGAGCGTGCCGGAATCGGCTTCGTTCGAGGCGACGAAGGCCTGGTTTTCGGGCAGCGTGTCGACGTTGACCGGCTCGCGATTGACATAGACCAGTGGAATCTTGGCAGCGGCGGCTGCGTCCGACATCGCCTGAGTCGCCGAGGTGTCGACCGGGTTGACGATGATGGCGTCGACGCCTGAGGCGGCGAAGTTCTTGATCTGGTCGAGTTGCTTAGCGACGTCGTTCTGCGCATCCTCCACCTGCAGCTCGACGCCGTCCATGCCCTTGGCCTGTTCAATCATGCCGTTGCGCAGCACGGTGAGAAAATTGTCGTCGAACAACGCCATCGACACGCCGATCTTGGCAGCAAAGGCGGACGAACTCATCAGCGCCGCGAACGCGACGCCCAAAAGCAGTTTTTTCATTTTATTTCTCCTCCACATTGGTGTCCGGCTGCACCGATCTACCCGGAATCCCCGATCTCGCGGGGAATTCTCTCCCGATTGCCATTTTTAGTTCCGGAGGCATTTGCCTGAAACAGATCTTCCGGAACGAAAGAACCAAAATTCTCAGTTGGTGAAATATTTATTCCATTTCGCTTGGGCGTCAAGCGAGATTTCGCCATGAGGAATGGATTTTCGGCATTTCGAGCGCTTTTAGACGGACGCTAACGCAAGCCAGGCCTGAAAGCGTTCTGATAGATTACATCATGTCTGCCGCCGATGACCGCGACGTCAGATGTTTTCCGGCAGATAAATGTCGAAGGGCAGAAAGGTCTGGCCCGGCGCATTCGCAGCGCCGGTCTCGATGGCATGCGCCATCAGCCCGACAAGCTCGCGGCAAAGCGCCGCCAGTGGCGTCGAGATCACCATGGTCAGGAAATTATCTGCCAGCGCCGCGCGGGAGTCGGGCGTGATCTCGTTGCAGACGACCGCCGGCATCTCAGCCGGCTTTGCCTCCCTCAGCGCCGAGATCGCGCCTTCCATGCCGCCACCGGCGACATAGCAACCGGCGAGATCAGGGTGGCGGGCCAGAAGCTCGATCATTGCATCATGCGTGATCTGGTTCGCTTCCAGATTGACCAACGTCTCGAGGAGAGTGAATTCCGGCGCCTGCTCGCGAAAGAAGGAGCGAAAACCGATCTCGCGAAGCTCATGGCCATGGAAGCGATGGCTGCCGACGAAGAGGGCAACCTTGCCAGGTCTCTTCGCGGCCTTCGAGATCATCCAGGCAGCGGTGCGGCCGACCTTGCGATTGTCCAGGCCAACATAGCCCTCGCGAATACCGGACGCAAAGTCGGAAAGCAGGGAGAACACCGGTACGCCATTGGCTTTGAGAGCCTCGACGGCGACGGTCAGCGTCGGGTGATCAGGCCCGACCAGGGCGACGGCCCTGGATTTGGCGGCCAGCTTGCGCATCCGCTCGACGATCTCGTCCGGCGCCAGCGAAGCGGCGAAGTCGATGGTGGCCACGCCGCGAAAGCGCGGCGACTGCGATACCGCCAGTTCAAGCTCGCGGGCAAATTCACTGTAGAAGACGTCCTCCCGTCTCAACAGCAGGAACCCGAGCCGGTATTCGGGCAATTCATGGCGCATCCGCTGCTTGATCAATCCGGCTGCGTGATAGCCGATGCTGGTCGCGGCCTCATAGACGCGGCGCGCGGTTTCCTCGCGCACCGGCAAGCGGTTGTTCAGTACCCGGTCGACGGTGGCAACGCTGACCCCCGAAATGCGCGCCAGGTCGGTGATCGTCGGCCGTTTCGCCATCGCTGCCTCATTCCACTGTTTGGCCCTTTTACACCATTATGATGGAAAATGATAGAAACTATCTTTGTGATATTGAGCCTATCAGGGCTCGGCGTTATTTTGAACGCTGACCGAACATGATCGAGGCCTCCGCTATGGTGGATATTGGACTCCGAACCGGGAATACGAGCTCCGCAGCAGCGTCCCGACGCGACTACAGCCTGATCGGCCGCGACGCGAAGCTTGCCGTCGAGAGCGGGCTGGCGGAGGCCGAGTGGTATCACACCGACGTGCCGCGCAAGCAGATGAAGGAGCTGATGCAGCGCTCCGACGGCCCGGCGATCCGCGATACCATCATCTGGCTCGGCACCATGATCCTCAGCGGCGCCGGCGCCGCCTGGTTCTGGGGCAGCTGGTGGTGCGTGCCGTTCTTCTTCGTCTATGGCGTCCTCTACGGTTCCTCCACCGATTCACGCTGGCACGAATGCGGCCACGGCACCGCCTTCAGGACGCAGTGGATGAACGACGTGGTCTATCAGATCGCCTGCTTCATGATCATGCGCAATCCCGTGACCTGGCGCTGGAGCCACACGCGCCATCATACCGATACCATCATCGTCGGCCGCGATCCGGAGATCTCGGTGATGCGTCCGCCCGATCTGCTGCGCGTGGTGCTCAACTTCGTCGGCATTCTCGACGCCTGGCAGGCGATGAGCGACATGCTGCGCAATGCAGCCGGTATCGTCAGTCCGGCCGAAAGAACCTTCATTCCCGACCAGGAGCAGCCGAAGGCAATTCGCATTGCCCGCATCTGGACGACAATCTATGCCGCGACCATTGCGCTGGCGCTCTATACCGGCTCGTTCCTGCCGCTGATGCTGGTCGGTCTGCCCAGGCTTTACGGTGCCTGGCACCATGTCATGGTCGGCCTGCTGCAGCATGGCGGCCTGGCTGAAAACGTCACCGATCACCGGCTCAACAGCCGCACCGTCTACATGAACCCGATAAGCCGCTTCATCTACTGGAACATGAACTACCATGTCGAGCATCACATGTTTCCCATGGTGCCCTATCATGCGCTGCCCAGGCTGCACGAACTGATCAAGCACGATCTGCCGGCGCCGACACCGTCCATCCTGGCCGGCTACCGCGAGATGATACCGGCTTTCCTGCGCCAGCTGCGCAATGAGGATTATTTCATCAAGCGCGAACTGCCGCCGACGGCGAGGCCCTATCGCGAGGATTTCCACAGCGATAACGCTGCTGTTGCGGTGGCTGCTGAATGACAAGCCCATGCCAAGGCATCAAACATCGAGGGACCCGTAAATGAGCGACTGGGTCGAGGCCTGTGACGCCGAGGACATCGACGAAGAGGACGTGATGCGCTTCGACCATGGCGGCCGCACCTTTGCCATCTATCGCAGCCCCGACGACGGGTATTTCGCCACCGACGGGCTTTGCACGCATGAGAAGGTGCATCTGGCCGACGGGCTGGTGATGGACGATATCATCGAATGCCCGAAGCATAATGGCCGCTTCAACTACAAGACAGGGGCTGCCAGGGGCGCGCCGGTCTGCGTCGATCTCAGGACCTATCCGGTCAAGGTCGACGCCGGCAAAGTCCTTGTCCGGATCGGTTGATGATGACGAAGGGAATGGTCATCATTGGCGCCGGCGAATGCGGCGGGCGCGCCGCCCTTGCGCTGCGCGAGCTCGGCTATGATGGACCGGTGACGCTGGTCGGCGACGAGCCGCATCTGCCCTATGAGCGGCCGCCGCTGTCGAAAGACGCGATGGTTGCCGACGCGCCGCTGCTCAAGGCAATCGCCACCGACGCGATCCTGGCCGAAAGATCGATCAGGCATATCCATTCGGTTCAGGCGGTGGCGATCGACCGCGCGGCGCATGTCGTGCGCCTCTCGGACGGTTCCGTCCTGGCCTACGACAAGCTCCTGCTGGCGACCGGTTCGGTGCCGCGCAAGCTGCCGATGCCGGGCCTTGGCGGGCGCTGCGTCTACCTCCGGACCTTCAACGACGCGCTGGCCATTCGCGCCCATCTCAGCGCCGGAAATCGCATCGCCATCATTGGCGGCGGCTTCATCGGGCTTGAGCTTGCCGCGGCGGCACGCAGACTGGGTGCGGCGGTCACAGTTATCGAGGCGCAGCCGCGCATCTTGATGCGCGGCGTGCCGGCCGAGATCGCTGAGATCATCCATCAGGCGCATGAAGCCGAAGGCGTGAAAATCCTGTGCGGCGAGGGCATCGCCGCCATTGCCGATGATGGCGCCGAAGTGCGCATCGCGCTCGCCGGTGGACACGACATTGTCGCCGATCTTGCCGTGATCGGCATCGGCGCCGTGCCGGTGACCGGACTTGCCGCGGAGGCGGGGCTGACCGTCGACAATGGTGTCGCCGTCGACGCCGAGCTTCGCACCAGCGACCGGGATATCTTTGCCGCCGGCGATTGCTGTTCGTTTCCGCTCGCCATCTATGGCGGCCGGCGCGTGCGGCTCGAAGCTTGGCGCAATGCACAGGAGCAGGGCGCGCTCGCCGCAAGGAATATGCTTGGCGCCGGCGAGTCCCATGCGGCGGTGCCGTGGTTCTGGTCGGATCAGTACGGCCTGACCTTGCAGATCGCCGGCCTGTCGGACGAAGGCCGCAGCATCGTGCGCCGCGACCTCGGCTACGGCGCCTTCATCCTGTTCCACCTCGCCGAGGACGGCAGGCTGGTTGCGGCAAGCGGCATCGGCCCAGGCAACGCGGTCGCCCGCGACATAAGGCTGGCCGAGATGCTGATTGCAAAGCAGGCAAGGCCGGCGCCGGAAGCGCTAGTCTCGCAGGCGGTCAAATTAAAATCGCTGCTGGCGGCTTGATCCGCCGCGTGGATAATTGGCCGAACGCGTTCGGCTAAAACAGCGCTTTCAGCTCCGGCAGCTTGTCGTTGACCAGCCAGCCATAGTAATTTTCCTCGGGCAGCTTTTCCGGCTCGCCCGCAGCGCGGCGCTTGTCGTTCTCGGCTTTCAGCGCATAGGCGCGCTGTTCGGGATTGCCGACATTGTAGAGCGTCGACGTGATGCCGGGATTGCCTGAGATGTCGAAGCCGGCAATGCTTTTATAGGCGTCGATCGACTTCCTTATCGTCGCCGCGACATAAGGCAGTGTCAGGTCAGGGTCCATGATCGTCTTGTAGACCGCATTGGGGTCACCGACGTCGAGTTCCGGCAGGCCGGAAACCTTGTGCACGAGATCGCTCATCTGCAGTGCCGTCAGCGGATTGAGCTGGCCAAGGCCAAAAGTCTGGCCGGCATAATAAGGCTGGAAGAAAGTGGCGCCGAAGCGGTCGTTGGGAAAGCTCTCGCCGTTGACGGTTTTGCCGCGGAACGACCGGTTCCACACCTGTTCGCGGCACTCCCACAGATCGTAGCTGTCGGACTTCCCTGCGCATTTCGCAAATTGCGGCCGTTGCACGAAATCGGTGATGTCCTCGCCATCATAGGCAAAGGAGAGCTTGCTCGACAGATACGAGATCGCCTTGACGTAATAGGTCTGCAGCCGGTCATAGGCATCGACATTATAGGTATGCTCGCCGACGATGGCTCCAACGATATGCATTGGGTCGATGTCATAGGCCGCGGCTGCCTGCTTGATCTTACCGCGCAGCTCGGCATCGTTCTGGAGCAGCGCAAAGACTTTGCGGTATTTCGCCTGGAAGGTGGTGTTGGTCGCCTGGGTGCGCCGGCTCGAAGCGCCCGGTATGTCGGGCTGCTCGGTGTTGCGGTTGCCCGGCGGCACCATCGTTGCCGCTTGTGCGGCGAACATGGCTGCCGCCAGCGTCAGCCCCAAAATGACGAGGATTAGTTTTTTCATGCGCCGCCGCCCAAATAGTCGCCGGCAAACTAGGTAATGCTCCACCGGGAGTCGAGAGACGCCTGCACCCGACGGGACGAAAGCTTGCCGGATGCTTCCATTTGGCCACACATCGGGAATGCTGGGCCAAATTGGGGAGGCCGGGAGCAATTCCCCGACCCTCTTCGAGAATGAAGCGTCTCCTACAGGATGAAACGCGACAAGTCCGTGTTTCTGGAGAGGTCACCGACATGCTTCTCGACATAGGCGGCATCGATGGTCACCGAGGTGCCGTTGCGGTCCGGCGCGTCATAGGAGATATCGTCCAGCACCCGTTCCATCACCGTCTGCAGCCGCCTGGCGCCAATATTCTCGACGCTGGCGTTGAGGTCCACGGCGATGCCGGCCAACGAATCGATGGCGTCGTCGGTGAAGACCAGATCGACGCCTTCGGTCTTCATCAGCGCGATATACTGCTTGATCAGGCTGGCTTCGGTCTCGGTGAGGATGCGGACGAAATCGCCCTTCTCCAGCGCCCGCAGCTCGACGCGGATCGGCAGGCGGCCCTGCAATTCCGGCAGCAGATCGGAGGGCTTGGCGACGTGGAACGCACCCGAGGCGATGAACAGGATGTGGTCGGTCTTCACCGGTCCGTATTTGGTCGCAACCGTGGTGCCTTCGACCAGCGGCAGCAGGTCGCGCTGCACACCTTCACGCGAAACACCGGCACCGATGCCGCCTTCGCGCGAGGCGATCTTGTCGATCTCGTCAAGGAAGACAATGCCGTCATTCTCGGTCGATTCGAGTGCCCTGCGCACTACTTCGTCCTGATCGAGCAGCTTGTCGGACTCGTCGCTGATCAACAGCCCGTAGGACTCCTTGACGGTCGTCTTGCGCAACTTGGTCTTCTTGCCGCCCATCGCTTTCGACAGCATATCGTTGATGTTGAGCACGCCGATATTGGCGCCCGGCATGCCGGGGATCTCGAAGCCGGGCATGCCGCCATTGCCGGTATCGGCCACTTCGATCTCAATCTCCTTGTCGTCGAGCTCGCCGTCGCGCAGCTTCTTGCGGAAACTGTCACGGGTGGCCGGGCTCGCCGTCTTGCCGACGAGCGCTTCGAGCACCCGTTCCTCGGCGTTGATGTGGGCACGCGCCTTGACGTCCTCGCGCATCTTCTCGCGAACCAGCCCGATGGCGATCTCGACCAGGTCGCGGATGATCTGCTCGACATCGCGGCCGACATAACCGACCTCGGTGAACTTGGTGGCTTCGACCTTGACGAAAGGCGCACCGGCAAGGCGTGCCAGGCGGCGCGAAATCTCGGTCTTGCCGACGCCGGTCGGGCCGATCATCAGGATATTCTTCGGCATCACCTCTTCGCGCATCTGGCCCTCGAGCTGCTGGCGGCGCCAGCGGTTGCGCAAGGCAATCGCCACGGCACGCTTGGCGTCTTTCTGGCCGATGATGAAGCGGTCGAGTTCCGAAACGATTTCGCGAGGAGAGAAGGTGCTCATGTCACTAAATTCCACTTTGCCACTGCCGAACGGACTCGAACGGATGCAGCAGCATGATCACGTTGAGTGTCAGATTGTCCCGGATGAGATAGCCGACACCGAATTCGAAGATGAGGGCGAGGGTTACGATCACCCATATAGGAAGCCTTCGCGCCATGACAAACCCCAGCACCATGGCCAGCGTGTCCGACACCGAATTGATGATGCTGTCGCCATAAT
This sequence comes from Mesorhizobium sp. M0663, assembly GCF_040320585.1. Lineage (NCBI taxonomy): Bacteria > Pseudomonadati > Pseudomonadota > Alphaproteobacteria > Hyphomicrobiales > Phyllobacteriaceae > Mesorhizobium > Mesorhizobium sp. M0663. The sequence goes on from NZ_JAMYPX010000004.1 coordinate 289,439, forward strand.
AGTCGAGCGAGATCGTGCCGGCGCGATAGCGATCGATGATGAAAGGGCTGTTCTCGAGCAGCTCCCAGCCGCCCTCTATAACCACCGCAAAGGCCAGCCTGAGCCCGATCGGCGAGCGCGGGAAAACGAACCACGCCAGCGCATAGAACAGGAAGCCGTGAATGATGTGCGAGAAGCTGTACCAGTCCGAAATATGCTGGGAATTCTCCGAGCTTTGCACAATGCCGTGCCACAGCTTGACGTAGCCGCAGGTACAGATCGGCGTCCGCCCCATGCCGTAGAGGACCCCGGCCTGGAAGATGACCAGGCCGAGAACCAGCAGAAGCCCCATTCGCCAACTGTCGTAGTAGGCCGAGACGGTTTTGTCGCTGGATACGCTCATGCTGCTATTGCCCCTCTTCTGCGTCACCCTGTTCGGCATCACCCTCTGGGGCATCAATCGCCATCAGCACGGCATCGCCATATTCCGACTTCCTGCGATCGATAGCCGTGAAACCGGCCTTTTCATAGGCACGGATAGCCCGTGCATTGGCGGGGTCCGGGTCGATGATGACGCGCGGCGTACCTTCCTCGAAAAGCTGCTCGACGAACTGCCGGACGATCGCCGAGCCGTGGCCGACCCCGACAAGCTCCGGCACGCCGATCGACAGATCGATGCCGAGCGTGCCGAACGGCTGGTCGCTATAGGGATGGCCGTCCTCCAGATGCGGATCGTAGCTCTGCAAATAGCCGATGGGCTTTCCGTCGAGCTCGATAATCAGCGGCTCGACCGAAATGCTGTCGATATGCTCGCGGATCTCCGCAATCTCGGTCTCTGGGTCGTTCCACCATTCGGCGACATGCGGCTCGGCAAGCCAGCCGGCGATCATCGGCAGGTCCCTCTGGGTCACCGGCCGAAAACCATAGCGGAGGCTCCGCTCAGGCGGCATCGAGGGTTTCGACGACGAAGTTGTTGTTGGTGTAGACGCAAATGTCTGACGCGATCTGCATCGCCTTGCGGGCGATCTCCTCTGCGCCCTTGTCGCTGTCCACCAGCGCGCGTGCCGCTGCCAGCGCGTAATTGCCGCCCGAGCCGATGGCCATGACGCCAAATTCGGGCTCCAGCACGTCGCCGGTGCCGGTCAGCGCCAGCGACACCGACTTGTCGGCCACCAGCATCATCGCTTCCAGCCGCCGCAAATAGCGGTCGGTGCGCCAGTCCTTGGCAAGCTCGACGCAGGCGCGTGTCAGCTGGTCGGGATATTGTTCGAGCTTGGCTTCAAGCCGCTCGAGCAGAGTGAAGGCATCGGCGGTGGCGCCGGCGAAACCGGCGATGACGTTGCCGCCCTTGCCGATGCGGCGCACCTTCTTGGCGTTGCCTTTCATGATGGTCTGGCCGAGGCTGACCTGGCCGTCGCCGGCGATCACCACCTTGCCGCCCTTGCGCACGGTCAGGATGGTCGTGGCATGCATGGTCAGTTCATTCGACATTTTCTGCTCCGATAAGCACCGATCCCATCGAGGCGATCGGCGCGTTACGAGTGACTTGATCGGCCATATGTATGCATAGGCCGGACGATTGCAAACCGGCCATCCACCGGGTCGGATCGGGCTCCGCAGCGGTAACTGGCAATCGCCGGATCATGCTGCTAGAAGGCTTTCGTTTTCAGGCATGTGAACGCCTGAATCGTGCAAAATCTGAGACAAGGATGAGGTCATGGCGCCCCGTTCCGCCGAGATAAGCCGCAAGACCAGGGAAACCGACATCGCCGTATCGGTTCAGGTCGACGGCTCGGGCAAATCCGACATTTCGACGGGCGTCGGCTTCTTCGACCATATGCTGGACCAGTTGTCGCGCCATTCGCTGATCGACATGACCGTGAGGGCCAAGGGCGACCTGCACATAGACGACCACCACACGGTCGAGGATACGGGCATTGCGCTCGGCCAGGCGCTGGCCAAGGCATTGGGCGAGCGGCGCGGCATCATGCGCTACGCCTCGATCGATCTCGCCATGGACGAGACACTGACGCGGGCGGCAATCGATGTCTCCGGCCGGCCTTTTCTGGTCTGGAATGTTTCATTCTCGTCGCCGAAGATCGGTACGTTCGACACCGAGCTGGTGCGCGAATTCTTCCACGCGCTGGCGCAGAATGCCGGCATCACGCTGCATGTCACCAATCATTACGGCGCCAACAACCACCACGTCGCCGAGACCTGCTTCAAGGCCGTGGCGCGTGTGTTGCGTTCGGCACTTGAGCGCGACCTGCGCCAGCCGGACGCGGTTCCCTCCACCAAGGGATCCCTGAAAGGGTAACGCCATGGCCATCTATGTCGTAATGGAGCCGCCAGGCCGCAGCGAAAGCGTGGACACTACCTTTATCCGTGACGGCTTTGCCTGGCTCGGCTTCCTAGTGCCGCCGCTGTGGCTGGCCTGGCACCGGCTGTGGGTCGAGGCGGCATTGGCGTTTGTCGCCATGGGCCTGCTCTCGATGCTGGGCGAAAGGCTGGACCTGGAAACAGCCGGCTCGCTTTTATCCCTGCTTGTCATGCTCTTTGTCGGACTGGAAGGGCAGGGCTTGCGGATCGCAGCCCTGCGCCGTCGCGGCTGGCATGAATGGGGCGTGGTCGAGGCCGACAGGCTCGACGACGCAGACGTCCGCTATGCATTGGAAGCCGATGCTCAGTCGGATGAACAACCGACGGTGCAACGCATCGTCCCAGACGCAGCACATGCCCGGTCGGCGCAGATGGGCCTGGCGCTGGGGCTGAACCATATTCCGGGAAAGCCCTGAGATGAGGGTGGCGATCATCGATTACGGGTCGGGCAATCTGCGCTCGGCCACCAAGGCCTTCGAGCGTGCTGCGCATGAAGCCGGCATTGCCGCCGCGATCGAACTCACCGCCGATGCCGAGCGGGTCAGGACCGCCGACCGCATCGTCCTGCCCGGCGTCGGTGCCTATGCCGATTGCGCCGCTGGACTGCGTGCGGTCGCCGGCATGTGGGAAGCGGTCGAGGAGGTGGCGATCGCCAAGGCTCGGCCGTTCCTCGGCATCTGCGTCGGCATGCAGCTGATGTCGGAGCGAGGCCTGGAAAAGACCGTCACAAAGGGCTTTGGCTGGGTCGCCGGCGACGTCAAGGAGATCACGCCGGCCGATCCGACACTGAAGATCCCGCAGATCGGCTGGAACACGATTGACCTGAAGCGCAAGCATCCGCTGTTTTCCGGCATTGCGACGGGTGGCAAGGGACTGCACGCCTATTTCGTCCACTCCTACCATCTCGATGCACGGAAGGAGGATGAGGTGCTGGCGGTTGCCGACTATGGCGGCCCGGTAACGGCCGCTGTCGCCCGCGACAACCTAGCCGGAACGCAATTCCACCCCGAGAAGAGCCAGGCGCTGGGCCTGGCGCTGATCACCAATTTCCTAGGCTGGAGGCCCTGAACCATGAGCAAGAAGGGCTATTGGATGGCAATGGTCGATGTCCACGATCCCGAGATCTACAAGCAGTACATCGAGGCCAATGCCGCGGCTTTCGCGAAATACGGCGCGAAGTTCCCGGTGCGCGCCGGGCGGTACACCAGCCCGGAAGGACCGGCAGGCAATCGCCACGTGCTGGTGGAATTCGAATCCTATGAAAAGGCGCTGGAATGCTACGGCTCGCCTGAATACCAGGAGGCCTTGAAGTACAGGCTCGCCGGCTCGACCGGCCACTTTGTCATCGTCGAAGGCGCCTGAAGGTGTTTCTGTTTCCGGCGATAGACCTCAAGGACGGCAAATGCGTGCGCCTCAGGCATGGCGACATGGCGACCGCCACCATCTACAATGACGATCCCGCCGCTCAGGCGCGCGCCTTCGCAGAGCAGGGCTTCGAATGGTTGCACGTCGTCGACCTCAACGGCGCCTTCAAGGGCCAGAGCGTCAACAGCGCCGCGGTCGGCGCCATCCTGAAGGCGACGAGCAATCCGGTGCAGCTCGGCGGCGGCATCCGCACCCTGGCGCAGATCGAGGACTGGCTCGACCGTGGGCTGGCCCGCGTCATTCTTGGCACGGTGGCGGTGCGCGATCCGGATCTGGTCAGGCAGGCCTGCAAGGCATTCCCGGGCAAGATCGCCGTCGGCATCGACGCCAAGGGCGGCAAGGTCGCGGTCGAAGGCTGGGCTGAAGCCTCGAGCCTCGGCGTCATTGAACTGGCGAGGAAATTCGAGGGTGCCGGCGTCGCCGCCATCATCTACACCGATATCGACCGCGACGGTGTGCTGACCGGCATCAACTGGGACGCCACCATCGATCTCGCCGACGCGGTGTCGATCCCGGTTATCGCCTCGGGCGGGCTCGCCTCGATCGCCGACATCGTGCGCATGACCCTGCCCGATGCCCGCAAGCTCGAAGGCGCGATCTCCGGACGCGCCCTCTACGACGGCCGCATCGACCCGGCCGAGGCATTGGCGATCCTGCGTGGCAAACCGATGGCAGGGGTGTGAAACGTGAAGGTCTCGATTATCGTTGCTCCCTACGACAGCGGGCACTATCACGAAGGGTGCGGCCAGGGGCCGGACGCCATCATCGGCGGTGGGCTGGTCGAAGCCCTGACCGTGGCTGGCCATGACGTCGCCGTCGAAGATATCGGCAAGGTCGGAGACGAGCAGGGGCGCGAAATTGCAACCGGCTTCGCCGTCTGCAACGCCGTCGCGACCAGGGTTAACCTCGCCCGCGATGGAGGACGCTTCCCCATTATCCTTGCTGGAAATTGCCTGACCGCCGCCGGTGCGGTCGCCGGTGAAGTTGCGGATTCGATCATCTGGATCGACCAGCATGGCGATCTCAACACGCCGGAGACGTCCTCCTACGGCTTTCTCGACGGCATGGCGCTGGCGGCGACGCTCGGGCTCTGCTGGCATCCGATGGCGGCAGCAATTCCGGCGTTCCGGCCGATAGACCCGGCGCGCTGCATGCTGGTCGATGCCCGCGACCTCGATCCCGACGAAAAGCGACTGCTGGAAACTTTGCCGATCGTGCGCACCGAATGTGCCGGTGCACTCGATATGATCGGAAAGCTCACGGCGACAGGGACTGTGCGGGCGCATCTGCATCTCGACCTGGATGTCCTCGATCCGGATGTGTTGCAGGTGAACCGCTACGCGCACCCGGGCGGCCCGAGTCCGGAACAGCTACGGCAGCTTGCCTGCGGACTGGCCAGGTCAATCCCAATCGTCGGCGTGACGCTCTCGGCCTACGACCCGGCCTTTGATTCCCAGTCCGAAGTTCCGCCCGTCGTCGGCCAGCTGCTTGTCGACTTTCTTGCGGCGATCGAGAGGATCTGATGCTGAAAGCCCGCGTCATCCCCTGTCTCGACGTCAAGAACGGCCGTGTCGTCAAGGGCGTCAATTTCGTCGACCTGGTCGATGCCGGCGATCCCGTCGAAGCGGCAAAAGCCTATGACGCGGCCGGCGCCGACGAGCTCTGCTTTCTCGACATCACCGCCTCGTCGGAAAACCGCGAGACCATTTTCGATGTCATCGCCCGCACCGCCGAACAATGTTTCATGCCGCTGACCGTTGGCGGTGGCGTCCGTCAGGTCGCCGACATCAGGAAGCTGCTACTGGCCGGCGCCGACAAGGTGTCGATCAACACGGCGGCGGTGAAGACCCCAAATTTTGTCGCCGAGGCTGCCGACAAATTCGGCAACCAGTGCATCGTCGTCGCCATCGATGCCAAGAAAGTGTCCGCTGCGAGCGAGGCTGATCGCTGGGAGATATTCACCCATGGCGGCCGCGAGAAGACCGGCATCGACGCCGTCGAGTTCGCTCGGCGAGTGGTCGATCTCGGCGCCGGCGAGATCCTGCTAACATCGATGGACCGCGACGGCACCAAGGCCGGCTACGACATAGCCCTTACCCGCGCGGTCGCCGATGCCGTATGCGTGCCGGTCATCGCTTCCGGTGGCGTCGGCACGCTCGACCACCTTGTCGAAGGCATTCGCGACGGCCATGCCGGCGCGGTGCTGGCGGCGTCGATCTTCCATTTCGGCACCTACAGCATCGCCGAAGCCAAGCTGCACATGGCTCAGGCCGGACTGCCGATGCGGCTGGACTCGCCGGGTAATCGGTCCTAGAGCCTTTCCGGCTAAGAAGAGGCCGTAAACGCCGTCATGACCGAGTTCTCGCTCTCCGAACTGGAGAAGATTATTGGCGAACGCGCACGTTCCGGCGATCCGGATTCGTGGACGGCCAAGCTCTTTCAGCGCGGCATGAGCAAGGCAGCGCAGAAACTCGGCGAAGAGGCGGTCGAAACGGTGATCGCAGCCGTCAGCGCCGACCGGGACGCGCTTGTTTCGGAAAGCGCCGATCTCATCTATCATTGGCTTGTCGTTCTCGGCATAGCGGACATTCCGCTGAGCGATGTGCTCAACGAGCTTGAACGCCGCACCGGTCGTTCGGGCATCGCCGAAAAGGCGTCTCGGCTGGACCGGGGCTGATCGCTGCGGAGGAACTCGATGGACCAGCTCGCTCCTACCGAGAAGTATTCACCCTATCGTTTCTTCTCGGCCGAGCAATGGTCGCGGTTCCGCGCCGATACGCCGATGACGCTCACCGAGGACGAGGTCCGTCGTCTGCGGTCGCTGAACGATCCGGTCGATCTCCACGAGGTCGAGCGCATCTATCTTTCGATGTCACGGCTGTTGTCGGCTCATGTCGAAGCCAGTCAACTCCTGTTCAGGCAACGCCAGGCCTTCTTCAACGCGCTGGACGCGGCCAAGACACCGTTCATCATCGGCATTGCAGGTTCCGTGGCGGTCGGCAAATCGACCACGGCGCGCGTGCTAAAGGAGCTGCTGGCGCGCTGGCCGTCGAGTCCCAAGGTCGACCTGGTCACCACCGACGGTTTCCTGCTGCCGAACGAAATCCTGCGCCGCAACAATTTGATGGAGCGCAAGGGCTTTCCGGACAGCTACGACGTCGGCGCGCTGCTGCGCTTCCTGTCTGGCATCAAATCGGCGCAGCGCAACGTCCGCGCGCCGGTCTATTCGCACCTGACCTATGACGTCATTCCGGGCGAGTTCCAGACCATCGACCGGCCCGACATCCTGATCTTCGAAGGCATTAATGTCCTGCAGCCGGGCAAGCTGCCCAAGGACGGCAAGATCGTGCCTTTCCTGTCGGATTTCTTCGACTTCGCCATCTATATCGATGCCGAGGAGGCGCTGATCCATCACTGGTATATCGCCCGCTTCATGCGGCTGCGCGAAACCGCCTTCCGCGACCCGGCCTCCTTCTTCCACCGCTATTCGCAACTTTCCGAGGATGCGGCCCGCGCCATCGCCGAGGGCCTGTGGACCAACATCAACCTGAAGAATCTGCGCGAGAATATATTGCCGACCCGCGCCCGAGCCGATCTCATCCTGCGCAAGGGCGCCAACCATCTGGTCGAGGAAGTGGCGCTCAGGAAACTGTGAAATCCCGGGACATTCCTTAAAGTCATCTTAACCCAGTCTTTCTATTGTCGGGCCTGATCTGCGGGCTCGGCAAACAAATGAATGCGCCATTCCTAAACATCGATCGGCCGGCAGCTGACCGCATCGCACGTCCGGGCAGCGGCGGCGCAACGATTGCCCTGATCGTGCCTGTCCACAATGAGGAAGGCGCAATTGCTCCATTCCTGAAGGCGGTATGCGAAAGCACCGCGCCGCTGAAGGACAAAGGCGTTGCCCTCGAGTTCATCTTCGTCAACGACGGCAGCAGCGATACGACGCTCGAAAAGCTGATCGAAGCCCAACAAACCGATCCACGTATCCACGTAATCGACCTTTCACGCAATTTCGGCAAGGAAGCCGCGATGACCGCGGGGCTCGACAGCTGCGATGCCGATGCAGCGATCCCGATGGATGTCGATATGCAGGATCCGCCGCATGTCATTCCGCTGCTTGTGGAAAAGTGGCGCGAGGGTTTTGAGGTTGTTCTGGCCAAGCGAGCCAATCGGTCGAGCGACAGCTTTCTCAAGCAGCGCTCCGCCTCGATGTTCTACCGCGTTCACAACTGGATCGCGCAGCAGAAGATCCCGCACGATGTCGGCGACTTCCGTTTGATCGACCGCCAGGTCATCCAGGCGCTGCGGTCTTTGCCCGAACGCCGTCGTTTCATGAAGGGCCTGTTCGCCTGGGTCGGGTTCCGCACCGCAAGCGTCGAATATGTCCGCGATCAGCGCATCGCCGGCCAGTCGAAATTCTCCGGCTGGAAGCTGTGGAACTTCGCGCTCGAAGGCATCACCAGCTTCTCCACCGCTCCGCTTGAAATCTGGACCTATGTCGGCGCGACGATTTCCGCGCTGTCGTTCCTGTACGGCCTGCTGATCGTCGCCAAGACAATGATCTTTGGCGTTGATGTGCCCGGCTACGCCTCCCTGCTGGTCAGTGTTCTTTTCCTTGGCGGCATCCAGTTACTCGGCATCGGCATTATCGGACAATACCTCGGCAGGGTCTACGCCGAGATCAAGCAGCGTCCGATCTACATCGTGCGCCGCAAATATGAGGGAATGAGCTGATGGAGATCGACGCCTACCGACAGATGGCCGCCACCGAAGACGAGCATTGGTGGTTCTGCGGGCGTCGCGCCATCGCCGAGGCGGTCATTCGCAGCATCGGCCTGCCTGAAAACGCGCGCATCGTCGAGATCGGCGCCGGCACCGGCGGCAACATCCGGATGCTGGAGCAGTTCGGCGCAGTGACGGCAGTCGAGATGAGCGATCTCGCGCGCAGGATTGCCTGGGAAAAGACCGGCCGCGACTTCCTCGCCGGACATCTGCCGGACAACATTCCCGTCGCGCCGCAAAGCTGCGACCTCGTCTGCCTGTTCGACGTGCTGGAGCATGTCGCCGAAGACGAGGCGTCGCTTGCCGCGATCCGCCAAGTGCTGAAACCGGGCGGCAGCGTCGTCCTCACTGTGCCCGCACACCAATGGTTGTGGAGCACGCATGATGTGGGGCTGCATCATATGCGGCGCTATTCACGCAATCTGCTGCGTGAACGAATCGAAAGGGCTGGTTTCGCGATCGACCGGCTGAGCTACACAAATGCCGCGCTCTTCCCGGTAGCGGCGCTGGCACGACTGGTGGACAGGTTGCGCAAGTCGGCCTTGCCAGCCGGCCATGCCACGCCGCCAAAACCACTGAATGCGGCGATGAAGGCAGTGTTTTCGGCGGAAGGCCGCATCATACCAAATGCAAGCTTGCCCTTCGGGGTTTCGCTGCTGGCGGTATTCCGCGAGGACAGCGCCGTCGAAACCGCTCGCCTCGACGAGAAATTGGCAGCTTGACCGCGTCATGGGCACCGGCTCGTATCGTCGACTATCGCGCTTTGCGCTGATTGGCATCGCGTCGACGCTGATCTACGCCGTTTGCGCTTTTCTGCTGTCGCGTGGACAGGCAACGGCGGCCCTGCCGGCGGCGCTCACATCGTTTGCGGCCTACGCCGTCGCCGCGCTGTTCTCCTACACCGGGCATAAATATTTCACGTTCACCTCGGGCGGCAGCCACGCTATGGAATTGCCCCGCTTCCTCCTGCTCACCGCTTCCGGCCTCGCCGTCGCGATCGCCCTGCCGGGGCTTTTGACCCAGATGCTCGGCGTCCCTGCCGCAATCCCGATCCTGCTCACCTGCATTGCCGTGCCGGTCATCAACTATGTCGTCCTCGGGCGGTGGGTGTTTCGTGGTCTCTAGCGCGCGATCGCTCAGTGAACTGCTGCCCGGCGCCAACCGCTTCTCGCCCTTTGTGGGCGTAGCGGGTGCTCCGTTGCTGCTGGCCAGTCTGGTCGTCACATACGCCGTCTGGCTATCGACCGTTGCAATTCCGACCAATGTTGACGTGTCGTGGCTTCTGGTCGTCTGCGACCGCCTGCTTGGCGGAGAGCGGCTCAACACCGACATCGTGGAGACCAACCCCCCTTTCTCGATCTGGCTCTACATGCCGTTCATGCTCCTGGAAAAGCTCACTGGCATGCGTGCGGAATTCTGGCTGACGCTTGGCGTCGTTTGCCTGAGCCTGGCCAGTCTTTTCGTTTCCGTCCGCATTCTCGCGCGCGATGAACCGGTCTACCGGCAGCCTCATGCGCTGTGGGCGGCAGCGGCGGCCCTGTTTTTGATCCTGTGTTTCATGCCGGATCAATTCGGCCAACGCGAGCACTTCGCATTGATTGCCATTCTGCCTTGGGTGGCGTTGCAATGCACACGTCAGCGGAACCTGGATTTCAGCGCGGGCTCGCGCCTGGAGCACATGGTCGCGGGCTTCGGCGCGGCGGTCGTGGTCATGGTCAAGCCGCCCTATTTTGTGCTGGCCTTCATGTTGCCGTCGCTCTGTCTTGCGCTTGAAAGGCGGTCGCTGAAACCGCTCTTCGTCGCAGAGAACCTGGTGGGCGCTGCGATCGTGGCCGCCTATATCGCGTCCATCGCGCTCTTCGACCGCGCTTACGTCAGCGACGTCCTGCCCTTGGTCAGGGAGGTCTATCTTCCGTTGAGGGCCTCTGCCGCCGATATGCTGGCAAACTGGCCGAAAGTGGTGCTGCTTCTGGCCGCCGCCACCGTGCTTGCGGCCGGCGGCCTGAGAAAGACGAACTGGGACGTCAGGATTCCGCTCCTGACCGCCCTGGGGTTCATTCCGGCCTTCATCGTCATGGGCAAGGGTTGGCCCAATCACGCGCTGCCGATGGTCGTTGTTGCGACACTTGCATTTGGCATCCAGCTTGTGCGGTTCGGCACATTCGGCAGTGCAGGCTTCGTTCGCAAGGCCGCCCTGATCTTCGGCTGCGTGCTGGTGCTGCAAATAGCGGTCAGGGCACAGTACGCGGCGCTGACGACGGATAACGGCCCGATCGCCCGGTCTGTCGCCGCGATCCGCGCAACGGTCGAAACCCCGACCATCATGTCTATTGCCGACCAGATGCAGGTTGCCCATCCCCTCGCCAGGCTGGTCGGCGGCAGGTTCATATCACGCCATCCGAGCGCCTGGGCGGTCTCCAACGCGGACACGCTCGCCCGCGTCACCGGCGATCTCGAACGGAGACCGGAACTTGAAAGCATCCGCGATCGGGTGATCGGCGAAAACGCCGCCGAGATATCAGCGAAGAAGCCCGATATCGTGCTGTCAGGCTCGCCCGCGTGGACTGCCCTGATGCTGCAGGACAAGCGGATCCAGGTTGCCTTGGCCGACTATCGTCTGCTGCACGCCGAGCCGGAAATCACTGTCTATCTGCGTTACACGGCGCCTGCGCCGCTCCAAACCGATTGAGCAGGAGCCCCCGGAAACCCATGACACGGCTGGATCCAATCGCTCCGCTGGACGACATATGGCTCGATCTCGAGAGCCTCGGTGCAACAGCATGAGCATCTCGAACGACATTGGCGGCTTGAGCCGCTGGCGCGACCGGGATATTGCGGCGTCGCTGCTTCCTAGCCGCAATGTCCTGGCCATTGCCGCAGTCACCGTCTTCTCGATCTTCTGGCAGCGACGTTGGGGGACTGTTCCCGACACTAGCTGGCTGATCACGGTCTGCGAGCGTATGCTGTCCGGTGAGCGGCTTTACTCGCAAATCTATGAGACCAATCCCCCATTCAGCGTCTGGCTCTATCTGCCGCCAGTGGCTGCGGCCAGATTGCTGGGCACCGCCCCGGAAATCCTGGTTGAGGCCTGGACATACCTTGCCGTGCTTATCGGACTTTCGCTCTCGGGCGTGATCGTCAAGCGTGCGGGTTTCACCGAAACTGCATCATTGTTTGCACTGGGGCCAGCGTTTTGCGCAATGTTGGTGGTCTTCCCCGGAAATGCCTTCAGCGAGCGGGAGCATATCGGCATGGCACTTTTCATGCCGCTGCTTGCGCTTCATGCCTGGCGCGCGCGCAGAGATGCAGCTGCCCAACCAGACCCCGGGCTCGCCGTACTCGCCGGCCTGTCGGGCAGCATTCTGCTGCTGGTCAAGCCCTACTATGCGATCATGGTGTTGGCGCCGGCACTGGTCGTTGCAGTGCGCCGGCGCAGTCTGAAATCGATCTTCGCCCTGGAACACTGGGTCATTGGCGGCATCTGCGTTGTCTATCTCAGCACGGTCACGCTGATCCATCCGGAATTCATGCGCGACATCTATCCCCTCTTGGCGGACGTTTATGCAAAGATCGGCATCTTTTGGCCGATTGTGATCGGCTACGGTTTCTCGTGGTGTTTCCTTGTCTTCCTGATCTGGTGGCTGTGGCCTGCCAGGCGGTTTCCAGAGCTGGCGGCGGTAGCGTTGGCGGCATCGATCGCTGGCATGTTTCCCCTGTTCTACCAAGCCAAAGGCTGGTCTTATCATGCCTATCCCGCGATCTTTTGCGCTGTGGCAGCCATTTTCTGCCTGCTGGCACTGCCCAGGATCGTGCAGCAGCCGTCGAAGCTGTTGACGTTCGTGACGGCTCCTTCGCGAGCTTGGGCATTGGCGGCGGTGGCAATCGCTTTCTTGCCGTACTGGAGCACCCAGAAACCAGGGCCGGCGCTGGTTGCCGCAATTCGCGCCGCCACCGATCGGCCGACCGTAGCGTTGGTCAGTTCGGATATTTCCTCGGGACATCCGTTGAACCGTATGATCGATGGGCAGTTCGTTTCGACCCACGTCAGCGATTGGCTTGGAGCGTTCGCACTTTCCCTGTCCCGGCACGCAGCCCTCTCGGGTGACACCGCCGAAGCCACGCGTTACCAGGCCATCATGGCGCGCTACGTCGAAAGCAAACGCGAAGAGTTCGCGCGTCTGCGCCCGGATATCGTCGTCTTCAAGAAAAACAACACAATGTGGACAAGCCAACTGATGGGGCGTTTTGGCTTTGACGCCATCCTGGCGCACTACCGCATTCTTATCGAGGACGAGACCGAGCGCATCTATTTGCGCGACGATTATGTCCGCCCGGGCCACCGGCCACCCGAACAGCCTATTTCGGCATCGTCACCCGTCGCAGCGTCAGATTGATGCGGCCGCCACTCCTGAGCAATGCCGAGGTCGACGGGTAGATACGGTCGACGCCGTGAAAGCAGAGCCGCCCTTCGCCGCCAAGCACGACGACGTCGCCGCTCCTCAGCCTGAACGATTTGGTGGCGCCGTCGCGCGTCGTCTGGCCGACCCGGAACAGGCAATCGTCGCCGAGCGACACCGAGACGACAGGCGCGGAGAAATCGCTCTCGTCGCGGTCCTGGTGAAGACCCATCTTGGCATCCTGCGAATAGGAATTGACCAGGCAGGCTTCCGGCGGGTGCGCATAGGCAGATACATCCCGCCACAGTTCGAGCAGCATCTCCGGGATCGGCGGCCAAAGCCTTCCGGTCACCGGGTGGGTCGGCTGGTAGCGATAGCCGTGCTCCTTGTCGGTGACCCAGCCCAGCGGACCGCAATTGGTCATGCGCACGCTCATCTCCTTGCCGGTACGCGGCATCGCCGGCACGAACAGCGGCGCCTTCTGCACGACCTGCCTGATATCTTCCACCAGCACTTCCTGCATGGCGCGCGACAGGTAGCCGGGCATATGGCGGACGCCTTTGGGCAGTACGAGCATCGCGTCGCTTAATCCGTTGGTCTGGAGAAATCAGAATGCCACCGTCAAATGAAAACGGCGACCCGAAAGCCGCCTCCGACGGTGGCTGCGCGCTTTAACCGGCGATCTGAGATCCGAAGCCGCTTCGGCTGTCACTCATCCCCGACCCGGCCGCGCAGTTTCTTGATCGAGCCGCGCCCGGCCTTGCTCTTGAGTCGTCTTTCGACCGCGCCTTTGGACGGCCTGGTCTTCTTGCGCGGCGGTGGTGGTGGTTCGGCGGCCTTGGCGACCAGTGCCGTCAGCCGCGCCCGGGCGTCCGCCCGGTTCTGCTCCTGGGTGCGGAAGCGTCCAGCTTCGATGACGATGACGCCGTCCTTGGTGGCGCGCTGGCCGGCAAGCTTGATGGTCCGTTCGCGCACCCGCTCCGACAGGCCAGCCGCATTGGCGGCATCGAAGCGCAATTGCACTGCCGTCGCCACCTTGTTGACGTTCTGGCCGCCCGGGCCGGACGAACGAATGAAGTCCTCGTGCAGGTCGCCCGGATTAATCACCGCATCGTCGGTAATGATGATCTTGTCGTCGGCGTTCATGCCGCACTCATGGCGCGGCAGGCGAAAAAAGAAAAGGCCCGATCGAAGCCGGGCCTTGAAGCATCACCCGGGGCGACGGCTATTCAGCCGCTACCTGCATGCGTGGTGCGGCGCCGAGCACGGTGGCGTCGACATGGGCTTCGAACTTTTCGAAATTGTCGACGAACATGCCGACCAGCCTTGCCGCCTGCCGGTCGTAGGCGGGCTTGTCGATCCAGGTCGATCTAGGGTCGAGAATGGCGCGGTCGACGCCGGCAACCGTCACCGGTACGTCGAAACCGAAATTGGCGTCGGTGCGGAAGTCGGCCGCTTTCAGCGAGCCGTCGAGCGCCGCCGCAAGCAGCGCCCGCGTTGCTTTGATCGGCATTCGCTTGCCGGTGCCGTAGGCGCCGCCGGTCCAGCCGGTGTTGACCAGCCAGCAATCGACGCCTTGGCGGGCGATGAGCTCGCGCAACAGATTGCCGTATTCCGACGGATGCCGCGGCATGAACGGTGCGCCGAAGCATGTCGAAAATGTCGCTTCGGGTTCCGTAACGCCCTTCTCGGTCCCCGCCACCTTGGCGGTATAGCCGGAGAGGAAATGGTACATGGCCTGCGCCGGGGTCAGCCGCGCGATCGGCGGCATCACACCGAATGCGTCGGCGGTCAGCATGATGATGTTCTTCGGGTGGCTGGCGCGCCCCGTCTTGCTGGCGTTGGGGATGAAGTGGAGCGGGTAGGCGCAGCGTGTGTTTTCGGTCAGCCCGCCGTCGTCGAAATCCGGCACGCGGCCTGCGTCGAGCGCCACATTCTCCAGCACCGTGCCGAAGCGCTGGGTGGTGGCGAAGATCTCCGGCTCGGCTTCGGCCGAAAGCTTGATCGTCTTGGCATAGCAGCCGCCCTCGAAATTGAAGATGCCGTGCGGTCCCCAGCCATGCTCGTCGTCGCCGACCAGCGTGCGCGACGGGTCGGCCGACAACGTCGTCTTGCCGGTCCCGGAAAGGCCGAAGAAAACGGCCGCGTCGCCGACGGGCCCTTCATTGGCCGAGCAGTGCATCGGCATCACACCTTTTGCCGGCAGCAGATAGTTGAGCACGGTGAACACCGACTTCTTCATCTCGCCGGCATACGAGGTACCGCCGATCAACACGATCATGTGCGAAAGATCGACGGCAATCACCGTTTCGCCGCGCGTGCCGTGGCGGGCGGGATCGGCGCGGAACGACGGCAGGTCGATGATCGTCAAATCGGGCATGAAATGCTCGAGTTCGGCGGCGGCCGGTCGGATGAGCAGATTGCGGATGAACAAGGAGTGCCAGGCAAGCTCCGTGATCACCCTGGTCGGCAGCTTCAGCTCCTCGTCGGCGCCGCCGACCAGGTCCTGCACATAAAGGTCCTTTCCAGCCGCGTGGGCGCGAAAATCGCCAAGCAGCGTATCGAACTGGATCGGCGAAATCGCTTTGTTGTTGTCCCACCATACATGCGGCGCGGTGCTTTCGTCGCGCACCACGAATTTGTCCCTGGGCGAGCGGCCGGTGTGCTGCCCGGTCTCGGCGGCAAGCGCGCCATGCGCGGTGAGTCGGGCCTCGCCACGGCGGATTGCCTCCTCGTAGAGCGCGGCCGCGCCGAAATTATAGCGCACCACGCCCGTGGTTCTTAGGCCGATCCGATCGATTGCACATGCAGGATTGCGTTTGCCGGCTTCCGACATGGGTGTCCCTTCTTCGATTTACCGCGTCTTTACCGGCGAATTCCGGAACTCCCATTGCAGGAGCTAAAAACGTCAAAACCAGAAAAGGCGAATGATATCAAATCATTAATCGATTTAAATATTTTGAAAGTTGTTTAAATCGTTTATATGTGCAAAAACACTGATGGTTGCCCAAAGGATTGGCGATGTTCATTCGTCCAATCCATATCGAGGTACAATTGTGGCCGTCGACATGCCGCGCGTGACAGCGGATACAGCCTATGCCACATTTTGTACCTAATTTGTCCTGCAAAAGCCCCTTCTCGACGAAAGAAGGGACAGCTCATGAGGGAGCCGCTTGAAATGGCAACAATCGCGCTTGTCGACGACGATCGCAACATTCTGACTTCGGTTTCGATCGCCCTCGAATCCGAGGGTTATCGGGTCGAAACCTACACGGATGGGGCATCGGCGCTGGAGGGACTGGCGGCGCGCCCGCCGAACCTCGCCATCCTCGACATCAAGATGCCGCGCATGGACGGCATGGAGTTGCTGCGCCGGATGCGTCAGAAATCCGACCTGCCGGTGATCTTCCTGACCTCCAAGGACGATGAGATCGATGAACTGTTCGGCCTCAAGATGGGCGCCGACGACTTCATCCGCAAACCCTTCTCGCAGCGTCTTCTTGTCGAACGCGTCCGCGCCGTGCTGCGACGCGCCAGCACCCGCGAGGCGGCTGCCAAGGCGCCCAACCAGCAGGCCCGGTCGCTTGAGCGCGGCCAGCTTGTCATGGACCAGGAGCGCCACACCTGCACCTGGAAGGGCGAGCCGGTGACGCTGACCGTCACCGAGTTCCTCATCCTGCATTCGCTGGCCCAGCGTCCGGGCGTTGTAAAAAGCCGTGATGCGCTGATGGATTCGGCTTATGATGAGCAGGTCTATGTCGATGACCGCACCATCGACAGTCACATCAAGCGGCTACGCAAAAAGTTCAAGGCCGTTGATGATGACTTCGAAATGATCGAAACCCTTTACGGAGTCGGATATCGGTTCCGCGAAGCTTGAGTCGAGCGGGAGCTGCTATTCGATGGCAGTGCAAGTAGAGCGAGTGAGACGGTCGGGCGCCGCCAGGCGCCCGCCGCGGATTCTGCCCGCCTTCGTGTCGAAAATTACGGTGCCGATGCGCCGGTTTCTCGGCCATCACATCTTTTCCAGCCTGACGCGGCGTATCCTCTTTCTCAACCTTGCCGGCCTTGCCGTCCTGGTCACCGGCATTCTCTATCTCAATACCTTTCGCGACGGGCTGATCGACGCCCGTGTCGAGAGCCTGATGACTCAAGGCGAGATCATCGCCGGCGCGATCGCCGCCTCGGCGACGGTCGAGACCGATTCGATCAGCATCGATCCGGAGAAGCTGCTCGAGTTACAGGCCGGCGAAAGCCTCGGCCCGGGCTCCGATCAGCTCGATAACCTCGATTTCCCGATCAATCCGGAGCGCGTGGCGCCGGTGCTCAGGCGGTTGATCTCGCCGACGCGCACCCGCGCCCGCATTTACGACCGCGACGCCAACCTGCTGCTCGATTCCCGCCATCTCTATTCGCGCGGCCAGATCCTTCGCTACGACCTGCCGCCGGTCGAAGAGGAACAGCCAGACCTTCTGGAGCGCATCCAGAAATTCGTCTTCGATTTCTTCCGCAACAAGCAGCTGCCCGTCTATCGCGAGCAGCCGGGTGGCAACGGCGCCGCGTTTCCGGAAGTGGTCAAGGCGCTTACCGGCAGCCCGTCGACGATCGTGCGGATCTCGGAGCAGGGCGAGCAGATCGTTTCTGTGGCGGTGCCGATCCAGCGCTTCCGTGCCGTTCTCGGCGTGCTGATGCTGTCGACCGAAGGCGGCGACATCGACAAGATCGTCGCGGCCGAGCGCAAGGCGATCCTGCGCGTGTTCGGCATTGCCGCCCTGGTTACCGCCATCCTGTCGATGCTGCTGGCCTCCACCATCGCCAACCCGCTGCGCCGGCTTTCCGCGGCGGCGGTCAGGGTTCGCCGCGGCGTCAAGAACCGCGAGGAAATCCCCGACTTCTCCGACCGCCAGGACGAGATCGGCAATCTGTCGATCGCCGTGCGCGACATGACCAATGCGCTCTACGCCCGCATCGAGGCGATCGAAAGTTTTGCCGCGGATGTCTCGCACGAGTTGAAGAACCCGCTTACCTCGCTGCGCAGCGCGGTGGAGACATTGCCGCTGGCCAGGAACGACAATTCGCGCAGCCGGCTGATGGATATCATCCAGCACGATGTGAGGCGGCTTGACCGTCTCATCACCGATATTTCCGATGCCTCCCGTCTCGATGCCGAGCTGGCGCGGGAAGATGCGGGAACCGTCGACCTCAAGAAGTTCATCACCGATCTGGTCGCCGTCTCGCGCGAGGCCACGCGCAACAAGAAGGCGGTCGAGATCGAATTCAAGGTCGCCAAACTGCCACAGGGCGTGAAAGGCTACTTCGTCGTCGGTCATGACCTGAGGATCGGCCAGGTGATCACCAACCTGATCGAGAATGCCCGCTCGTTCGTTCCCGAGGAACGTGGCCACATCACCATATCGCTGGCGCGCGCCGGCAAGTTCAACATCGTCACCATCGACGACAATGGACCCGGTATCCGTGCCGATAACATCGACCGCATTTTCGAGCGGTTCTATACCGATCGGCCGGCCGGCGAGGCGTTCGGTCAGAACTCGGGCCTTGGCCTGTCGATATCCAGGCAGATCGTTGAAGCCCATGGCGGCACGCTGAGCGCCGAGAACATCCCGGGCACCAAGCCTGGCGAGATCAAGGGCGCGCGCTTCGTGGTGACGCTGCCGGCGGAAGGCTGACGGATGAATTCCAATCACGCCTGGTCCTATTGTGCAGCCTGAAAATATTCACGGCACCGCGATCCTGATAGGTGATCGCGGCATTCTCATCACCGGACCGTCCGGCTTGGGCAAGACGACGCTGGCGCTCGCCTTGATCGATCATTGCAGCCAGCGTGGGCTGTTTTCCCGGCTGATCGGCGATGACCAGCTCTATGCTGCAGATTGCGACGGGCGGCTGGTCTGCCGCGCACCAGCCAGCATAGCCGGCCTCGTCGAGGTGCCGGGATTCGGCCCCAAACCGATACGGTTCGAGCCAAGCTGCGTGATCGACCTCATTATCCGGCTGGTGCCAGCCGGCAAAATGGCCCGCTTCCAGGAAGACTGCAGCGAACTCGTTGTCGGCGTACCAGTGCCGCGCATTGATCTTGCCGGGCGCAATGTAGCGGCGGCCTTGCCGGCAGTGATGTCGCGCCTGTCGATTGCGCCTTTCCTGTGATCCGATTTCGATTTTTTGCTGCAATGCGTCAAATTGGCTTGGGCCGGCGCAATTTTGGGCTTGTCAACAGGCCTTGCGTCGACAAGATAGCGCTCCCGCCACCTGGAACGGTCGGCGAGCATAAAATGCGCCTGTGAAGCGGCGATGACGGGAGCCACCAAAGAATGATCGGACTCGTGCTTGTAACGCACGGTCAACTGGCCGCCGAGTTCCGCAATGCCGTGGAACATGTCGTTGGGCCACAAGACAATTTCGAGACCGTGGCGATCGGTGCCGACGACGATATGGAACAGCGCCGCCGCGACATTATCGACGCGGTCGGCCGCGTCGATACGGGATCAGGCGTCATCGTTTTGACCGATATGTTCGGCGGCACGCCCTCCAACCTCGCCATTTCCGTGATGGAATCCGGGCGCATCGAGGTCATTGCCGGCATGAACCTGCCGATGCTGATCAAGCTGTCCAGCGTTCGCAAAGGCGACAACATGACGGCCGCGCTGGATGAGGCGCAGGCTGCCGGCCGTAAATACATCAATGTCGCCAGTCAGCTCCTGAGCAGCAAATGAGTGCCCTGTTGCCGGAAAAGGACAAGATCGTTCGCGACTTTCCGATCGTCAACCAGCGCGGCCTGCATGCGCGCGCCTCGGCCAAGTTCGTTCAAATCGCCAGCGGCTTCAACGCCACGGTCCAGGTCGAGAAGGACGGCGTCAAGGTCGGCGGCACCTCGATCATGGGCCTGATGATGCTGGCGGCGAGCCCCGGTTATTCGATCCGCGTCACCGCCACCGGCCCGGAGGCCGAAGAGGTCATCGATGCGCTGGAGCAACTGGTTGCTTCCCGTTTCGGCGAGGAGTGCTGACGGCTTCGCCGACGGCACCTGCTGCGGCATGTTCGGGCGCAACCTTGCGGCGGTGAAGGAAATCGCATTTTTGCGCGACCGTCGCGTATTTTGTTCTTGCTTTGTGCCTGCAGCTATGCTACTAATCTCGCTATGGTGCCAATTGGCCCCGAAGACCCGCCCGCCGAGGCGGGTTTTTTGTTTCCGGCTTTGAAAGTGTTGCCGATCTGAGGTCTGAGGGACGGCCACCTTGGACAGCACCCCTTCTGCGCGCTCTCATGGCCGCCGTAGCTGAAGACATGCACGGATAAAGATTTCTTTATATCCCATTGTCGTCCGACTCCCGATCTGCTAGTCAGGCCGGCAACTCGCGCCCTCCGACACGCCTTCGGGGCGGGCGCGTCCCGCAATCAATTCGCATCGGAGCACTGCCATGACGGGTAGCAAGGACTATGTGGTCGCAGACATCGCGCTTGCCGGCTGGGGCCGCAAGGAGATCGAGATCGCCGAAACCGAAATGCCGGGCCTGATGGCCTGCCGCGAGGAATTCGGCGACAAGAAGCCGCTCAAGGGCGCGCGCATCACCGGCTCGCTGCACATGACCATCCAGACGGCGGTGCTGATCGAAACGCTTAAGGCGCTCGGCGCCGATATCCGCTGGGCTTCCTGCAACATCTTCTCGACCCAGGACCACGCCGCCGCGGCCATTGCCGAGGCCGGAATTCCGGTGTTTGCCGTCAAGGGCGAGACGCTGGAGGACTATTGGGTCTACACCGACAAGATCTTCCAGTGGGCCGATGGCGGCACCTCCAACATGATCCTCGACGACGGTGGCGATGCCACCATGTACATCCTGATCGGCGCCCGCGCGGAGGCCGGCGAGGATGTGCTGTCCAATCCGGGCAGCGAAGAGGAAGAGATCCTGTTTGCCCAGATCAAAAAGCGCATGCAGGCATCGCCCGGCTTCTTCACCAAGCAGAAGGAAGCGATCCGCGGCGTCACTGAAGAGACGACGACCGGCGTCAACCGGCTCTATCAGCTGCAGAAAAAAGGCTTGCTGCCGTTCCCGGCGATCAACGTCAATGATTCCGTCACCAAGTCGAAATTCGACAACAAATATGGCTGCAAGGAATCGCTTGTCGACGGCATTCGCCGCGGCACCGACACGATGATGGCCGGCAAGGTCGCGGTTGTCTGCGGCTATGGCGACGTCGGCAAAGGCTCGTCGGCTTCGCTCAAGGGCGCCGGCGCCCGCGTCAAGGTCACCGAGGTCGATCCGATCTGCGCGCTGCAGGCGGCGATGGACGGTTTCGAGGTGGTCACGCTCGAGGACGCGGCGCCGACGGCCGACATCGTCATCACCACCACCGGCAACAAGGACGTCGTTACCCTCGACCACATGCGCCTGATGAAGGACATGGTGATCGTCGGCAACATCGGTCACTTCGACAACGAGATCCAGGTGGCCTCGCTGCGCAATCTGAAGTGGACCAACATCAAGCCTCAGGTGGACATGATCACCTTCCCGGACGGCAAGCGGATGATCCTTTTGTCGGAGGGCCGTCTGCTCAACCTCGGCAACGCCACCGGCCATCCGAGCTTCGTCATGTCGGCGTCCTTCACCAACCAGGTGTTGGCCCAGATCGAGTTGTACACCAAGCCCGGTCAGTACGAGAACCAGGTCTATGTCCTGCCGAAGCATCTCGACGAAAAGGTCGCGCGCCTGCATCTCGACAAGCTCGGTGCCCGCCTGACCGAACTGTCCGGCGAACAGGCCGCCTATATCGGCGTCACTCCGCAGGGACCGTTCAAGCCGGAACACTACCGCTATTAACCACGGCGAAACTTGCCACTAGATATTGAAGCCGGGCAATTGACTTTTCGCCCGGCTTTATTTTTGCGCTGATTGATTCTTCACGCCGATTCGCGCAAGCGCTATGGTGCTGATTCGCGGTCCGGGGACGAGGCCCGGGCGCACGCATCAGGGCGGTCTTGCATTCAGGCGGCGAAGAGGACCAAGACATGCCGGGGGATAACCCGCCTTGCGCGGGACAGGCCGTTTCCGGCGGCCATAACGATTCGATCACGGGCTCCGCTGCCAGAGGCGGCAGCCTTCTATGGCGCGCCGGCAGCCGTGTCGGTGTGCTGCTTGCTTCTTCCGCGCTGGTTGGTCCGCTGCTTGGCTTTACTGCACATGCCCAAACCCGCGTGGCGCAAAAGGCCGGGCTGTCGGTCAGCACGGTCGAGGTCATGCAACTCGCCATGTTCGTCGGCGTCATGGGGGCGGCATTGCTGTCGGCCATCTTTCTGATCCGCGAACGGGCGCGCACCGCGGCGGAAAATGCCGAGCTCAGGACCCGCATCGCCGACGTCAATGCCGCGCTGCAGCGCTCGGAGGCGCTGCTCCATTCTCGCGATCAGCGCGTGGTGGTATGGGCGGCCGAGAACAAGAAGCCCGAACTTGTCGGGACATTGCCGATCGAGAGCGGCGCGCCGGAGGACCGGGCGGCCTTCCTGGCTTTCGGCCGCTGGCTGATGCCGCGTTCGGCGGCCGCACTCGAACATGCCGTAGCGGCACTGCGGGACAAGGCAAAGCCGTTCGATCTGGTCATCGAATCGCAGGCCGGCCAGCCGCTCGAGGTTCACGGCCGCAAGAGTGCGGCGCATGTGCTGGTTCGCTTCGTCTCGCTTTCGGAGACACAGCGAAGCCAGGCCAGGCTGAAGATCGAGAACCAACGCTTAGCCGCCGACCATGAGACGCTGATCGGTCTTCTGGATGCGCTCAAGATGCCGTCATGGCTGCGTACTGTCGACGGGCGGCTGAAATGGGTCAACCGCGCCTATGCCGAAGCGGTCGAGGCCGAGAATGCCGAAGCGGCGGTCCGCGATGGCAAGGAATTCCTCGGCGGCCAGGCGCGCGACACGATCGCTGCGCAGCACAAGTCGCGCGCGGTCTTTGAACAGACGCTCTCCACGGTCATCGAAGGCGACCGCCGTATGTTTGCCGTGACCGATTTTGCCGGGGCGGATGGTTCGGCTGGTCTTGCCTGCGACATCAGCGCTATCGAGGCCATTCGCGCCGAATATGAGCGGACCATGCAGAGCCACGCCGACACGCTCGATCAGCTCAACACCGCCGTGGCGATTTTCGACACCGACGAGAAATTGCGGTTTTTCAATCAGGCGTTCCAGAAGCTATGGGGCCTCGACAGCGGCTTCCTGCACAGCGCGCCGGACAACGCCTTGCTGCTTGACCGCCTGCGCAGCGAAGGCAGGATCGCCGAGCAGCCCGAATGGCGGCGCTGGAAAGAGAGCCTGCTCGGCGCTTACCGCGCGGTTGAATCGCAGGAGCATTGGTGGCATCTGCCGGACGGCAAGACCATTCGCGTCGTCGCCAATCCGCAGCCCAAGGGCGGCGTCACCTGGGTGTTCGAGAACCTGACCGAGAAGATGGACCTTGAAAGCCGCTACCAGACCGCCGTCCGGGTCCAGGGCGAGACGCTCGACAACCTCGCCGAAGGCGTCGCTGTGTTCGGCCCCGACGGCAAGCTGAGATTGTCGAACCCGGCGTTCGCGGCATTGTGGGGGCTGGATGCCGATGCCTCAAAACCCAACGTCCATGTCTCGACGATCCGCAACCTTTGCGACCGCCGTGCCGTCGACAGTCCGTGGGGCGGGTTCGTTGCCGCCATCACCGGCTTCGACGACGAGCGCCGCGACCGCCACGGCCAAACCGAATTGAACAACGGCACCGTTTTGCGCTACGCCGTCATCCCTTTGCCCAACGGCCAGGTGATGATGACCTTCGTCGACGTTACCGACAGCGTCAATGTCGAGCGGGCGCTGAAGGACAAGAATGAGGCGCTGCAAAAGTCCGACCAGATCAAGAACGAATTCGTGCAGCACGTCTCCTATGAGCTGCGCTCGCCACTCACCAACATCATCGGCTTTACCGAGCTTCTTTCACTGCCGTCGACTGGTCCGCTGAACCAGAAGCAACGCGAATATATCGGGCATGTCGGCTCGTCTTCCTCGGTCCTGCTCACCATCGTCAACGACATCCTCGACCTGGCGACGGTGGATGCCGGCATCATGGAACTCGACATTTCCGAAGTTCACATCGATCGAACCATTACGGCTGCCGCCGAACTGGTCGCCGACCGGCTGGAGGAACATGCGATCAAGCTTAGGATCGACGCGGCGGCCGCGCCGAAAACCTTCCACGGCGACGAGATCCGCGTCCGCCAGATCCTCTACAATCTGCTCAGCAATGCCGCCAATTACGCGCCGGAGGCGAGCACCATAACGCTCGCCTGCCGCCAACTTGCCGACGGCGTGGAATTTTCCGTTCACGATGACGGCCCCGGCATGCCGCCGGACCTGCTTGACTCAGTGTTCCGGCGCTTCGAGCCGCGCACCAATGGCGGCCGCCGCCGTGGCGCCGGGCTCGGCCTGTCGATCGTCAAGAGCTTTGTCGAACTGCATGGCGGCAGCGTCCGCATCGAGACCGGCAGGGATAAGGGCACCACGGTTGTTTGCGCCTTTCCCGACACGCCGTCCGGCATCCGCGCGGCGGCCGAGTAGCGCGTTCGATGGCGGTATTGGTGCTGGAGCGTTTTCTCGCCGACGAGGCTGCGACGGCAAGGTTCGGCGAGGATCTCGCCATGTCGCTGCGCATTGGCGACGTGCTCGCCCTCAAGGGCGATCTCGGCGCCGGCAAATCGACCTTGGCACGGGCGCTGATCAAGGCACTGGCCGACGATGCCGGACTCGACGTGCCGAGCCCGACCTTCACGCTGGTCCAGAGCTACGACACGCGTGTGCCGGTTCATCATTTCGATCTCTACCGCTTGGGCACGGCATCCGAGCTGGACGAGCTGGGCTTCGACGAGGCGCTGACGCAAGGCGCCGCGCTGGTCGAATGGCCGGAGCGGGCAGAGGCATATCTGCCGAAAACCTCGGTGCTGGTCGAACTTCTCCAGCAGGGCGACGGCCGACTGGCGAGACTATCGGGAGAGGGCGCCGCCTTCGAGCGCGCGGCGCGATCGCTGGCAATGCGCGATTT
The DNA here is from genome assembly GCF_040320585.1 of Mesorhizobium sp. M0663. NCBI lineage: Bacteria > Pseudomonadati > Pseudomonadota > Alphaproteobacteria > Hyphomicrobiales > Phyllobacteriaceae > Mesorhizobium > Mesorhizobium sp. M0663. The sequence continues at coordinate 314,475 of NZ_JAMYPX010000004.1, forward strand.
TCTCGGGCAGGCCGGTTGGGGCGAAGCGCAGCGACGACATTTCATCGGTGATGCCTCGGCTCGCTCCTACGAGATCGTCACGCTCGCCAGATTTCCGCCGCGGGTGCTGATGAACTCGCCAAGGCTGGTGCTCGGACCGCCAGTCCGCGACGGCAAACCCTATGCCGAGATCGCTCACACCGCGCAATCCGTTTCGGCGTTCGTCGCCATCGACCGGGCCTTGCGGGCCGGCGGCGTCAGCGTCCCGGAAATCTATGCCCAGGATCTCGACCAGGGTTTTCTCCTGCTGGAGCATCTCGGTTCCCAAGGGTTTCTCGACAAGCGCGGCCAGCCGGTGGCCGAGCGCTACGCTGCGGCGGCCGAACTGCTTGCCATGATGCACGGCAAAACATGGCCGGCCCGCATGCAGGCCGGCCCCGGCGTCTTCCATGAGGTGCCGCCTTTCGACCGCGACGCCATGATGATCGAGGCCGAATTGTTGGTCGACTGGTATGTCCCGGCGATATCAGGCGCTCCGCCTAGAGAGGCGCTGCGCGCCGGTTACCGCAGCGAATGGAGTGCGGTGCTCGATCGGCTGGAGGGGCGCGAATACACGCTGATGCTGCGCGATTTCCATTCACCCAACCTGATCTGGCGCGCTGACCGTTCCGGTCACGATCGCCTCGGCGTCGTCGATGTCCAGGACGCGCTGATCGGGCCGTCCGCCTACGACGTCGCCTCGCTCGCCATGGACGCGCGCGTCACTATCTCACCCGAAATCGAAAAGCACACGCTCGCCGCCTACATCGCCGCGCGACGCGCTGCCGGTGCCTTCGATGAGAACGAATTCCGCGAAACCTATGCAATCATGGCCGCACAGCGCAATTCCAAGATCCTCGGCATCTTCGTGCGGCTCGAAAAACGCGACGGCAAGCCTTATTATCTGAAGCATCTGCCGCGCATCCGCGACTATCTTCGCCGGGCACTGGCGCATCCGGCGCTGGCCGGGCTGCAGGATTTCTACATCGCCCACGGCTTGCTGGAGGAACGCTCGATTTGACGGCTAAGGATTTGGGCCCGAAGGCGTCGGATGAGCAGCCGATGCCGACGACCGCCATGGTGCTCGCCGCCGGGCTCGGCAAGCGCATGCGGCCGATCACCGACACCATGCCGAAGCCGCTGGTCAAGGTCGCCGGCAAGACATTGCTCGACTGGGGGCTGGACTGCCTAGCCGAAGCCGGCGTCGCCAAGGCCGTCGTCAACGTCCATTACCTCCCGCAACAGATCGTGGACCATGTAGCCCGCCGCAGTGCGCCGAGAATCGTCATCTCGGATGAGAGTAGGGGCTTGCTTGACTCCGCCGGTGGTATCGTCAAGGCATTGCCCAGTTTAGGGGTGCCCTTCTACGTGCTCAACGCCGACACCTTCTGGATCGACAGCGGCGTCTCCAATCTCAGGCGTCTTGCGCTTGCATGGGAGGGCGCGACAATGGACATTCTGCTGATGCTTGCGGATCTCCAGTCGGCAACCGGACATAGCGGCGGCACCGATTTCCTGGTGGCGCCGGACGGCGCCTTGCGGCGTGCGAACAACGATCCCGCCGGCCTGATCTATGCCGGCGCCGCAATCGTCCATCCGCGCATCTTCAAGGATGCGCCGGCCGGTCCACACTCTCTCAACGCCTATTTCGATGCGGCAATCGCCGCCGGCCGCCTGTTCGGCATGAAAATGCAGGGCCACTGGATTACTGTCGGCACACCTGACGCGATCTCGCGGGCGGAAGCAGCGGTCGCCGCCGCGCTTGCCGGCACGCCCAATGCTGTTGCTGAGGCACCCGGCGCTCTTACCGAGTCGAAATGAGCGGCTCCCGCCGCGTTTTCTCGATCCCGCCCGGAGCGCCGTTCCTGCCGACGCTGGCCGAGGCGCTGCTTGCGGGGCGCTTGGTTCCCGGCTTCGCCTATGACGGCGATCCGCTGGCGCTGGCCGATCTCACCATCTATGTGCCGACGCGCCGTGCGGCGCGGGCGCTTCGCGGCGTCTTCGTCGATGCTCTCTCGCGCTCGGGAAGCCGCTCGGCGATCCTGCCGGTCATCCGCCCGCTTGGTGAGTTCGATGAAGATGAAGCCGCCTTCGAGGCAGGAGCTTCGGTCGCCATCGACCTTGCGCCGCCGATCGCCGCGGTCGAGCGTCTTCTGCTGCTTGCGCCGCTGGTGCGGGCGTGGAAACGCCGCCTGCCGGCACATGTCGCGGCATTGTTCGACGAGGAGATTGTCATACCGGCCTCCGCCGCCGACGCCATCTGGCTGGCGCGCGACCTTGCACGCCTGATGGATGAGATCGACACCGAAGGCACGGATTGGGCAAGGCTCGCCGACCTTGTAACCGGCAATCTTGCAGGCTGGTGGCAGGTGACACTCGACTTCCTGACCATCGTGACGGAGAACTGGCCGAACCTGCTCGAGGAACGCCATCGTTCCAATCCGGCCGCGCATCGTAATGCCCTGATAAGGCTGGAGGCGGCGCGGCTGAAGCGTAATCCGCCAGCCGGACCGGTGATCGCCGCCGGTTCCACCGGCTCCATTCCCGCCACGGCCGAGCTGCTTGCCGTGATCGCCGGTCTGCCCAATGGCGCCGTCGTGCTGCCCGGGCTCGACCGGGCGTTGGACGAGCCGTCCTTTGTCGCGATCACCACACCGGGCGCGCGCCCAGCCGTGCTTGGCCACCCGCAATACGGCCTGGCAAAGTTGATCGGCAAGATCGGCGTGCCGCGCGCCGATGTCGAGGAGATTGCTGTTGCGCCGCGACCGCTTGCGCTGCGCGCCGCACTTGTCGGCGAAGCGCTGCGCCCGGCGGAGACCACCGAGCTCTGGGCCGAGACGCGCGCCCGCTTTAGGGCCGGCGATATTGCCGAGGCCTTCGCCGATGTGACGCTTCTCGAAGCCGCCAGCGAACGCGACGAAGCCGTGGCGATCGCCGTCGCGCTCAAACAGGCCGTCGAACGGCCCGGCCAGCGCGCCGCACTCGTCACCGGCGACCGCGCTCTGGCGCGGCGGGTCTCAGTCGAGCTGCTGCGCTTCGGCGTTGCCGCCGACGATTCCGGCGGCACGCCGCTGATCAACACACCAGCCGCCAGCCTGCTCAGGCTGGCGCTGCAGGCAGCCTTCCGCCCGGGCGACCCCGTCGCCCTGCTGTCGCTGCTCAAGCATCCCCTGCTTGGCCTCGGCCTGGAGCGGGCAAGCGTGCGCTATGCGGCCGAAATCGTCGAACTCGTGGGGCTGCGCGGCGGCACAGGGCGTCCGGACGTGGCGTCGCTGCCGCAGCTCTTCGACACCCGGCTCCTCGAATTCGACGGCGGCGGCAATCGCCGTCCACCCTTCTGGTGGCCGCGGCTTTCGGTCAGGCGCATCGAACAGGCGCGCGACCTGCTGATCCGGCTAACGGCCGCGCTGGCGCCGCTGGTTGCTTTTCGCGGCGACGAGAATGCCGATCTTGCCACCCTTGTGCGCGCCAGCGTCGTTGCGCTCGAAAGTCTCGGCCGCGCCGCTGATGGCAGCCTGAGCGAACTCTATGCGGGCGATGCCGGCGAAAAGCTCGCCGAGCTCTTGCGCGGGCTGGTCGCGGCCTCGGTGTCGTTCTCCTTCGCCGCTGACGAATGGCCTGACGTGATGGAGGCGCTGATCGCGCCCGAGACGGTCAAGCCGGCGCAGGGCAGCGACAGGAACATCGCCATCTGGGGTGTGCTGGAAGCGCGGCTTCAGGATGTCGACACGCTGGTCGTCGGCGGGCTCAACGAAGGCGTGTGGCCGCGCAAGCCGGAGAGCGACCGCTTCATGTCGCGGCTGATGAAGACCGGCATCGATCTTGAACCGCCCGAGCGGCGCATCGGCCTTGCCGCCCATGATTTCCAGATGGCCATGGGCGCCAAAAAAGTGGTGCTGGCTCGCTCCGGCCGCTCCGGCGACGCACCGTCGGTACCTTCGCGCTGGCTGCAGCGCATCCTTACATTCGTCGGCGAGGACCACGCTGCTGCACTTCGCCGGCGCGGCGACGAACTGCTTGCCTGGGCGCGTGCGCTCGATGCCGGCGAAAAGCAGGACTTTGCGCCGAGGCCGCAGCCGAAACCGCCGCTCGCCGCGCGGCCGCACCACTTCTCGGTCACCGAGATCGAAACGCTACGCCGCGATCCCTATGCGGTCTATGCCAGAAGGATACTCGGCCTGATGCCGCTCGATCCGGTCATTCGCGATCCGGGCGCCGCCGAGCGTGGCACGCTGTTTCACGCCATTCTGCACCTCTTCTCGGCGAGGGTGGCCGACCCGCGCGCGCCGGAGGCGCTGGACGGGCTCATCGCCGCAGGCCGCTCCTGCTTTGCCGAGGCGGCCCTGCCGGCCGATGTCGAGGCGGTGTGGTGGCCGCGTTTTGAAAAGCTTGCCGCCGGCATCATCGAATGGGAGCGCGGCCGGGCCGCCGCCGTGGCACGGCGGCACGCCGAGGAACGCGCCGAAAAGACCGGTGTCGGCCGATCCGGCGTGACCCTGTCCGGCTACGCTGATCGAATCGATCTGCTGGCTGGCGGCATGGCCGACATCCTCGACTACAAGACCGGCTCCTCGCCATCCAAAGCGCAGGCGCACACGCTGCTCGCGCCGCAACTGGCGCTGGAGGGCGCGCTGCTGCGTCGCGGCGCCTTCAAGGAGCTTGGCGCCTGTGAGCCGTCGCAACTGGCTTTCGTGCGGCTGAGGCCGAATGGCGAGGTGTTCGAAGAATCGATCCTCGAATACAACCGCAAGCCGCGAACCGCCGCCGATCTCACCGAAGAGGCCTGGGCGAGGTTGGAAAAGCTGCTGATCCACTATGCCGACCCGACGACCGGGTATTTGTCGCGGGCGTTGCCGTTCCGCGAGGGTGAGACCGACGGCGATTACGACCATCTCGCCCGCGTGCTCGAATGGTCGGCCGGCGGCGATGCCGACGACGAGGGAGGGGAGGCATGAAAAAGGCCTATCCCATTCCAAGCGACACTGTCGCCAGTCAGGCAAGCGCCTCCGATCCGCGCAATTCCGCATGGGTGTCGGCCAATGCCGGATCCGGCAAGACCCATGTACTCGCCCAGCGCGTTATCCGGCTGTTGCTGCGCGGCACCGATCCGTCCAAGATCCTGTGCCTGACCTATACGCGTGCCGCCGCCGCCAACATGTCGAACCGGGTGTTTTCGACCCTGTCGCAATGGACGGCCCTGGGCGATGCCGAGCTCTCGACACGGATAGAGGCGCTGGACGGCCGCCAGCCCGACCGCGAAACCATGCGCCGGGCGCGGCGGTTGTTTGCCGAGGCTCTGGAAACACCGGGCGGGCTGAAGATCCAGACCATCCACGCCTTCTGCGAATCGGTGCTGCATCAGTTCCCGCTGGAAGCCAATATCCCTGCGCATTTCGAAATGCTCGATCCGCAAATGGAGGCATCGCTGTTTGCCGCCGCCCGCCGCGACATGATTTCGGGCGGCGTTGCAGGCGATGCGGCATTGTCCGACGCCTTCGCCACCGTGCTGGAGCGCGGCGGCGAGCATGGGCTCGACGCACTGCTGGCCGAGATCGTGCGCAAGCGCGATGGTTTGCGTGCGTTCATCACCGCGGCCGGCGGCGATGGTTTTCAGGCGCTGTTCGACGAGTTCCATTTCCGCGCCGGCCAGACGGCCGAAGGTATAGCCGCCTCGGTCTGGCCGCTGCCCGGCTTCCTGCCGGATTATCTCGTCACCTTTTCACGGGCGGCCGAGGCCGCCGATGCGCGCATCGTGCTGAACAATCTGCTGCCATACGCCCGCCTTGCCTTTGCCGAGGAGGATCCGGTACGTCGCCTGAATTTGCTCTCCAAGGCTTTCCTGAGGGCCGACGGCGAGCCTTACGATCCGGCAAAGACATTTAAAAGGGCATTGCTTGACCGGCTGCCCGATCTTGCCGAACGTTATCTGGCGGCGGTCGACGCCATTCTCGAAATCTCCGACCGGCTGGCCTTGTTCAGGATGCTGGAAGGCACGCGTGCGGCGCTGACCATCGCCGACTGGCTGATCGCCCGTTACGAGCAATTGAAGCGCGCCCGCGGCTTCCTCGACTTTAACGACCTGATCACCCGCACGGTCAACCTTTTGGCACGGCCCGATGCCGGCCCTTGGGTGCAGTACAAGCTCGACCAGGGCATCGACCACATCCTGCTCGACGAGGCGCAGGACACCAGTCCCGACCAGTGGGAGGTGGTCAAGCGGCTGGCAGAGGAGTTCTTTGCCGGGCTCGGCGCACGCGACGCGGTCCACCGCACCATCTTTGCTGTCGGCGACGAAAAGCAGTCGATCTATTCCTTCCAGGGAGCCGCCCCGGATTCCTTTGCCGACAGCCGGCTTTTGTTTGCCGGCAAAGTTAGATCCGCCGCCGCCGCCTTCGCCGATCTCAAGCTGACCTGGTCGTTCCGCTCGACCGAAGATGTTCTTGCCGCCGTCGACCGGGTCTTTGCCGACCCGAACGTGCGGCGCGGCATCAGCCACGATCCTGATCCGCTCGACCACAAGGCGATCCGCACCGATGCGCCGGGTCATGTCGAGGTCTGGCCGTCGATCGGCGCCAACGTCGTCGACGAACCAGACGATTGGACGCAAGCGGTCGACCATGCCCACGCGCCGGCAGTCCGCGTCGCTGAAAACGTCGCCGCAACGATTGCCGGCTGGATCGGCAACGGTGAGGTCATCGAAGGCCGCGGCAAGAAACTCCGCCCCGGCGACGTGCTGGTGCTGGTGCGCAAGCGCGATCGCTTCGTCCATGCGCTGACGCGGGCGCTGAAGCGCCGCGACATTCCGGTGGCCGGCGCCGACCGGCTCAGCCTGCCCGGCCACGTCGCGGTGAAAGACCTGATCGCACTTGGCCATTTTCTCATCCAGCCCGAGGACGATCTGTCGCTGGCCGCCGTGCTGCGCAGCCCGATCTTCGATGTTTCGGAAGAGCAGCTTTTCGCGCTTGCTGCCCAGAGGCCGTCGGGCGTCTCGCTGATCGCCTCGCTGCGCCGGCATGTCGGCGAAAGCGAGGCGTTGGCCGCCGTCGTCAGCCGGCTCGACACATGGTCGAACGAGGCCGCATTCAAGCCGGTGTTCGAATTCTATGCCGCAGCTCTCGCCCGCGACGGCCTGCGCAAGAAGATGATCGCGCGGCTCGGTCCGGAGGCCGGCGATATCCTCGACGAATTCCTGAATTTCTGCCTGGCCGAGGAGCGAACCGGCCTGCCAGGGCTGGAATCCTTCCTGTCGACGCTGGAAAACGCCGGCCCCGAGATCAAGCGCGAAATGGACCAGACCCGCGACGAGGTTCGCGTCATGACCGTGCATGCCGCCAAAGGCCTGGAAGCGCCGGTGGTATTCCTTGTCGATGGCGGCTCCGCGCCGTTCAGCGACCAGCATCTGCCGAGATTGATGCCGTTCGAAGGCTCGGGCGACTGCTGGGAGGGCAAGGGCTATCTCTGGCGTTCGGCCAGCGATGTCGCCAATGGGTTTTCACGCGCCGCATCGGCCCGCGCCCGCGAGCTCGCCGACGACGAATACCGCCGGCTGCTCTATGTCGGCATGACCCGCGCCGAGGATCGGCTGATCGTCTGCGGCTACCATGGCAAGCGGGCGCCGAATACCGGCACCTGGCATTCGATCGTCAGCCGCGCACTGGTCGGTGCCGCGGAGAGCAAAGAACGCCGGCATCCCGCCACTGGCGAGACCGTGCATCGTTTCCAGGTGACGAAACTGCCGCCCATGCCACTGGCGGCAGTGAATGAGGCACGACAGGCGGAACGCTTTGCACCACTGCTTGAAACCCTGTTCCGGCCTCTGCCGCCCTTCGAGGAATTGCCGCGGCCGCTCTCGCCGTCCGGCGCCTCGGTGCTGATCGAGGAGGCGCGGCAAGCGGTGGCCGACACGCGTTCGCCGGTACTGGATGCCGACGCCGAGCCCGGCTTTGCCGTCATGCGCGGGCTGGCGCTGCACAAATTGCTGCAGATGCTGCCCGGCATCGCCGAGGGAAAACGCCGGGATGCCGCCGAACGCTATCTGGCAAGAGCCGGCGCGGAATGGCTCGACGACGAGCACGACAAGGCCTTGGCTGGCGTTTTCAGAATTCTTGCCGACAGCCGCTTCGCGCCGCTGTTTGCGCCAAACTCGCGCGCCGAAGTCGCCATCATGGGCAGCCTGGAGGTAAGGGGCAAACTGCGCTCGATTTCCGGCAAGATCGACCGGCTGGCAGTAACGCCGGACAAGGTTTCGATCGTCGACTACAAGACCAATCGGCCAGCGCCAGCTACGCTCGCCGAAGTGCCGCAAGCCTATGTTCTGCAGCTCGCACTTTATCGCGCGCTGCTTCAGCCGCTCTATCCGGGACGCGAGGTCTCGGCGGCGCTGCTGTTCACCGAGGCGCCGCGGCTGATCGAGCTGCCGGCGGCGGCCTTGGACGATGCGCTTGCTAGACTCACGGGAGCGTGACACAACACTTGCTTGAAGACGGACGCGATCACCACCACATTTGGTGCGACGAACAAATCGAAAGGATCTCAGCATGGCCACCGTCAAGGTCGACAAGAGCAATTTCCAGGCCGACGTGCTCAACGCCAAGGAGCCGGTCGTGGTCGATTTCTGGGCGGAATGGTGCGGCCCGTGCAAGATGATCGCCCCGGCGCTCGAGGACATCGCCATCGAACTCGGCAGTAAGATAAAGATCGCCAAGCTCAACATCGACGAGAATCCTGAGCTGGCCGCGCAGTTCGGCGTACGCTCGATCCCGACGCTGATGATCTTCAAGGGCGGCGAAGTCGCCGACATGAAGGTCGGTGCTGCGCCGAAAACGGCATTGTCGCACTGGATCAACGGCAGCCTCGCCTGATCCGATCAAAATTTTGCAGAAAAGCCCGGCCTCGCGCCGGGCCTTCTTTTGCTGGCGTCATTGGTGGGCCGCTCTGGCACTCGCGGCTTGCCGCCCGGTATTCTTCTCTTCTGAATTCAAAGGAGAAGCGATATGACCGGATCCGCCAAGGCCACCGTCTTCATCGACAATGAGCGCGTCATCGTCACCGAATACCGCTTCGCCCCGGGAGACAACACCGGCTGGCATCGCCATGGCCACGACTATGTGATCGTGCCGTTGACCGACGGCAAGGTGAAGCTCCTGACCAAGGACGGCGAATCCTTTGCCGAGATGAAGAAGGGCGCGCCGTATTTCCGCAACGAGGGCGTCGAACATGATGTCATCAGCGCAAACGATGGCGAATTCGCCTTCATCGAGGTCGAGCTGAAGTAGTCCACCAACCATCGGCTGCGCCGCTACAATTGTCCCGGCGAGGCGCGATCACCAATCCGCGATACGATCGCCACCGACGAATTGTGCGCTTTTCTCAGTATATTCGAACAGTTCGATCTTCACGCCGTTGGGCTCGCGGATCCAAGCCTGGTAGGTGTCATCGCACGCGCGTTTCTTTGAAGTGACATCAACCCCCTTTGACCTCAGATGGGCGATCGCGGCGTCGATGTTTTCCACTTCGAGGCAGAAGTGGTTGATCTGGTTCAAGTCGCCATAGCTGGCGCCGTCTTTCTGGAACACCTCGACATGGCTACGGCTGCCGCAATTGAGGTAGAAGCCGAAAATCTTCCCGTCGCGCAGGAAATTGAACTGGGTGTCCATGCCGAGGACGTCCCGATAGAAGCTTCGCGTCATCTCCAGGTCATTCGCGAAAATGCAAACGTGAGCGAGCTGCTTTACCTTGATCATGATTGGCTCCTCGCGGTGGTCTGATAAGTGTGGCGTCACCGTGGCCCGGCTGAAGCACGCCTCAAACCGGCGGCGTGCCGTTTTCGGCCAATACCGCGCCGGCCAGGTAAAGTGACCCGCCAATCAGGATGCGCGGCGGCGGTCCGTCCCATGTGTCGCGCAGCAGCATCAGTGCGTTTGCAACGGAACTAACCGGTTCGGCCGACAAGCCTGCCTCAATGGCGCGGGTCGCCAGCTCGTCGTTCGGCACGCCGGCGTCGCTCAGGCTCACCGGCACGGTGTAGACGTGCCGCACCAGCCCTTTGAAGGCGCGGAAATAGCCGCTTTGGTCCTTGGTGTTGATCATGCCCGAGATCAGGAACAGCGGCCGCGGGTTCTTTTCCTCCTGCTCGGCCAGGGCCTCAGCGACGACCACGCCGGCGCCGGGATTATGGCCGCCGTCGAGCCAGATGTCGGCGCCCTTCGGCGCCAGTTCGCTCAGCCGGCCTTGTGGCAGCTTTTGCATGCGGCCCGGCCAGGCGACATTCGCCATCGCCTTCTCGGCAGCGCGGTGGCTGATCTCGAAGCCCGCTGCCTTGACCGCCGCGATCGCCGCCGCCGCATTGGCGAATTGATGGCGCCCCGGCAGGCGCGGCGGCGGCAGGTCCATCAATCCGTCTTCGTCCTGATAGACCATGCGGCCGTTTTCCTCATAGGCAAGGAAATCCTGGCCATAGACGAAGGCGGGGCAGTCGAGCCGCTCGGCGGTTTCGATGAGCACCTGCTGGGCCGTCTCGCTTTCCTGCGCGCCGATGACGACCGGGCATCCGCGCTTGATGATGCCGGCCTTTTCGGCGGCGATCAGCTCGACGCGGTCGCCGAGATAGGCTTCATGGTCGAGCGACACCGGCATGATCACCGACACGGCCGGCTCGGCGATGACATTGGTGGCGTCGAAGCGGCCGCCAAGGCCAACCTCGAGGATGACGGCATCGGCCGGATGTTCGGAAAACAGCAGGAAGGTGACGGCGGTGAGGATTTCGAAGACGGTGATCTTCTGGCCTTGATTGGCTTTGGCGACGCGGGCGATGGCTTCGGCGAAGACCTTGTCGTCCACCAGCCTGCCGCCGCCATCCGCGGCCAGCCGGTAGCGCTCGTGCCAGTTCACCAGATGTGGCGAGGTGTGGACGTGGACGCGGTAGCCGGCGGCTTCGAGCAGCGCCCGTGAAAAAGCAGCGCAGGAGCCCTTGCCGTTGGTGCCGGCGATGTGGATGACCGGCGGCAGCTGGTCCTGCGGATTGCCGAGCCGCTCGAGCAGCCGCGAAATGCGGTCGAGCGAAAGGTCGAAGCCCTTCGGATGAAGCGCCATCAGGCTTTCGATTTCGCGGTCGGCGGCAAGCGTGGTCATGGCGAATCCTAGGCGCGCCACGGACGGCGCGCAATCGCGGTTCGTGGCGAATGCGTCAGGCGTGCGGCCGGGCTTCGACCGGGATCACCGACGGCGGCAGGATTTCCGGCTCCTGCGGTTTTTGCTCTTCCGGCAGCTTGAGCAGCATTCTCAGCAGCCGCGCAACCGTCTGGCGCATCTCCAGCCGCGACACCACCATGTCGACCATGCCGTGTTCCATCAGATATTCGGCGCGCTGGAAGCCGTCGGGCAGCTTTTCCCGGATGGTCTGCTCGATGACGCGCGGGCCGGCAAAGCCGATCAGGGCGCCGGGCTCGGCAATATGCACGTCGCCCAGCATGGCATAGGAGGCGGTGACGCCGCCGGTCGTCGGGTTGGTCAGGACGACGATATAGGGAAGGCCAGCCTCCTTCAGCCTGTCGACGCCAATCGTGGTCCGCGGCAGCTGCATGAGCGACAGGATGCCTTCCTGCATGCGGGCGCCGCCGGAGGCCGCAAACAGGATCAGCGGCCGCTTGCGCTGCAAGGCGACCTCGAAACCATGCACGATGGCGTCGCCGGCCGCCATGCCGAGCGAGCCGCCCATGAAGGCAAAATCCTGCACCGTCACCACCACCGGCAGGCCCTCGACCGTGCCCAGCGCATTGATGATGGCATCTTCCATGCCGGTCTTGGCCTTGGCATCCTTCAGCCGGTCAATGTAGCGCTTTTCGTCGCGGAACTTGAGTGGATCCTGAACGACCTTGGGGTTTTCCAGCGTCTCGTATTTGCCGTCGTCGAGGAAGAATTTCAGCCGTTCCTTTGCCGATATCTTCATATGATGGCCGGAGGACGGAATGACGAACTGGTTCTGCTCCAGATCCTTATGGAACACCATTTCACCGGTCTCGGGATCCTTGATCCACAGGTTTTCCGGCATGTCGGTGCGGCGGCCGAGCATCGAATTGATCTTCGGACGGACGTAATTGGTGATCCAGTTCATCGCTTCGGCTCCTGTCCCTTAAGAAGACGTAGGAAGATTATTCGGCGGCAGCAAGGCGAGCCGCGCGAACCCCTTGCGAAAGCCCGCTGACCAGCGTGGCGACGGCCTCGGCCGGATCGGCGGTCTTTTCGCCCTTCGGCCCGAGCACGTTGGCGACGGCATTGACAATCGCGGTGCCGACAACGACGCCGTCGGCCGACGCGCCGATGGTGCGCGCCTGCTCGGCGGTCTTGACGCCGAAGCCGACGCAGACCGGCAGGTCGGTATGGCTCTTGATGCGCTTGACCGCTGCCGCCACCTTGCCGGTGTCGGCCAGCGCCGAACCGGTAATGCCGGTCATCGAGACGTAGTAGACGAAACCCGACGTGTTCTGCAGCACCTTGGGCAGGCGCTTGTCGTCGGTGGTCGGCGTCGCCAGCCGGATGAAATTGATGCCGGCCTTGAGTGCCGGGATGCAAAGCTCCTCGTCCATCTCAGGCGGCAGGTCGACGACGATCAGCCCGTCTATACCGCTGGCCAGCGCATCGCTCAGGAAGCGCTCGACGCCGTAGATGTAGATCGGATTGTAATAGCCCATCAAGACGATCGGGGTTTCACTGTCGCCGGCGCGGAATTCCGAGGCCATCTTCAGCGTTTTGACCAGTGTCTGGCCGCCCTTCAGCGCCCGCAGGCCGGCCGCCTGGATCGCCGGGCCGTCGGCCATTGGATCGGAAAACGGCATGCCGAGCTCGATGATGTCGCTGCCGGCGCCGGGCAGCGCCTTCATGATCGACAGGGAGGTGTCGTAGTCCGGGTCGCCGCCCATGAAATAGGTGACGAGTGCCGGTCGACCTTCGGCCTTCAGCTTTGCCATGCGGCGGTCGATGCGAGTGGCCATGATCAGATCTCCATGCCCAGCATATTGGCCACTGTGTGCACGTCCTTGTCGCCACGGCCGGACAGGTTGACGATGACGATCTGGTCCTTGTCCATATCAGGCACGATCTTCACCGCCTGCGCGATGGCATGGGCCGATTCCAGCGCCGGAATGATGCCCTCGACGCGTGTCGTCAGCTGGAACGCCTCCAGCGCCTCGTCGTCGAGGATCGGCACATAGTCGACGCGGCCGGAATCGCGCAGCCATGAGTGCTCCGGCCCGACGCCGGGATAGTCGAGGCCGGCCGAGATCGAGTGGCCGTCCATGATCTGGCCGTCGGCGTTCTGCAGGAGGTAGGTGCGGTTGCCATGCAGCACGCCGGGCGCGCCGGCACTCATCGAGGCGCAATGCTCGATGCCGTCGAGCCCGCGGCCGCCGGCTTCGACGCCGATGATGCGCACCTGCCTGTCATCCAGGAAGGGATGGAACAGGCCGATGGCGTTCGAGCCGCCGCCGACACAAGCGATGATGGTGTCCGGCAGCCGGCCTTCCTGCTCGAGGATCTGGGCACGCGCCTCGGTGCCGATCACCGACTGGAAGTCGCGCACCAGCTCCGGATAGGGGTGCGGGCCGGCGGCGGTGCCGATCAGGTAATAGGTATCCTCGACATTGGTCACCCAATCGCGCAGCGCCTCGTTCATGGCGTCCTTCAGCGTGCCGTGGCCGGCGGTCACCGGCCGCACCTCGGCGCCCAGAAGCTTCATGCGAAAGACGTTGGGGCTTTGCCGGGCGACATCGGTTGCACCCATATAGACGATACAAGGAAGCCCGAAGCGCGCCGCCACTGTAGCGGACGCGACGCCATGCTGGCCGGCGCCGGTCTCGGCGATGATCCGCGTCTTGCCCATGCGCTTGGCGAGCAGGATCTGGCCGAGGCAGTTGTTGATCTTGTGCGAGCCAGTGTGGTTCAGGTCCTCGCGCTTGAAATAGACTTTTGCGCCGCCCCCGAGGCCCTTAGCCGCGGAAACCCCGCGAAGATGCCGGGTAAGGCCTTCGGCGAAATAGAGCTTCGAAGGCCGCCCGGCGTAATGCGTCGAGAGATCGGTCAGCTCGGCCTTGAAATCCGGGTCGTTCTTGACCTCGTTCCAGTGCCGCTCCAGCTCGAGGATCAGCGGCATCAGCGTTTCGGCAACGAAACGACCGCCAAAAATGCCGAACATGCCCTGCTCGTCGGGGCCGGTGCGGAAGGAATTCGGTATCGCCGGCTTATCCATCGCCGATCTCCTGGTCTGCGGTTTGAAGCGTGGTCAGGCGGCGCGGTTGTCGCGTGCTGCCCCGACGGCCCGGAAAAATTGTTCGATCAGCGCCGGTTCCTTGACGCCCGGCGCGCTTTCCACGCCCGAAGAAATATCTATTCCGGGCGGGTTCACGAGCCGAACGGCGTCGCCGATATTTCCAGCATTGAGCCCACCGGAAAGCATGTAATCGACGCCGGCGTCAAGGCCGGCAAGAATGCGCCAGTCGAAGGCAAGACCGTTGCCGCCCGGCAATTCCGAATTCCTAGGCGGCTTGGCATCGAACAGAAAGCGGTCGGCAATGCCGACGAAGGGTTTTACCTGCTCGAGATCGGCAGCCTCGCTGACCGGCAGCGCCTTCATCACCGGCAAGCCGTAGCGCGCCTTCACCTCGGCCACCCGCTCAGGGGTTTCGGCGCCGTGAAGCTGCAGCATGTCGGGCTGCATTTTTTCGACGATCTCATCCAGAAACGCGTCGCCGGCGTCGACCGTCACCGCAACCGCCTTGGCCCTGCCGCGCGCCGCTTCGCGCAGGCGGCCAGCTTCCGCCGGCTCGACATAGCGCGGGCTTTTGGCAAAGAAAATGAAGCCGACATGGCTGGCGCCGCCGGCCAATGCCGCGGCCAGTGCCTTGTCGGTCTTCAACCCGCATATCTTGATGTCGAGCGCCATGGCGCGGGATTGGCACGAAACGGCCAAAGAGTCGAGAAAAAGCATCCTGTTTGCCGCCAGCGCGGAACGCGCTACCTTGCTAATGTAAGAGCGCAACGCGGTACCTTGCTAATCTAAGAGCGCAACGCGCTACCTTGCTCAGGCACTAAGGCGGGAGAACAAAGATCATGCCGGAAAAGACCGTCGCGGAACTCAGGCAAAAGCTGGCGCAGGCCCATGAGGTCATCGCTCATTTGATGGACAAGGCAGCCTTCAACGGCGCCGAGGCGCACCGGGCGCTGGCTTATTTCAGCAACGATGGCTTCGAGAAGGATTTCCTGCCCTGGCCGCGCCACGCCGATGAGGGATTGCGGCCGGAGGAGTTGAACGCGGCCAATGACGATTGACTCCTACGGTCCAGGCGAGTGTACCGACATGGCCAAAGCTACGATCAACTGTGAAGACATCGACTGCTCTGGATTGTTCCACGACTGGTCCTGGCTTGTGCCGACCAGCCACACCCCACTGATGGTAGGTCATTTCGGGGACACGGTGTTTGCAGCACCGGACGGATCGCTTTCGTTGTTATCAACGCTGGACGGGGAGTATGAACGGATTGCCAGGACCGGCGCAGAGTTCAACCGGCTGAAAGGTGATCCAGAAAATGTCGATAGCTGGTTTCAGTGGGGCTGGGCCAATATTGCGCTGCAAAGCGGGATCGTCCCCAAAGATGACGAATGTCTGGGGTGGAAAATCGCTCCAATCCTTGGCGGGCAGTTCGGCGTAGATGAGATAATGACCTTCCCGAGGCGGGCGTATCTAAGTATTCAAGGCCAGTTGCACAGGCAAATTCGTGGACAATAAACTCACTCGAACGCGATCGCCTGCAGCGCGCCGCCATTGCGCTTGAGCCAATCCTTGCAGCGCTCGGTATCCGGGCAAAGCTGCTCGCATAGTTTCCAGAATTTCGGGCCGTGGTTCATCTCCTTGAGATGCGCCACCTCATGCGCGACGAGGTAGTTTATCACCGGCCGCGGCGCCATCATGATGCGCCAGGAAAACGACAGATTGCCGTCCGACGTGCACGATCCCCAGCGGCTCGACGTATCCTTGAAGCGGATCGCCTTGGCGCGCTTGCCGACCGCAGCACTGTGCTTGGTCACCAGCGCTTCGATCTCGCGCTTGGCTTCGCGCTTGAGGAAATCGGCGATGCGGCGCGGCAGATGCACGCGTTCGCCATGCACGATCATCAGCGGCCCGCGCTCGTCGCGCGACAGCGTGACGGTGCCGCGTTTCGACGGTTCATGGACGATGCGATGCGGCACGCCGCGCACCGGCACCTTGATGCCGGGCCGCACCTGCGGCCGGTTGGGTACCTTGGCCAGCCTTTGCTCCAGCCAGTCCTGATGGCGGTCGAGGAATTTTTCCACCTCGCCGCGGCGCAGCCCCGGCGGCACGGTGATGCGCAAACCGCGGCCGCCGGAATCGATGCGCAGCGTCAGGCGCCGCGCCCGGTCGTTCTCGACGATCTTGAGCGGCAGCGTGCGGCCGGCAACGCAATGCTCGCGCTCCACGACGGGCGTGGGCTTGGGTTTCGTCGGGGTGCGGAAGAAGCCGAAGGACATTCCGGGACGATACGTGATTCGAGGGAAACGACTAGAACAAAAAAGAAACGGCGCCGCTGACGCGACGCCGTTGGATTATCTATCTGGGCACGGGACCTTACTCGTCGAGCAGGCCTGGCGTGGAGTTGCCGCCGCGTTTGTTGTTCGTCGTCGAGCCGGTTGACCCGCCGGTCGTGGGCGATGTCGACTTGTTGCGGTTGGCCATGAAGCGGTCGAACTCTTCCTGGTCCTTGGCGCGGCGCAATTCGCGGGCATATTCATCGAACTCGCTCAGCATCTCGTCGAGCTTGCGGCGTTCCTCGGCAAGCCGCTCGAGTTCCTTTTCGCGCCAGTCGTCGAAAGCGACGTTGCCGGTGCGGGCGGAGCCATGGCCCCAGCGCGCGGCCTTGTCGGAGCCGCGGCGGCAGCCGGCGAAGATGCCGTCGGTCGCGCGGTTGACGTCGCGCTTGAAGCCCTCGAGCCGGTCGCCCCAGATGATGTAGGCGAGCATGGCGAAGCCGAGCGGCCAGAACACCATGAACCCGATCACCATCAACGCGATGGTCGCCGGCGTCCAGGCCGGACGGATCAATGCAGATGTGTTCATTTCTCCCAATCCTTCAGTTGGAGACAGCCAATTCCGGCTGCGTGGAATCGAAATGGGATGAAGAAAACGGCGATTCAAGACAGCAACCGCCAAAACCGGACAAGCGGCTGAAATGATTATCGCTTTTTGAGCATTTCGAGGAAAAGAGCAGCCAAGCCCCGTAAGGGGGCAATGCCGCCGACGGTTCGTAGTGAAAATCCAGCGCCGATCGCGTCTGCTGGCTTAGTGCAATGGTTTGACGCTTCGAAGCCGTCCGTTCAAAAATCCAGAGGCGCATTGTCGACGACCTCTTTCATCACGAAGAAGGTTCTCGTCTGGCGAACGCCAGGCAGTGCGATCAATTGATCCCCGTGGATTCGGTTGAAATCCGCCATGTCACCAACCCTGATCTTCAGAAAATAATCGAAGTCGCCTGCCACCAGATGGCAGTCGAGGATGAATTTCAGTTTGGCGACGGCCTTTTCGAATTCCGCGAAACTCTCCGGGGTCGAACGGTCGAGTACGACGCCAACCATCACCAACGCGCCTCTGTCGACCTTCTGCGGGGTCACCATCGCCCTGACATGGCTGATGTAGCCTTCATCGATCAGGCGTTGCGTCCGGCGGTGGCACGTCGCCGGGCTAACAGCGACCGACTGCGCCAGCTCCGCGTTGGTCAGTCGCCCATTGCCCTGGAGCAGGCGCAACATTTTCAGGTCGATCCGGTCGAGCGCTGCGCGCATGAAAGATTCTTCCGCTATTCGGATTAAGAATTAAATATATATGACATTTTAATGCCATGAAGCGATATTTTGGATATTCTGGGCTCGATCTTTGAGAGCACATTTCAAGTCAGAGCTGATAGTGTTCATCGCACCACACCGCAATGAATGGAACAAGCGAGGGCACTCTCATGCTCGAGAAATTCGAACGTTATCCGCTCACATTCGGGCCGACCCATATCGAGAAACTGGAGCGGCTTGGTGGTCATCTCGGCGGGAAGGTCGATCTCTATGCCAAGCGGGAGGATTGCAATTCCGGTCTTGCCTTCGGTGGCAATAAACTGCGCAAACTCGAATACATCGTCCCGGACGCGATCGCCTCAAACGCCGATACGCTGGTGTCGATCGGTGGCGTCCAATCCAACCATACGCGCATGGTGGCGGCCGTCGCGGCGAAGATCGGCATGAAGTGCCGCCTCGTGCAGGAAAGCTGGGTGCCCCACGAGGACGCCGTCTACGATCGCGTCGGCAATATCCTTTTGAGCCGGATCATGGGCGCTGATGTCCAGATGGTCGATGAGGGTTTCGACATCGGGATTAGGGAAAGCTGGGAACAGGCAATCGCGGATGTGAAGGCCACGGGTGGCAAACCCTATCCAATTCCGGCCGGGGCTTCGGTACACAAATATGGCGGCCTGGGCTATGTCGGCTTTGCCGAGGAGGTCCGCGCGCAGGAGAAGGAGCTCGGCTTTGCCTTCGACTACATCGTCGTTTGTACCGTCACCGGTTCGACTCACGCCGGCATGCTGGTCGGCTTCGCCAAGGACGGCCGCGAGCGCAAGGTGATCGGCATCGACGCATCCTGCACTCCGGCGCAGACCAAGGCGCAAGTGCTCAAGATCGCGCAGAGCACCGCGACGCTGGTCGAACTCGGCAAGGAGCTCGATGAGAACGATGTCGTCCTGATCGAAGATTATGCCTATCCGGTCTACGGCGTCCCCTCGCAGGAGACGAAGGAAGCAATCCGTCTCTGCGCGCGTCTTGAAGGCATGATCACGGATCCGGTCTATGAGGGAAAATCCATGCAGGGCATGATCGATCTCGTGAGCAAGGGTTATTTTCCCAAGGGATCGAAAGTGCTCTACGCCCACCTTGGCGGCGCTCCGGCCATCAACGGATATGCTTATACGTTCCGCAACGGCTGAATCTATCCCGCCTGCCGCACCATCGCGTCCACTGCCCGCACCAGCATGTCGAGATCCTGAGGCCGCGACAGGCGGTGGTCACCGTCGGGGATGAGCGACAGCGTGACGTCGTCGGCCGGCAGCAGGCTGACCAGCTTCAACGCATGGCTCGACGGCACGTCGGGATCGGCAAGGCCTTGCAGGATGTGGACCGGACAGTGCGTGTCGATCGGCCCGGTCATCACCCGGTTGTTGCGGCCGTCCTCGATCAGTGCGCGCGTGTAGATGTAAGGCTCGGCTGAATAGTCCGACGGCTCCTCGAAAAAGCCCTTTTTCCTGAGGTCGCGCTTCTGTGCCCCGGTCAGCACCGGCTCCACCAGTTCGAACGTGAAATCGGGCGCCGGCGCCAGCAGCACAAGGCCGGCGACGCTGTTCTCGCCCGCCTTGCGCAACTCCTGCACCATGCGCAGTGCGATCCAGGCGCCCATCGAGGAGCCGACCAGGATCTGCCTGCCCTGGGTGAAGCGGCGGAAAACCGCCAGGCTCTCGCCCAGCCATTTCGAGATGGTGCCGTCGGCAAAGGCGCCACCCGATTCGCCGTGGCCGGAATAATCGTGGCGCAGAAAGGCGCGACCTTCTTTGCGCGCCCATTCCGACAGTGTTTCGGCCTTGGTGCCCAGCATGTCCGATTTGTAGCCGCCGAGCCAGACGATGCCGGGCTCGGCACCTGTCGCATGCCTGACGGCGATGCTCGTCCCGTCGACGTCCAGAAAGATCGGGGTGGTGGTCATGGTGTATTCCCTCACGCCGGTCTTTTGACACAGCAAGGCATTCAACGAAAAGTGCTCCGCCACTTTCTTCGCTTGGTGCAGAGGAGCATTCCATCGAGCAGGTGATTTCCTGAGAATGCTGTGCTATTGACTCCGACCGCGCGCTCACCACATTGCGCGTTCGCAATTCTGAACTGAAGAACCCCTTAACGAAACGGCTCAAGGAGACCACGACCATTCGCAGACCTTTCAAAGCAGCGGCGCCCACCAAGGAAGGCCCGCGCTCCAACCGTGACATCCGGGTTCCCCGGGTCCAGCTAATCGACGCCGAAGGCCAGAACCGCGGCGATGTCTCCATCAACGATGCATTGCTGCTCGCCGAAGAGGCGGGGCTCGATCTGGTCGAGATATCGCCCAATGCAGTGCCGCCCGTCGTAAAAATCCTCGATCTCGGCAAGCTGAAATACGCCAACCAGAAGAAGGCGGCCGAGGCGCGCAAGAACCAGAAGGTCATCGAGATCAAGGAGATCAAGATGCGCCCGAACATCGACAGCCACGACTATGAGACCAAGATGAAGGCCGTCCGGCGCTTTTTCGAGGAAGGCGACAAGGTTAAGCTGACGCTGCGCTTCCGCGGTCGCGAGATGGCGCATATGGAACTCGGCATGCAGCTTCTGAACAAGGTTCGCGAGGAAGTGGCGCCCATCGCCAAGGTCGAAGCCGAACCGAAGCTCGAAGGCCGTCAGATGATGATGGTGCTGGCGCCCCGCTAAAGCGCGTTGCGCTTTAGTTCTGTTTTGTGCATGTCGTTGTCGCAAAACCGCTGCGCACTGTTGGGCGACGTGCATAAAATCCGCCTGAATCATGTTGCAAGGCGTCCCGGCGATCGGCGGGGCGCCTGTTTTCTTGGCCAGACGCTGCGATCGCCGGCGAGAGCAAAGACGCTCTAGTTCCCTCGACGATCGGATTCCCGACATGGTCAATGAAGTCAAGCATTCGGAAGCCAGATATGGACTGGGCAGCTATCAGCACACGCGCAGGATGGTACTTGCCGTTCTGATCGTGGTGATGTTTGCGGCGCTGCTGTTCGGCCAGTCGGTTTTCCCTCCCGATACGCCAGTGCATGAAACGATCGAAATGGTCGGCGTCGTGCTGATCTTTCTCGGCGTCGTCGGACGCTTGTGGTCGACGCTCTACATCGGTGGACGCAAATCCTCAGAAGTGGTGACCGGCGGACCGTATTCGATTACGCGCAACCCACTCTACCTTTTCTCCACTTTAGCTGCCGCCGGTGTCGGCGCACAGATCGGCTCCATCGCGGCCACGATCGGCTTTGGAGTGCTCTGCGCGGGTGCCTTTTACATCGTTATCCTGCGCGAGGAGAAATTCCTCAAGCAGGCTCTCGGCGCGCAATACCAGGCCTACCTGGCGAAAGTGCCGCGCTTCTTCCCGAAACTGTCGCTGTATCAGGAAGGCGACACCGGCAGCTTCAAGCCGCGCCTGCTGCGAACCACGTTACTGGACGGGCTGGTGTTCCTCGTTGCCTTGCCGGCTTTCGAACTGATCGACGGCGCCCAGCAGTCCGGCATATTGCCGGTGCTGTTCCGTTTCCCCTGAGTACAGTGTTGCTGAGTACAGTGTTGCTGAGCACGGGGTGTTGCACGCGCCCCCGCTTTGACGTATAGGA
Organism: Mesorhizobium sp. M0663; assembly: GCF_040320585.1. Classification (NCBI taxonomy): domain Bacteria; kingdom Pseudomonadati; phylum Pseudomonadota; class Alphaproteobacteria; order Hyphomicrobiales; family Phyllobacteriaceae; genus Mesorhizobium; species Mesorhizobium sp. M0663. The sequence goes on from NZ_JAMYPX010000004.1 coordinate 335,960, forward strand.
CCGCCGTTCCCAAAAAACCGCCCGGCAGGGCATGCCGTGGCGGTTTCATTTGCTTTTCGGGCTTTGGTCGGCCTGAAGCGAACAAAAAGCGCATTGGTGCGCATATAAACGGAGTAGCAAAATGCCCAAGATGAAGACCAAGTCGGCCGCCAAGAAGCGGTTCAAGATCACAGGTACGGGTAAAGTTCTGTCGGCTGCGGCCGGCAAGCGTCACGGCATGATCAAGCGTTCCAACAAGTTCATTCGAAATGCCCGCGGCACGATGGTTCTGGCTGAACCGGATGGCAAGAAGGTCATCAAGAATTTTCTGCCGAACGGCCTCTAGGGCATGATGCCAAAAAGTTGCAGACTTTTTGGAAACATCATGCGCCAAAATAAGAGCATTCGGTCTGGGCACGCATTTGTTTTACGCAATTCCGAACGGAAAACCGCCAGGCACTTTCCTGGAATTGCTTTTAAGGAGATCATGACATGGCACGCGTAAAGAGAGGCGTCACCTCGCACGCCAAGCACAAGAAGGTCCTGAAAGCCGCCAAGGGTTTTTACGGCCGTCGCAAGAACACCATCCGCATCGCCAAGCAGGCGGTGGAAAAGTCGCTGCAGTACGCCTATCGCGACCGCAAGAACCGCAAGCGCTCGTTCCGCGCGCTGTGGATCCAGCGCATCAATGCGGCGACGCATGAGCATGGCCTGACCTATGGCCGTTTCATCGACGGTCTCAACAAGGCCGGGATCGAGATCGATCGCAAGATCCTGTCGGACATGGCCATCCACGAGCCGCAGGCCTTCGCCGCACTCGTGGCCAAGGCCAAGGTCGCGCTCGAATACCTGAAGAATACCACGCCGAATGCTTTTGAAAGCGCTGTCGCTTAAGACCAGCGCTTCCCAAGCTATTCGACACTTGATTTGGGAAACCCGCGCTGGCAGGGCTGGCGCGGGTTTTTCTTTGCTTCCAATCGGATCCGGAACATGAGTGACATGGAAACTCTCGAAAATTCCCTGATGGCCGAGATCGCCTCGGCCGCCGACGAGCAGGCGATCGAGGCGGTGCGTGTCTCTGCCCTTGGCAAGAAGGGCTCGGTTTCCGAGATGCTGAAGACACTCGGCTCGATGAGCGCCGAGGAGCGACAGGTCAAAGGCCCGGCAATCAACGGCCTCAAGAACCGCGTCACCGAGGCACTTTCGGCGCGCCGCGCCGAGCTGAAAGATGTGGCGATCACGGCACGGCTTGCCGCAGAGAAGGTCGACGTCAGCTTGCCGGTCAGGCAATCGCCGGCCGAGCGCGGCCGCATCCATCCGATCAGCCAGGTTATCGACGAGATCGCGGCGATTTTCGGCGATCTCGGCTTTGCCATCGCCGAAGGTCCGGACATCGAGACCGACTATTATAATTTCACCTCGCTGAACTTCCCGGAAGGCCACCCGGCGCGCGAGATGCACGACACGTTCTTCTTCCAGCCGGACGAGCAGGGAGAGCGCAAGCTTTTGCGCACCCACACCTCGCCGGTGCAGATCCGCACCATGGAGATGCAGAAGCCGCCGATCCGCATCGTCATTCCCGGCAAGACCTACCGGCAGGATTCCGATGCCACCCACTCGCCGATGTTCCATCAGGTCGAGGGGCTGGTGATCGACAAATCGGCCAACGTCGCCAACATGAAATGGGTGCTGGAGGAGTTCTGCAAGGCCTTCTTCGAAGTGCCGAGCGTCAAGATGCGCTTCCGGCCCTCCTTCTTCCCGTTCACCGAGCCCAGCCTCGAGGTCGACATCCAGTGCGACCGTTCGCGGCCCGGCGAGGTGCGCTTCGGCGAGGGCTCGGACTGGATGGAGATCCTCGGCTGCGGCATGGTCCACCCCAATGTGCTCCGTTACGGCGGGCTCGATCCCGACGAATACCAGGGCTTCGCCTGGGGCATGGGCATCGACCGCATCGCCATGCTGAAATACGGCATGCCGGATCTGCGCGCCTTCTTCGACGCCGATGTGCGCTGGCTGTCGCATTACGGTTTTAGGCCACTTGACATGCCGACGCTGTTCGGGGGCTTGAGCGCGTGACGACCGGGCCGCAGCAAATCCGCGGGCAGCTCGCCTTCCTGCACATGTCCGACGCGCGGCCGCATAGCTTCAAGTGCAACGTGCCCAGACCAGACGGAACACAGTCATGAAACTCACCCTCTCCTGGCTCAAGGATCATCTCGAGACCGACGCCTCGCTGGCGGAAATCGTCGGGCGTCTCACCTCGATCGGCCTCGAGGTCGAGCATGTCGACGACCGGGCGAGCCTGGCTCCCTTCGTCATCGCCAAGGTGCTGACGGCGGTCCAGCATCCCGACGCCGACCGGCTTCGCGTGCTGACCGTCGACACCGGCGACGGCAAGCCGCCGGTGCAGGTCGTGTGTGGAGCGCCGAACGCCCGCGCGGGCCTGATCGGCGCCTTTGCAGCACCGGGCACCTATATTCCCGGCATCGACGTGACGCTGACCGTCGGCAAGATCCGCGGCGTTGAAAGCCACGGCATGATGTGCTCCGAGCGCGAGCTCGAATTGTCCGAGGAGCATGACGGCATCATCGACCTTCCTGCCGATGCGCCGGTCGGTACCAGCTTCGCCGCCTATGCCCATCTCGACGACCCGCTGATCGAGATCAATCTGACGCCGAACCGGCCGGATGCGACCAGTGTCCATGGCATCGCCCGCGATCTGGCGGCGAGCGGGCTCGGCACGCTGAAGATCGCGCCGATAGAGCCGATCCCCGGCAAGGGCGAGACGCCGGTCAAGGTGACGATCGAAGCGCCGGAGCTCTGTCCCGGCTTTGCGCTGCGCCTGGTACGCGGCGTCAAGAACGGACCGTCGCCGAAATGGCTGCAGCAAAGGCTTCTCGCCATCGGCTTGAGGCCGATCAGCGCGCTCGTCGATATCACCAATTACGTCACCTTCGACCGCGGTCGGCCGCTGCATGTTTTTGACGCTGCGAAGGTCACCGGCAATCTCACCGTGCGCCGGGCGCATGACGGCGAAAAGGTGCTGGCGCTCGACGGCCGCGAATACACGCTGACGCCGGAGATGTGCGTCATCGCCGACCAGGACGGCATCGAATCGATTGCCGGCATCATGGGCGGCGAGCATTCCGGCTGCGACGAGAACACGTCAGACGTGCTGATCGAGTCGGCGCTTTGGGACCCGATCACCACCGCCCGCACCGGCCGCACACTCGGCATCATCACCGACGCGCGCTATCGGTTTGAGCGTGGCGTCGACCCGGAAATGATGGTTCCCGGCTTGGAGCTGGCAACGAAGCTGGTGCTCGATTTCTGCGGTGGTACGCCGGCCCAAACCCGAGTCGTCGGCTATGCCGGCCATCAGCCGAAGATCGTCTCGTTCCCATTGTCGGAAGTGAAGCGGCTGACCGGCATCGAAGTGCCGCGCTCGACAAGCCTCGACATTCTTGCCCGCCTCGGCTTCAGGCCGGAGGGCACGGGCGATGTCGTCAATGTGGCGGTCCCGTCCTGGCGGCCGGATGTCGACGGCAAGGCCGACCTGGTCGAGGAGGTCATGCGCATCCACGGCGTCGACAACATCGCGCCGCAGCCGCTCGGTTCGCACGATGCGGTCAACGCCAGGATCCTGACTGTGCTGCAGATCCGCACCCGCGCCGCCAAGCGGGCACTTGCCGTGCGCGGCATGATGGAGGCCGTCACCTGGTCGTTCATTCCGGCAAAACACGCCGAATTGTTCGGCGGCGGCCAGCAGGCGCTGAAGCTTGCCAACCCGATCGCCGCCGATATGTCGGACATGCGGCCGTCGCTGCTGCCGGGGCTGATTGCGGCAGCACAGCGCAATGCCGACAGGGGCATCGGCGATATCGCGCTTTTCGAAGTGTCGGGCACTTACGAGGGCGACGGCGCCGACCAGCAGCGGCGCGTTGCCGCCGGCGTGCGGCGCGGCACCGCCAAGCTCGAGGGCTCCGGCCGCCATTGGGCCGGCAACGCCGGCGCCGTCGGCGTCTTCGATGCCAAGGCCGATGCGATCGCAGCACTCGAAGCCTGCGGCGCGCCGGTCGAGCGGCTGCAGATCGAGGCTGGCGGCCCGGCCTGGTATCATCCCGGCCGCTCCGGCACGATCAAGCTTGGGCCGAAGGTAATCCTTGGCACGTTTGGCGAGTTCCACCCGAAGACACTGGAGGGGCTGGACGTCTCCGGCCCGCTCTGCGGCTTCGAAGTGTTCATCGATGCGGTGCCCGAGCCGAAGGCCAAGCCGACGCGGACGAAGCCGAGGCTTGATCTGTCCGCCTTCCAGGCGGTCAAGCGCGATTTCGCCTTCGTTGTCGACAAGGCGGTCGAAGCCGGCACACTCGTTCGCGCCGCCCTTGCCGCCGACCGAAAGCTGATTTCCGGCGTCTCGGTGTTCGATGTTTTCGAGGGTGCAGCGCTCGGCGCGGCGAAAAAATCGATCGCCATTGAAGTGTCGATCCAGCCGGTCGAAAAGACGCTGACCGACGACGATTTCGAGGCGCTGGCCAAGCGCATCGTCGAGAATGTCGGCAAGCAGACCGGCGGCGTGCTCAGAACCTAGAACGGATGCGATGATGGTTCACACCAGCAAACTCTCCATCACCTGGCTGGCAACTCACATCGGGACGATCGACGGCTTCTTGGATGACCAGGAATGCGCCGATCTGATCGCTGACAGTGAACGGCGCGGTTTCGAGGCGGCCAAGGTGAACAGCTCCGGCGGCGCCACCGTCCTGAAGGAGCTTCGCAATAACGACCGGGTTGTCTTCGATGACGAGGACCTTGCGGATTTGCTCTTCGCACGGGCGCGGCCTCTGCTCTATCGTGGTCTCGGCGACTGGCGCTTGACCGGGCTGAATGAGCGTTTCCGTTTCTATCGCTATGGGCCGGGCCAGAAGTTCGATTGGCACCATGACGGCTATTTCGAGCGCCACGCCTTGGAGCGCAGTCAGTTCACGTTCATGATTTATCTATCAGATGGATTTGAAGGGGGAGGAACCTCGTTTCGCGGCGAGATGCCGGGCTATGCCGGTAGCAGTCTTCTGGTGAAGCCGAAGAAAGGAATGGCACTGGCGTTCTACCATCCGATCGAGCATCGCGGCGACGAGGTGCTGTCGGGGCGCAAGTACGTCATCCGGACGGACGTGATGTACAAGCGCCAATGAAACGCTGTCCGTTCTGCCGCTGAGCTAAATGCACCTGACCCCGCTGGAAGTGTTTTTCGTCAAGGAGTTCTGCCGTTCCGCCGGCGTTTCTCCTGACATGATGCGTGCGCTGAAAGTCAAAGTACGCAGCCGCGATCCTGTAGGATTCATGACCAGAGTCACTCCCTCATCGGTTCCCCCGGAATTGCGCTTTGAGAGTCGAGTGTTCAGTTCGCTTCGGGTAGCGTGCGTTGGACCTGACCAGCTTCTTTGCGGCATGGTGCTGTTCTTCGATGAGATTGAAGGAAAGCTAGATGCGATCGAAGGCTTTGTGTATGGCGAAGAATGGCCGTCAATCGAGGAGCCAGTCTTCTGGTCCGAGACCGACCGAACAATGAGCCTTGGGCGGGAGGGAAACTAGCCTGCAGAAATGGGCGTCACGACGCCCTTTCCGATAATTGCACAACGCATGGCGCGCTGAGGACCTAGAGGGGTTGCCGGCAGGTGACGAATCGCCGTCCAAAGGGCGATGGACCATTTGCGCTATTCAGGGCTGCCCTTTGAGGAACAGCGTGCAGCCTTTCTCGATATCGTCTCGGCCGATCCGCTGATTGGCGAGACGCTGTCGCGAGTGCGGGCGCTTGACCTGCGGGACTGGCTGGTCGTGTCCGGCGCGCTTTACAACAGCGTCTGGAATCACCTGACCGGAAAGCCCTCGGGGTACGGCATCCGGGATGTCGACCTGTTCTATTTCGATGAGAGCGATCTGTCCTATGAAGCCGAGGACACGGTCATCCGCCGGGCGGCGAAGCAGTTCGAAGGACTGACGCTGCCGGTCGAAGTGCGCAACCAGGCGCGGGTGCATCTGTGGTTTGAGGCGCGCTTTGGCGGTTCCTATCCCAGACTGTCGTCGTCCGCCGAGGCGCTGTCCTATTTCGCTTCGAAAACCCATGCGGTCGGCGTTAGATTCGGCACCGATGGGCAACTCGCGCTCGTGGCGCCGTTCGGGCTCGACGACACCTTCTCGTTTCGCGTTACCCCGAACCGTGCACTGGATAATCGGCAGACGCACGAGATGAAGGGCGCGCGTGCCAGGGAGAACTGGCCGGAGATCAGTGTCGTGCCTTGGTAGGAAATGTCGGCGCGAGGCACCCCCCTCTGCCCTGCCGGGCATCTCCCCCTCAAGGGGGGAGATCGGATGTCGCCTCGGCTTTCGCCAATCACCGGCGCCGGAAGGGCGGGCAGGGCGCGGGAACTGCCAATCTCCCCCCTTGAGGGGGAGATGTCCGGCAGGACAGAGGGGGGTGCCTCGCGCCGAGGTCTCACAACGCTTTGCATCGCACCGTATTAGTCAAAAAGGGGTGCCGAAACGCCCCGTTTCGATTACGCCGTCGATTGCCGTTCACCCGTTAACCAGCGCCAGCAGCTCCTCGGTATAGCGCTTGCCGACCACCTTTTCCGGCGACAGGGCGTCGCCGATTGATGCCACCTCGGCCTGGCTCAGCACGATATCGGCTGCCGCCGTATTCTGCTCCAGATGGCGCATTTTTCGCGCACCGGGGATCGGGACAATGAAGTCGCCCTGATGCAGCACCCAGGCGAGCGCCAGCTGCGCCGGCGTCACGCCCTTCCCGGCGGCCATCTTTTCCAGCACGGCGACGACCGCCGCATTGGCCGCCATGGCGTCGGCCTGGAAGCGCGGCAACCCGCGGCGCCAGTCGTCGGCGCCGAGAACATCGGGCTTGGCGATCGTGCCGGTGAGCAGGCCGCGGCCGAGCGGGCTATACGGGACAAAGCCGATGCCGAGCTCGCGGCAGACGGCAAACACTTCCCCCTCCGGATCGCGGCTCCACAGTGAATACTCGCTCTGCACGGCGGCGATCGGGTGCACGGCATGCGCCCGGCGGATGGTCGCCGCACTCGCCTCCGACAGGCCGAGCGCCCGCACCTTGCCCTCGCGCACCAGCTCGGCCATGGCGCCGACCGTATCCTCGATCGGCACGTTGGGGTCGACGCGGTGCTGGTAATAGAGATCGATCACCTCCGTATCCAACCGCTTCAATGACGCTTCGGCCACGGCCTTGACATGCTCCGGGCGGCTATCGACACCGGCCATGCGCTCCATGCCGCTCCCTTCTTCGAGGATCTTGAAGCCGAATTTGGTTGCGATCGTCACCTTGTCGCGCACCGGCTTCAGCGCCTTGCCGACCAGGATCTCGTTCTCGTAAGGGCCATAGACCTCGGCCGTGTCGAAGAAATTGACCCCGATCTCGACGGCATGGCGCAGCGTGGCAATCGCCTCCGCCTCCGGCTGGCCACCATAGGCAAAGCTCATCCCCATGCAGCCGAGGCCGACCGGGTAGACGTCAAGTTTATTGCCAAGCTTGCGGGTTTGCATCACGTGTCTCCTTGTTGTGATGGTTGTGATGCCGCAGAGATAGCGTCTTGCGCCGAGTTCGATAATCGGCTCTCATTTGCACGGGCTGTTCCAAGAAATAGATCAATGAAGCGAACCCATCTTTCACAGCTCGCGGTACTGGCAATGGTCGCCCAATGCGGCAGTTTTCGCGGCGCCGCCAAGGAACTGGCAATCGCGCCATCGGCGGTCAGCCACGCGGTGTCCAGCCTCGAAGCGCGCCTCGGCGTGCGCCTTCTGGCGCGCAGCACGCGCAGCGTCGCTCCGACCGAGGAGGGCGCGCAACTGCTCGAGCGCCTCAGGCCGGCGCTGTCGGAAATCGACCTGGCGCTGGAATCGGCGATTGAGGCGCGCGACCGGCCGGCGGGCAATCTCAGGCTGACGGTGCCGCGAACCGCCGCCCATCTGGCGCTGACGCCAAGGCTCAGCGCCTTTGCTGCTGCCTATCCCGACATCGTGCTGGAGATCGTCATCGAGGACCGCTTCACCGATGTGGTCGAGGGCGGCTTCGATGCCGGTGTGCGACTGGGCGAGAGCCTGCAGCGCGACATGATCGCGGTGCGTATCGGACCAGACCTTCGCGGCGCGGTGGTCGGCGCGCCAGCCTATTTCGAGACCATGCCCAAGCCGCAGCATCCGCGCGATCTCGCCGCTCACCGCTGCATCCGCTTCCGCTTCTCCAGCGGCATTCTCTACCGCTGGGAATTCGAGCAAAACGGCGAGGAGATCGAGATACCGGTGCAAGGGCCGCTGATCCTCGACGAGGACCATCTGATTGCCAACGCCGCAGTCGACGGCGCCGGGCTCGCCTTCGTGTTCGAGGACTATGTCCGCGACGCGCTCGCCGCCGGCAAGCTCGTTCGCGTGCTGGAGGACTGGTGCCCGCGCTTCGACGGCTTCTTCGTCTATTACCCCAGCCGCCGCCAGATGCGGCCGGCGCTCAGGGCCTTTGTCGATTTTTTCAAGGTCGGCGAGTAAGCCAACCCTCCCCACAAGGGAGAGGTGGAAGAAAGCCGACCTGGCATTCGTTCACCGACCATGTCAGCACTGCCCAAAAACCAGACGGCCGGCTACGGCTGGACGGCGATCATCCTTCACTGGCTGATCGCGGCGCTCTTTATCGGCCAGTTCGTGCTCGGCTTCGTCATGGTGCGGCTGTCCAGCCAGCGCACCGCCTTCGAGCTGATCCAGCTGCATAAATCCTTCGGCTTCCTGCTGCTTGGACTGGTCATCCTGCGCATCGCCTGGCGCCTAGGCAGACCGGCCCCGCCGCTGCCGCGCTCGGTCGGGCCTTTCGAGCGCCGTGCGGCGCCGCTGGTCCATCTCGCGCTTTATGCGTTTCAGCTCGCTCTGCCGTTGTCCGGCTGGGCGCTGGTCTCGGTCTCGGTGCTGGAGATCCCGAGCGTGCCGTTCAATCTGTTCGTCATGCCCAATCTGCCGCTCGGTGAATCGGACACGGCAGAAAGCTTCTGGGCAGCGACGCACTGGTATCTCGCCTATGCCGGCATCGGACTTGTCGCTTTGCATCTCGCCGCAGCGCTGCGCCATCATTTCTGGCTGAGGGATACCGTGCTGACGCGCATGATCACGGCTTCGTCACATCACGACAGGGAATAGAGCGGACGGCTCATTCGTTGATGGGGCGAGGACGCAAGAAAGCGTTGCCTGCCAAGAGGACCATTTCCATGTACGCGCGCATCTTCGGATTTGCGGCCGCCGCCGCTTGTTTTGCCATGCCTGTTTTCGCCGCCGTTGCCCTCGGCGACGCGGCCGGCAGCTACATCATCCGCCCGGGGAGTTCCAGCATCCACTTCTCCATCGGCAAGCTCGGCGGCGGCGGGCTCGACGGCGCCTTCGCCCGCTTCAAGGGCAGTATCCTGATCGACAACAGCGATGTCGGCCGGTCCCAGGTCAATTTCACCATCTTCCCCGAAAGCGTCGGTACCGGCCAAAGCCGCATCGATGCCTTTCTTCGCTCGGACGCGGTGTTCGACGCGGCCGACAATCCGGAGATCCAGTTCCGTTCGACCAGCGTCAAACGGACCGGCGACACGTCAGCCCTGGTTACCGGCAGGCTGACGGCGCGCGGCAAGACCTTTCAGGAAAAATTCACCGCCGATCTCGGCGGCCTCAAGGCGGGCACGATAAAATTCCACGTCACCGGCAAGGTGCTGCGGTCGCGCTACGGCATGGATGTCGGCACGCCGATTTATTCCAACGTCGTCGACTTCGACATGACGCTGACGGGTAGAAGGGGATAGCCTTTGCAGGTTCCGCCAGGGCAGCGCGGGCATCCGGACAAGCCGCAGATGATCGCCCTGTTCGCCGCCATGCTCCCGCATTGGCTTTTCTCCTGAATTAGGGCAAACCTCCAGGCCTGCAATCGAGAGGAGAAATTTGATGTTCCGATGGGGTGTTTTGTCGACGGCCAAGATCGGCCGCGAGCAGCTTTTGCCGGCAATCGTCGAGGCGGAGAACGGCGTGCTGTCCGCGATTGCCAGCCGCGATCTGTCGAAAGCGCGGGCGCTGGGCGAACGCTTCGGTGCGCGCCACGCGTTCGGCTCCTATGAGGAGCTGCTCGCCTCCAGCGACATCGACGGCGTCTACATTCCGCTGCCGACCTCGCAGCATGTCGAATGGACGGCCAAGGCGATCGAGGCCGGCAAGCATGTCCTGGTCGAAAAACCGCTGGCGCTCGATGCCAAGGACATTCCGCCGCTGATCAAGCTGCGCGATGCCAGGAAGGTGCTGGTCTGCGAAGCCTTCATGGTCGTCTACCATCCGCAGTGGATCAAGGTGCGCGAGCTGATCGCCAACGGCGCCATCGGCCGGCTGCGCCATGTCCAGGGCGCGTTCTCCTATTACAATGTCGACCCCAACAACATGCGCAACAAGCTCGATCTCGGCGGCGGCGCGCTGCCCGACATCGGCGTCTATCCGACGGTATCGACGCGCTTTTCGACCGGCAAGGAGCCTCTGCGCGTCCAGGCGACGATCGAGCGCGACAAGACATTCGGCACCGACATCTATTCCTCGATCCGCGCCGATTTCGGCGACTTCGAGCTGTCGTTTTACCTGTCGACGCAGATGGCGGCACGCCAGGTGATGGTCTTGCACGGCGAGAAGGGCTTCATCGAGGTGTTCTCACCGTTCAACGCCGGGCTCTACGACCATCACCGCGTCGAGCTGCACAACCAGAACCACAGCGAGGCGCAGGTGTTCCGCTTTCCCGGCACGCAGCAATACCGGCTGGAAGTCGAGGCCTTTGCGCGGGCGGCCCAGGGCGGCAAGGACCGCGTCTTCACTCTGGAAGAATCGGTGCTCAACCAGAAGGTCATCGATGCCATCTTCCGCGCCGGCGAGAAGGAAGGCTGGGAAACAGTCTAGGCCGGCCATGATCCCAAAAAGTGGGGACCGGTTTTTGGACAAGATCATGGCCAAATAGATGTCCGACGATGCGGATGTGATCATTGTCGGCGCCGGCCTTACCGGCCTTGTCGCTGCGGCCGAACTGACTGCGGCCGGCAAGAAGACCATCATCGTCGAGCAGGAGCCGGAACAGTCGCTTGGCGGCCAGGCATTCTGGTCGCTCGGCGGCATCTTCCTTGTCGATTCGCCCGAACAACGGCGCATGCGCATCCGCGATTCGTATGAGCTGGCGCTCGAGGACTGGCTGGGCACCGCAGCCTTCGACCGCACGGAAGATCTCTGGCCGCGCCGCTGGGCCGAGGCCTATCTCGGCTTCGCCGCCGGCGAGAAGCGCTCCTGGCTCATGCAGCGCGGCCTGAAATTCTTTCCGGTGGTCGGCTGGGCCGAGCGCGGCGGCGGCAATGCCGTCGGCCACGGCAATTCGGTGCCGCGCTTCCACATCACCTGGGGCACCGGCCCTGGCGTGCTCGAACCGTTCGCGCAGCGCGTACGCGAGGCCGAGAAGCGCGGGCTGATCCGCTTCAAATTCCGTCACCGGGTCAACGAATTGACGCGGACGGGCGGCGTCGTCGACGGCGTGCGCGGCGACCTATTGGCGGCGAGCGATGCCGAGCGCGGCCGCAAGAGCTCGCGCGAGATCACCGGCGATTTCGAGCTGAAGGCGCAGGCCGTCATCGTCGCCTCCGGCGGCATCGGCGCCAATCACCAGCTGGTCCGGGAGAATTGGCCGAAGCGGATGGGCGCGCCGCCGAAACGCATGATCACTGGCGTTCCCGATCATGTCGACGGCCGCATGCTGGCGATCGCCGAAGCCGCCGGCGGCCGGCTGATCAACCGCGACCGCATGTGGCACTATGTCGAGGGCGTCAGGAACTGGGCACCGATCTGGACCGATCATGCGATCCGCATCCTGCCCGGCCCGTCATCGCTGTGGCTCGATGCGCGCGGCAAGCGCCTGCCGGTCCCGCTCTATCCCGGCTTCGACACGTTGGCCACGCTCAGCCACATCATGAGCACCGGCTTCGATCATTCCTGGTTCATCCTGACCAAAAAGATCATCCAGAAGGAGTTCGCGCTGTCGGGCTCCGAGCAGAACCCCGATCTGACGGGGAAGAGCTGGCGCCAGGTGCTCGGCCGCGCCACCAGCGGCGTGCCCGCGCCGGTCAAGGCGTTCATGGAGAAGGGCGAGGATTTCATCGTCGAGCCTGATTTGCCGGCGCTGGTCGCCCGCATGAACGCAGTGGCCGGCGGCGAGCCGCTGCTCGAACTGGCGCAGGTTGAGCGCGAAATCCGCGCCCGCGACCGGCAGCTCGACAATCCGTTCTCCAAGGACATGCAGATTACTGCGTTGCGCGGCGCGCGAGCCTATCTCGGCGACCGGCTGATCCGCACGGCTAGGCCGCACAAGCTGCTCGATCCCGCCAATGGCCCGCTGATTGCCGTCAGGCTCAGCATCTTGACCCGCAAGACGCTCGGTGGGCTGGAGACTGACCTCGACAGCCGCGTGCTGGGCGCCGGCGGCCAACCAGTCGAGGGGCTGTACGCGGCGGGCGAGGCCGCCGGTTTCGGCGGCGGCGGCATGCACGGCTATGCGGCGCTCGAAGGCACGTTTCTCGGCGGCTGCATCTTTTCCGGCCGCAGTGCCGGACGGGCGGCGGCACGCGCGGTGGGGTGAAACAAGGCCCGCCGGCGGCCGTTGCGCCAAGGTGGCGATTGCACCGAATGGCCAACTTCCCTTAGAGCATTTTGCAGCCAAAATGGAATCATTTGGCGTCCGCATAAATGCGGCAAAACAGATGGTTAGAGCGGGTTACCGGTTCCAGGAGAACCGGAACCGCTCTAGGCGAAGGGCTGCAAATTGACGTCTTGAAGCTTGGAACCGGCAAGCAAAGCCTCGAGCACCTGCTTCTTGAGAGACAGGCACTGCGAACGGGCAAGTTTGACGATGGCGGAAACCTCGCCTGCCTCGCAGGCAAGGACCAGCTCCTTTTGCTGGGCGATGATCAACTGGGTGAAGTCGCGGGACTTGAAGCCGAGGTGGAGAACCCGCGCCGACTGGTCGAGTATCTGGTCCAGGAGATGCGCCAGTCGTAAATTTCCCGAGAGCTCCGCAAGGGCCAGACGAAAGGCACGGTCGGCCGCAAGAAAGGCAACGTGGCTGCGTAGCGTCTCCGGCTTCAGCACTTTTTGCGCTGCCAGCCTGACATCCTCGAGCCCGCGCTCGGTCATGTTCGATGCCGCCACCCTGAACACTTCCGGCTCGATCAAGCTGCGGACATCGAAGATCTCGTTGACATCCCGCAGGCTGAGCGTAGCAACGACGTAGCCGCGGCGCGGCTCGCTCCTGACCAGTCCTTCCTGCATCAGTCGGGCCAGCGCCGCGCGGATGGTCGCCTTTTTGATCTGGTATCGATCACCGATCTGTTTCTCCGTCAGCGCTTCGCCGGGGCGCAACACGCAGGCAATGATGTCGTTCCTCAGCTGCTCATATGCCTGTTCCCTGCGAAGGACGTCGGCGGCTGACAGTGCTGTCGCCTCGACCGTGGCCGGCCTTGCCGGTTCGGCGGTCAACTTCGTCGTTTTCATATTCTGTCCGTCTGGCTGTCCGGTTGACGCTGGCATCAGCATTCGCTAGCGTGAGCATCTCAGATTGATAATCTGAGCATCTCAGGGAGGATAACTGATATGCCTTTACCCGCCAACTCGCCTCTCTACGCCGCTGCCGATGATATCGTCAATGCCGCGAAGGGGCCAGGTCCCCTCGAAGCGGTAAGGACGGTCCTGGGCGACTACACCAACCGCTTTCACGCATCGGGAACACTCGCTCACGAAGAAGACGACGACGAGGTGCTTCTGCATGCGAGTCCGAACCTGACGATCTTATCACATCACTCTGTCGCCCGGCCTGCAGTACCCGCCTCACAACCACCTGATGGATGCCTTGATCGGCATCTACAAGGGCAGCGAGACGAACTTCATCTATCCCGTTGCCGGCAGCGAACTCGATGTTCCCGAAAGGCAGGACATCGCAGCGCCTGCCGTGGTGCACATGGCGTCAAATACCGTGCATGCGGTTGCGAATACGGGCGGTGCGCGATCGGGTGCGCTGCATGTCTACCTCGGCGATCTCACACGAACCCACCGGCAGCTGTGGAGTCCGGACAGCAACCACGCCGAGCCGTTTGACAATGACCGCTATCTGGCCGGCGCTCGGCCCATTCAGCAGTCCGGGCACGAATGAGCGCAGGGGCGTCGCGGGCGGCGAAATTGGCCGTGATCAGCGGACCCGTCGGAATCGCGTCACACTTGTCACTCTCGCCAATCCGCTATCGCCCCTATCCTATCTGACGACCCAACACGTCGCGCATGCGGCGACAGACCAGCAAGGGAGATGCACAATGACGGCACATCAGAATGGCACAGGCGAGCAGACGACGCGGCTCGCGATGAAGACACCACCGGTCGTTTCGCCTGACGCGTGGGAGGCCGCGCGCCAGCAGCTGCTCGTGAAAGAGAAGACCGTGACCCGGGCTCGCGACGCACTGGCCGCCGAGCGCCGGCGGATGCCGTGGATGGCGGTGGAGAAGACCTATACGTTCGAAGGGCCCGACGGAAAGGTGAGCCTGCTCGACCTGTTCGAGGGCCGCCGTCAACTGATCGTCTACCGCGCCTTCTTCGAGCCCGGCGTATTCGGCTGGCCCGACCACGCTTGCCGCGGCTGTTCGCTGGGGGCGGACCAGGTCGGCAACCTCGCCCATCTGAACGCCCGCGACACCACGCTTGCCTACGCCTCGCGCGCACCGCAGGCCGACATTGCGCGGCTGAAGGCGCGGATGGACTGGAAGATGCCCTGGTACACCATCACCGACAGCTTCGATGCCGACTTCGGCGTTGACGAGTGGCACGGCCACAACGTGTTCATCCGCGACGGCGACCGCGTGTTCCGCACCTACTTCATCAACAACCGCGGTGACGAGGCGATGGGGACCGTATGGAGCTATCTCGACCTGTCGCCGCTCGGCCGCCAGGAGGTTTGGGAGGATTCGCCCGAGGGCTATCCGCAGACGCCGACGTACAAGTGGTGGAACTGGCACGACAATTACGGCGCCGAAGCCGTTCCCGACAAAAAGTGGGTCGAGGTGTCGGACGCCGGAGAGGCCGCGTTCCGGAACCGCACCGAATAGAACGTCTTTGGCGTCGCGGAAATGCGGCTAGGGCAAATGGATGGAGCGGGATGCACGGTTCGACCGCATCCCGCTCGCTATGTAGGACTACGGACATGAGCGAGATTCATGCAGGCGGATCCACCGGCGATGCGAGCCCGGCCGGCCATAGTGCAGCCGATTGGCTGTCCTTTGCGGCCGCGCCGACCCTCGCAACCATGGCGCTGCTGACGCTTCTCGGCGGAGCGCCGGACATGATGTGCTCGACCGGGCAAGAGGCGTCACCGCTGGGCGGCATGGTCCCGATGTACCTGCTGATGAGCGGCTTTCATTTAGGACCTTGGCTGAAGCAGGTTTCCGGCCGGCGACGCCGCCGCAAATAGAGCTGTACCGGCCGACAAAGGCCCGTTCTGGTCGGGAAGACATCCCTCACCAGATCCACTCGCCCCTTCCCAAAACCGCTACCGCATCGACAATCCGGGTAAAGCTCGAGCGGGCGCGGCCGGCCGTGTGCCTGGCGCGCAAATAGCCATGCACCAGCCCCGGCTCCTCGAGCCACCAGGCGCGCCCGCCCGCGGCAACGATGCGGTCGCGATAGGCTTCGCCGTCCGACGACAGCGGGTCGCATTCAGCGGTGATCACGACGGTGGGCGGCAGATTGGCGAACTCGGCGTCGGCGAGCGGCCACAGAGTGAGATCGCCGGTGCGATCCTCGCCACCGGTCCTGATGTCCCTGTAGAAAACGAGGTCGCGCGCGGTAAGCATCGGCGCTTCCGCGTGGGTGACGTAGGAACCGGCGGAGCTGTCGCCGCCAAGGCCGGGATAGACCAGAATCTGGCCGATCGGCTTGCGCGCATGGCCGCGCGTTGCGTGACTGACAGCGGCGGCGAGATTGCCGCCGGCACTGTCGCCGCAGAGCAGGACAGGACGCTCGTAAGTCGCCGCCGCCCATTCGAAGGCGCTGATGGCATCGTCGAAGGCGGCCGGATGAAGGTGTTCCGGTGCCAGCCGGTAGTCGACCGAAACCACTTCGTAGCCGGTGCGGCTGCAAAGCTCGGCGCAGAGGTCGTCATGGCTGTCGAGCCCGCCGAGGATAAAACCGCCGCCATGGAAATAAAGCACCATCGCCGCCGCTTCCGGCGCCGGGGCGCGGTAGACGCGGATCGGAATGTGCCATGGTGTGGCAATGGCGGTGGTTTCCGCCGTGACGCCTTGGGGATAGCCGGCAAAGAACTCGCGGCACATCCGGTTATAGATCTGGCGCTGCTCGGCGATGGTGTAGTCGATCGTATCGGGCGGATAATAAGAATTGGTCCGCTCGATGAAGGCCCAGGTCTCGGCGTCGATGAGGGTTTTGTAGTCGGTCATGGGCGCTGGATGGATCGCAATGAATCCGCCTGAACACCCCCCTCTGGCCTGCCGGCCATCTCCCCCTCAAGTGGGGAGATCGGCAGCTTCGGCGAAACCGCCTTTTCTCCGGCGTCGACAATTGGCGAAAGCGATGATGACATCCAATCTCCCCCCTTGAGGGGGAGATGTCCGGCAGGACAGAGGGGGGTGAGCGCCATCATTCCTGCAATACCACTACTTCCCCTTCCACACCGGATCGCGCTTTTCGGCAAAGGCGCGAAAGCCCTCGAGATTGTCCTCCGAGCCGTAGAGTGCGTCAACCGTCGACAGTTGCCGGCGCGTCACCCGGTTCATCGCGTCCTGGAAAGTCAGCGATTCTGCGACCCGGGCCGTCTCCTTGATCGCGGCGAAGACCAGCGGCGGGCCGCTGGCGAGCAGCCGCGCGATCTCCCAGACGCGGTCCTCCAGCCTGTCCTTGGGCAGCACCTCGTTGACCAGGCCCCAGCGATTCGCCTCGGCGACGTCCATCCAGCGGCCGGTGAGCAAAAGGTCCATGGCGACATGGTAGGGGATGCGCTTCGGCAGCTTGATCGTCGCCGCATCGGCCAGCGTGCCGGCGCGGATTTCGGGCAGCGCGAAGGAGGAGTGGTCCGACGCATAGATGAGGTCGCAGGATAGCGCCAGTTCGAAGCCGCCGCCGACCGCCATGCCGTTGACGCAGGCGATCACCGGCTTGTTGAGGTCGCGCAGTTCCTGCAGCCCGCCGAAGCCGCCGACGCCGTAGCCGCCGTCGACCGCGTCGCCGCCGGCCGCGGCCTTCAGGTCCCAGCCGGCGCAGAAGAACTTGTCACCGGCGGTCTTGACGATGGCGACGCGCAAGTCGGGATCGTCGCGAAACGCCTTGAAAGTCTCGCCCATCAGCCGCGACGTCTTCAGGTCGATGGCATTGGCCTTGGGCCGGTCGAGCGTGACTTCGAGGACAGCGCCTTCGCGGCGGGTCGAAATGATTTCAGACATTCTTCTTGTCTCCAAGTACCAGCAGCGCATCGGCGATCCAGGCGCCCTTGCCTTCGGTGCAGACGATCAGCGGATTGATGTCGAGTTCCTCGATCTCGCCGGCGTTTTGCTGCACGAAAGCGGCAATGCCAGATATCGCATCGATTGCCGCTGCAACATCGGCCTTCGGCCGACCGCGATAGCCGTCGAGCAGCGGGAACAGTTTCAGCCCGCGCAAAGCGGCCTCGATATCGTCGCGGGTCGCCGGCAGCATCAGCGTGACGCTGTCGCGCAACAGCTCGACCAGCACGCCGCCGGTGCCGAGCGTCATCACCGCGCCGAACATCGGGTCGCGGGTGAAGCCGACGAGCAGCTCGGCGACGCCGTCGCGCACCATGCGCTCGACATAAAGGCCCGTGCCGAGCGGGCCGAGATCGTGGGCGGCGGTGCTGACGGATTCGGCATCCCTCAAATTGAGCCGGACCGCGTCGAGCTCGGACTTGTGGATGACACCAAGGGCCTTCAGCGCCACCGGGAAGCCGAGCGCCATCGAGGAGATGACAGCTTCGACCGCGTTGCCGGCGCGCTCGCCCTTCGGCACGGGGAGCCCGGCCTCGATGAGCCGCGCCTTCGCCTCGGCCTCGTCCGGCGTGACATGGTCGCCGGCCGGCGCGCCGGACGCCGAAGTGTCGATCGGCTGCGCCTGCGGCTCGCGCCAGGCCCAGCCGATGAAGGCCGCCGCCTGGGCGGCGTCAATGGCTTCGGAGATGCCGAACAGCGGCACCATGCCCCGCGCCATCAGCCCGGCAGTGTATTCCTCGGGCAGGTTCTCCGGCAGCGAGGAGACGATCGCGCCTTGCGCGCTGTTGGTCTTCAGCGCCGATTCGAAGGCACGCAGCGTCGCCCACCAGTCGGTGTCCGAGCAGCGGTCGGGGCGCGGGAAATCGAGCACCAGCATGTTGAGGTCGAAGCCGCCCGACACCATCGCGGTGAAGGTGGCGGTCATCGCCGGCTCGTTGTTCCAGATGAAGGTGTGGTAGTCGAGCGGGTTGGCCACCGCGACCAGCGGCCCGAGCGTCGATTTGACATGCGCGCGGTGCTCGGGGGTGAGTGGCGGAAACGTCACCCAGCGGCCTTCGGCGCTGTCGGCCATCACTGACGCCTCGCCGCCCGAACAGCTCATCGACGACAGCCGGTAGCCGGGCAGGGGGCCGGTGACGTGCAGCAGCTTGAGCGCCTCGATGAAGGCCGGGATCGAATCGATGCGCGCGATGCCGAGCCGCTTCAGGAAGGCGCCGGACGCTGCGTCCGAGCCGGCCAGCGACGCGGTATGGGAAACGGCCGCCTGCCGCGCCTGCTCGGAGCGGCCGACCTTCATGGCGATGACAGGCTTTTTCAGCTCGCGCGCCCGTGCCGCCAGCCTTTCGAAGCCGGCTACCGAATCGAAAGCCTCGATATGCAAGCCGAGCGCGGTGACACGGTCGTCCTCGATCAGGCCGAGCGCCATTTCGGAAAGCCCGGTCTGCGCCTGGTTGCCGGCGGTCATCAGAAAGGCGATCGGCAGGCCGCGCTTCTGCATCGTCATGTTGATGGCGATGTTCGACGACTGGGTGATGATGGCAACGCCGCGACCGCCTTCTGGCAGCCTGATGCCGCCATGCTGGTCGGGCCACAAAAGCGCGCCGTCGGCATAGTTGATGAGCCCGTAGCAGTTCGGCCCGATGATTGGCATTTGGCCCGCCGCCGCGACCAGCTCGGCCTGCAGCCGCTCGCCGTCCTCGTCATAGGCCTCGGTTTCGAGGAAGCCGGCGGCGAAGCAGACCGCACCGCCGGCGCCGCGCTCGGCCAGTGCTTTGACCACTTCGATGGTCAAGTGCCGGTTGACGCCGACGAAAGCGGCATCCGGCGCACCGGGCAATTCGGCCACCGAGCGATAGGCCTTGCGGCCGGCGACCTCGGCCTTGCTCGGATGCACCGGCCAGATCTCGCCGGCAAAGCCCATCTTGATCGATTGCGCGACGACGGCGGCAGCCTGCGCACCACCGAAGACCGCGATCGATTTCGGCCGCAAAAGACGTTCAAGCCTGTGCACGAAGACCCCCCTCTGCCCTGCCGGGCATCTCCCCCTCAAGGGGGGAGATTGGCAGCTGGGCCGCCGGCCCGAGGCATGCAACGGTAATAACTGGCGAAATCAGGAATGGCGGCCGATCTCCCCCCTTGAGGGGGAGATGTCCGATAGGACAGAGGGGGGTGGGAAGGAATGCAAACATTGCGCTGTTCAGCCCCCGAACGGGCGCAGCAGCGCCCGCGAGATGATGTGGCGCTGGATTTCCGAAGTGCCTTCCCAGATGCGCTCGACGCGGGCGTCGCGCCAGATGCGCTCGAGCGGCAAATCGTCCATCAGCCCCATGCCGCCATGGATCTGGATCGCCTCGTCGGCGACGAAGGCAAGCATCTCGGTGGCCTTCAGCTTGGCCATGGCCATGTCCTGGTCGGTGACGGTGCCCTGATCGTACTTCCAGCCGGCTTCGAACACCATCAGGTCGGCGGCCTTCAGCTCGGTCGCCATGTCGGCGAGCTTGAACGACACGCCCTGGAACTTGCCGATCGGCTGGCCGAACTGCTGGCGCTGCGCGGCGTATTCGATGGCGTGGCCAAGCGCCCGCTCGGCGCGGCCGAGGCAGGTGGCGCCGACCTGCAGGCGCGTCGCGCCAAGCCATGAATTGGCGACATCGAAGCCTTTGTGGACCTCGCCGAGCACTTGGGCCCCGGGCAACCGGCAATCGTCGAATTCGAGGATGGCATTGGTGTAGCCGCGATGCGAGACGTTGCGGTAGCCGTCGCGCACCGTAAAACCCTTGGTGCCCTTGTCGACAAAGAAGGCGGTGATCTTCTTGCGTTTTCCACGCGAAGACTCTTCCTCACCCGAGGCCATGAAGACGATGGCGAAATCGGCGAGGTCCGCATGGCTGATGAAATGCTTGGTGCCGTTCAGCACCCAGTCGTCGCCGTCTTGCACGGCGGTTGCCTTCATGCCGCGCAGATCGGAGCCGGCGCCCGGCTCGGTCATTGCCAGGCAATCCCATTTCTCGCCGCGAATGCAGGGAAACAGATATTTTTCGCGCTGCTCCAGCGTGCCGGCGAGAAGGATGTTCGAAGGCCGCGCCACGCAGGTCCAATGCAGCGCGTAATTGGCGCGGCCGAGTTCCTTTTCATAGAGCAGCCAGGTCACCGTATCGAGCCCGGCGCCGCCGACATCGGCCGGCATGTTGGCGGCATAGAGGCCGGCTTCGATCGCCTTGGCCTTGATCTCCTCGATCAGCTCGCGGCGCAGCACGCCGGTACGCTCCACTTCGCGCTCATGTGGGTAAAGCTCGTTCTCGACGAAGGCCCGCGTCGTCTCGACGATGAGCTTCTGCTCCTCCGAAAGACCAAAATCCATGGTCTCAGCCTTTCTTCCTTTTCTTCGGCTTTTCAGCCTTTGCCTTTTCGGCCGCCTTGGAGGCGGTGGGCTTCTTGGCCGCGAGCTTGGCCAGCTGCCTGGTGTAGTCCTTATGCAGGGCGCCGGCACCCCAGCCTTTGCCTTTGTTCTGCTTCGACAGTGCCTCCATGATGGCGACCAGATTGTCGTCGCGGATCTTTTCGAGCTCGCGGATCGACAGACCGTGCGCCTGATCGTCCGACTGGGTGGCGATCAGCTCGACCAGCTCATCGTTGAACTCCGGCACGTCCATCAGCTTGGTCCACGGCCATTTCAGGCACGGGCCGAACTGCGCCATGAAGTGGCGCATGCCGGCCTCGCCGCCGGCGACGCGATAGACTTGGAACATGCCCATCTGCGCCCAGCGCAGGCCGAAGCCGTAGCGCATGATGTCGTCGAGCTCCTCGACCGTGCAGATGCCGTCCTTGACCAGCCACAGCGCCTCGCGCCAGGCCGCTTCGAGCAGCCGGTCGCCGACGAACGCTTCGATCTCCTTGCGGATCACCACCGGCTTCATGCCGATCGAGGCATACATCTCCGTGGCGACTTCGATCGCCTCGGGAAAGGTCTGTTCGCCGCCGACGATTTCGACCAGCGGCAGCAGATAGACGGGGTTGAACGGATGGCCGACGACCAGCCGCTCCGGGTGCTTCTTCATCGCCACCTGCATGTCGGTCGGTTTGATGCCGGAGGTGGAGGAGCCGATAATGGCGTTGGCCGGTGCATAAAGGTCGATCTCGGCCAGCACGCGGTGCTTCAGGTCGAGCCGCTCCGGCACGCTTTCCTGGATGAAGTCGGCGTCGGCCACCGCCTCGGCGATCGTCTTGGCGAAGGTAAGCTTGCCCTCTTTCGGCAGGCCGCCGGGCAGCATCTGCTTGTAGGCGCGGCGTGCGCCCTTCATCACCTCGCCGACCTTGCGTGACGCCTCGGGATCGGGATCGAAGATCGACACGTCGATGCCGTTGAGCAGCAGCCGCGCCACCCAGCCGGCGCCGATGACGCCGCCGCCGATCGCGGCCGCCTTGTTGATGATGCTCATGCGGAAGCTCCGGTTCTTGTGCGGGCTGTTGCGGGGTCGGTGAGGGCGACACGCTCGCCGGCACGGATCACGGATGCGTCATAGGCCTTGCGCGCGAACACTTCGAGCACGAAGGGCCGGAAGAAATCGATCGGCAATGTCTCGTAGTCGGGATCGAAGCTCGACTGATCCCAGCGTTCGCAAAACTTATCGCAATCGTCGAAGTAGATGTGCCCGGCGAAACGGTCGCGGGCGTGTGGATTGCCGCCGAGGTGGTGGGCGTAATAGAGGCGCTGGAAATCGCCGTGCTTCTCCACCACCCAGGTGCATTGCTCGCGCACAAAAGGCTTCAGGATCGACGCCGCATACTCGTCGTGGTTATAGGGCGCGTAGATGTCGCCAATATCGTGCAGCAAGGCGCAGGCAATCCAGTCGGTGTCGGCGCCGTCGCGCCAGGCCCGTGTTGCCGCTTGCAGTGAATGGCCGAGCCGGGTGATCTTGTAGCCCGAGAGGCCCGCATCAAGCTGGACGAGCGCGTCGAGCAGCCGCTCGCCGGTCTTTGCCGCATAGTCGATCTCGTGCTCGGTGAGGAAGGCATAGTCCTCGCGGTCGCCGTCCTTCATGGCGGTGAATTTCACGGTCTTCATCGGCGGCTCCTCCCAACCGGCTACCGGCTTTTCAAAGCGGTGCGCGCTTCGTCAGGTTCAGCTTCTTGCGGACTTCGTCCGGGCCGATGACCCTGGCGCCCATATTCGACACGATGCTGACCGCCCGCTCGACCAGCTGCGCATTGGTCGCCAGCACGCCCTTGTCGAGCCAGAGATTATCCTCCAGTCCGACGCGGACATTGCCGCCGGCCAGCACCGCGGCCGCGACATAGGCCATCTGGTTGCGGCCAATGGCAAAGGCCGACCAGTTCCAGGTCGACGGTACATTGTTGACCATGGCCATGAAGGTGTTGAGGTCGTCCGGCGCGCCCCACGGCACGCCCATGCACAATTGCACCAGCGCGTCCGGCTTCAGCACTTCTTCCTCGACCAATTGCTTGGCGAACCACAGATGCCCGGTGTCGAAGGCCTCGATCTCCGGCTTGACACCGAGCGCCGTCATCATGCCGCCCATGGCACGCAGCATGCCGGGCGTATTGGTCATGACATAATCGGCCTCGGCGAAATTCATGGTGCCGCAATCGAGCGTGCAGATTTCCGGCAGGCACTGGCGCACATGTTCCATGCGGTTGCTCGCGCCGCCCATGTCCGTGCCTTTTTCGTTCAGCGGCAGCGGCTTCTCCGGCGGGCCGAATACCATGTCACCCCCCATGCCGGCGGTCAGGTTCAGCACCACGTCGACGTCTGCCGCGCGGATGCGCTCGGTTACTTCGCGATAGAGATGCACGTCGCGCCTAGGCTTGCCGGTCTCGGGATCGCGCACATGGCAGTGCACGATTGCAGCACCTGCCTTTGCCGCCTCGATGGCCGAATCGGCGATCTCTCTGGGCGAGCGCGGCACATGCGGGCTGCGGTCCTGCGAACCGCCGGACCCGGTCACGGCACAGGTAATGAAAACCTCACGGTTCATCGCTAACGGCATCGGACTCTCTCCCAATAGAACGTAGGGCAAGAATGCCTGACTTGCCGGAAACTGTTTTGCGTTTTACGAAGATCGTGTGACCAAAAACGAAAAACCGACGATCTTTCGGGCCGAGCGTTTGCCGCTCAAGGTGACGCTGCTGGTATTCTCCGGCTCGTCGATCATGTGCGTCGCGTCGGCCGTCGATCCGTTGCGCGCCGCCAACCGCATTGCCGGTGAGACGCTGTTCGATTTCAGGCTGGTCTCGGTGACAGGCGAGGCGCCGGTCACCACATGCGGCCTGCCGGTGGTGGTCAGCGGCCGCTTCGATGCGGCTGACACAACCGATATGCTGGTCGTCGTCGCCGGCTTCGGCACGCAGAACTACGCCACATCGGCCCTGCTGTCCGGACTGCGCCGGGCGGCGCGCGCGGCACGCGCCTGCGGCGGCGTCGAGGCCGGCACCTGGCTGGTTGCCCGCGCGGGTCTGCTGGAGGGGCGCAGCGCCACCACCCACTGGGAGGACATGGAGGATTTCTCGTCGGCCTTTCCCGGCGTCGACGTGCGCCCCGACCGCTACGTCATCGATGGCCCGGTGTTCACCACCGGCGGCGCCTCGCCGACCTTCGACCTGATGCTGCATCTGATCCGCACGCGGCTCGGCATGGCCGTGGCGCTCGATGTCGCGAGCGTCTTCATCTACGACCAGGCGCGCGCCGCGACGGACGCGCAACCGCTGGTCTCGCTCGGCCGTCTCGACGGCTACGATCCCAGGCTGGCGCAAGCCATCCGGCTGATGGAAGCGCATGTCGACCAGCCGCTGACTGTCGCCGCCGTGGCAAAGCGCGCCGGGGTGACGGCACGGACGCTGGAAAGCATCTTTCGCAAGTCGATCGGCGAAACGCCCGGCGCTTATTACCTCAGGCTGCGCCTCGGCGCCGCGCGCCGGCTGGTGGTCGACACGCGCATCGCCATGGCGGACATTGCCGGGCGAACGGGGTTTTCGTCCGCCGCGGCATTTTCCAGAGCGTTTTCAAGAGCGTTCGGCGAAGCGCCGGTCAGGCTGCGTCGGGGATAATGCATGTCGCCCAAAAGCTTGGCCACGGGCTTGACCCGAGGGTGCGGAGCGGTTTTGGGATAACGACATGCATAGACAAAGGTAGATCAGGCAGCGTCCTGGCGGTCGCTGCTGCCGTCGATCTGCGAGCGCATCTGTCTCGCAAGATGGGTCTCGAAGCGGCTGGCGACCGCGCGATCCCATTCGTTTGCACTCAGCGCACCTTGTTTCGGGTGCGGCAGCGCCATCAGCCGGTCGATGATCGATCCAGCCTCGCCAGATGAGAGCAGGGCGTCGATTTCGCGTTCGTGCTGCATATCGTTTCGCCTCCTTCTTTCTGAATCCCGCCACGAACCACACTATAGGAGGTTCGTGACGGCTGTTTGAAGGCAAGAGCGAGGCGATTGATGGGCGATGCCGGGCAAAGTTTTGTCCGCCGCCGCCCATCTTGGGCACGATCGTTCCGGCAGGTCAGGCAGTGCTTCAGCCAAGCCGCATCGACAGTTCAACATCCTCGCCGAACGGCGTGGACATGTAGCCACTCCCGGTCGAGCGCACCCGCTCGAGGTATTCGGGGCAAAGATCTGCGTTGTCGGCAACGACGAAGGCGCCCGGCCTGAGGCGGCTTTCAACCAGACTCAAGATCTCGGGATAGAGCGCTTTGGCGCCGTCGAGCAGAAGCAGGTCGACCGTTTCGGGAAGATCGACGCTTAATGTTTGCAGCGCGTCTCCTTCGCGGATTTCCACCATGTCGATGAGACCACCTGCTGTCAGATTACTCCTCGTGCGCGCGACCTTGGATGGCTCGAACTCGCTGGTGATCAGGCGGCCGCCGCCATTGTCCCGCAAGGCTGCGGCAAGGTGCAGGGTCGAGATGCCGAACGAGGTTCCAAATTCAACGATCGTCCGTGCATCGCTGCCTCGTGCCAGCATGTAGAGCAGCGTGCCGGTCTCTCGCGAGACGGGAAGCCAGAGGTCCTTTAGCCGCCCATAGAAATCGAGGTATTCGGTCTTGCTTCGAATGAGGCGCATCCGCTCCTCGGCGGAGAGTTCCGCCACCGCGGGGCTCGTTGCGGCGGCGGCTTCCTCGAACAGGCGGTCCAGCAGGGGCGCGAGCGGCGTTGTCGTCAGTGTGGTCATATCGGTCTCCAGTCGGAATTGAATGCGTTCTTGTGCGGCATTCAAAATACGACTAATCATTCGCATTCACTAATCGCATTGGCGCGGCTCTCAATGAGCGATCACCGAAGTCCGCGGATTTCCTCGCGAAAACAGCCGAAGCAGGCCCGCTCGGCGGAGCTCGTCGCTGCGATTTTGCAGGCTGCTGTTCAGGTTTTGGCGAGGGAAGGCGCGCAGCGCTTCACCACGGCGCGGGTGGCCGAGAAGGCCGGTGTCAGTGTCGGATCGCTGTATCAGTATTTTCCGAACAAGGCGGCGATCCTGTTCCGGCTCCAGAGCGACGAATGGCGGCAGACGACCGATTTGCTGCGCGACATCCTCGAGGACGTGAGGAAACCGCCACTTGACCGGCTGCGCGACCTGGTCCACGCCTTCCTCCGCTCGGAGTGTGAGGAGGCCGCGGTGCGTGTGGCGCTCGACGACGCCGCACCGCTTTACCGCGACGCGCCCGAGGCGCAGACGGCAAGGGCGTCCGGAGACCGCACCATCCAGCTCTTCATGCAGGAAGCGTTGCCCAACGCCGCGCAAGCGACTCGCGAATTGGCCGGCGATCTGGTCATGACGACGCTCAGCACGGTGGGGAAGCAGTTCTCGGAGTTGCCCCGAACCCCCGCGGAGATTGAAGCCTACGCCGACGCCATGGCCGACATGTTCTGCGCCTACCTGAGAGGCCTCGATCACGGCTAAGACGCGCCAAACCCGGTCAGCGAACAGGCCACGCGAGTTTCACACGGGGCAAAACCTTCGTCGGTTCAGCCCCGCGGAAAGCCGTCTTTAGCCGGCGGCCGCTGAACAATGTGGCCGTGAAAACGGTACGCCTCAGACGTACCGGTTGACGATGTTTTCGAGCAATTCCTGGCGGCCGGATCTGGGCTGCGGCTCGATCTTCTCCTTGACGACGCGCTCGGCGATTTCCTCCAGCGTGCGCTTGCCGGCAAGCATCGCCTTGGCCTCGGCCGAATCCCAGCCGGCATAGCGCTCGGCGAGCGGGGCGGACAGCGCCTTGTCCTCGACCATGCGTGCCGCTGCCTTGAGGCCGCGGGCGCAACAATCCATGCCGCCGATGTGGCCAATCAGCAGGTCCTGCGGATCGAGCGACTGGCGCCTGAGCTTGGCATCGAAATTGGTGCCGCCGGTCTTGAAGCCGCCGGCCTGCAGCACCTGATAATAGGCGAGTGCCATCTCCGGTACATTGTTCGGGAACTGGTCGGTATCCCAGCCCGACTGGTAGTCGTTGCGGTTCATATCGATCGAGCCGAAAATGCCGAGCGCATTGGCCAGCGCCAACTCATGTTCGAACGAATGGCCGGCCAGGATGGCGTGGCCTTGCTCGATGTTGAGCTTGACCTCGTTCTCCAGTCCGAAACGCTTGAGGAAGCCGTAGACGGTGGCGACGTCGTAATCGTACTGGTGCTTGGTCGGCTCCTGCGGCTTCGGCTCGATCAGGATGGTGCCTTCGAAGCCGATCCTGTGCTTGTAATCGACGACCAGGTTGAGGAAACGGCCGGCCTGTTCCTGCTCGCGGGCAAGGTCGGTGTTGAGCAGCGTCTCATAGCCCTCGCGGCCGCCCCACAGCACGTAGTTCTCGCCGTTCAGACGCTTGGTGACGTCGATGCAGTGTTTCACCGTCGCCGCCGAATAGGCAAAGACGTCCGGATCGGGATTGGTGGCGGCGCCTGACATGAAGCGGCGGTTGGAGAACAGGTTGGCCGTGCCCCACAGCAGCTTGACGCCGGTCTGCTTCATCTTTCCCGAGAAGTAATCGGCGATCTCGTCGAGCCGCGCCGCACTTTCGGAAAAGTCCCGGCCTTCCGGCCGCACGTCGGCATCGTGGAAGCAGAAATAAGGCGCGCCCAGCAGCGAAAACATCTCGAAGGCGACGTCGGCCTTGAGCTTGGCCAGCTCCATGGTGTCGGTGCCGCCGGCCTTCGGAAACCACGGCCGCTCAAATGTCTGGCCGCCGAACGGATCGCCGCCCGGCCAGGCAAAGGAATGCCAATAAGCGACGGCAAAGCGCAGATGGTCTTCCAGCCGCTTGCCGGCGACGATCTCGTCGGGATTGTAGAACCGGTAGGCCAGCGGATTGGTCGAATCCGGTCCCTCATATTTGATCTGTTGGATGTCGCCGAAAAAACCGCTGCTCATGTTCTTTTCCTCTCGCATGGTTCGGCCTGATTACCTCAGGCGTAATTGGTTTCGCGCTGACGCTGGTCGAAAAGGCTCATGTCAAAGCCACCCAACGAAGGAGACAGACCATGACCGACCTCAACACCATTGCCGAAAATTACATCGCCGCCTGGAACGAGAGCGACGCCGCGCGCAGAAAAGCCTTGCTCGAGGCAACCTTCACCGAGGACGTCGGCTATCGCGATCCGATCATGCGGGGCGACGGCCATGACGGCATCGCGGCGCTGATCGACGGCGTGCAGCAGCGCTTTGCCGGCTTCAGGTTCTCGCTGAAAGGCAAGCCGGACGGCTTCGCCGATACCATCCGCTTTTCGTGGAATCTTGGGCCGGACGGCATCGAATCCGTCATCGAAGGCACGGATATCGGCGTCATCGAAAATGGCCGGCTGAAAAGCGTCACCGGCTTTCTCGACAAAGTGCCGGCACAATGAGGCCTTCTCGGCAGGCCGCGGCGTGGGCGGGAAACCGTTCACGCCGTGGCGCCTCTGATCGCCGGATAAAGCTGGCGATAGCGCTGATAGGCTTGCGCATAGGCGTCACCGAGGGCGGCGACCGGCTCGACCGTGGCGTCGGTCGCCGGCGCCGCGCAGACGGCGCGCGGATCGGCACCTGTCGCCGCGATCAGGCCAAGTCGGGCCGCGCCAAAGGCAGCGCCGAAATCGCCGTCGGCTGGAATATCGACTGGCAGGCCAAGCGCTGTGGCGATGGCCTTCAGCCAATAGCGCGAGCGCGAGCCGCCGCCGATCGCCGTCACCCGGGTCAGCGTCGTGCCGGCTTTGGCCAGAGCTTCGAGGCTGTCGCGGAAAGCGAAAGCGACGCCTTCGAGCACGGCCTGGGTCAGCGCCGCGCGGCCGGATTCGTGGGCAAGCCCGGTAAACGCGCCCCGAATGACGGAATCATTGTGAGGCGTCCGCTCGCCTGACAGGTAGGGCAGGAAGGAGACGCCGGTCGGCGACTGCAGCGCATCGCCGAGTTCGGCGGTCAACTCGCCGGCGCTTTTTCCAGCGATCCCCGACAGCCAGTTCAGCGAATCGGTTGCCGACAGGATGACGCCCATCTGGTGCCAGGTGCCGGGCAGTGCGTGGCAGAAGGTATGCACGGCGCTTTCCGGGTTGGGCAGATAGGACGCGTTGGCGGCGAAAAGCACGCCCGACGTGCCGAGCGAGACGAACGCCTGGCCGGCGCCGACCGTGCCCATGCCGCAGGCCGAAGCCGCATTGTCGCCGGCACCGCCGGCGATCGGGATGCCCGCCTGCATGCCCCATTTGGCGGCCAATTCGGCGCGCAAGGCACCGGCCTTGGCCGTGCCTTCGACCAATGACGGCATCTGCCTTTCGTCGAGCGATGTGGCGGCGAGCAGTTCGGCGGACCAGGCTCGTCTGCCGACATCGAGCCACGACGTGCCAGCCGAATCCGACATTTCCGAAATATGCTCGCCGGCGAGCCAGAGCCGCAAAAAGTCCTTCGGCAGCAGGACCCTTGCCACCTTGGCGAAAACAGCCGGTTCGTTGTTCCTGACCCAGGCCAGCTTCGGCGCGGTGAAACCGGGAAAGACGATGTTGCCGGTCAGCTTGCGAAAGCGCGGGTCGGCATCGAGCGCGGCCGCCTCGGCGTGGCTGCGTGTGTCGTTCCATAGAATGCAGGGGCGCAGCACCTGGTCGGCTGCATCGAGCAGAGTGGCGCCATGCATATGGCCGGAAAGGCCGATGCCTTTGACCGCCGCGAGTTCCTTCGCATGCATTGACCGCAGCTCGCCGACCGCCGCTTCGCAGGCGCGGATCCAGTCGGCCGGGTTCTGCTCGGACCAGCCGGGATGCGGGCGCGACACGTCGAGCGGCGCATGGCCGGAACCGACGATGCTCTGCCTTGCATCGATCAGCAGCGCCTTGACGCCCGACGTGCCGAGATCGAGGCCGAGATACATGTTTCCTCCCATGTCCGTCATGCCTGGCGGCGACGGTCTTTCTTGCTTCCCCGCCCAGTCCTGTGACACGGGCGGCGAAGATATCCCGGCAATCGTGCCGCCGGAAACGCACCCCGGTCAACACGCGAAGATTTTTTCGACGCTCGAAAAAATCTGGTCGGGGCAGTTTTTAAGGCAAGATGTGGCCTTGGTCAATTCGCCGCGAGAGCGGTTGCACGCCGTGAAAACAGTGCCGACAACGGGCTGTCCGGCCGTGCCAGCGCGCGTTCCGCCGCAAGCGCCCTCGCCAGCGCGCCATCACCGGAACGCAATGCCGCTTCGATCAGCGTCAGGTCGATGACGTCGCGTTGTGCGTGGCTGCCGCCGAAGCGATGGGCGATTGCCCGGATCGGCCGGATCAGGCGTATCGTCCCGGCATAATCGCCCTCGCCGAATGCCTTGATGGCGAGCGTCAGGGGATGGCCGACATCCCTGGTGAAAGCAGCGTTGTCGTCCTTGCCGCGCATCGCCTCGCGCTGCGCCTCGAGCAAGCCGCGGGCCGGCGCTTCGAGGCCGGCGCCGACAAACGCCATCATCGCGTGGGCGTCATTGAAGGCATAATGGCCGGCGCTCGCCTTGGGCAACCAGTTGGCGGCGAGTGCCGTCCAGCGCTCGCCGACATCGACGCCGCCGAGATGCAGCCGCCACAGGATCGCCGAGGCATCGACCATGTTGAGCGCCAGCGTCGAGCGCTCGCCATAGATCGGCCCGTCGTAGAGCGCCAGCACCTCGTCGGTCTCGCCGAGATCATAATGGAACAGCGCCAGATGCCACCAATTATGCACCTGCAGGAAGCTTTCCCGCGTCCACGCTTCGGGATTGGCGCGCATCCACAGAATGCCGTCCTTCTGCCGGCTCTGCATCTCCATGACATGGGCCACCGCATGCTGGGCCCAGCCGTCGCGCGGCTCGAGATCCACCGCCGTGCGGCCAAGTTTTTCGGCGCGCGCGTAGTCGCCCATTTCTTCCAGCCCGAAGGCTTGCATGCCGAGTATGGCATGGTAGCCCGGCATGCCGCTCTGCCAGGACGGCAGCGCGCGGCCGATGCGGTCGCGCAGCATGCGCCCATTGCCGGTGAAGAAGTCGATCTGGTGGCCGGTCTGCAGCGCCAGCGCATCGAGCGGAAACTCGATGGCGATATCCTCCAGCACGCGGGCGGCCCCGTGCCAGCGTCCATCCGCAAGGTGGCCAAGGGCGGCGACATGCGCCTGCTCGCGCGTCGTCGCGGCAAGCGGCAGCGCTGCCTCGTGACATGCCTTGGCCACTGCCGTCGCTTCGCGCTCGGTGGCGAGGCCAAAGAGATAACCCTTGAACACATGCGCCATGACGAAGCCGGGAACTTCGGCGATTGCCCGGTCAACGGAACCGACAGGATCGCCGATGAAGCACTGCAATTCGCGCACAGCCCGGCTGTAGGACGAGAACCCGGCCTCCGTCGCGCCAGACAGCGTCAGGCCAAATGCGTCGCTCACCGCCATGGTTTGCCTCAGTTGCTCGAGCGCATCGCCACTGTCGCGACGCCGGCGCCGACCAGCAGCGTGCCGCCGGTGCGGTTGAAGATGCGGATCGCCTTTGGATTGCGCACCACGTTGCGCGCCCTTGCCGCGATCAGCGCATAACCGAAGGCATTGGCGAAGGCGAGCGCCAGGAAGGTCGTCTCGAAGATCAGCATCTGTGCCCAGAAATCCGCATGCCGGTCGAGGAACTGCGGCAGGAAGGCGACGAAAAAGGTGATGCTTTTCGGATTGAGCGCGGTAACCAGCCAGGCATGCGCCATCATTTTCGCCGACGACACCGCATCGGTGCGCGGTTCGGCCCGGAGCGCGCCGCCGGCGCGAAACAGCTTGATGCCGAGATAGATCAGATAGCCGGCGCCGATCACCTTCAGCACGGTAAACACGGTGGCCGACGCCGCCAGCAGCGCGCCGATGCCCAGCATCGACAATGTCATCGCGGTGAAGTCGCCGAGCGCCACGCCGACTGCCATCGGCAGCGCGGTGCGCCAGCCCTGGCCGAGCGCATAGGACACCACCAGCAGGATGGTCGGACCTGGAATGACCAGAAGGACTGCCGAGGCGGCGGCAAAAGCGGCCCAGTTTTCGAAGGACATTTTCTTCTCCTTGAGCTCAAAGAAGAGGATAAATCCTTGGCCTCGCGCAGATGTAAAGAGGCAAAATCGAAAAAGCCCCTCGTTAATGCCAGGCGGCCGGCCTTCACGCTTTTTCAACCATGATTGGCGAAAATGCCTGCTATCCGGCCGGACCGTGTTTCCCGCCGATAACGTAGGGTTTGGGTAAATGCCTGAGTTGCCGCAAGGTCTGTCGCTGCCGCACAACGGCGACGCAATCGAAACCGAAAAACAGCTTTCCCGCCGCACGGTGCTGTCCGGCGCCGGTGCGCTGGCGCTGCTCGGCGTCGCCGGCTGCAGCCAGACGCTGGATCTGCCGTCGCTGCAGCTCGACGACGTCACCACCGGCTCGATCCGGCCCATCCGTCCGAGTATCAGCGTCGACAAGAACATCACCAGCCCCGACGTGATGTACGCTTCGCTCACCGACGGTGGCTTCAATGTGCCGGAAGTGCCCTATCTCAAGGTCAAGCCGGAGTTCCGCCGCCAGATCGTCGTCGATCCGACCGGCGAGCAACCCGGCACCATCGTCGTTCACTCGCAGGAACGGCTGCTCTATCTGGTGCAGCCTGGCGGCGATGCGATCCGTTACGGCGTCGGCATCGGCAAGGACGGGTTCCGCTGGTCCGGCCGCGCCAACATCCAGTACGGCAAGGAATGGCCGGTCTGGACCCCGCCGCCCGAGATGATCGCCCGCAGGCCGGAACTGGTGAAATGGCAACGCGGACAGCCGGGCGGCCTCGACAATCCGCTCGGCGCGCGTGCCCTCTACATCTATCAGAACGGCAGCGACACCGGCTATCGCATCCACGGCTCGCCCGAATGGTGGAGCATCGGCCAGGCGATGTCGTCGGGCTGCGTGCGCCTGATCAACCAGGACATCATCGACCTCTACAGCCGCGTCTCCAAGAAGAATCCGGTCGTCGTCGTCTGACCGGCGGCCAAGGCTCGAGCGATTACTCTGCCGGCTAGCGCTGCACACCCATGTACTACATTTTGTGCGAATTCATGCGACGCTTCGCCTTGCCCAGCCATGTCCACTCGTGTGACTGACAAGTTTTGGGAGATCGCGACATCGTTGCACTGATCGAGGCGAGCGAAGCGGAGAAGCCGACCATGCGTGGTCCCTGCAAGAAGCAAGAAAGCAATTGATGCCGATTGTCAGGATAGCCGAACTGGAAATCGATCCTAAGCAGATCGGCAGCTACAGGGCCCTGCTTGCCGAAGAGATTGAGGCTTCTGTACGCGTCGAGCCGGGCGTGCTTTTCCTTCATGCGGTGGCAGTAAAAGGCACGCCTGAAAAGGTGCGCGTGATCGAATGCTACGCCGATCAGGCGGCCTATGAGGCCCACCTGACCACGTCGCACTTTCTCAAATACAAGGCGCAGACGGCGAGTATGGTCAGGTCACTTCGGCTCATCGAAACGGATCCTATCGCGCTGCAGGCGAAGAGTGGCCCGATTTCAAACTGACCCACTGCCTCTGCCGTTGCGCGATGCCGCAAGACAGGCGAATGTGCCTGCGATTTTCACCGCCCGGGAGACGTGAACAATGGCCGGAACTTTTGTCATCGCGCAAGGCGGCGGCCCGACCGCCGTCATCAACCAGACCGTGGTGGGCGCCACGCTCGAAATCCGCAAGCGGCATCCCGGCGCCAAGGTGCTTGGTTCCATCCACGGCGTGCGCGGAATTCGTGACGGCAATTACGTCGATCTTTCCGCCATCCCCGAGGACCGCCTGCGGCTGATCGCGGCGACACCGAGCGCCGCGCTTGGTTCGACGCGCGACAAGCCGGATGCCGCCTATTGCGACCTCATCCTCAACGGCTTGAAGAACGCCGGCGCCGATGCCTTCATCTATATCGGCGGCAACGACACCTCGGGCACGCAGCAGATCCTCACCGACGCCGCCGGCGGCAAGATCGCCTTCGTCCACGCGCCGAAAACCATCGACAACGATCTCCAGGAGAACGATCACACGCCCGGCTTCATGTCGGCGGCCGAGTTCGTCGCTGGAGCATTCCTTTCGGTCGATCTCGATTTCCGCGCTCTGCCGGGCATCTATGTCGGCATCGTCATGGGGCGGCATGCCGGTTTCCTGACGGCCGCGTCCGCGGCCTGGCAGCTCGATCAGGACAGCGGCCCGCATCTCGTCTACGTGCCGGAGCGGCCGTTCTCCGCGGCGGGCTTCATCGACGACGTTCGTGCAACGCTCGACCGCCACAAGCGCTGCATCGTTGCCGTCTCCGAAGGCGTCAGCACCGCCGACGGCAAAGCGCTGGTCGAAAGCCTGGTGCCGCCGGAAAGGCTGGAGCGCGACCAGCACGGCAACGTCAAGCTGTCGGGCAGCGACCTGCCGGCAGCCTTGGAGCGCGCGCTCGCCGAAGGATTGCCGGGCAAGCGGGCGCGCGTCGATGCGCTCGGCTATATGCCGCGCGGCTATGTCGGCGCCATCAGCGCGGTGGACGCGCAGGAGGCCTTCGATGCCGGTGCCTTCGCGGTCACGGTGGCCGACGAGGGGGGCGGTTCGGTGGCGCTGCAATATGACGGCAAGAAAACCGTGCTGAAGAAGGTGCCGCTGAAGAACGTCGCCGGCAAGACGCGCCATATGCCGGATGATTTCATGCTGCCGGAAGTCAACCGGCTGTCCGATGCGGGGATGGCCTATCTGAAGCGGCTGGTCCCGCAAAAGTACAAGGTCGGCAAGCCGTTCGTCTGATGCCGGCCTTGATCTGATGGACAGCTGGTTCAGCAAAACCATCGTCGACGCCAAGACGACGATGCTGACCGAGCCCTTCGTGCACGAATTCGTGCGCGCCAACATCTGGCATCTGCGCGGCCGCGATGTCGACCTGCTGGTCGACACCGGCATGGGGATCTGCCCGCTGGCGCCGCAGATCGACACGCCGTCCGGCAAGCCGCTGCTCGTCGTCGCCACGCATATCCATCTCGATCATGTCGGCTCGCTGCACGAGTTTCCGTTGCGGGCAGGGCCGCGCCACAGCGCCGCACAGTTCGACAGCATGGATGAAGCGGTGACCTACGCCTACATGTTCCATGATCTGGAAGGCGCCGTCTCCAGGCTGCCGGCAAAGGGCTGGAAGGCGGCCGATTACAGGATTCAGCCGGCGCCTCTGGCCCGGACCCTGGACGAGGGCGATAGGATCGACCTCGGCGACCGCCAATTCCGCGTCCTGCATCTGCCCGGCCACTCTCCGGATTCGATCGCGCTGTTCGACGAGGCTGACGGCCTGTTCTTTGCCGGCGACGCCATCTACGACGCCATGCTGATCGACGACCTGCCGGATTCGGATCGTGCCGCCTATCGCCGCACGATGCAGCGCCTGCTCGGGCTGCCGATCCGCATCGGCCATGGCGGTCATGGACCGAGCTTCGACGGCAGGCGGATGCGCGAGATCGCCACCACCTATCTCAGCCGGACCGACCGGAAAGGCGAATAGGAGGCCTCGGCTGAGGCGGCGCAAATCTGAAGCGATTTGTCTTGCGCAGCTATTTTGTTCTTGCTTTGTGCCGGCAGCTATGCTAGTAATCTAGGTATGGTGCTGATTCGCCCCAATGACCCGCCGCAAGGCGGGTTTTTGTTTCGGGTTTCGGCGCCAGCCCGGCAAGGCGGCTGCCAGCCGGAAATTAAATCTTCGTAATATTATCTGGAAACCACGATCGGCGCCCTAGATGCGGGGCTGTCGATCCGGTCGGCCGCCGTGCCAGGCGAGACAGGCAAGGCCGACACGCCGATAGAGCATTCCGGTGACGGAACGCTGCGGCGCCCGATCAATCTCTCGCCCGGACAACGGCCATGTCACCAATCCAGACCCTTCGCAGACATCGCGTCGCCGCTCTGCTGGGCGCCGCGCTGATCGTCAGCCCCTTCGCCCTGCCCCTCGCTCCCAGGCTGAATGATGTCCTGGCGGCAACAGTGACCCCACCTGTCACCGGAATGACGGCGCCCAGCGGTTCGTTCGCTCCGGTCGTGGCGGCCGACAAACCGGCAGTGGTGACCATCGCGACGGTCATGAAAGTACAACAGCCGGACACCATGAGCGACGCCTCTCCCTTTGGCGGAACCTCGCCTTTCGACGACTATTTCCGCCATTTCTTCGATGACCAGGGACAGCCCGCCCCCAAGACACCGCCGGAACAGGCGCCGCGCACCGAGGCCCTCGGCTCAGGCTTCATCGTCGGCGCCGACGGCACCATCGTCACCAACAATCACGTCGTCGACGGCGCCCAGTCGATCAAGGTGACGCTCGACGACGGCACCGAGCTTCCCGCCAAATTGATCGGTCATGACGCCAAGAACGATCTTGCCGTGCTCATGGTCAAAGCCGGCAAGCCCTTGCCGATCATCAAATGGGGCGATTCCGACAAGCTCATGCCGGGCGACCAGGTGCTCGCGTTCGGCAATCCTTTCGGCCTTGGCACTACGGTCACGGCCGGCATCGTTTCGGCGCGCGGCCGCGACCTGCATAGCGGGCCGTTTGACGACTTCATCCAGATCGACGCACCGATCAACCGGGGCAATTCCGGCGGCCCGCTAACGGATGTGAACGGCAATGTCGTCGGCATCAACACGGCGATCTTTTCGCCGAATGGCGGCAGCGTCGGCGTCGGCTTCGCCATCCCCTCGGACCAGGCGCAAAAGGTCGTCGCCAAGCTGATGAAGGGCGGCTCCATCCAGTACGGTTATCTCGGCGTCCAGATCCAGCCGGTGACGCCTAACATGGCGAGCGCCATCGGCCTCGATCACGCAGCCGGCGTGCTGGTCGCGCAGGTCAGCGACGGATCGCCGGCCGCCAAGGCCGGCATCGAGACCGGCGACGTCATTACCAGTTTCGCCGGCCGCGACATAAAGGATCCAAGGGATCTGTCGCGCACCGTCGCCGACGTTGCGCCCGGCACGAGGGAAACCCTCAATGTCTGGCGCCAGGGGCAAAGCCTGCAGATCTCCGTCGAGGTCGGGCGCAACGAAGACGACATGGCAACGGGATCGGTGACCGGCGATCGGCGTCAGCCGTCGACGGAGCAGGGCCTTCGCGCACCGGCGCTCGGTCTCGGCCTGATGGACGTCACCCCGGATGTGCGCCAGGCAATGAACCTGGCAGGCAACCAGCACGGCGCGCTGGTCGAGCGCGTCGACCCGAACAAGGCGGCATCGGCTTCCGGCATCCAGCCCGGCGACATCATCGTCGCCGTCGACCAGCATCCGGTGAGGAACGCCAGGCAGGCTAACCAGGCGATTGTGCAGGCTGCCAAATCTGGCAAGAAATCGGTGCTGCTGCTTGTCGAGCGTGGCGACGCCCAGATGTTCGTCGCCGTCCCCTTCGCCAGTGGCTGAAGCGGGCGCCGCGCTGCCAAGATCGATGTAGAGCATTGCCGCCAGGCCGGAGCCAAGATTTCGGTTGCCCGCGCACGCGTCTTCGAGAAAACTGACAAAGGTCGATTGGACCTTGCGCAAACGGATATTCTCGATGGTTACCCGAGGCTTCTCTTCCGGACGAAAGCCGCCGACGGATACGGATGCACGTATCCCGCCCGGGCAATATCTCGAGCAAGGTTTCCCGGTCCTGTCGGCCGGCCCGACGCCGCATGTCCGCACCGAGGATTGGTCGTTTACGCTTAAGCACGGGCCGCGGCCGATCAAGAAGTGGAACTGGGCCGAGTTCAACGCGCTGCCCTTGACCAAGATGACGCGCGACATCCATTGCGTCACCGCATGGACCAAGTTCGACACCGCGTGGCAGGGCGTGCTGGTCGACGACATCCTTGCCGACGCCGGCATCGAGCCGCCCACCGCCTTCACGCTGGCGCTGGGTTTCGACGGCTATTCCACCAATGTGCCAACGAAGGATCTCACCGGCGGCAAGGCGATGGTGGCACTGCTTTACGAGGGCAAGCCGATCACCCCCGATCATGGCGGCCCGGCCCGGCTGCTCGTTCCGCACCTCTATTTCTGGAAATCGGCCAAATGGCTGAACGGGTTGCAGTTCACCGAGCGTGACGAGCCGGGTTTCTGGGAATTGCGAGGTTATCATATCTACGGCGATCCGTGGCGCGAGCAGCGCTACACGAACGATCCATGAGCGACGCACCGGCGGCGCAGTCGCCCTGGCAGACGGTCACCATCACCCGCATCCAAAAGCGCACGCCGCGCGTCACCAGCTTTTTCCTGCAGCCGTCGCGGCCCTTCGTCTACCATGCCGGACAGCATGTCGATGTCAGGTTGACAGCGCCGGACGGCTATCAGGCGCGCCGCTCCTACTCCATCGCCTCGGCGCCGGAGACCGGCGAGACCATCGAACTGGCGATTGAAAAACTCGAGGACGGCGAGGTCTCGCCGTTCTTTCACGAGATCGCGGCGGTGGGCGACGAGGTCGAATTGCGCGGGCCGCTCGGCGGCCATTTCGTCTGGTCCGACGGCGATGGCGGACCGCTCCTGCTCGTCGGCGGCGGGTCGGGCGTGGTGCCGCTGATGTCGATGGTCCGTCACCGGGCGATGCGGGGATCGCTGGTCGCCGCCACCTTGGTGTTTTCGGCGCGGGTCTGGGACGAGGTGATCTTTCGCGACGAGTTGATCGACCTCGCCGAGCGCCGGGATGGCTTCGACCTGGTGCTGACGCTGACGCGCGAGCCGGCCCGCCGTCCGGCAGATCATGCGCGGCGGGTCGACGCCGCGATGATGGTGCAAGCCATGACGAGGCTGCCCGCGCCGCCGAAGCTCGCCTTTGTCTGCGGCTCGAACGCATTCGTGACGGCCGCCGCCGAGGCACTGATCGATGCCGGGGTGCCTGCGGCACTCATCCGCACCGAACGCTACGGGGTCTGACCGGTTCTGCTTGCCCGGTTGCTGCCTTTGTTGGGCGGCATAAAGCAGGCCAAAAGCAGCCGCAACGCCGACGCCGCGTTTGGCCGAAATGGTTAACGATTCGACAAAGAGCCTCGGCTGCGACTTTTATCGGTTTAAAAAATCGAACCGAACGGTTCGTTTCTGTTGACAATGCGTGCAGGACGCTGTGAACGCTGCCTCCCCAAGTCACCTTGCAGCCAGACCGATACTATGGGCTATCTACTTGATATTTAGCAATAAAATTGTGGCGAAGGGAATCTCTGGCACAATTTCAAGGTGTAGATTCTTGGTCCACACCAAACAACTTCGTGATTGGAAACTGGCCATCGCCTTTCCCACATCGGGGCTGTCCGAACGACGCGAATTCCTCCCAAGACACGCCGCTGGACGGACGGAAAAACTGAGATACTGGAGTACTAAAATGAAAAAGATCGCTCTTGCCGCCGTCGCCGTTTTGGCCATCACCGGCAGCGCCTTCTCTGGCAGCGACAACTTTGGTTCCAAGGGTGCGAACCAGCCTGCCGCTTCGGTCGACAGCTCGTATACGGCTTCCATTCAGAAGCCGGCTCATGCTGACCAGCAGCCTGTCCAGGGCGCCGACCGAAACCTCTTCGGCAACAACTAACAGCCGATCCCAGCATCAGGGCGGCGGGCATATCCGCCGTCCGGGGATCTGAAAAATTCAGGAGTATTAAGATGAAAAAGATCGTTCTTGCTGCCGCCGCCGTTTTGGCCATCACCGGCAGCGCCTTCGCGGGCAGCGACAACTTTGGTTCCAACGGAGCCAACCAGCCCGCTGTCTCGGTCGACAGCTCCTACACGGCTTCCGTCAAGACGTCGGACCAGGCTGAAAAGCAGCCGGTTGTCCAAGGCACCGACCGTAACCTCTTCGGCAACAACTAACAGCCGATCCCACCATCAAGGCTGCGGCATGCCCGCCGCTTGATTTCGAAAATCCAGGAGTACCCAAAATGAAAAAGATTGTTCTTACTGCCGCCGCTCTCTTGATTGCCGCCGGCAGCGCTTATGCCCGCAACGACAATGTTGGCGGGACCGACATCAACAAGCAGTCGACCGTCAACGTCGACAAGACGCAGACGTATTCGGTACGTGACAGCAATTCGCCGATCTACAAGCTGCTGAATTCGTCTGGCGATGTGCCCAAGTCCGCGCCTCAGGGCGCCGACCGCAACCTCTTCGGCAACAACTAGAGCAATTCCAGGAAAAGTGTGAAACGGTTTTCCCGGGAAAAGCGCGTAGCGCTTTCCCTTGGGAATTGCGTCAAAACAAAGAGATAGAGCGGTTCGGCGTTCCGTGAAACGATGAACCGCTCTAACGGCCGAACTGGAATTCCAGACAAGAGCGGCGGGCCATGCCCGCCGCTCTTGTTTTTTGCATGGCGGAAGAACGCCTGCTTCAAGCCGCCTTTGCTTCTGCTTCATGGAGCGCGAAAGAGCGCCCGTCCGCGTCGAAAATATGCAGGTCGCCGGCGTCCGCCGTCAGCCGCAGCGTCGCTCCGCGCTTGACCTCGACATTGCCCGGCAGCTTGGTCACCAGCGGCAGGTCGGCGCGGCCGATGTCGACATAGACGAGCTGGACCTCGCCGAGCTGCTCGACGTAATCGACCGTCCCTTCGAACAAATAGTCGGCGCCGGTGGCAATCATCAGATCCTCCGGCCGCACCCCGAAGCTCACCGCAGCGCCTTTCGCCGAGGCAGGCGTTGCGATCGGCACCGTCGCCTTGCGGCCGCCGACATGGCTGACGACCGTCGGGTTGCCGGTCTTGTCGATCGTCGCCGGCAGGATGTTCATCGCCGGCGAGCCGATGAACTGGGCGACGAACAGATTGCCGGGCCGCTTGTAGAGCTCCATCGGCGTGCCGACCTGTTCGATATGGCCTTCCTTCAGCACCACGATGCGGTCGGCCAGCGTCATCGCCTCGACCTGGTCGTGGGTGACGTAGATCATCGTTGTGGCCGGCATCGACTCCTTGAGCTTGGCGATCTCGATGCGGGTGGCGACGCGCAGCGCCGCGTCGAGGTTGGATAGCGGTTCGTCGAACAGAAAAACCTTGGGATTGCGCACGATGGCGCGACCGATGGCGACGCGCTGGCGCTGGCCGCCCGACATCGCCTTGGGCAGGCGGTCGAGATATTTGGTCAGCTGCAGGATCTCGGCCGCCTGGCGCACCCGCTTGTCGATCTCGGCCTTGCTTTCCTTACCGATCTTCATCGAGAAGGCCATGTTGTCGTAGACGGTCATGTGCGGATAGAGCGCATAGGACTGGAACACCATGGCGATGCCGCGCTTCGACGGCGGCACGTCGTTGACGATCTCGCCATCGATCTTGAGCTCGCCCGAGGTGATCTCCTCCAGCCCGGCGATGCAGCGCAGCAAGGTCGACTTGCCGCAACCAGAGGGACCGACGAAGACGATGAATTCGCCCGACTTTATATCGAGGTCGACGCCGTGCAGAATGTTGAGATTGCCGTATGATTTCTTCACTTGCCGTAGCGTGACATCGGCCATGGTACCCTCCAGTTCTTCCTTGAATTCAGTCGATACGCCCGAACCAGGCGCCGTAGCCGCCGAAGCGGATAGTGCCGGCGCCAGTCTGTCCCGAAAACCCGTGTCCCGGCAAGGGCTGCAATGAGCGGCCGCCAAGATCGACTTCGGCCGGCTTTGCTCCGAGATTGAAGGCGCAGACGATCTGCTCGTTGCCTTCACGGCGGGTGAAGGCGACGGTGTCGCCCTCGCTTTCGATGAACTCGATATCACCCTTGGCCAGTGCCGGATGGGCGCGGCGGAAAGCCAGGAAGCGCCGGTAGTGCTCGAGCAGCGAGCCGTCGTCGCCTTGCTGCACATTGACGGCTTGCGCAAGGTGCTTGCTGGGCACGGGCAGCCAGGGCTTTGCCGTCGAGAAGCCGCCATTGCGGGCAGCGCCGTCCCAAACCATCGGCGTACGGCAGCCGTCGCGTCCCTTGAATTCAGGCCAGAAGCGGATGCCGTATGGGTCCTGCAGATCCTCGAAGCTGAGCTCGGCCTCGCTGAGCCCGAGCTCCTCGCCCTGATAGATACAGACCGAGCCGCGCAACGACATCAGCAGCGCCGAGATGACCTTGAGGTAGGCGGTCGGGTCGGGCTCGCCGGCTGCCCAGCGCGAGGCGGGACGCATCACGTCATGGTTGGAGAAGGCCCAGCACGACCAGCCATCGCTGGCCACCTTGCCGAAGGTTTCCAGCACCGAGCGTACCTTTGCCGCGCTGATCTTCTCCGGCGCCAGGAAGTCGAAGGAGTAACACATATGCACGCGCTTGCCGCCGGCCGTATAGGCCGCCACCACTTCCAGCCCACGCTGCGAATCGCCGACCTCGCCAACCGCGGCCGTCGCCGGGTATTCGTCGAGCAAGGCGCGGAAGCGTTCGAGGAAGCCGAGGTTTTCAGGCCGGCTCTTGTCGTAGAGATGGTCCTGGTAGTTGTAGGGGTTGACGGCCGGCGCCGTCTGGTCGTTGCGCTGCTCGGGCGGCAGCGGCGGATTGTCTTCCAGGCCTTGGCTGTGGAAATAGAAATTGATGGTATCGAGGCGGAAGCCGTCGACGCCACGCTCCAGCCAGAAGCGGGTGACGTCGAGCAGCGCGTCCTGGACCGCGCGGCTGTGGAAATTGAGGTCGGGCTGCTCGGCCAGGAAATTATGCAGATAATATTGCTGGCGGCTGGTGTCCCACTGCCAGGCCGAGCCGCCGAAGATCGACAGCCAGTTATTGGGTGGCGTGCCGTCCGGCTTGGCATCCGCCCAGACATACCAGTCGGCTTTTGGATTGCTCCGGCTCGAGCGGCTCTCCTTGAACCAGGGATGGATGTCGGCGGTGTGCGAGAGCACCTCGTCGATCATCACCTTGAGGCCAAGCCGATGCGCCTCTGCGGTCAGCGCGTCGAAGTCGGCCAGCGTGCCGAACATCGGATCGACATCGCAATAATCCGACACATCGTAGCCAAAATCCTTCATCGGCGATTTGAAGAATGGCGAGATCCAGATGGCGTCGACACCGAGCGAGGCGATGTAGGCCAGCCGGCCGATCATGCCCCTGAGGTCGCCGATGCCGTCGCCGTTCGAATCCTGATAGCTGCGCGGGTAGATCTGGTAGATCACGGCACCTCGCCACCAGTCGCGATCTATAGCGAGATCTGGCTTCGGGGTGGCCTTCAAAGCGGATTGCATGATCTCAACCTCCTTTCACCGAGCCGGCAAGCAGCCCGCGGACGAAATAGCGCTGCAGCGAGAAGAACACGATCAGCGGCACGATGATGGTGACGAAGGCCGATGTCGTCAGGATCTCCCAGTCGCCGCCGCGCGAGCCGAGCAACGCATTAAGCTTGGCGGTCAGCACGATCTGGTCGCCCTCGGTACCAAGGAAAACCATCGCCACCAGCAGATCGTTCCACACCCAGAGAAACTGGAAGATGGCGAACGAGGCCAGCACCGGGAACGACAATGGCAGCACGATCTTGACGAAGATCTCGAAATCGCTGGCGCCGTCGATACGCGCCGACTCCATGATCTCGCGTGGCAGGCCGGCAATATAGCTCCTCAGAAGATAGATGGCGAAAGGCAGGCCGAAGCCGGTATGCGCCAGCCAGATGCCGAGATAGGTCTTCGACGGCACGCCGAAGAAGCTGCCGACGCCGTTATAG
Source organism: Mesorhizobium sp. M0663 (assembly GCF_040320585.1). Taxonomy (NCBI): domain Bacteria; kingdom Pseudomonadati; phylum Pseudomonadota; class Alphaproteobacteria; order Hyphomicrobiales; family Phyllobacteriaceae; genus Mesorhizobium; species Mesorhizobium sp. M0663. The sequence goes on from NZ_JAMYPX010000004.1 coordinate 379,605, forward strand.
AGCTTCAACAGCGGGATCAGCGACATCTGCAGCGGCACGACCAGGAGGCCGATGATGACGGCGATGAGCAGCGCCCGGCCGGGAAAGCGCATCCAGGCCAGCGCGTAGGCGGCGAACGCGGCGATCAGGATCGGGATGACGGTCGCCGGAATGGTGACGGTCAGCGAGTTCATGAAGGAGCGGCCGATGCCTTCCGAAAACAGCACCGTGTCGTAATTGTCGGTGGTGAATTTCGGCGGCGCCGACGAGGCGTAATAGACGCGCTGGCCGCGTTCGCTTTCGAAAGCCTTCGGCGAGGTCATGACGAAACTGCCGTCGGCATTGAGCTGCAGGGTGACGCCGTCGCCGAGATCGGCTGTCGTGCCGGCGGGATATTGCGTCGGCGCTGCCGACTTGACGCCGAAGGCGCTGATGTTGCGGGCCGGACCGTCGCCGAAGACATTGCCTTGCAGAACGAACTTGCCGTCCTTCTCGACTTGCGCCGAGGCGGGCGGCAGCCGTCCGGCTTCCGTCTGGCTGGAACTGGTGAACGAGTTCCACCAGCCCGAAGCGATGATCTGATCCTTGTCGCGCAGCGACGAGACCAGAATGCCGAGCGTCGGAATCGTCCAGATCGCAACGAAGATGAAGACGGCGATATGGACGCCGAAACGGCTGACAAAGGACTTTCCGGTCGACGCGGCCATCTCAATGTCCTTCCGTCTCTTTGTTCGCCTGGCGGATGTTCCAGACCATGATCGGAATGACCGCTATCATGATGATGATGGCGATGGTGGCGCCGCGGCCGAAATCGCCGCCGCCGCGGAACATCCAGTCGAACATCAGATTGGCCAACACCTGGCTGTTCCACTGGCCGTTGGTCATGGTCAGCACGATGTCGAAAACCTTCAGCACCAGGATGGTGATGGTGGTCCAGACCACGGCGATGGTGCCCCAGATCTGCGGCACCATGATCTTCCAGAAGATCTGGAAAGGGTTGGCGCCGTCGATGACGGCGGCTTCCAGCGTCTCTTCCGGAATGCCGCGCAAGGCCGACGACAGGATGACCATGGCAAAGCCGGTCTGGATCCAGATCAGGATGACCATCAGGAAGAAGTTGTTCCAGAACGGCAGCGAGATCCAGACCTGCGGCTGGCCGCCGAAATACTGGATGATGGCGTTGAGCAGACCGATCTGCGTCTGCCCGTCGCCGCGATATTCGTAGATGAATTTCCAGATGACGCTGGCGCCGACGAACGAGATCGCCAGCGGCAGGAAGATCAGGCTCTTGGCGATGGTGCCCCACCAGATCTTGTCGGTGAGCACGGCGATGATCAGCCCGAGGAAGGTGCAGGCGGCCGGCACCACCGCCAGCCAGATGATGTTGTTGAGGATCGAGTTGCGGAACTCGCGGTCGCCGAACGCCCATTGATAGTTGGCCAAGCCGACGAAATGGGCGCCGCCGCGATCGAGGAACGACAGCCTCAGCGTCTCCACCACCGGGTAGATCAGATAAATGGTGAGGATGATCATCGCCGGGCCGACGAACAGCCAGGGTCGGATCACCCCCTGCCGGCGCAGATTGTTAATCGCCGCCTTGCCGGAAACGCCGCGCGCCGGAAAGATCGTGTCGAGTGCCTTGTTGGCGCCCCAGAAATAGGCGACGCAGCCGCCCACGCCGATGATGATGACGAATATCGCCGAAAAAATCTGAGCCGCCATGGGTCCCTCCCCCTGCGCACGGATCCGCCAGTCGAGAATGGCTTTTGGCGACGGGATCATGCGCCGATTCAGTTGTCTGGAGCGCGACCAGCCGGAAAGCAGGTCACTGGGCGCGCGTCATGCCGGAATGCATTGTGCTCACGACAATCGACGCGACGCCAAGCACCGGATAAGGTCCGGGCCGTTTGAGGCCCGGACCACATCACATTGGGAACTCAAGCCGGCCGCTTACTTGATCGCGTCCCAGCTTTTCTGGATGTCAGTGGCGACGTCCTGGGCGGACTTGCCGCCGACCAGGTCGATCATGCCGGTCCAGAACGCACCGGCGCCGATCTTGCCTGGCATCAGGTCGGACCCGTCGAAGCGGAAGGTCGAGGCGTTGGCCAGGATCTCGCCCTGCTTCTTCAGCGCGTCGCTAGCATAGGCGTCCTTGTTGACCGACTTGAACGGCGTCACGAAGCCGCCCTGTGCCATCCAGATCTCATGAGCGAGCGGCAGCTTCAGGAATTCGATGAACGCGCGGGCACTCTTGCTATCTTTAGTGATCATGGCCAGCGTGCCGGCGCCGAGCACCGGAGTGCCGAGCTCGGGCTTGGAGGCGTAGGGCGGGTAATAGAAGAAGTCGGCATCCTCGCCGATCTTGGTGCCTTGCGGGAAGAAGGTCGGGATGAACGATGCCTGGTGGTGCAGATAGCATTTCGGCGGCACCGAGAAGAGGCCCTTCGGGCTGTCACGGAAATCGGTCGCCGCAACCGCCTTGGCGCCGCCCTCGACCATCTTGTCGTCGGTCGCGATCTTGCCGAAAATGTCGATGGCGTTGACCACTGCCGGATCGTTGAACGGAATTTCGTTCTTCACCCATTTGTCGTAGGTCTCGGGCGTCTGGGTGCGCAGCATGATGTCTTCGACCCAGTCGGTCGCCGGCCAGCCGGTGGCGCCGCCCGAACCAAGCCCGATGCACCATGGCGTGCCGCCGTCGGCGATGATCTTCTTTTCGAGCTCGGCAAGCTCTTCCTGCGTCTTCGGCACCTTGTAGCCCGCTTCCTCGAAATTGTCCGGCGAGTACCAGACCAGCGACTTCACGTCGGCCTTATACGGAAAGGCGAAGAAGCCGGGCTTGCCGTCCTTGTCCTTGAACGTGCCGAGGTCGACCCAGGATTGGCCGGCGCCGTAATTGTCCTTGACCCAGTTGGCCGTGTCGTCGCCGAGGGGCGTCAAAAGGCCCTTCGATGCCAGATCCTGGATCAGGCCCGGCTGCGGCAGCACGGCAATGTTGGGCGGGCTGCCGGCCTGCGTGTCGATGACGATCTGCTGCTCGTAATTCTCCGACGAGGAGTACTTGATCTCGGCGCCGGTGGCTTCGGAGAAGTAATCGAGGACGGTGCGGATAAGCCCTTCGTCCTCGCCGCGCCACGGTCCGAAGATCGTCAGCGTCTCGCCCTTGAGGTCGACCTTCTTGAGCTCTTCGTAGTTCGCCCAGTTGAAACGGGGATCTTCGCCCGGCTTGAACTTCAGTTCGGCTTGCGCCGGCATGGCGAGCGCAAGCGTGGCAAACGCAGCGCCCAGCAGAAGCATTTTCTTCATCGGTATTCCCTCCCAGTGGTGACAAACACCGAACGAAACCTCCATTCCGTTCGCCGGCGCTGCAGGACTGTGACTCAGTCGGAAAGGAACTGCAACCTTTCGTAGGGTCTTCCAAAGCGCTTTGGTGATTCTGATCACGCCACTGAATTGATCCGGAGTCAAGAGAAAGCCAAATTAATCGATTTAATTTCTACGGTCGAGTGCCGGCGAAAGTGCGCTGCAGCACAGTTTTCTGGCGGTGCAGCAGCAAATTCGGCTTCAAACCGGTCCGAACCGTGCGTAAGGTCATTGCACTCGGCGGCGCAGTTCGTAGCGGCCAGATCGATTCAGATTAAAAGCGCTTTGAGGTTTGGAGGCCTCCGGTGAACCTCAAGCAGCTCTCCCACATGCTGGCGCTTTCGCAGACTACGGTGAGCCGCGCATTGAACGGCTACCCGGAAGTCAACGAGGAAACGCGCCGGCGGGTGGTCGATGCCGCCAAGCGTCACGGCTATCGCCCCAATCCGAGCGCCCGTCGGCTGGCGACCGGCAAGACCGGCATGATCGGCTATGTGCTGCCGACGGGAACGACGGTCGATATCGACCCGCATTTCGTCGAGTTCCTGTCCGGCCTCGGCGACTATGCGCGTTCGCACGAGCTCGACCTGGTGCTGTCACCGGCCGATGCCGACGACCAGGAGACGACGTACCGCCGCATTGTCGCCAACCGGCAGGTCGACGCGGTCTATATCTCGTCGCCGAGGCCGGCCGACCGGCGGGTGGCGCTGGTCAATACGCTCGGCATTCCTTTCATCGTCCATGGCCGCAGCGAAGGCTTCGATTTCGACTATCCGTTCACCGACATCGACAATGAGGGCGCCTTCCACGAGGCGGCGCGGCTACTCGTTCAGCTCGGTCATAGGCGTCTGGCGCTGATCAATGGCGACGATCGCGAGACCTTCGCCATCCATCGCGAGCGCGGCGTGCGCCGCGCGCTTGCGGCGAGCGGCCTGGTGCTTCGTGATCAGCATGTCTGTTCGCTCACCATGACCGAGGAGAACGGCTACCGCGCCGCCCGGCGCTTGCTGGAACAAAGCGACGCGCCGACGGCGATCGCCTGCTCCAGCCTGATCATGGCGCTCGGCGTGGTGCGCGCGGTGCGCGATCTCGGCCTGACCATTCCGGGCGACCTGTCGCTGATCGCCCATGACGACGTCTTTCCGTGGCTGAAGCCGGAAAATTTTTCGGTGCCGCTGTCGACGACACGTTCGTCGATCCGCCTGGCCGGCGCACGCGTCGCCGAACGGCTGGCGGCGCGGATTTCCGGCCTGGAGGAGGGCGCTCGCGGCGAGGTCTGGCCGGTCGATCTCGTGGTCAGGGGATCGGTCGCCGGCGCACCTGCCTAGGGGCATAACTCAATCACTCTGAACGACCAAGGTCGACTCTTGGCGGCTGTTGGCCAGCACCAGCGGGTGCGTCCTGGTCTCAGGCCGCGGATTTGAGGTGATCGATGAAGGCGCGCAGCTTCGGCAGGACTTGGCGCTTGCCGGGATGATAGAGGAAGACACCCGGCGTCGTCGTGGCGATGCTGTCCAGTACCGACTTGAGTTTTCCTTCGGCTATCAGACCTTCGGCGAGTGGTCGCGGTGTCTGCGCCAGCCCGACGCCCCGCAACGCAGCCCCGACCAACGTCGAATAGTCGTGCGCGATCAGCGGGCCTGAGACGACCGCTTCGATCGCGCCGTTGCCGTCGATGAACGACCAGGGCGCGATGCTGCCATTCGAGCGGCGCAAGCGTAAGCAGGCGTGGTGGCGCAAGTCGTCGACACGCTCGGGACGGCCGTGGCGCTCAAGATAGTCAGGGCTGCCGACGACCACGAACGAGAACGGCGCTGTCAGCCGCACCGCGACCATGTCGGCGGCGATGAGCTGGCCGAGGCGGATGCCGGCATCGAACCCGCCGGTCGCGAGATCGACCATCTGGTCGCTCACGGCGATCTCCAGTTCGATCTCAGGATAGGCTTGGCAGAACGACGCGATCAGCGGCTCCAGCATCAGCGGCACGATAGCGCGGGGCACAGACAGGCGCAGCAGACCGGTCGGCCGCTGGCCGATATCGCGGGCGGCCTCGCCGGCCGCGACAAGCTCTTCGAATGCCGGGCCGGCACGGTCGAGGAATCGCTGGCCAGGCTCGGTTAAACCAACGCTCCGCGTCGTGCGGACGAACAGCGCCGTGCCCAGACGGGCTTCCAGCGCGCGCACCGCTTGGCTCACGGCGGATGGCGTCACGCCGAGATCGGCGGCGGCACGGCGGAAGCTGAGGCGCCTGGCGACGGCCAGGAACGCCTCGACGCCCTCCAGCGCACCATGTCGGACTGTGTAGTTCTGCTTCATAGGTTGTTGTGATTACACCGGATAGTCGAATTGCGGTAGCGGGCTTAAAGCCGCGTGAATCAACTGTTGAGGAAGCCAAATGTCCACGGAAATGGTATTCCAAACCCACCTTGTTCTCGGCTACGTCGCGTGGCTGCTTTGCTTCGGCGCGTACGGTTTGCCGTGGCTCAGGTCGATGGACCGGGTCGCGGCGCAACGCGCCATCGCCACGCTGCACAGCTTCCGCTTCTTCGGGCTCGTCTTCATGGTTCCAGGTGTCGTAAGCCCCAATCTGCCCACCGACTTCGCCGTATTCGCCGCCTACGGCGATTTCGCGACTGGCGTGCTGGCCATGCTGGCGCTGCTCACGGTGAGGATACGCCCGCTCTTCTGGCCGTTGGTCGTCGCCTTCAATGTCGCAGGGACGGTCGACCTCATCGTCGACTATTACCACGCCATTCAGATCGGCCTTCCTGCACGCGCAGGCGAACTGGGCGCCACCTACGCGATCCCGATCATCTACGTACCGCTGCTGATGACAACGCACATCGCCGCATTCTATTTTCTGCTACGTCCTCAGCAAAACGCGACTTGAGCGGGCTATTCCTTCGCCGCCTCGGCCGCCTTGGTATTCAGCAGCCCAAAGCCGAAATCATTGTCGCGCCCCTTGGGGCCGAGATCCTTTGCCGTGGCGGCAAGTGCTTTCTCGACCCAGTCGGCGGAGCGGTCGGGTGCGGCATGCAACAGATTGGCGATCGCGCCGGTCACGATCGCCGCTGCAAAGGAAGTTCCGGTCACCACATCGGAGCCGGCGCCGCTCGGCGCCACCATCTCGACGCCGGGAGCGGAGATGAAGACGTAGGCGCCGCGATTGGCCTGCGGCATCAGCCCGTCCTTGGCATCGGTGGCCGTCACCGCGATCACGCCATCGAAGGCGGCCGGATAACCATAGGGCGCCTTCGGTCCGTTATTGCCGGCGGCCGCGACCAGCACGATGTCGAGCGCGCGCGCATTGCGGCAGGCGATGCCGAGCAGGTCGTTCTTCGGACCGACGAAGCTCATATTGATGATGCGGACATCCTGCTCCGCCGCCCAGTCGAGCGCCGAAAGGATGACGTCCATGGTCGACTTGCCGCCCTCGAAGGCGCGGGCGTGATAGATCCTGGCGCCCGGCGCCATACCTTTGAACGCGCCGGTGCCAGCAATCAGTCCATCGACCGAAGTGCCGTGGTCGCGCGCCTTGATCGGCACGTCGGGCATGGCATCGAACTGCCCGGCGATGACGCCGGAGAGCGCCGGATTGCCGTCGTCGATGCCGGTGTCGATGACGCCGACGCGCACATTCTCGCCGCTGGCTTTGTCGGCATCGAGCGCGATGCGCTCGAACGCATAATTGACGATGCTGGCCGCCTGCTGCAGCGAGTAGACATGGTTGGCCTCACGCCGCAACGTACGGCCGTCGGCGGCAAGTTGCGCCAGCACGACGCCGACCGGGCGGCCATCGGGAATGCCGAAGCGCACCAGCGTGTTGCCGAGCAGCCGCGACTGCCGCTGCGAGCGTATCTCGAGGCCGAACGAGGCGGCGATCTGCTGGACCGCGCCGGCATCGCCATTGACCGTGACCAGCACCTCGTCGGACACGAAATCGCCGATCACGGCGCGCGGCGGCTCGGTTGCCACAAGATCGGTGGGTGCTACGACCGGACCGCCCGGCGCGGCAGCCTGTATTGCCGGCGCGACGGCGGGTGGGGTTGCAGTATTGCCAGGAGGTATAGGCGCCTCGGTGACTACGGCAGGATTGGGGAACAGGTCGACAATCAAGTCCGGAAGAAAAACCGCGCCCGTTATTCCAGGAGCCAGCGCTTTGCCGCCATCCTTCACGGCGCCGCCATCCTTGGCGCAGTCGGCGTTGGCAGCATTTCCCCCGTTCAGGCAGTCGATCTCAGCCTGGGTGAGGTTCGGGTCATTGGTCTGCGCCATTGCGGACGCGGCGAAGATTGTCATCGCCGCCGTCAATCGAATGACCGCCTCAGCCGCCATCAGCCGGTTTCCTTCCCTCCAGGGCAGCTTCGGTGAAAGGCTGGGCGGCGATAAGGCCAAGCAGCTTCTGATAGTCGGCGGCGGTCTTGGCCGGGACGCCGATGCGGAAGACGCCGTCGGCGGTCGGCCCGCCGGCGATCTTCAACTGGTTCTGGTCGAGAAAAGCGATGATGTCGGACAGCTTCGCATCCGGTTTGAACTTCACAAGGGCAAACGGCATTTTGGCCAGATCGTCCTCCGATCCGGCAATCTCGAAATCGCCACCTCTGTTGCCGGTCTGCACAAAGGATTGCGCGACGACCAGGGCCAGCAGCACCGCGGCCGCGGCCCAGGCGACCCCGGCGGGCACCGCCATGAAGCGGCTCCAGGCTTGCGCCAGCCAGGACGATGCCGCAGGCGCGCCGGACGGGCCGGCCTCGGCGTCGAGCGCCTTGGCAAAGCGGCTGAGCGCATCGGCCGGCGGGCGGATTGCCTCGTTTGCGGCAGCGGTGCCGGAGAATTCGGCCTCGGCCTCGCCTAGTGCGGCCATCGCCGCCGGATCGCTCGCCAGCCATTCCTCGATGGCTTCGAGCTCGGTGCCCTCCAGCGAGCCGTTCAGATAAAACGGCAGCAGCATTTCCATTTCGTCGCGGCGTGACATTTTTTCAGCGGCGCTCATGGCCACCCCCTGTCGTAACCGGCGGCCTTGAGGGCTTCGCCGAGTTTCTTGCGGGCGTAGAACATCCTGGTCTTGACCGTTGCGACCGGGATGCCGAGTACCTCGCCGATCTCGCTCACCGATTGCCCGTGATAATAGGCAAGGTCGATCACCGTGCGGTGCTCTTCCGGCATGGCATCGATAAAGCGTCGCAAGGCGGCGGCCTTGTCTTCCTTCATCGTCACGACTTCCGGCGTGTCGGCGCCGTCGGCGACCTGGGCCGCGTCATCGTCGTCGATCCAGTCTTCCTTCTTCTTGCGCAGCAGGGACAGCGCCTTGAAGCGGGCAATGCCGAGCAGCCATGTCGAGACCTCCGAGCGCCCCTCGAAGGCCGGTGCCTGCCGCCAGAGTTCGAGGAACACCTCGTTCGCGATATCGTCGGCCATCAGTTCCGATCCCGTCTGGCGTGCCACGAAGCGGTAGACCCGCGCGTGGTGGCGCATGAACAGGAGCCGCACGGCGGCACGGTCACCTTTCGCGACCCGCTCGACAAGCGCGCGATCGGTCTCCGCGGCCGTCATCGCCGGTCGAGCCGCCTGGCTCCTGCCTGCTCTGTCGCTGATCGGCCCAAAAAGGTTCACCGCATCCGCCCGTATATTTGCGGAGGCTAACTGAAGAGCGGGAGCGTTGCCAGAGGGAGAAGAGGGCGCGCTCAGCTCAGGAATGGCTCGGCCTTCATCGTCGCCGGCACCGGCACGCCGAGGCGCGCAAGCGCCGTCGGCGCGAGCTGCAGCTGATCGAGCAGCGTATTGGCTTCCGGACCCTCGCCGGATCCGAAGTAGTAAAGTGCGAAATCCTGCATCTCCTCGTCGTGGCCGCCATGATGGCCGCGATCGGTCTGGCCATGATCGGCGGTGACGATCACCTCGTAGCCGGCTTCCCGCCAGCGCGGCAGAAAGCCGGCGAGCATGGCGTCCATTGCATAGACGGCATGATCCATCTCGTGGCAGTCATGGCCGAAGCGGTGGCCCATCGAGTCCAGCGTGCAGCTGTGCAGGATGCCGTAGTCGATGCCGTAGCGCCTGGTCAGCATGGTCAACGTCGCGAACAGGTCGACGTCGCTCGGCGTCATCTGGTTCCTGGCATTGTAGCCGGTCATGGTGTGGAACCGGCCATGGCTGATCGGCCTGCCCGGCTGGTCGAACTCCATGTCCTCGACCAGGTCGAACGGATAGGCCCGAAAGAATTCGGACCAGTAGGAGTGGGTGACCGCACCGGTCTTGCCGCCGGCCCTGCTGACTTCGGAAAAGATGTCCGGCTGTTCGACGCGAAACCGGTTCTCGTTGGACAGGATGCCGTGCACTTGAGGCGGCACGCCGGTGTGGATCGAGGCATAGCAGGATGCCGAGGTCGACGGCAGCACGGAGCGCATCTTCCACACGCGGGCTTCGCCTGATTGCACCCAGCCTTCGAGATTGCCCATCAGCCGTCGCCAGTTCCGGTAAGGCACGCCGTCGAGGATGATGAGCAATAGTTTTGTGTTGAGCGCCAAGGGCGCCTCCATGCGGCTTAATCGGAAAAGTCAGGGCGGGCCTGCCGTTCAATCCACGCCCGGACAGGATCGTCGGGCGCAAAGGGCGGCCCGCTAGTTCCCCGCGCTGGCCATGCGCCGTCCCTTGATCGCTTTCTCTAGCCAGCCGATCTCCATTTCTGGCACCGACGATAGCAAAAGATCGGTGTAGGCATCGAAGGGTGGCGTCAGCACGGTGCTCTTGGCGCCGTAGCGCACCACTTCGCCGCGATACATCACGGCGATTGAATCGGCGATCGACTTGACCGTGGCCAGGTCGTGGGTGATGAACAGATAGGCGACGTTTTCCTCTTTCTGCAGCCCGAGGAGCAGCTCCAGTATGCCGTGGGCGACCAGCGGATCGAGCGCCGAGGTCACCTCGTCGCAGATGATCAGCTTCGGCTTTGCGGCGAGCGAGCGGGCGATGCAGACGCGCTGCTTCTGGCCGCCCGAAAGCTCGGCCGGATAGCGGTCGACATAGCCTTTGCCCATTTCGATCTTGTCGAGCAGTTCCGCGACACGGGCGTCACGTTGCCTTCCGCGCAGACCGAAATAGAATTCCAGCGGCCGGCCGATGATGGTGCCGACCGTCTGGCGCGGGTTCATCGCCACGTCGGCCATCTGGTAGATCATCTGCAGTTGGCGAAGATCCTCTTTCGGCCGGTCGGCAAGCCGGTTGGCGAGCGGCCGTCCGTCGAAGGTGACGGTGCCTTGTTCGGGCGGCAAGAGGCCGGTGATGGCGCGCGCCAGTGTCGATTTGCCGGAGCCGGACTCGCCGACCACCGCCAGCGTCTGGCCGGGGAAAATATCGATCGAGACGTTCTTCAGCACCTTGATGTGACTGCGGCCATAGGCGGCGGTGATGTTCTTGACCGACAGGAACGGGCTCGTGCCAGGCTTCTGCTCCTGGTGTTCGATCTCATGCACCGAAACCAGCGCGTTGGTGTATTCCTGGCGCGGCTCCTTGATGATCTGGCGGGTGCCGCCCCATTCGACCAGCCGGCCGTGGCGCAGCACCATGATCTCGTCCGAGACCTGGGCGACGACGGCAAGGTCGTGAGTGATGTAGAGCGCCGCGACATGCGTGTCGCGGATGGCATCCTTGATCGCCGCCAAGACGTCGATCTGCGTCGTCACGTCGAGCGCCGTGGTCGGCTCGTCGAAGACGATCAGGTCGGGTTCCGAGCACAGCGCCATTGCCGTCATCACGCGCTGCAGCTGACCGCCCGAGACCTGGTGGGGGAAGCGCTCGCCGATGCTTTCGGGGTTCGGCAGGCTGAGCTTCTTGAACAGCGCCACGGCGCGCTTTTCGGCTTCGGCCCGCGTCGCCGTGCCGTGCAGGAGTGCTGCCTCGACCACCTGGTCCATCAGCCTGTGCGCCGGATTGAAAGCGGCTGCCGCCGATTGCGCGACATAGCAGACCTCGCGGCCGCGCAATTTGCGAAACCCTTCGTTGCCGCCCTTCAGGATGTCGCGGCCATTGAGGATGACCTCGCCGCCGGTGATGCGCACGCCGCCGCGGCCGTAGCCCATCGACGACAGGCCGATGGTCGATTTGCCGGCGCCGGACTCGCCGATCAGGCCAAGCACCTTGCCCTTCTCCAGCGTCAGCGAGACATCGTGCACCAGCACGATGTTCTTCGGCGCCTCACCCGGCGGATATACCGTGGCCTCGATGCGCAGATTGCGAATGTCGAGCAGCACGCCGGACTTCGGTTGCCCGGGCTTCGGTTGCCCGGGCTTCGGTTGCTTGTCAGCCATTACCCGCGTCCTCCCTTCAGGCTTGTCGTGCGGTTGAGCACCCAGTCGGCGACCAGATTGACGGAAATCGCCAGTGCGGCGATCGCCGCCGCCGGAATGAGGGCGGCGGCTATGCCGAAGACGATGCCGTCCTTGTTTTCCTTGACCATGCCGCCCCAATCGGCGCTAGGCGGCTGCACGCCAAGGCCGAGGAAGGAGAGCGTCGACAGGAACAGTACGGCATAGATGAAACGCAGGCCGAGTTCAGAAACCAGCGGCGACAGCGCATTGGGCAGGATCTCGCGGAAGATGATCCAACCGCTGCCTTCGCCGCGCAGCTTGGCCGCCTCGACATAATCCATGACGTTGATGTCGACGGCGACCGCCCTCGACAGGCGGTAGACGCGGGTCGAATCCAGAACGCCCATGACCAAGATCAGCGTCACCAAATTGGATGGCAGCACCGACAGCACGACAAGCGCCATAATCAATGTCGGGATCGACATCAGGAGATCGACGAGACGCGACAGAAGCGTGTCGAACCAGCCGCCGAACACCGCGGCCGAGAAGCCGAGGATGGCACCGAGCGAGAACGACAGCGCCGTCGCCAGCACCGCGATGAACAGGGTGATGCGGGCGCCGTAAATCATGCGCGACAACAGATCACGGCCGAGATTGTCGGTGCCCAGCCAATGCGTCGCCGACATTGGTTCCCAGACATCGCCGATGATCTCGCCATTTCCATGCGGCGCGATCCATGGCGCGAAGATCGCCGCCAGCACGAACAATGCCGTCAGCACTAGCCCGATCAGCGCCGGGATGGGGATGCGTTTTATGACGAGCATACCCGCCCCCTCATTTCGGATGTCTGAGGCGCGGGTTGGCGACGATCGCCGCTATGTCCGCGATGATGTTCAGGCTGATGTAAACGGCGGCAAAGATCAGCCCCACCGCCTGCACCACCGGCACGTCGCGCTTGGTGACGTGGTCGACGAGATACTGCCCCATGCCTGGATAGACGAAGATCACTTCGACGACGACAACGCCGACGATCAGGTAGGCGAGGTTGAGCATGACGACGTTGATGATAGGTGCAATCGCATTGGGAAAGGCATGCCTGCGAATGACGGCGAAGGCCGACAGCCCCTTGAGCTCCGCCGTCTCGACATAGGCAGACTGCATGACGTTGAGGATCGCGGCGCGCGTCATGCGCATCATATGGGCGAGCACCACCAGGGTCAGCGCCGCCGCCGGCAGCGTGATCGCCAGAATGCGTTCGCCGAAAGGCATTCCGTCATAGACGGTCGAGATGCCCGGGAAGATCTGGTACTTCACGGCGAAGAAATAGACGAGCACATAACCGATGAAGAATTCGGGAAAGGACGTCGAGGCGAGCGCCAATCCGGAAATCAGTTTGTCGACCCAGCCATTGCGGTAGCGCACTGCGATCAGGCCGAGGATGATCGCCAGTGGCACCGCCACGATCGCCGCCCAGAAGGCGAGGAACAACGTATTCCACAGCCGCCCCTTGATCGAGGTCGCAATATCTTGCCCGCTCGACATCGCCGTGCCGAGATTGCCGGTGAGCACGCCGCCGAGCCAGCGGAAATAGCGGATATAGGCCGGATCGTTGAGACCGAGCTGCTCGCGCAGATTGGCGAGCGACTGCGGGGTCGCCGACTGTCCGAGGATAGCTTGCGCGACGTCGCCGGGCAGGATTTGGGTGCCGGCGAAGATCAGGACCGAAACGGCCAACAGCAGCAGAATGCCCAGCGCGATGCGCTGGGCCACAAGTTTCACGATGGGTGAGGACATATCCGCAAGGCCGGGCTCAGGCTTCGAGCCAGCACTTTGCCAGAGCGTATCCGTTCATCAGCTCCTGATGCGGATCGTCGACCCAGCCGGCAACCTTGGCGCCCGTCGCGTCGATGAACTGGTTGAACATCGGCAGGATGAGGCCGCCCTCGTCGCGAACGAGCATCGCCATGTCGCGATACATCGCCTTGCGCTTGGTGTTGTCGAGCTCGGCGCGTGCCGCCAGCACCATCTTGTCGAAATCCGGACGCAGGAAACGCGTATCGTTCCAGTCGGCCGTCGACAGGTAGGCAGTCGAATACATCTGGTCCTGCGTCGAGCGTCCGCCCCAGTAGGACGCGCAGAAGGGCTGCTTGTTCCAGACTTCGTTCCAGTAGCCGTCGCCCGGCTCGCGCTTGATCTCCAGCGTGATGCCGGCCTTGGCCGCGCTCTGCTGATAGAGCTGCGCGGCGTCGACAGCGCCCGGGAAGGCGACGTCCGATGTTCTGAGCAAGATTGAGCCGTCATGGCCCGACTTCTTGAAGTGGAACTTTGCCTTGTCGGGATCGTATTTGCGCTGCTCGATATCATCGGAAAACAGCGGGTATGCCGCATTGATCGGGAAGTCGTTGCCGAGCGAGCCGTAGCCTCTGAGGATCTTGTCGAGCATCTCCTCGCGGTCGATCGCCAGCTTCAGCGCCATACGCAGATCGTTATTGTCGAATGGCGCGGTGTTGCAGTGCATGATGAAGACGTAGTGGCCAGGGCCGGCATGGTTGCGGATGGTGACGCCGGGTAGACGCTTGATCAGGTCGACGATCTTCGGCTCGACGCGGTTGATCATGTTGACCTGTCCGCCCTGCAGGGCGGCCGTCCGCGCCGTGGCATCGTTAATGACGATGACCTCGACCTGGTCGGCATGGCCCATCTTGTCGCTCTGCCAGTAGTTGGCGAAACGCTCGCCGCCATGACGCACGCCAGGCTCGTTGGTAGTGACCTTGTAAGGCCCGGCCGAGATGCCGGCGTCGGCCTTGTCCTTGCCGCCGTTCGGCTGGATGATCAGGTGGTAGTCGCTGAGCAGATAAGGAAGGTCGGCATTGGCCTCCTTCAGCGTCAGAACGACTTCCTTGCCGCTGACCTTGATGCTCTCGATGCCCTTCATGTAACCGAGTGCGCCGGACTTCGACTTTTCGTCCGAATGACGTTCGAGCGTGGCGGCCACGTCCTCGGCGGTCACCGTCTTGCCATTGTGGAATTCGACGCCGTCACGGATTTTCAGCGTCCAGGTCTTGGCGTCGTCCGACGAGCCGATCTCCTCGGCGATGCGGTTCTCGAGAGTGCCTTCCGGGGAAAGCTCGACGATCAGTTCGCCCCACATCTTGCCGAAGGCGAACGGCACCTGGGTCAGGAACAGGGCCGGATCGAGGCTGTCGGCCGAAGAGCCGCCGACCAGGCCGGCCTTCAGCGTGCCGCCCTTGACCGGGCCTGCGGCACGCGCCGCGTTTGAAAGCAGCGAGTTGGCGAAGGTTGCGGTGACACCGAGCGCTGCCGCCCGGCCGAGAAAATCGCGACGGCTCAGCTTGCCGGACGCAACGCGCCGGCTCAGATATTCCAGTTCGTTCGACATGTTGAGTTCCTCACTCTGTTGGTCCGACCTTATGGTCGTTTTTCTCATTTCTATCGGGAGAATAATGACCGTAAGGGAAAGCCGTAAGCAAGACCGAATGCGACATGCCGTGGCGTAAATCGTGCGTCGCAATTGGACCAATCGCTATAAGCGCTCAAAGCAATGCGCGCGGGATTTTCTCCTCGAAGTTGCGCTCGAAGACCAGTTTTTCGCCTTCGTAGGCTTCGATTCTGGCGCTAACCATGAAGCTTTGCGCGTCGGAGCGCATTTCGGCGAAGGTTTCGGTGCGCACCGACCATTCATTTCGCGACAGCGTCTGGGTCCAATGCGTCTTGCCCGACGCTGACAGCGGATTGTCGGGATGGATCGCCCATGTCTCTCTGGCGACGCTGCCATTGGCGAGGCCATGCCCCAGGTCGCGCACCTCGCCAAAATCGTCGACGATGGAAAGCGTGGTCATTCCGGTCTTTTCGTGGCGATCGACATGACGCTCGGAATTGGCGGCGCGGACCGTTTCGGTTGCCCAGGGCGTGGCGCTTTCGGGGGCGGGGAAGGTGACCTCATCGCCTGTCGCCGGCGGGCGCAGCGGCAGCATCAATGTCGCGGCCGACAATTCCAGCCGGACCGGCTCCGGCGACGGCCAGATCATCGGCCAATAGCTGTTGGAGATGGCAACGCGCAAGCGGTGGCCGGCCGGCGCGCGATAGGCGCATTGGTCGAGCACCACCCGGGCGCTGACGGTTTCGCCGGGCACCAGCGCTTCGGGAAATTCGTGCGAGTTGCGATGCGTCAGGTTGAGCACGCCGTACGAGATCAGCTCCGATGCCCCGTCCGGATGGACGTCGCACAGCCGAACCGCGATGTTCGCCTGGCGCCGGTCCGACGAGACCCTGACCACAACTTCGGGAGCACCGACAATGTCGACCGTTTCGGTCAGCACCGGCTGGTCGAAACACACCGACAGCGCATCGTCGGGGCGCTGGTCACCCGGCAGTTCCGGTCCAAAGGTGAAGGGGAAATATTCGCCGCCGGCGAGGCCGCAGCTTTGCGGCGAAACGACGATAGCGTGGTTGCCTTCAGCGATAAGCTCAACCTCTTGCGTCTTGATGTTGGGTGACGGCCATTCCGATTCAGCGACCCAGCGGCCCGGCCGCTCGGGATGCCAGCGCGCCGGACGCACGCTGTCCATGACATAGGCGCGGTAGGCGGGGTCGGCCTCGACGCCGGTGTCGATGTCCTTCAGCCAGCGGTCCCACCAGCGCAAGGCCTCCTGCAGGAAGCCGATGCGCGGTTCGGGCGCGGCGTAATGCGGGTATTTGTGGATCCACGGGCCGACGATGCCCTTGACCGGCGCCTGGATGTTGGCGGCGAGATGGGAAATCGTATTGCGATAGCCGTCATGCCAGCCGCCGATCGACAGCACCGCGGCATGGATGGCGGAATAGTCCTCGCAGATCGAGCCGCGCTTCCAATAGGCATCGCGATGCTGGTGCTTCAGCCACAGCGGTGCCAGGAAGGGCTGGTTCTCCAGCCTGGTCAGCCACAGGTCGCGCCATCTGTTGTCGCCGGCCAGCAACGGATCCGGCGGCCTTGACGAATAGGACAGCATGGTCGAGGCCCAGCCGAAATTCTCGATCAGCAGGCAGCCGCCCTTGTAGTGGATGTCGTCGGCATAGCGGTCGACCGTCGAACAGAGACTGATGACCGCCTTCAGCGCCGGCGGCTGCTTAGACGCCACCTGCAGGCAGTTGAAGCCGCCCCACGAAATGCCCATCATGCCGACATTGCCGTTGCACCAGGGCTGGTCCGCCGCCCAGGCGATGACGTCCCAAGCGTCCTGCAATTCCTGCTCGGAATATTCGTCGTCCATCAGCCCTTCGGAATCGCCATTGCCGCGCATGTCGACGCGGATCGAGGCGTAGCCGTGGCCGGCAAAATAGGGATGCGTCAGCTGATCACGATAGATCGTGCCGTCGCGCTTGCGATAGGGCAGGTGTTCGAGGATTGCCGGCACTGGGTCGTCGGCAGCATCGGCCGGCATCCACACCCGCGCCGACAGCCGGCAGCCGTCCGGCATGATGATCCCCATATCCGGAAATTCGACGATCTTTCGGGGGAATTCAGTGACGATTTTCATGCGGGCGAACTCCAGGAGCGCCAGATGATGGAGCCCGTGGGAGCGCGTCATGGGCCAGTCAACGAATTCGGCTGGTCAATCCGCGTCAATTCAGCGGAATGTCGTTTTCGTCCTTGCCGGCCTGATAGGCGCCGGACAATTCGTCATAGCGCGTTGATATTGTGTGGATGCGCGCTTCCAGCCGACCGCGCTCGGGGTCCGGCAGCGAGCGCACCAATTTGCGGATCGAAAAGCTCTTCCAATAGGCATTCTCGGCATTGTAGCCGCCGGGATCGAGGGTGAAGACCTCTTTCAGGATCTTCAAATCGTGCGGGATGTCGAAGCTGTCGCGCGAGTCCTCGTGGCTGAACAGATAGAAGAAATTGTCGAAGCCGGTCCAGGTGATCGCCGACAGACAGAGCGAGCAGGGCTCGTGGGTGGCGAGGAAGATAGCCTCCCTGGTGTCGACGCGCTCGGCTTTCGGCAGTTCGTAGAAGCGCTTCAGGCAGTGCACCTCGCCGTGCCAGAGCGGGTTTTCGGTCTCGTTATTGGTTTCGGCAAGCACCAGCGAGCGGTCGTCCTTGCGCAGGATCGCCGCGCCGAACAGCTTGTTGCCATGCGCGACGCCTTCGGCGGTCTTCGGCACGATGTCGTGCTCTATGACATCGAGCAGGCGGTCGATCAGCGAAATGTCAGCCATCACCGGCTCCCATCGGGAAGATGAATCTCGTAGGCGTGCGAGAAGTGGCACTCTTCGAGGTTGGAGCCGTCACCGCCACGGTCGACGACCGCAAAATCCTGGACATCGCCGATCGGCGTCAGCACACCGTGCCACAAATTGCGCGGATAGTTGACGCCTTGTCCGGGCGCGGTGATGAAGGCATGCGGCTCGCCCGGGCCTTCCTCGCCGTCATGGCAGACGACGACCAGGAACGGCCGTGGTGACAGCGGGATGAAGGCCTGGCTGCCAAACGGATGGCGCTCCACCATGGTCAGCTTCAACGGCAGCTCATAGGGCGTGCCACGCACCATCGAGATCAGCACGCGCGCATTCGGCCCTCGTGCTTCCGCGGTGGCGAGGTCATGGTAGCGCTCGGCCTTGCCGCCATTGATCGAATAATGGTTGTCGCCGCCCATATCGATGACGTCGCCGAATTCGGCGAAATTCTCGCGGGTCAGCGGCCGCGCGACGATGCGGGTCATGGTGTAGGTCTCGCGACGCCGGCGCTGCCAAGCTTGGCGTGGCGGTTGACGTCCTTGTAGAGGAGGTAGCGGAACTTGCCTGGCCCGCCGGCATAGCAAGCCTGCGGGCAGAAGGCTCGCAGCCACATATAGTCGCCGGCCTCGACCTCGACCCAGTCCTGGTTGAGGCGGTAGACCGCCTTGCCCTCCAGCACATAGAGCCCGTGCTCCATGACATGCGTCTCGGCGAAAGGAATGACCGCGCCCGGCTCGAGCGTCACGATGGTGACATGCATATCATGGCGCATATCGGCCGGATCGACGAAGCGCGTTGTTGCCCATCGGCCTTCGGTACCCGGCATCGGCGTCGGCGCGATGTCCTGTTCGTTGACGAAGAACGCTTGCGGCGGCTCGATGCCGTCGACTGCATCATAAGTCTTGCGGATCCAGTGGAAGCGGACGGCGGCGCCGCTTTCATTGTGCACCGTCCACCCACTCGCCGGCGGCAGGAAGGCAAAGCCGCCCGGCCTTAAGCTATGTTTCTTGCCGGCAAGCGAAACGCTTAGCTCGCCTTCGACCACGAACAGCGCACCTTCGGCGGCGGCGTCAAGCTCAGGGTGGTCGCTGCCGCCGCCAGGCGCGAGCTCGACGATATATTGCGAAAACGTCTCGGCAAAACCCGACAGCGGCCGCGACAGCACCCAGACGCGTGTCCCATCCCAGAACGGCAAGGCGCTGGTGACGATGTCCTGCATCACGCCCTTGGGGATGACGGCATAGGCCTGTGTGAACACAGCGCGGCCGGTCAGCAATTCGCTCTGGCCGGGATGTCCGCCCTGCGGCGCATAATAGGTTCGCTCGGCCATTTTCATCATATCCATAAATTCAAGCCTGTTGCGGAAGCCAGGGCCTATCGCGGCAGCCAAAGCCTATTGCGGAAGCATGTCCTTGAGACGAAGCAGCGCGATGCGCTCGACCTGTCTGCAGGCGGTTTCGAATTCGACATCGTGGCTGTTGCCAATACGCGCCTCGAACTCGGCCAGGATCTCCCCCTTGGTCTTGCCTTTCACCGCAATAATGAAGGGGAAACCGAAACTGGTGACGTAGGCGGCATTGAGTTTTGCGAACAGCTCGCGCTCCTTGTCGGTCAGCGCGTCGAGGCCGGCCGAAGCCTGTTCCCTCGACGATTCCGCCGTCAGCCGCTTGGCCTGCGCCAGTTTTCCGGCAAGGTCGGGGTGCGCATTGAGCACGGAAAGCCGCTCGGCCTCGCTTGCCGCGCGAAAGACGCGGCAGAGCGCATTGTGCAGGCCGCCGGCACTGTCATGCGCCGGGCCGAGCTCCAGCTCATAAGCGCGCTCGGCAATCCACGGCGAATGCTCGAACACGCCGCCAAATGTATGGACGAAGGCCTCGAATTCCATTTTCGACGGGCGCAGCGCCGGCAACCGGAACGGATGCGTCTCCTGCCAATGTTTTGCGATGTCGATGCGCCGTGCCAGCCAGACCTTGTCGTGTGATTTGACGTAGTCGATGAAGCGCTTCAGTGCCGCGACCCGGCCCGGCCGGCCGACGAGGCGGCAGTGCAGGCCGATGTTCATCATGCGCGGCCGTCCTGCCTTGCCCTCGGCATAGAGCGTATCGAAACTATCCCTGAGATAGGCAAAGAACTGGTCGCCCGAGTTGAAGCCTTGCGGCGTGGCAAAGCGCATGTCGTTGGCGTCGAGCGTATAGGGGATGACCAGCTGCGGCTTCGCCGACCCGTCCGGTGACACATGCTCGAACCAGTAGGGCAGTTCGTCGTCATAGGTGTCCGACACATAGTCGAACCCGCCCTCTTCCGCCGCCAGCCGCACCGTGTTGATCGAGGTGCGCCCGGTGTACCAGCCGGTCGGCCGCGTGCCTGTGACCTCATAATGCAGCCGGATCGCCGCTTCCATGTCGCGGCGCTCGTCTTCTGGCGTATGGTCGCGGTAGTCGATCCATTTCAGCCCGTGCGAGGCGATCTCCCAGCCGGCCTCCTGCATCGCCGCAACCTGATCGGGCGAACGCGCCAGGGCCGTGGCGACGCCGTAGCAGGTGACCGGCACCTGTGCCTCGCTGAACAGGCGCAGCAATCGCCAGAAGCCGGCTCGGGCGCCGTATTCGTAGATCGATTCCATGTTCCAGTGGCGCTGGCCGGGCCAGGGCGCGGCGCCGACGATCTCCGACAGGAAAGCCTCCGAAGCCTTGTCGCCGTGGAGGACGCAATTCTCGCCGCCCTCTTCGTAATTGACGACGAACTGCACCGCGACATGCGCCCCGCCGGGCCATTTCGGATCCGGCGGATTGGCTCCATAGCCCCGCATGTCTCGTTCGTAACGCATTCTCGCTCCTGCCGGAATTGTGATCAGGATAGTCGAAAGGAGTGCCTGCGCATTCCCCCGAAATTTTTGAAAGTGTTTTTGTCGCGCTCCGCTCGACCGGGACTTATGCATCGCCTTTAATTGGCGCACAATTCATGAATAGTGTTCGACTGTGCAGGGAATGGAGCAGCCAGTGGCGGAAACGTCGAAAGCCGAAGGCGGGCGCCTGACGACCCACGTCCTCGACACTGCGGCCGGCAAACCGGCGGCCGGTCTGTCGATCGAGCTCTATCATCTTGACGGTCAGGCCCGGACGCATCTGAAAACGGTCGTCACCAATGATGACGGCCGTTGCGATGCTCCGCTGCTTGCCGGCGCGGAATTCCGTACCGGCGAATACGAGCTGGTCTTTGCGGCTGGCGATTATCTGCGCCGGCAAGGGACAAAACTGCCGGAACCGGCCTTCCTCGACCATGTGCCGATCCGCTTCGGTATGGCCGAGCCGGTGCACTATCATGTGCCGCTGCTCATGTCGCCTTACGGCTATTCGACTTACCGGGGAAGCTGAGATGGCCGGGATCAAGACACGCAACGAAATCCGGTTCATCCTCAATGGCGAGGACGTCGCGCTCGGCACGGTCGCGCCCGACCAGACACTGCTCGACTGGCTGCGGCTCGACCGCTCGCTGCGCGGCACCAAGGAAGGTTGCGCCGAGGGCGACTGTGGCGCCTGCACGGTGCTGGTCGGCAGGCTCTCCGGTGGAACACTGGTCTATGAAAGCGTCAATGCCTGCATCCGCTTCCTTGGCTCGCTAGACGGCACGCATGTCGTGACCGTCGAGCATCTGCGCGGCGACGCAGGAAAACTGCATCCCGTGCAGCAGGCGATGGTCGATTTCCACGGCTCGCAATGCGGCTTCTGCACACCGGGTTTCGTCATGTCGCTTTATGCTCTGTGGATGCGGGCGCCGGAGCCGTCGGACGCCGCCATCGAAAAGGCGCTGCAAGGCAATCTCTGCCGCTGCACCGGCTACGAGGCGATCATGCGCGCCGCACGTGCCATCTCCAGCTACGGCTCGGCGGCAAAGGATCCGTTGGCGGCGGAGCGCAAGGCAGTCACGACCAAGCTCGAAGCGATGAAGGACGGTTCGCGCATCGAGATCGGCTCCGGCAACAAGCGGCTGATCGTGCCGGCCAATGCCGACGATCTGGCCAGCGTGCTGGTCAAGGAGCCGGGCGCCACTATCGTCGCGGGTTCGACCGATGTCGGCCTTTGGGTGACCAAGCACATGCGCGATATCGCGCCGGCGATTTTCATCGGCAATCTCGATGGTCTGTGCGGGATTTCCGAGAACAAGGGCGTCATCTCGATCGGCGCCGGTGTCACCTATAGCGAAGCCTTCTCGACGCTGGCGAAACGCATCCCGGCGCTCGGCCCGCTGTTCGATCGCATCGGCGGCGATCAGGTGCGCAACATGGGCACCATCGGCGGCAATATCGCCAACGGTTCGCCGATCGGCGACACGCCGCCGCCGCTGATCGCACTCGGTGCCCGCCTGACGCTGCGCCGCGGCGACAAGCGGCGGACGATCCCGCTCGAGGAGTTTTTCATCGCCTATGGCCGACAGGACCGGCAGCCCGGCGAATTCGTCGAGGCCGTGCATGTCCCGGTGCCAGGTAGCGAGACGAAATTTGCCGTCTACAAGATCACCAAGCGCCGCGACGAAGACATCACAGCAGCGCTAGGGGCGTTTACCCTGAAGCTCGCCGCGGATGACACGGTGGCGGATGTGCGCATCGCCTACGGCGGCATGGCGGCAACGCCGAAGCGAGCCTTTGGCGTGGAAAAGGCATTGCTTGGCAAGCCGTGGACGGAAGCGACGGTCGAGGCGGCGATGGCCGCGTACGCCGGCGATTTCACGCCGCTGACCGACATGCGGGCAAGCGCCGAATACCGGGCGCTGGCGGCGCGCAACCTGCTGCTGCGCTTCTTTGCCGAAACCACCGGCACCCGGGCGCCGATCCAGGTATCACGGCACGAGGCGGCATGATGAACAAGCACGCCACCCCAAACCTGAAGGCGCAAAAAATCGCCGGCGGCGTCGCCACCGACCAGCGCCATGATTCCGCGCACAAGCATGTCAGTGGCACGGCCGTCTATATCGACGACATGCCGGAACCGGCCGGCACGCTGCACGGCTGCCTTGGGCTTTCGACGGCGACGCATGCCACCATCACCAGCATGGACCTGTCGGCGGTGCGCGCCGCACCCGGCGTCATCGACGTGCTGACGGCGAGCGACGTGCCAGGCGAGAACGACATTTCGCCGACCGGCCGTCACGACGAGCCGGTGCTGGCCGACGGCAAGGTACAATTCTTTGGCCAGCCGATCTTCTGCGTCATTGCCGAAACCCGCGAGCAGGCGCGCCGTGCAACGAGGCTGGCCAAGGTCGAATACAAGGAATTGCCGTTCGTCGCCGATGTCGGTGAGCTCGATCCACGGATGGATAAGCTGGTCACGCCGCCGCTGACGCTGAAGCGCGGTGATGCAGCGGCTGCGATCAAGGCGGCGCCGCGCCGGCTGAAGGGAAAAATGCGCATCGGCGGCCAGGAGCATTTCTATCTCGAAGGCCATATCGCCTTGGCCATTCCTGGCGAGGACCACGACGTCACCATCTATTCCTCGACCCAGCACCCGAGCGAAATCCAGCACATGGTCAGCCACGCGCTCGGTGTTCCGAGCCACGCGGTGACGGTGGAAATCCGCCGGATGGGCGGCGCTTTCGGCGGCAAGGAAACGCAAGGCAATCAGTTTGCGGCATTGGCCGCTATCGCCGCGAAGAAACATCATCGGGCCGTGAAAATCCGGCCCGACCGCGACGACGACATGATCGCCACCGGCAAACGCCACGATTTCCTCGTCGACTACGAGGTCGGCTTCGACGACGAGGGCAATATTCTGGGCGTAGATTTCATGTTCGCGGCGCGCTGCGGCTTCTCGGCCGACCTCTCCGGCCCGGTCACCGACCGCGCACTGTTCCATTGCGACAACACCTATTTCTGGCCGGCGGTGCACGCGCAATCGGCGCCGCTCTACACCAACACGGTATCGAACACCGCCTTTCGCGGCTTCGGCGGCCCGCAAGGCATGGTCGGCGCCGAGCGCGTCATCGACGAAGTCGCGTTTGCCGTCGGCAAGGACCCGCTCGAAATCCGCAAGAAGAATTTCTACGGCACCAGCGACCGCAACATCACGCCCTATCACCAGACGGTCGAGGACAACGTCATCCACCGCATCGTCGCCGAGCTGGAGGCGAGTTCCGACTATGCGAGGCGCCGCCGCACCATCGATGCTTTCAATGCCAACAGCCGCTTCATCAAGCGCGGACTGGCGCTGACGCCGGTCAAGTTCGGCATCTCGTTCACCGCCACCCATTACAACCAGGCCGGCGCGCTGGTGCATGTCTATACCGATGGTTCGGTGCATCTGAACCACGGCGGCACCGAGATGGGGCAGGGCCTCTATGTCAAGGTGGCGCAGGTTGTGGCGGAAGAGTTCCAGATCGACCTCGATCAGGTCAAGATCACCGCGACGACGACCGGCAAGGTGCCGAATACCTCGGCCACCGCCGCGTCTTCCGGCTCCGACCTCAACGGCATGGCGGCGCAGAATGCCGCCCGCCAGATCAAGGACCGGTTGATCAATTTTGCCGTCGAGAGATACCAGGTGCCGCGGGACCAGGTGCTGTTCTTGCCCAACCGCGTGCGCATCGGCAACCAGGAGATCGCCTTCGCCGATCTCGTCAGGCAGGCCTATATGGCGCGCATCCAGCTTTCGGCGGCGGGTTTCTACAAGACGCCGAAAATCCATTGGGACCGCGACAAGGGCGAGGGCCATCCCTTCTACTATTTCGCCTATGGCGCCGCGTGCTCGGAAGTCTCGGTCGATACGCTGACCGGCGAATATGTCGTCGAGCGCACCGACATCCTGCACGAAACCGGCCGCTCGCTGAACCGCGCCATCGACCTCGGCCAGATCGAGGGCGGCTTCATCCAAGGCATGGGGTGGCTGACAACGGAGGAACTGTGGTGGGACGACAAGGGGCGGCTGCGCACCCATGCGCCATCGACCTACAAGATCCCGCTCGCGTCGGACCGGCCGAAGATTTTTAATGTGACTTTGGCCGACTGGGCGCAAGCAGGCGAGCCGACGGTGCACCGCTCCAAGGCGGTCGGCGAGCCGCCCTTTCCGCTCGCAATGTCGGTGCTGCATGCGCTGTCGGACGCAGTGGCGAGCGTTGCCAGCCACAAGATCTGCCCGCGCCTCGACCCGCCGGCCACGCCGGAGCGTGTGCTGATGGCGATCGAACGGCTGAAGCGGGAAGCCAGGACCGGCACTTGAATCCCGGAAAACGTGCAATTCAGGCTGAAAAACTCTATATTTCCCGATAGGGAACGCGAATGATGAACGCGAAAGTGCAGAGCCTGAAAGCCTTTCTTGCCGGTGCCGGCCGGGTCGCCTTGGTTGAGGTGGCCGGGACAAAAGGTTCGACGCCGCGCGAGACGGGTGCCCTCATGCTCGTCTCGGGATCGGCCACTTTCGGCACGATCGGCGGCGGCCAGCTCGAATACATGGCGATCGACAAAGCGCGGCAGATGCTTTTCTCCCCCCTTGAGGGGGAGATGGCCGCGAAGCGGCCAGAGGGAGTCGTCTCAGAAGGCACCGCCAGCGCGTCGAGCACTGCCGCGGCGACCCCACCCGGCGGCTTCGCCGCCACCCTCCCCTCAAGGGGGAGGGATACCCTCGACATCGCGCTCGGCCCGGAGATCGGGCAGTGCTGCGGCGGCAGGGTCGAGCTGCTGATCCGGCTGGTCGACCCCGCGCTTGAAGCCAAGCTGGTTGCGGCGGCGGAAGCCGAGGAAGCGCAGCTACCGCATGTCTACATCTTCGGCGGCGGCCATGTCGGCCAAGCGCTGGCCTCCGCGATGGCCTTGCTGCCGGTGCATGTCGTCGTTGTCGAGACGCGAGCCGAGGCGCTGGAGGGCATGCCGGAAGCGGTAGAAACAAGCCTGACGCCGATGCCTGAGGCAATGGTGCGCGAAGCCCCGGCTGGATCCGCCTTCGTCGTCCTCACCCATGACCATGCGCTGGACTTCCTGATCGTCGCCGAGGCGCTGAAACGCCGGGATGCCGCCTATGTCGGCATGATCGGCTCCAGAACCAAGAAGGCGACC
Organism: Mesorhizobium sp. M0663; assembly: GCF_040320585.1. Taxonomy (NCBI): domain Bacteria; kingdom Pseudomonadati; phylum Pseudomonadota; class Alphaproteobacteria; order Hyphomicrobiales; family Phyllobacteriaceae; genus Mesorhizobium; species Mesorhizobium sp. M0663. The sequence continues at coordinate 405,525 of NZ_JAMYPX010000004.1, forward strand.
TTCCGGAACTGGTTCCTTAAGTCGGCGGACGGAAGCGAGGCGGAATTTGCCCGCCTCGTCTCGCCGATCGGCGGCGATACGGTGAAAGACAAGCGCCCGCAGGTGATCGCCGCACTCGCCGCAGCCGAAATCATGACGGCATTGGCGAGGTATTATTTACCCGTCGACGGGCCAAAATATTCCCAATCACCGGGCGGTGGTCGGTCGACCGCATCATCGTCGCAGACTTTTTGATGCTATGAACGAAAGACTGGAGCAGTTGGCGCGTAAGGCCGAGAAAAACACGAGCAGCACATATTGATGAAACAGCTTGTCATAGCTCTTCTGGCTGCTTTTGCAGTTTTCTTGGCGTCTACAATAGGATCGCGAACGCCCGCTGCGCGACACGCCGGCGGGCAAACACTCCGCGCCACCTGGTTTGTGCATGTGTTTGCGGTCCTGCTTGCGGGCTTTATCGCGGTCGTTGTGGTTGCCGGACACAGCGAAACACCGAGCGAGCAACTTCCCTGGATTTTTGGTCTACTGGTTGGCTTTGGTCTGAGCCTGATCGGGTGGATTTGGTTCTTTTATGTTCGCGTAGTCTTTTGGAATGTCGAGGGAATAGGAATCCGGCAGCCATTCATGCCGCCTCGATTTATTCGGTGGGAAGACATCGAATGGGCTGGTCGCAAATGGACAGGAGATTTCCAGCTTCGTTCCAAGAAAACCAGCATTGGCTACACCGCGTTCCAGGGCGGACACGATGAGCTAAATCGCCGGGTGAAGCTTGAGGTGCCGAAGTTCGAGAGGAATTTCTAATCGAACCCCGGCGCGCCGAGCAAATAGCGCCGTCCAAAAAGAGCTATTCCTTCTCCTGCGTGTGCGCCTCAAGGAACCACAGCAATTTGTCGAGCGAGCGCGAATAGGCGGTGAAGATGTCGGCGGTATCGGCGTCGCCCGCGCCAGCCGCTTCGTCGATCGCGGCGCGTGCCCGCTTGGCGGTCGCGGCATAGCGGTCGATCAGCGCCGCCAGATGGTCTCGGGTCTTGTGGATGTCGGTCGGATAGGCCTCCAGCATAGTCGCCTTCGACACCTCCTGCGAGGTGCCGAGCGCCGTGCCGCCGAGCTGTACGGCGCGCTCGGCAATGGTGTCGACATGGCCGTCGATCTCCTCGCGGAACGTGTCGAGCATCTCGTGGATGGCGATGAATTGCGGTCCCTTGACGTTCCAGTGCGCCTGCTTGGTGATCAAGGCCAGATCGATGGCGTCGGCGAGGCGGGCATTGAGAAGATCGATACACTCTTTCTTGGCATTGGATTGCAGGTCATTGCGGGTGGCGATGGCATCCATGATCGGCTCCTGTGGCGGTTGCGTCCGCGTGGTTTGAAAAGAGGGCGAAGTTTGGGATGGTCAATCGAATATGCGCGCAGACGCCCTCATCGCCGCGGCACAGCATCCCAAAACGGCGATCTCCGACTTTCGTTCCGCTCGTCGTTTTACGCCGGCGTTTTCAAGCCCAGATGGTCGCGCAGCGTGCTACCTTCATAATCCTTCCGGAAAAGCCCGCGCCGCTGCAGCTCCGGCACGACAAGCGTGGCAAAGGCTTCGAGTTCGCCGGGAAAATAGGATGGCATGACGTTGAAACCGTCTGCCGCGCCGCCCTCGAAGCGTGCCTCGAGCTGGTCGGCGATCTGGGCCGGAGTTCCGACGACGCGCCAATGACCGCGCGCGCCGGCGAAATGACGGGCAAGCTGGCGAATGGACAGCTTGTCGCGGCGGGATTGCTCGATGACGAGCGCCTGCCGGCTCTGCATGCCTTCGCTGGCCGGCAGCTCGGGCAGCGGTCCGTCGATGGGATAGCGCGCGAGATCGGATATGCTGAGATAGCTGGAAAGCAGCGCGACGCCGACATCGTCCGGTATCAGCTCCTGCAGTTCATCATGTTTTGCCCGGGCTTCCGCTTCGCTTGCCGCGACGACCGGCGCGACGCCGGGCATGATCTTGACGTCCTCCGGCTCGCGCCCATGGGGCGCCAGCCGTCCCTTGAGGTCGTCGTAGAAGGCCTTTGCCTCCTCGAATGTTTGCGCCGCAGTGAACACCACATCGGCGGTCCGGGCGGCGAGATCGCGGCCCTCGTCCGACGCTCCTGCCTGAACCATGACCGGCGCACCTTGTGGCGAGCGCGGCAGATCGAGCGGGTCGCGCACCGAAAAACTTCTGCCTTCGTGTCCACCCTGGCCTCGCCAAAGGCCGGTAACCACGGCAGCGAATTCGCGCGCGCGTTCGTAGCGGTCCGCATGTGGGCGCAGTCCGGTCGAGCCGAAATTGGCGGCCTCGATCTGGCTCGCCGAAGTGACGAGGTTCCAGCCGGCTCGGCCACCGCTCAGATGGTCGAGCGACAGGAAGGTCCGCGCCAGTCCGTAAGGCTCGTTATAGCTCGTCGACGCCGTGGAGACGAGGCCGATGCGCTCCGTCTGGACGGCGAGCGCGGCAAGCAGGCTTATCGGCTCGAAGCCGATCGAGCGCGACGTTTGGCTGGCGATGTTGACATTGGCCTCGCGCACGCCGGCGGCGTCCTCGCAGAAGATCATGTCGAACTTGGCTGCTTCCGCCGTCCGCGCCAACTGGACGTAATGGTCGATGTCGATGCCGGCCGTGACATGCGCCTGCGGATGGCGCCAGGCGGCGATGTGGTGGCCTGTCGCCCACAGGAAGGCGCCGAGCTTCATCTGGCCTCGACCGGCGCTCATTGCCGATCCTCCCCTGCAAGCCCGAGATGGGCGCGCAGTGTCGCCGCGCTGTAGCCGGACCGGACAAGGCCGCGGCGGCGAAGCTCCGGCAGCACGAGACCGACGAAATCGTCGAGCGCCGATGTGAAGGGCATGGCGATGTTGAAACCGTCGCAGGCTTTCGAGCGAAAGCACTCTTCGAGCCTGTCCGCAAACAGGTCCGGCGCGGCGGTTATTTCGGCGCTGACGGTAACGTTCATCAGCACTTTCAGCGCCTCCGGACTGCGCCCGAAGGCAAGCACACGGCGCTTCAGATCGCCAGCCTTCGCCGGCTCGATCGATGGCTCATCCAGCAGGACGACATCGGCGGTGCGGGCGGCGATATCCGTGTCGGGCTCGGACAGGCCGGACATGACCAGCATCGGCGTGTCCTGCGGCGACCGCGCCACGTTGAGCGGCCCGCGCACGGAAAAACATTCGCCCTTGTGGTCGAGCAAATGCATCTTTTCAGGATCGAAGAAGCGGCCGCCACTTTTGTCGAACAGCAGCGCGTCTGCGTCCCAGCCTTTCCACAAGCCTTGCACGATGCCGATGAATTCCTCGGCGCGCAGGCGGAAATCGTCGCCGGAAAACCCTTCCGGCCGGCTGAAATTGGCCGCCTCGCGCGGATCGGGAAACATGCTCGCGTTCCAGCCGGCGCGGCCATGGCTGATAATATCGAGCGAGGCGAAACGGCGTGCGAGGTTGTAGGGCTGGTGGGCGACCGTCGACGCCGCGGCGGCAAGGCCGATCCTGCTTGTCACCGTCGCCAGCGCCGCCACCAAGGTCGTTGCTTCGAAGCGCATTTGCCGGTTCGGCCCGCCTGCAACCGGCGCGGAATCGCCCAGCAACACCATGTCCAGACCGGCCGCTTCGGCTTCTTGCACGAACCGCGTCAGCAGACTGAAGTCCGAGCCGGCGTCGGGCGGATGGGAAGGGGCGGCTTCCGGAGACAGTGAAACGGCGAGACACATTGTGGCGCCGTTGGCCATCGCTTTTCCCTGTTGAGCGAGATTCCTTGAGAATTATCTCGCCGGCTGGACGGAAAGCAACCGGCCAGCCGGCGATCATTTGCCGGCCAGAATATCCCTGATCAGCCGCTGGCAGCGCTCGGCCATGAAATCGAGCAGCAGCCGCACCTTCGGATCCTGCAGCTTCTTATGAGGGTAGACGGCGGCGAACTGCACCGGCGTCGGCGGCGTGTTGCTCAGGATCACCTTCAGCCGCTGGTCGCGGATAAACGGCTCGACCTCGAAGCGCGGCTTGTTGATGATGCCGCGGCCGGACAGCGCCCAGCCGGTCAGCACGTCGCCATCATCGGTATCGTAGGGGCCGTGCACCTCGAATTTTTGCGGTCCGTTCGGCGTCTGCAGCGTCCAGACATATTCGCGCGCGCCGGAATAGCGCAGCATCAGGCAATCGTGCTTCTTGCCGATCAACTCCTGCGGCTCGGTAGGCTCGCCGCGCGCTTCCAGATATTGCGGAGCCGCCACCAGAACGCGTTCGCATTCCATGATGCCGCGCATCCTGAGGCTGGAATCCTCGATGATGCCCAGCCGGAAGGCAACGTCGATGCCTTCCTTCATGATATCGACATTGTGATCGGAAAGCCGGAGCCGCACCTCGATATCGGGGTACCTGTCGTGGAAATCCGGGATTCCGGATGCTACCAGCCGCCGCCCGAGGCCGAGCGGCGCTGTCACCTTTATGGTGCCGCGCGGCTGCCCGGATAACGCGCTGACCGCAGCTTCGGCCTCGGTGACCGCCTCCAGCACCTGCTTGGCGCCGGAGTAGAACACCGTGCCGTGCTCGGTCGGCATCAACTGCCGCGTCGTGCGGTTGAACAGCCTGACGCCCAGGTGCTTCTCGAGCTCCTTGATCCGATTGGAAGCGACCGCCGGCGAAATGCGCATGTCGCGCCCAGCCGCCGATAAATTGCCGAGCTCGACGACGCGAACGAAAACGGCGATGTTGTCGAGATAGGCCATGCGGCTTCCGTGGCTCTCATGTGGCTGCGTATGATCAGCCTAGTATTTTCCAATTTTTTTTGAAAGTCATCGTGCAGCTCGGCCCTTTCCGTTTGCGCTCCAGTCCGTAAAGTCAGTGGATCGGCAGGGACGATTTCTTTCATGATGGATTTCGCGATATTCTGGGATTGGCTGAGTTTCGCCGTGCGCTGGCTGCACGTCGTCACCGGTATCGCTTGGATTGGATCGTCGTTTTATTTCGTCGCGCTCGATCTCGGGCTGCGCCAGCGTCCGGGCATGCCTGCCGGAGCCTTCGGCGAGGAATGGCAGGTGCATGGCGGCGGCTTCTACCATGTGCAGAAATATCTGGTGGCGCCGGCTGAGATGCCCGAGCATCTGACCTGGTTCAAGTGGGAATCCTACGCCACCTGGCTGTCGGGCTTCGCCATGCTGTGCGTCGTCTACTATGCCGGTGCGGACCTGTTCCTGATCGATCCGAATGTGCTTGCCATGTCGGTGCCTACAGGCATCTTGCTGTCGCTGGCGACGATCGGCGTCGGCTGGGTGGTCTACGATCTCTTGTGCCGTTCGCCGCTCGGCAACAGCGACACCGGCCTGATGCTGGTGCTGTATGGGGTGCTGGTATTCATGGCCTGGGGACTGACCCACCTGTTCACCGGCCGCGCCGCCTTCCTGCATCTCGGCGCCATCACCGCGACGATCATGTCGGCCAACGTTTTCATGGTCATCATCCCCAACCAGAAGATCGTCGTCGCCGACCTGATCGCCGGCCGTAAGCCCGATCCGAAATACGGCAAGATCGCCAAGCAGCGCTCGCTGCACAACAATTACCTGACGCTGCCGGTTTTGTTCCTGATGCTGTCGAACCATTATCCGCTGGCGTTCGGGACAGAGTTCAACTGGGTCATCGCCTCGCTGGTGTTCATCATCGGCGTGCTGATCCGGCACTATTTCAACACCAGGCATGCGCGCAAAGGCAATCCGACCTGGACCTGGCTGGCGGCCGCCGTCCTGTTCGTCGTCATCATCTGGCTGTCGACGGCACCGAAGCTGCTGACCGGCGAGGTGAAGGCCTCGTCGGCTGCACAGGTCTACGTCGCCTCGGCGCATTTTCCCGCCGTGCGCGATACGGTGCTTGGCCGCTGTTCGATGTGCCACGCGGCGGAGCCGTCCTACGCGGGCATTTACCACGCGCCTAAGGGCGTGATGCTCGATACCGATGCCGGCATCGCCGAGCACGCCGGCGAGATTTACCTGCAGGCTGGCCGCAGCCACGCCATGCCGCCCGCCAACGTCACCCAGATCACCGACGAGGAACGGGCACTGCTGGTGGCATGGTTCGAAGGCGCAAGGAAATGACCGGCACGCTCCTGCGCGGCCGTACGCTGTCGTTTTTGCGCTGGCCCGAAACCATCGACGACCATTCCGCCTGGCGTTACGAGCAAGATGGCGGCCTGCTGATGCGCGACGGCAGGATCGTTGCCGCGGGCGCCTATGCCGAGGTCGAGAAAAAGGCGGGCGAGGGAACAAAAAAAATCGACCACAGGCCGCATCTGCTGCTGCCCGGGTTCATCGATGCGCACGCGCATTTTCCGCAGATGCAGGTCATCGCTTCCTTCGGCGCCGAGCTGCTCGACTGGCTGAACACCTACACTTTTCCGGAAGAGACAAAATTCCAGAACGCCCAGCATGGCCGCCGTATCGCCAGGCTGTTCCTGGATGAAGTATTGCGGCATGGCACCACGACAGTCGCGGCATATTGCTCGGTACACAAGGAATCTGCCGAAGCGTTCTTCGCCGAGTCGCACGACCGCAACATGCTCAACATCGCCGGCAAGGTGATGATGGACCGCAACGCGCCGGACGGCGTGCTCGACACGCCGCAATCGGGCTATGACGACAGCAAGGCGTTGATCGATGAGTGGCACGGCAAGGGACGCCAGCACTATGCCATCACGCCGCGCTTCGCCATCACCTCGTCGCCCGAGCAATTGGAGATGGCGGGCGCGCTCTGCCGCGAATATCCTGATCTGCACATGCAGACGCATCTGTCGGAAAACCACGCCGAGATCGCCTTCACGCAGCAATTATACCCGCAGACGCGGGACTACACCGATATCTACGAACACTATGGGCTGCTCGGGCGCAGAAGCCTGTTCGGCCATTGCATCCACCTGTCGGAACGCGAGGCGGATGCGCTTTCGGATAGCGGCTCGGTGGCGGTGTTCTGCCCGACCTCCAACCTGTTTCTCGGCTCGGGCCTGTTCGATTATCAGCGCTATAGCCGCCGCGAGAAGCCGCTTCGCATCGCCGCCGCCACCGATGTCGGCGGTGGCACCAACTATTCGATGCTGCGCACCATGGACGAGGGCTACAAGGTGATCGCGCTGAACGGCGAGAAGCTCAATCCGTTCCAGTCGTTCTGGCAATTGACCCGCGGCAATGCCGAGGCGCTGTCGCTTGCGGAAAAGATCGGCACCCTGGAGGAAGGCAGCGACGCCGATATCATCGTACTCGACGCCCGCGCCACGCCGGCGATGCGGCTGCGGGTGGAGACGGCGGACACGCTCGCCGAGGAATTGTTTCTGCTGCAGACGCTCGGCGACGACCGCGCCGTGCGCGAGGTCTATGTCGCCGGCCGGGCGGCCAAGGCGGATATAGCGGTTTAGCCGTCGTATGCGGCCGGCTTGACCGGGCGGCAGCCATCCGCCAAAGCAACAGGCGAGATCGACAGGGGAACGACATGGCCGTTGCGGACGACATCGCTCTGATCAAGAAACAGGAAGCCACGCTTGTCTTTTCGGCCTTCGATGAAGCCGTCGCTTTCGAGATCGGCTCGGCGATCCGCGACCGGGCTCTCGAGGAAAACCTGCCGATCATCGTCGATATCAGAACTTTCGACCGGCCGTTGTTCTATGCGGCAATGCCCGGCTCGAACGCCTCCAATCCGGACTGGGCGCGGCGCAAGATCAACGTCGTGCGGCGGTTCCTGAAAAGCACCTACCGCATTGTGCTGGAGCAGCAGCGCCCCGACCGCAGCTTCAAGCCCGGCGAGGGGCTGGACGTTGCCGACTATGTGCTGGCCGGTGGCGGCTTTCCCATCACTGTCAAGGGCGCTGGCGTCATCGGCGTGATCGCCGTCTCCGGTCTACCGGAGCGCGAGGACCACGGAGTGGTCGTCGATACGCTGTGTAGCTACTTGGGCGTCGATAGCCAGGAGTTGGTCCTGCCGCCGGAAGCAACATCGTGACGTTGGCGCTGCCCCTCATCCGCCTGCCGGCACCTTCTCCCCGCGTAGTGATGGGGAGAAGGGAAACGCTCCAACGCTGGCGATCCCCTCTCCCCGTCTCTATACGGGGAGAGGGTAAGGGTGAGGGGCAGCGCAAACGCCGCAGAAGCTCGCACAGCGTCCGTGGTAGCTCAGTATGACCGCGCTCGATCCCAAGTCCTTTCTCATTTCGATCTTCAACGCCGCCGTTGCCGCCGCCGATCCCCAGAGGACGATCAAGGATCATTTGCCCGCAAGGCCGAAGGGACGGACGATCATCATCGGCGCGGGAAAAGGCTCGGCGCAGATGGCGGCGGCTTTCGAGAAAGTGTGGGACGGGCCGATCGAAGGGCTGGTCGTCACCCGCTACGGCTATGGAGCGGCCTGCCGGCGCATCGAGATCATCGAGGCGGCGCATCCGGTGCCGGATGCCGCAGGGCTCGAAGCTTCCCGGCGGCTGCTCGAAAAAGTCCAGGGACTGACTGCGGACGACCTCGTCGTGGCGCTCATTTCGGGCGGCGGCTCGGCGCTGCTGCCGTCACCTGCCGAAGGTCTGACGCTGGCCGACGAGATCGCCGTCAACGAGGCGCTGCTCGCCTCCGGCGCGCCGATCGCCGCGATGAACACCATCCGCAAACATGTTTCCACGATCAAGGGCGGCAGGCTGGCGGCCGCTGCCTATCCAGCCAAGGTGGTGTCGCTGGTGGTCTCCGACATTCCGGGCGATAACCCGGCGCTGGTCGCTTCCGGCCCGACCGTTCCCGATTCCGGCAGCCGCGAAGATGCATTAGCGTCGATCGCCGCCTATGACATGAAACTACCGGCTTCAGTGATGGCGCACATCAATTCGCCGGCCGCCGATGCACCGCGCGTCGATGATCCGCGTTTTTCGCGCAACGAGGTACATCTGATCGCCTCGGCCGGCGTATCGCTGGAAGCGGCTGCGGCCGAAGCCAGGTACCAAGGTATCGAAGCGGTCATTCTCTCCGATTCCATCGAGGGCGAGGCGCGTGAGGTCGGCGGCGTCCACGCTGCAATCGCGCGCGAAGTGGCGACGCGCAACCGGCCATTCGCAAAACCGGTGCTGATCCTGTCGGGCGGCGAGACGACCGTGACCTTGCGCGCGAAAGGCAAAGGCGGCCGCAACTCGGAATTCCTGCTCGCCTTCGCCATTGGGATCAGCGGCATGGCGGGCGTCCACGCACTGGCCGCCGACACCGACGGCATTGACGGTTCGGAAGACAATGCCGGCGCCTTCGCCGACGGCTCGACAGTGTCGCGGATGCATAAGGCGGGCGTCGATGCCAAGGCCATGCTTGCCGGCAACAACGCCTGGACGGCATTCAATGCCGTAGATGACCTTTTCGTACCCGGTCCGACCGGCACAAACGTCAACGATCTCCGGGCGATATTGATCAAATAGCTCAGGCGGCCATTAGCTTTTTCACCGCTCTCATATCCTGCAGGAACCGGTCGCGTTCTGCCTGCCTGTCCGCCGGCTCGCGAATGCGCAGGATGAAGGACGGGTGGATGGTGACGAAGACACGCAAGCCATCGTCACGCTCCACGACGGCCCCGCGCATCTTCATGATCGGCACCACCTTACCAAGCAGCGCCTGCGCCGCCGTTGCGCCGAGCGCCACCGCCAGATTGGGCTTGATCAGATCGATTTCCTTGTCGAGCCACCAGCGGCAAGCCTGCACCTCGCCGGCGTTCGGCTTGGAGTGGATGCGCCGCTTGCCGCGCGGCTCGAACTTGAAATGCTTGACCGCATTGGTGACATAGACTTTCAGCCGATCGACGCCGGCATCGTCCAGGATCGCGTCAAACACCTTGCCCGCCGGACCGACGAAGGGCTTGCCCGCCAGGTCCTCCTGGTCGCCCGGCTGTTCGCCGACGAAGATCACCTTGGCTTTATCAGGGCCTTCACCGAACACGGTCTGCGTGGCGTCGTGCCATAGCGGACAGCGGCGGCAGATCTTGGCCGTTTCGCGCAGTTCAGGAATCGTCCTGGCGTCGATTTCTGTCGTTTCCGGAGACTTGCTTGCAGGCAAGCGTCTTGCCTGCACCTTGGCATGGTGCGGCGTCGGGGTTGTCTGCATCCTGGCGATCATGACTAAGGCGGCCTTGTTCGCTCCTGCAATCAGACACGCAATGAGCAAAGCCCGCCGAAGGTTCCGTTGAAATTATTCCGCATGGGCCTTCGACGGCGGATGGCCGACGATGTGATGCCCTACACCTCGTGCAGATAGAGGTGATAATCCAGTTCGCTGACCGTGCGCGCCACGCGCAGATATTCCGATTGCTTGATCGCCACGAACGTCCGGTGCAGGTCTTCGCCCAATGCGCCCTTGAGGAAGGTCGACGCCCTTGCCGCCTCGATCGCGGCACGCCAGTCGACCGGCATCGTCGTGAGCGTGACGGCCGATTCGTAGCCATTGCCGGTGGTTTCGGGACCGGGATCGAGGCCTTCGTCGAGGCCTTTGACGACACCGGCCAGCACCGTTGCTGCCACTAGGTAAGGATTCGCGTCGACGCCCGATGGCCGGTGCTCGATGCGGCGGTTCTTGGCATCGCCGGCCGGCACACGCAGTGCCACCGAACGGTTGTTGACGCCCCAGGTCGGCGCCACCGGCGCATAGGATTGCGAGACGAAGCGCCGCCATGAATTGGCATGCGGCGCGAAGACCAGCATCGATTCCGCCATCGTCTGGATCAGTCCGCCGAGGCCGCGCAGCAGCGGCAGAGACCAGCTTTCGCCGCCGGTTTCGGCAAAGACATTCTTGCCGGCATCGTCCAACAGCGAGACATGAAAATGCATGCCCGAGCCGGCATATTTCTCGATCGGCTTGGCCATGAAGCAAGCGGTGACACCATGACGGCGCGCCTGCGCCCGCACCAGTCGCTTGAGCATCACGAGATCGTCGGCCGCCCGCATCACATCCTTGCGGTAGTTGAGCGTCAGCTCGTACTGGCCGGGCGCATATTCCGAGATGATCGTCTCGGCCGGGATGCCTTGCACCTTGGCTGCGGCGTAGATGTCGGAAAACAGCGGCTCCATGCCGTGCAGATGGTCGACGGAATAGACCTCCGTCTTGGCCGAGCGGCGTCCGTCAAGCACCGCGTGCGCCGGCTGCACCTTGCCTTCGGCATCGCGCTCGTTGGCGAGCAGGAAGAATTCGAGCTCGAAGGCGCCGGCCGGATGCAGGCCCTTGGCCGCGAGGATGTCTACCTGGCGGGCGAGTGCCAGCCGCGGGTCGGACGACATCGGCTGGCCATCGAGATGGTACATCGCCATCAGCACCTGGCCGCGCGGCGGCTGGGTGCCGAACAGCGGCACCAGTGTGCCGGGGATCGGCCACGCCCGCAGGTCGCCGTCGCCCGTCGTCCAGATCAGCCCGGTCTCGTGAACATCCTCGCCGGTGATGTCGAGGCCGAGGATCGAGATCGGCATGTGCCGGCCCCCCTCGAAGATGCTCATCAACTCATGCCGGCGCACGATCTTGCCGCGCCCGACGCCATTGGCGTCGGTCAGCACGATGTCGAACGCTTCGATCTCGGGATGAGCGTCGAGAAAGGCCTGCGCCTCGGCGGGCGTCGAGCCCGAAGGGGATGCCGTGACCAGGTTCAAACTTTGCTTGGGCGCTTGTTTCATGCCGAAAGCTTGTCTCACGCCGTAAGCTTTGCCGCAACCGCGCCGAAGGCAGTGATCAGCCGGTTCACCTGGGCGGCGCTGGTCGTAGGAGAGATCAGCATCATGTTGTGGAAGGGTGCGATCAGCACGCCGCGATTGACCAGCGCGACATGGATTGCCGCCTCGAGCTCCGGCACGTGCGCAGCTTCCGCTTCGCCGCCGTTCCTCAGCGGGCCCGGCGCGCAGATGAACTCGACACGGGCACCGACGCGAGCAACATGCCAGGGCAGACGATAGCGATCGATGACGGCGGTCAGCCCGGCGTCGAGCCGCTGCGCCAGATGGTCCATATGGCTGTAGTTCTCGTCGGTCATGACGTATTCGAGCGTGGCGCGCATCGCTGCGAATTGCAGCGGATTGGCCGACAGCGTTGTCCCCATGCCGGAGTAGCCGGGCTCTTTCCGGCTGATATAAGCGGCATAGCGGGCCGCAACGTCTTCGCTCATGCCCCAGACGCTCGCCGGTACGCCGCCGGCAATCGGCTTGCCCAGCACGAACAGGTCCGGCTCCAGCCCGTATTTGCTTGTATAGCCGCCGGGACCGGTCGAGATTGTATGCGTCTCGTCGATTAGAAGCAGCGTGCCGGTCGCACGGGTGAGACGCCGCAAGCCATCATGAAAGCCGGCTTCGGGCAGCACCATGCAGGAATTGGTCAGCACCGGCTCGGCGATGACGCAGGCGACATCGTTGCCCCGGAGTGCCGCGTCGAGCGCCGGCAGATCGTTGAACTCGACGACATCAGTCGCCCGCGTCAGGTCGCGGAACTCGCCGGCCAGTCCCGGTCGATTCACCGCTTTCCCGGCGACCAGCCGCACCATCGTCTCGTCGACCGAGCCATGATAGCAGCCGTTGAAGACCAGTATCTTCTCCCGGCCGGTAACGGCGCGGGCAACCCGCAGCGCGAAGCGGTTGGCATCGGTCGCCGTCGTCGCAATCTGCCACGACAGCAAACCGAAGCGCTGCTGCAGCAACGGCCCGATGGCGAGCGCGTTCTCGGCAGGCAGCATGTAGGTCAGGCCGCGTCCGGCCTGCCGGCGGATGGCGCGGGCGACGGGCGGCGGCGAATGACCGAACATCGAACCGGTGTCGCCAAGGCAGAAATCGTCGAGCCGGTTGCCGTCGATATCTCTGATGATGGCGCCCCTGGCACTATCGACGAGGATCGGGAATGGCGTCGGCCAGTCGTTCATCCAATGCATCGGCACGCCGCCGAAGAAGCCGGGCAGGCCATTGCCGATTTTCGCCATCGATTTTGGCCGCGCCCGGCGGAAGACTTCTGCCTCGGTCGCGCGCAACTCGACGATCCGGGCCGGGCCGATGCCGCCGATGCAAGTCTTTGAATGGTTCATGACGTTCATGGCGGCCCTCTCAGTCGCACTTTAGACAATCGGCATCCGCCACCGCAATTGGCCGGGCGGCTGCCCTGTGTTGGGTCAGCGGTCATTTGAATGAAAACAGGCGCTTGACCGCGAGCCGCCTTCGGGCGCCAATGGTACTTCGGCTGGAGGGCATAAGATGGTGCGGGCGATCGTCTGCGCAGCAACGCTGCTGTCGTCGGTTGGTGCGGCTCTGGCGTCCGGCGGCATCTGGTGTTCCGCCGAGGATGCAGCCGTCAAATTTCAGGTCGGTGCCGGGATCACCAGAGGCATGGGCGGGCCGACCTTCAATTTTAGCGGCGAGCTCGAGATTCTGGGCAGGCCGGCTGGCGACAGTCTGCGCGAGACATTGTTCGAGGATCAGAACCTCACGCAATATTGGCTCGACAACAAGGAATTGCGGCTGCTCGTCTACCACGAACGGCAGGTCGAAAACGCCTACGGCTATGTCGAACTGGCGATCCTGACCAAGGCCAGCGACGAAGGCGTCTATGACGGTCGCTATTTGCTCTCAATCCATGATGTAACGGCCGATGCCGAAAAGGACGGCAAACCGGCTGAATTGACCGGCAAAGTATCTTGCGGAGCCGAGTAAGTAACAGGCTACGCCGAAATATCGATGACGCCGCAGTCGCCCGCAGCGCTGCCAAAGGCGACGCGGCGCTCTTCCTTGTCCCACATCATCGAAGTGACGGCGCCCTTGCCCGGCCGGCGCAACAGCACTTCCTTGGCGTCGGCGAAGCGCACCGCCATCACCATCCCGTCATCATAGCCGATAGCAACGACGTCCTGGCTCGGGTGACAGGCGACGGAGGTGACCATCGCATTGCCGCGCGTGCCGAGTTCCAGCGGCGCCTTGCCCATCGGCCCGTCTTTGCCGGAAAACGGCCAGACGATCGCCGCCGGCGCGCCGGAACTCGCCAGCCATTTGCCCTTGGCGCTCCACGACAGGCTTTTCACCTTGCCGGGGTAGCCGGACATGCGCATGTGCTTGCCGTCGGCCAGCTTCCAGCCATGCAGCGCGTTTTCCTGCATGGTGGTGACGACGAAGCCGCCGTCCGGCGAGAAGGCGATGCCGGTGTGGGCGCCGGCCCATTCGAGCTCGACCGGCTTGCCGTCGGCAGCCGGGAAGTGCAGCGTCGCGCCATTGTAGCGGGCAACGCCGAAGCGCATGCCCTTGGGCGAGAAGGCCAGTCCCTCGACGGAGCGCGGATGCGCGAATTCTTTCGTCTTGCCGTCGGCAAAGCGCACATAGGCGGTCTTGCCCGACGCGAAGGCGATGGCGCCTTGCGGCCCTGCAGCGACGCTGGTGATCCATTTCTTGCCGGCGCTCGCCAATTCCCCGGCCTCGCCGCCAGCGGTGACGGCAAAGACCTTGCCGTCCTCGCCGCCGGTGATCAGCCGGTCGTTGGCCACGTCATGGAAGGCGGCGAGCAGCCCGTCATTGGCCTGCACCGTCTTGTGGCCATGGTCGAGCCGGTGGATCGCGCCGTCGGCCAGCGCGAAATGCGGCACGTCGCCGAGGAAGACGGCGGCAACGCAGTGGCCTTCGAGATCAAGCGGGGCGACGGTGGGCATGCGAACTGTTCCATTAGATTGTTTGGTCGCCTTGCCGCCATTGGAGGAAAGCGTGGCTAGGTTCGACGCGACCTTCTCCCCTTGTGGGAGAAGGTGGATTGGCGCGCAGCGCCAAGACGGATGAGGGGTGCTGGACGGAGTGCCGTCCTTGCCAAGCTGGAACACCCCTCATCCGACCGAGCTTTCGCTCGGCCACCTTCTCCCACAAGGGGAGAAGGAGAGAAGGGCAGCGCTAGCGCTATAAAGTCCGGAAATCAAGCCGCCTGGCAGGCCTCGAAGCTTGTCTTCAGTCGCTCGGCGTCGAGTTCGCGGCCGATGAACACCAGCCGGCTCTCGTGCTTCTCGTCGTCCTTCCAGGCGCGCTGGTGGTCGCCCTCGATGATCATGTGCACACCCTGGATGACATAGCGCTCGTCATCGCCTTTCAGCGCAATGATCCCTTTCAGCCGCAGGATGTTCGGGCCTTCCATCTGGGTGACCTTCTCGATCCACGGGAAGAACTTTTTCGGGTCCATCTCGCCGCCGCGCAGCGACACCGACTGCACAGTCACGTCATGGATGTCGGAAGGGTGCGCATGATGATGCCCGTCATGATCGTGGTGATCATGGCCGTCGTGATCATGGTGATGGTGGTCATGATCATGATCATGATGGTCGTGATCGTCATGCGCCTCGAGGAAGTGCGGATCGTTCTCCAGCGCCCGGGACAGGTCGAACGCACCGCGATCGAGCACCTCGGACAGCGCCACGCTGGCGCGTGTGGTGCGATGGATTCGTGCCGCCGGGTTGATGGCGCGGATCGTCGCCTCCACCTTGCTCAGCTCTTCGGGGGTGACCAGATCGGTCTTGTTGAGTACGACGACATCGGCAAAGGCGATCTGGTCCTCGGCCTCTCGGGAATCCTTCAGACGCAGCGGCAGGTGCTTGGCGTCGACCAGCGCCACCACCGCATCGAGCTTGGTCTTGGAACGCACGTCGTCGTCCATGAAGAAGGTCTGCGCCACCGGCACGGGATCGGCGAGGCCAGTGGTCTCGACGAGGATGGCGTCGAAGCGGCCAGGCCTGCGCATCAGGCCTTCGACGACGCGGATCAGGTCGCCGCGCACGGTGCAGCAGACGCAGCCATTGTTCATCTCGTAGATTTCCTCGTCGGATTCCACGATCAGCTCGTTGTCGATGCCGATCTCGCCGAATTCATTGACGATGACGGCGTAGCGCTTGCCATGGTTTTCCGAAAGGATGCGGTTGAGCAGTGTCGTCTTGCCGGCGCCGAGATAGCCGGTGAGGACGGTTACGGGGATCTGCGTCTGTGCGTCGCTCATATTGTGCCTCGAATAGGGATTGTCGGCTCCATATAGGATGTGTGCTCGGCTTTTGCACGAGGCAAACCGGTGGGCCAAAGAGGGGCTGGTATTGCCGAACTTTCCTCACATTACCGAACTTTCATTGGCGCCGCCTGACAGCGGGCCCTAGATAGGCGGGGTCATTTACGGAGCTGTTCGCGTTGAAGAGGCGCCAGATGTCCGACAAGTCGTTGCCACTAAGCCGTCGGCAGGCGCTCGGTCTCGTTGCGGTTACCGCTGGCGGCATATTCCTGCCCGCCGGTGCAAGGGCCGGGCAGGTTTCGCCCTATGCCGGGCTTGCTTTGTTCGAAGCCGGTGCCGGCGTCTGCGCCATCACGCCCGAGGTCACCGAAGGGCCGTTCTATTTCGACCCGAAGCTCGAACGCGCCGATATCACCGAGGGCAAGAAGGGCATCGGCCTCAATGTGCGGCTGCAAATCGTCGACGCCGCCTGCCAGCCGCTTCCCGGCGCACGCGTCGATATCTGGCATTGCGACGCCCAAGGCAGCTATTCCGGCTATCCCGGACAGGGCGACGGGCAGGATATCGACACGTCCGGCCAGAGCTTTCTCCGCGGCTGGCAGAGAACCGATGAAAGCGGCATCGCTTCTTTCGCCACCATCTATCCCGGCTGGTATCGCGGCCGCACCACCCACATCCATTTCAAGATCTTCCCCGACGACCGCTCGGTGATGACCGGCCAGATGTTCTTCCCCGACAGCCTCAGCGAGCAGATATTCGCCACCGTCGCGCCTTATAAAGATCGCCCCGGCAAACGCGATACATCGAACGCGCGGGACGGCATTGCGCGGCAGGCCGGGCCGCTGTCGCAGGCAGCGCTGCGGGAAATGGCGGACGCCTATCAGGCGTTGATGGTGGTCGCGGTGAAAGCCGGTTGAGAACACCTCGTCACGTCTTCATCCAGCCATTGCGGAAAGTCGTTTGTCATCTAACTGAAATAAACATCTGGCATTAGCCACGGCGAACACCGCGAAGCTTGCCGGCAAAGCTATTTTCCGAGCCGGAATGTTTTCGATCGTCATTGCCAATCGGCGGCCTGCTTCTATGCTGCCCGCTCCGGTTCGGCCGAGGAGGGATGAGCATGGCCAAGGCGGACAAGACTGCAACAATGAGCCGGCTGCATTCGGCGGCGCGGCTGGCGCGCACGGCGCTCGCCGCCCGGCTTCTGGCGCATGGTTTCTATGCCGGCCAGGACCAGATCATGCTGGCGCTCGACCGCGAGGACGGGCAGACGCCCGGCAACCTTGCCGGCCGCCTCGGCGTGCGTCCGCCGACCATCACCAAGACCATCAACCGGCTGCAGGCGCAGGGCTTTCTGGAGAAGCGGGCCTCGTCCGCCGATGCCCGCCAGGCGCATATTTTCCTCACCGACACCGGCCGCGAAATCATCCACGCCATCGAGAAGTCTGTGAAGAAGACCGAAAAGCAGGCATTGAAGGGTCTCGACAAGAAGGATCAGAAAGCGCTGTTCAAGCTGCTTGCCCGCGTCGAGGCGAACCTGTCGAACGGCGAAATGGTGCTCCCGGATGACGAACTCGATATCGAGGACAAGATGCTTGAATAGCTCACGCGTTCGCCGCTGACGGCTGCCGCGTCAGTGCCGACCAGCGTCCCGGTGTGACGCCGAACGCCTTCTTGAAATGCCGATTGAAATGGCTTTGATCACTGAAGCCGGCTGCGATGGCGATTTGCGCCAGCGGCTCGTCGGCTTCGATCATCCGACGGGCTCGTTGAAGCCGGCGCATCAACAGGAACCGGTGCGGGCTGGTGGAGAAGGTGGCGCGGAAATGCCGCGACAGGGCATAACGGTCCAATCCGGTTATCGCCTCCAATTCATCCGAACGTACAATCCGCGCGACATTTTCCTCCAGATAGTCGCGCGCCAGGCTGGCGGCGCGCCACGCAGTTTTCGCTACCGGTTTCGTCGGCTGACCGGCGTGCCGGGCCAAGCTTTGCATAAGCTGCGTCATGAAATCGACGACAAACAGCTCGTCCAGTTCCTGATTCAACGGCCCGAGCGCGGAAAGCAGCGTCGCCCGGAGATCGCGGTCTGTCACCACGGCATTCCCGACGAATGGTAGTGATCCGCCGCCGAGACAATCGAGCATCAGGGACGGCTCCAAATAGAGCATTCTGTATCGCAAGCCGTCTTCGGTGCCGGCACCGCCATCGTGCAGTTCGTCGGGATGAAGGATAATGATCTGGCCAGGCAGGCTCTGATGCGTTTGGCCGCGATAGCGGAAGCGCTGCACGCCATAAAACGTCACCCCGATCGCATAGGTGTCGTGGCGATGGAGATCGAAGGCATTGCCGTGGAACCGGGCCTCGATGCGTTCCATCCCGGCAGCACCGGGTGCCGGTACGATGCAGTTCTCGGCTGCATCCACGCACAAACGTCCAAGACCCTGAAAGGCTTCCCGGTCTAGATCGTGCGCCATCGCTTCACTCGCAGCCTCGGATTGGCCCCCTTTTCGGATTGGAAACTGTCGCATGTTCGATACGAAATTTGCAATCGTGCTCAAGGATGATCTTCCCGTCTGGCAAAAGCTCAATGTCACCGCCTTTCTGACCAGCGGCATCGTCGCGCAATTTCCCGACATTATCGGCGACCCCTACCGTGATCGCGCCGGCAATATCTACAACCCGCTGTCGATCCAGCCGGTCATCGTGCTTTCGGCGGACGGCCAGACGCTCGGCGCGATCCAGCGGCGGGCGCTGGAGCGTGGTGTGACGGTTTCGCTCTATGTCGAGGATATGTTTTCGACCGGGTATGATCTGGCCAACCGCGCCGTCTTTGCCGAATTTGCGCCGGAGGATGCCAAGGTGGTCGGCATCGCGCTTCGCGCCGAAAAGAAGCTCGTCGACAAGATCACCAAGGGCGCCCGCATGCACGCCTGAGTCGTCGGCCACTAGGTCGGCCACTGGGAAACAAACTGAGCCTGTCGGCGGCTGTCGTTGTGCCAGACTGTTTTGGCTTGCCCGCAGGCGACAATTGCCGCATTGGTGAGGGACCGCCTTGCTTCCCGTCCGGCCTGAAATTGAATGCTCCCCCAAGACAAGACGAAAGCGCGACATCGCCGGCGGCGATCCTGTGCATGCTTTCCGTCTATGTGTTTTTCACCTTCCTCGACACCAGCAGCAAGTACCTTGTGCTGGCCGGCGTCTCGGCGCTGATCGTCGCCTGGACCCGCTTCGCGGTCCATGTGCTGATCGTCGGCGTCTTTCTGCACGGATGGCGTGAGCCGCTGCGCTTTCGTCCCGCCAACCTGCCGGCGCATCTCACGCGCGGTCTGCTCCTGTTCGGATCGACGATATGCAACATTCTCGCGCTGCGGACGCTGCAGCTGGCGGAAACCACCTCGATCTACTTCTTCGGCCCGATGGTGATCACCGCGCTTGCCGGTCCGTTGCTAGGGGAATGGGCCGGCTGGCGGCGTTGGCTGGCGATCATGAGCGGCTTTGTCGGCGTCCTCATCATCACCCGGCCGGGCATCGGGGTTTTTGGCGTCGGCCATCTCTTTGCGCTCGGCTCGATGCTATCGAACAGTTTCTACGTCATCATGACGCGCCGCATGTCGGCGACGGAAACCTCGGAAAGCCTCATCCTGTTTTCGGCGCTGGCGCCGGCCGTGCTGCTGCTGCCGACACTGCCGTTTTCGCTTTCGTTGCCGCAGGATGGCTGGCACTGGTTCATATTGCTGATGCTGGGCGTCTTCGGCGCCATCGGCCATTGGCTTCTTGTGCAGGCCTATCGCCTTGCCACCACCACGGCCCTGGCCCCCTATCCCTATTCGCAGATGATCTGGATGATCATCTCCGGCCTGATCGTCTTCAACCAGTTTCCCGACCGCTGGACGCTGGCCGGTGCGACAGTCATCGTCGCCAGCGGCCTCTACATCGTCCACCGCGAGCACCGGCTTCGTGTGCGCAACCGCGCGACGCTGGACGCGGAGGCGGAAGCGCTGGCAAAAAAACTTTGATTTGCGCGGGATCGATGGCATAAGAGCCGGCCTTTAAACAGTTTAAATTGCTTCGGGAGCGCAGGGCGCTGGCACAGAAGATCAAGCTTTCCACCATCGCGGATGCGCTCGGCGTGTCCACGGCCACGGTCTCGCTGGCCTTGCGCGACAGCCCGCTGGTCGCCGGCGGCACCCGCGACCGCATCAAGGAACATGCCCGCGCCATCGGCTATATCTACAACCGCCGCGCCGCCAGCCTGCGCACCTCGCGCTCAGGCATAGTCGGCGTCGTCGTCCACGACATCATGAACCCGTTCTTTGCCGAGATATTGCGTTCGATCGAGAGCGAACTCGACCGCAGCCGGCAAACCTTCATCCTGTCGAACCACTACGACCAACTCGAGAAACAACGCACCTTCATCGACACGCTTCTGCAGCTCGGCGCTGACGGCGTCATCATGTCGCCGGCCATCGGCACACCGCCCGAAGACATAATCATGGCCGAGGAGAACGGTCTCCCGGCAGTGCTGATTGCACGCACCGTCGAAGGTGCCGACGTGCCGGTGTTTCGCGGCGACGATGCCTATGGCACCGGGCTTGCTACCAATCATCTGATCTCGCTTGGCCACAAGCGCATCGCAATGATCGGCGGTACCGACCAGACCTCGACCGGCCGCGACCGCTATCAGGGATATGTCAACGCCATGGAGGCGGCAGGGCTTGAGGTCAGGCCGTCCTGGCGCATCGCCGGCCCACGCACCAAGCAGGCCGGCTTCGAGGCCGCCGGGCAGTTCCTGGCGCTGAAGGACAGGCCGACCGCGGCCTGCTGCTGGAACGACCTCGTCGCCATCGGCCTGATGAACGGCATTGCGCGCGCCGGGCTGGTGCCGGGCATCGACATCTCTGTTACCGGCTATGACGACCTCGAGGAGGCGGCGATCGCGACGCCTGCGCTAACCACCGTCTGGAACGGCCAGCGCGAGGTTGGCCGCCGCGCCGCCAGCGCGCTGCTCGACAAACTCAACGGACAGACGGTGCGGCCGTCGCAGGAACTGATCAAGCCGGAACTGCATGTGCGCCAGTCGACCGGCAAACCGGTGGAACGTGCATGACAAAAACCAAACAGCAAGCTGTCGCCATTCTGGTGCCGGGCCAGTTCAACGATCATGCGGTCGGCCGCATCGACGGGGTGTTCAGCCGCGTCCGGATCGAACGCGCCGATCCGTCGCTGGTCACCGACGAGATGCGCCTTACGGTGCGCGGCATAGCCGCCTTTGGCGGCATAAGCGCCGCGTTGATGGACGCGCTGCCAAAGCTCGAGATTATCGCCAATTTCGGCGTCGGCTATGATTCGGTCGATGTCCGCCACGCCGCACGGCGCGGCATCATGGTCACCAACACACCGGATGTGCTGACCGAAGAGGTCGCCGATACGGCGCTCGGCCTGTTGATCAATACCATCCGCGAACTGCCGCGCGCCGAGGCCTGGCTACGCGACGGAAGCTGGCTGCGCAACGGCAACTATCCGCTGAGCCGGCTGACCTTGCGCGGGCGCCAAGTCGGTATCTTTGGCATGGGCCGCATCGGCCTCGCCATTGCCCGCCGGCTCGACGCTTTTGGGCTGCCCATTGCCTATCACAACCGGCGCCGCGTCGAAGGCCTGTCCTATGACTATCACCCGACGCTGAAAGGTCTCGCCGAGGCGGTCGACACACTGATCTCGGTGGCGCCCGGCGGGGCTTCGACGGAAAAGGCCGTCAATGCCGAAATTCTCTCGGCTCTTGGGCGGAACGGCGTCTTTGTCAACATCGGCCGGGGCAGCACGGTCGACGAACCAGCCCTTGCCGCCGCACTTGCCAGCGGCAGCATCGCCGCTGCCGGGCTAGACGTCTTTGCCGACGAGCCGAATGTGCCAGCGGCGTTGCTTGCCGCGCCCAACACCTCGCTTTTGCCACATGTCGGCTCGGCCTCGCAGCACACCCGCCGCGCCATGGCGGACCTGTGCGTCGAAAATCTGGTCTCGTGGTTTTCGCAGCGCAAGGCGCTGACGCCGGTGCCGGAGACGGCAAATGTCAAGGCAAGGCCGTAAGCGGGCTGCCATATCTATTAACTTCAGCTTAACCCTTCGGAATCATTCTGGTCCCTTCGCAGTGTCTGTCCGCCTGACAGGACATGACAGCAAGAGGAAGCGCGCCTCCCTGATCTCTTCGAACCGGCGCGCTTGAAATGCGCGGAGAACCAGGATGAAGACGCTTCCTGCATTGATGGCTGTCGCTGTACTGTTCGGCAGCGCCCAACTGTTTTACGCCGGTAGCGGTGAAAGCCGTGCGGCCAGTGAGTCACCGCCTTCATCCGGCAACTACAGGCTGGTAGCCCATGGCGACGAGGGGTCTTGTGCGGTCAGCCGCGGCGCCGAGATTTCGCAAGGCCTGTCGCTGTTGACGGTCGCAGCAAATTGCCGCCGGGTGTTGCCCGGCGTGGAGCAGGCGAAGTTCTGGCGAGAGCAGGATGACGGCACGGTCACCCTCAGCGCCAACGGCACCGATCCGATCGTCATGTTCTCAGTCGCCGACGGCGATGGTTACGAATCCTACGCGCCGGCGCTGCCGCTGCTGACGCTGGCGTCGGCCGGCAACTAGCGAGCGCGGCAGGACTATTCCGCGGCTGCGCGCGCACCCGATTTCGCCGCCTGATGCAGACGTACAGCATCGCCGAAGGCGCGAAATATCTTTACCGAGATACTGTCCGATTTGACCCAGTATTCGGGATGCCACTGGACGCCGACGGCGAAAGCCCGTGCATCGCGCACCGAAACCGCCTCGACGGTGCCGTCGGCGGCGACCGCTTCGACCTGCAGCTTTGGGCCAAGTCGGCCGATGGCCTGGCGATGCACCGAATTGACCATGATGTCGCCGGCGCCGAAGACCCCGGCCAAGCAGCTGCCGGGTTTTATCGCCACGCTCTGGCGGATGGCGAAGCGTTCGTCCTGATTGTCGCTTGCCGGCGCACGATGATCGAGCGAACCGGCGCGTTCCTGGATTTCGGTGGCCAGCGTGCCACCCAGCGCCACATTCATCTCCTGGATGCCGCGGCAGATGGCGAGCAATGGCACCCCGCGCTCCACCGCCCGGCGGATCAGCGGCAACGTCGTCGCGTCGCGGGCGGAGTCGTAAGGACCATTGGCTTCGCTGGCGTCACCGCCATAGAGCGAGGGATGAACGTTCGATTTGGAACCGGTGACCATGACGCCGTCGACGGCGGAAAGCAGTTCGTCGAAGTCGAGCCGGTCGCCGAAGGACGGTACCAGCAGCGGGAACACGCCTGCACCCGAAAGCGCCGCTTCGAGATATTGCTGTGGCGCGGCATGCCAGGTGTAATTGTCGAACTGGCGGACATCGGTCGATACGGCGACGAGCGGCTGGTGCATTTGGTCCGGATCCCATCGGGTGCAACGAATTATCTGCCTGCAAAATAGGCGATCCGAAGGCGCATTTCCATGGCAAGTTTCGGCGTGTCGCGTAGGCCAGTTAATCGACCTTAGACTATAGTTGCAAGATCTGCCCCAACGCCGTGAATTTCCCCGAAATGCGCCGCTCAAACCGGGCTGCCGTGCTGGACTCGACTCCTTGCCTGTGTATTGTCGGCTCGAAGCCGATCCGGGCGCCGAAGTGTCCCGAATGTCGGTCAGTGGATCCAAAAGGGAGGAACTTCATGGATCGTCGTTCGTTCATCCGCAAGGCCGGCACCGCCGGCGTTGGCGCCGCGGCCGCTGCCGCGACACTTGCCGCGCCGGCCATCGCCCAGTCCAATCCGAAAGTGACCTGGCGGCTGGCGTCGTCCTTCCCGAAGTCGCTCGATACGATCTATGGCGGCGCCGAAGTGTTTTCCAAGATGCTGTCGGAGGCGACCGACGGCAACTTCCAGGTCCAGGTCTTCGCCGCCGGCGAACTCGTTCCCGGCCTGCAGGCCGCCGATGCCACCACTGCCGGCACCGTCGAGGCCTGCCACACCGTGGCATACTATTACTGGGGCAAGGACCCGACCTGGGCGCTGGGAGCGGCGGTTCCGTTTTCGCTCAACGCGCGCGGCATAAACGCCTGGCACTATCATGGCGGCGGCATCGATCTGTTCAACGAGTTCCTGGCGACGCAGGGTCTGTTTGGGCTGCCGGGCGGCAATACCGGCGTGCAGATGGGCGGCTGGTTCCGCAAGGAGATCAAAACGGTCGCCGACCTTTCCGGCCTCAAGATGCGTATCGGTGGTTTTGCCGGCAAAGTGGTGCAAAGGCTCGGCGTGGTTCCTCAGCAGATCGCCGGTGGCGACATTTATCCGGCGCTGGAAAAAGGCACGATCGATGCCGCCGAATGGGTCGGCCCCTATGACGACGAGAAGCTCGGCTTCTACAAGGTTGCGCCCTATTACTACTATCCCGGCTGGTGGGAAGGTGGACCGACTGTCCATCTGATGTTCAACAAGGCGAAGTACGACGAACTTTCGCCGGCTTACAAGTCGCTGGTGCATACTGCCGCTCAAGCGGCCGACGCCAACATGCTGCAGAAATACGACTATCTCAATCCGGCGGCGGTTAAGCGGCTGGTTGCCGGCGGTGCCAAGTTGAGCCCGTTCAGCCAGGAGATCATGGCCGCCTGTTTCGAAAAGGCCAACGAAGTCTATGCCGAGATGGAAGCCTCGAACGCGCCGTTCAAGAAGATCTGGGATTCGATCAAGGCGTTCCGCAAGGAGCATTATCTCTGGGCGCAGGTGGCCGAGTACAACTATGACACCTTCATGATGGTCCAGCAGCGCAATGCCAAGCTCTAGAACATTCTGCGACGCCGAGTGGCTCCACTCGGCGTCGCAGAAATGGGCTAAAACAAAGCGGATGCCCGGTTTTATTTGAATGCATTCCGCTCCAGGAAGACGTGGTTCTTGTCAAAGGACCCTGAGCACGCCCCGTGTTCCTTCCTGTCAGCCTCGGACGCACTGACTTCCACCGGTATTCCCGCCCGGAGCATGGCAATAGAACACTGTCGACTTGATGCGGCCACGCATCAGTTGCTGGACCTCACCCGGTTGTAAGCCGGCGTCGCCATAGGTGGCGGGGTCGCCTTTCCCCGGCTTCATCAGCCCGGCTTTATCAGATTGAGGATGAAGCCATCGATGCGACGCAGAACCGCGAAGCCTGCCGGTGGCAACTGGCCCGATGGATCAGCTCTGAGGCACTGCCAGGACTTTGACCTCACCTGGCGCCGGCGGGTTGGCAATGATCGCCACCGCCTCGTCGAGGCTGACTTGTCGTGATATCAGCCGATCTACTTCGATCGCCCCCGAGGCGATAAGATCGGCGGCCCGGCGATGGGTAAAGGGGTTGAGGAAGGAACCCAGGACCTTCAACTCACGGAACAGCAGATCGAACGGTTCGAACGCCACTTTCATGCCTTGCGGCATCACGCCGACGACGACGACGGTGCCGCCCGCTTTGGCCAGCCGCATCGCCTGCTCAACAGTGTCTTTCACGCCGGCGCATTCGAACACCACGTCGACGCCGCCCGGCATCAAACCCGACCGGCCGACGATCGCATCGGTGACATCGAAGGCGCTGGGATCGAGCGTCGCCGTTGCGCCAAATTGCTCGGCAAGAGCCCGCCGCGAGGCCTGACGGGTCGACAAGATAATGGTCGTCGCACCGGCGAGCTTTGCCAGCTGAACGGTGAGCAGGCCGATCACGCCGCCGCCGAGCACCGCGACCGACGAGCCTGGTTTGATCGCGGCAAGGTCCACGCCATGCAGGCAGCAGCCGAGCGGCTCGCAGAAAGCACCATGCGTAGGCTTCAGATCGCCTGGCAAGACGAAGGCCTGTTTCTGCGGCAGGACAAGATATTCGGCAAAGCCGCCATCGCGATGGATGCCGATGGCGCGTAGATTGCCGCAGAGATTGACCCGGCCGGCCTGACAATGCTCGCATCGGCCACAGGCAATGTTGGGATCGCCGGTGACGCGGTCGCCGACCGAAAAGCCGGATACGGCAGGTCCGACCGCCTCGACGATGCCGGAGAATTCATGCCCGGGCGTCACCGGCGGCGTGCACGGGAATTCACCATGGAAAAGATGCCTGTCGGTGCCGCAGACGCCGCACGCCTCGATGCGCACCAGCAGATCGTTCGGCCCGGCGGTCGGTTTCTCGACCTCGCACACGGCGAGGCTGCCCATTCGCTCCAACCGAACCGCCTTCATGGCTGCCGGGCCTTCCTCAGTTGAAACTCGGTGGTTGCGACAGATCAATTGCCGGCGCCGCCGGTTTCGCGGGCGGCTTTTCGTCGAAGCTCGGCGGCTGCGACAAATCCGGTGTGGAAGGTGAGGCCGGGGCAGTGCCGCCGTTGGCTGGCGGCGTGCCAAGCGGCGACAAGCCGATGCCAGGCGTTTCCGGCACCTGGTAGTTGATGGTGCCAGGATCGACGACAGTGCCTTTGTAGTGCATCACCATCTGCGGGAAGGCGATGGTCAGGCCGATCATGATCACCTGGATGCAGACGAAGGGCACTGCGCCCCAATAGATCTGCCCTGTGGTGACCGGCGCGATCTGCTTGCCGGTGAGTCGGTCGAGATAGGGCACGCGCGCGGCGACCGAGCGCAGATAAAACAGCGCGAAGCCGAAGGGCGGATGCATGAAGGAGGTCTGCATGTTGACGCCCAAAAGCACGCCAAACCAGATCAGGTCGATGCCGAGTTTGTCAGCCGCTGGCGCCAAAAGCGGCACGATGATGAAGGCAAGCTCGAAAAAGTCGAGGAAGAAGGCGAGCACGAAGACGAGGATGTTGACGCCAATCAGGAAACCGACTTCACCGCCCGGCAGCGACGTCAACAGGTGCTCGACCCAGATGTGGCCATTGACGCCGTAGAAGGTCAGCGAGAACACCCGCGCGCCGATCAGGATGAACAGAACGAAGGACGACAGCCTGGTCGTCGACGCCAGCGCCTGCTTGACCACGTCGAGCGACAGCCGCCCCTTCATCGCCGCCATTGCCAGCGCGCCGACGGCGCCCATGGCGCCGCCTTCCGTCGGCGTGGCGATGCCAAGGAAGATCGTGCCCAGCACCAGGAAGATCAGCGCCAGCGGCGGGATCAGCACGATGATCACCTGCTGTGCCAGTCTGGACATCAGGTTGATCTTCAGGCGCTGGTCGACGATCGCGACGACATAGATGAAGATGACGCCGATGGTGGCGCCGAGGATATCGGCGTTGCCGCCATGGTTCGGCGCAAGGTAGCGATACGCCGCATAGGAAACCACCACCGCCGCCAGCAGCGCCGCCAGCAGCGACAGCGCGCCGTGGCCGAGCGTGCGGGCCTCCAGCGGCAGGGCCGGCATCGACTTCGGCCGGAAGATCGACATGAGCAGGATGTAGAGCATGTAGATGCCGGTCAAAATGAGCCCGGGGATCAGCGCTCCCTTATACATATCGCCGACCGAGCGGCCGAGCTGGTCGGCCAGGACGATCAGCACCAGTGACGGCGGGATGATCTGGGCGAGCGTCCCGGACGCGGCAATGACGCCGGATGCCAGCCGCCGGTCGTAGCCGTAGCGCAGCATGATCGGCAGCGAAATCAGACCCATGGCAATGACGGAGGCCGCCACCACGCCGGTCGTCGCGGCGAGCAGCGCGCCGACGAAAATCACGGCATAGGCGAGGCCACCACGGACAGGTCCGAACAACTGGCCGATCGTGTCGAGCAGGTCTTCGGCCATGCCGGATCGTTCGAGCACGATGCCCATGAAGGTGAAGAACGGGATCGCCAGCAGCGTATCGTTCGACATCACCCGGCTGCCATAGAAATTATCCGGCAACGCGTGCAGCAACGGCCAGGCGAGATTGATCGAGCCGCCCGAATAGGGCGACAGAAGCACGCCGATGAAGAAGAACATCAGGCCGTTGGCGGCGAGCGAGAAGGCGACGGGGTAGCCGATCAGCAGGAAGACGACCAGCGAGGCGAACATGATCGGCGCCATGTTCTGGGCGATGAACTCGATCACGAGCGCACCTCTTCGACGAGCGCCTTGGCTTCGAGTTCGGCCTGCTCATGCACCGATATGAACGGAGTGGGATCGTCCATCTGACCGCGCATGATGGCGATTTTCTTGATGATTTCGGAAATGCCCTGCAGCGCGAGCAGAAGAAAGCCGACCAGCAGGATCGCCTTCGCCGGCCAGATGATCAGCCCGCCGGAATTGTTCGACATCTCCCCGCTGCGATACGACAGCGACACATAGGGAACGAAATAGACCACCATCAACGTCACGAACGGCATCAGGAAGAAGACGTGACCGAAAAGGTCGATCCAGTGCTGCACGCGGCGCGAGAACATGCCGTAGACGATATCGATGCGGATATGGTCGTTCTGCTTCAGCGTGTAGGCGGCGGCCAGCATGAAGGCGGCGCCGAACAGATACCATTGCAATTCCAGCCAGGCGTTCGAGGACATGTCGAACACCTTGCGGATGACGGCGTTGGCGGCGCTTACCAGGATCGCCAGCAGGATCAGCCACGAAACCCATTTGCCGATGAATTCGTTCAAACGGTCAATGGTTCTGGAAAGAGCGAGAAGCCCTGCCATGCATTCCTCCCTTGTGTCAGAGCGCGGCGGTTCCCTGTCCGTCGCGTCGCTGTGGACCAACGGTATGCAGTGCGTGGTCCGGCGGGTCAACACGGGACAGCCCGCATAAACACAGTTGTGAGATGACGGGCGGCAAAATGCTGCCGCGTCCTTTGCATGTCCAAGGACATGCGGCGCTTTCACTCAAGCAAAGTCGGGTGCGGCTCAGGCGATCTTCTGTTGGTCGCGGCCGGCGCCGATCAGCACAAGCATGGCGACGAGGAACAGGTACATCCAGCCGTCCCGCCATTCGAGCGGAAAATAGCCGGCCCATAGCGATTCGGCCATGCCGAAAGCGGCGGCGCCCAGTGCCGCCCGCAAAGGCGAAAGATAGCCGCCCACTGCGGTCACGAACAGGATTTTCAACCCGTAGACCAACCCTGTGCCGAAGCTGATGTTACCGTAGTAGAAGGCGGCGAGCACGCCGGCCAGTGCCGCGCAAAGGCCGCCGAAAAGCACCGCACGCCGAAACACCGCACGGACATCGACGCCGCACATCGCAGCCGCCTTGGGATCGTCGGATACGGCGCGCCAGCTCCGGCCGAAGCTCGAATATGCGAAGCCCCAAGCAGCCAGCGCTATGGCCGCCAGTACGGCGGCGCAATCGAGCAATTGGATCAGCGTCAACGTCGCCTTGAAGCTGGCATTCTGCGCGAAGACGATGGTCTGGGCCAGCATTGGCGGCAACCATAGGTCATGGGTATCGGCGGCGATGCGGCTGGCTTCCGACAAGACCAGCAATATGCCGAGCGTCGTCACCACGATGGCGTTGGGCGAGCGGTCGGCCAGCGGTTCGAAGATACTTCGCGACAGGACATGGCTGAGCAGCGCCGCATAAAGGAATGCCGCAGCTACGCCGAGCGCGACCGATGCAAACAGCGTCAGCCACAGCGCCTGATAGCCGAACGCCGCGGTGAGGATCATCGTATGCCCGCAAAAGGCGAACAGCGCGCCATAGGCAAGATTGGTACGGTGCAGGATGCCATTGGTCAGCACGTAGCCGAAGGCAAGCAATGCGTAGAGCGCGCCCGAATGCAGCCCGTTCAGAACCTGCTGGAAGAAATAGAGCATGCAAGACCCTCTATGCATGCCCCGCAATCGGGGCAGAGGTTTGGGACGAACGATATTCTCAGTACGGCGATCGCCTCAGTGACGAGCGTTGCACCCGGAATCTAACTTGTCAAACGCGAGTTATCAGTTAGATTCGCCATATGACAGTATCCTGGACTCCGCACCGCTTTACCGGTGGCATGCTGGCGCTCGATACGGCGAACACCGTCGTTTTGCGGAACGATCCGAAGAAAACTTTCGACCGTTTCGACGATCCGGCCGAGATCGCCCGCTTTGCCGAAGCCGCGAGTGCCTTTCGCGCCGCCGAGCTCGGCGGCAGGCGGCTCGTAGCGCCGGCG
Organism: Mesorhizobium sp. M0663; assembly: GCF_040320585.1. Classification (NCBI taxonomy): domain Bacteria; kingdom Pseudomonadati; phylum Pseudomonadota; class Alphaproteobacteria; order Hyphomicrobiales; family Phyllobacteriaceae; genus Mesorhizobium; species Mesorhizobium sp. M0663. Next base: position 435,561 of record NZ_JAMYPX010000004.1, read on the forward strand.
CCTGAAAAGATCGCACCGGTGGTGCTGTCGATCCGGGAGACGACCGATCGGCTGTTTCGCGGCGCGGTATCGAAAGGTGCGATCGCGACCGGCGATATGCCGAAATTCTTGGAAGCCTGCGCCGATGGCCTTGCTCATAGCCGCACCGAAATCGGCACGCCTGGAAAACCGTTCGGTGATCCGGCGACGCCGATTGCCTTCGAGGCCGCGCTTGCGGTCTCGGCGCTGTCGCTGCTGCGTAGCGACACCATCGCCAGGCTGCGGATATGTCCGAACTGCAGCTGGCTGTTTGTCGACAAAAGCCGCAATTCCAGCCGCCTCTGGTGCGACATGGCGGTGTGCGGCAACCGCCAGAAGGCAAACCGACACTATCGCCGCCGGACCGCGGCCAGGGAGGTCACCAATGTCTAGAAGATTCTCACGCGCGATGATTGTCGTCGCGGCGTTGTTCGCGGCGGCCGCGCTCGGCGCCTGCCGTGATTCCGGCAAGGACCAGCTGTTCGCCATTTCCGGGAAGCTGTTCGAGTTCAACTACCGGCTGGGTATCGCCACCTATGTCATCACCCTCAATCCGCTGCGGCCGGTGGGTGAGGGGCAGGTCGCTGTGGTCTCCTTCCAGAACCCGGCCGGTGGTGATCCGATCATCGTCACCCAGAAAATATGGCCGAAGCTGCCGCATGTGACGCTCACCAGCCCGCCGCTTACCTGCGTTGTCAAGGACAAGCCCTATGCGGTGTCGATCCGCATCGAGGATTCCAGCGGCAAGTTGCTGCAGAGTTTCGCGACCACTCTGACGTCCTCGCTCGACCAGTCGGTCCTGCCCGACCGGCCTCTGGTGGTCGGGCCAGTCTACGAGCTCAACAAGGACTTGGCCGGCCATGTCGACGGCAAGCTGCCCGGTGAACCGAAGCCCAGTTGCCCAAAGGCTGCATGATGCATCACCAGCGGCACTGACCGCCGCCGGAATTTTTCATGCTCGGCCATCCTCCCCGACAGGCGTTTCGTGGCGCTACACGGCCGCGCACGGATCGTTTGTTGCGGACCGCCTGGCACCTTCGATTTTGTTTGACCTCCCCGGCAAGGGAAGAAAGACTGTGGGCACTCGACTCCGACGTTGGCCGCGCACCACCAGGCGCGGCCTCCGCACAGGAAATGCCTGATGACGCTGCACAATGTCGCGCTCGACGACAAGTTCGACCTGGCAAAGGAGCGCATCTTCCTGTCGGGTGCCCAGGCAGTCATCCGCATGCTTCTGATGCAGCGCGAGCGCGACCGCCGGGCTGGCCTGAACACCGCCGGTTTCGTCTCCGGCTATCGCGGCTCGCCGCTCGGCGGCCTCGACATGCAGCTGTGGAAGGCCAGGAACCAGCTCGCGCAGTCGGACATCGTCTTCCAGCCCGGTCTCAACGAGGAGCTCGCCGCCACCGCCTGCTGGGGCTCGCAGCAGGCCGAATTGCTGGGCGAGGGTACCCATGACGGCGTTTTTTCGGTCTGGTACGGCAAGGGTCCGGGCGTCGACCGCTCCGGCGACGTGTTCCGCCACGCCAATCTCGCCGGGTCGTCGAAACATGGCGGCGTGCTGGCCCTGATGGGTGACGACCACATGGCCGAATCCTCGACCAACGCGCATGCCACCGAGTTCCTGTTCGTCGACACCATGGTGCCGATCCTTAATCCGGCCGGCGTCCAGGAGATCATCGACTACGGCCTCTACGGCTTTGCCATGTCGCGTTTTGCCGGCACCTGGGCGGCGATCAAATGCGTCAAGGACAACATCGAATCGACGGCCTCGGTCGATGCCGCGCTCGAACGGCTGAACATCATCGTGCCGGACTTCGACATGCCGCCCGGCGGCCTCAATATCCGTAACGAGATCGACATGCTCGGCCAGGAGGAGCGGCTGCATGAACACAAGCGCGCCGCCGCTTCGGCCTTCATCCACGCCAATGGGCTGAACCGGATCGTCTATTCGGGCGGCAGCAGCGCCAAGCTTGGCATCGTCACCATCGGCAAGAGTTATCTCGATGTTCGCCAGGCGCTGGAGGATATCGGCATCGACGAAGCGGCCGCCAGTCGCATCGGTATCAGGCTGTTCAAGGTCGGCTGCCCGTGGCCGCTCGACCTGCAGCACATCGCCGACTTTGCTCGCGGCCTCGATACCATCGTCGTCGTCGAGGAGAAACGCTCGCTGATCGAGGTGCAACTGCGCGAGAACCTTTACGGCACCGCGACGCAGCCGATCATCGTCGGCAAGAAGGACGAGCGCGGCGACTGGCTGTTCCCGGCCAAGGGCGCGCTCGACCCCAACGATATTGCCATCGCGCTCGGCGAGAGGATTTTGCGAACGATCGGCCCGTCGGAAGAAATCGCCGCGCGGGTGGCGAAGTTGCGCCAGTTCCAGGCGATGCTGGCCGACACGTCAGACATCGCCTCGCGCACGCCCTTCTTCTGCTCCGGCTGCCCACACAATTCCTCGACCAAGGTGCCGGACGGCTCGCTCGCCGCCGCCGGAATCGGCTGTCATTTCATGGCGCTGTGGATGGACCGCAACACCGTCGGCTTCACCGCCATGGGCGGCGAGGGCGCGCAGTGGGTCGGCCAGGCGCCGTTCTCGAAGCGCGAGCACATCTTCCAGAATCTGGGCGATGGCACTTACAACCACTCGGGTGTGCTGGCGATCCGCTTCGCGCTGTCGACCGACGCCAACATCACCTACAAGATCCTCTACAATGACGCCGTCGCGATGACCGGCGGGCAACCGCACGAGGGCGGCCTGACGGTGGACATGATCGCAAGGCAGGTGCGCGCCGAGGGCGTGGAGCGCATCGCCATCGTCACCGACGAGCCGGACAAATATACCGGCAAGGTGGAATTTCCCGCCGGCGCCACCATCCATCACCGCGACGACCTCGATCTCGTCCAGCGCGAGTTGCGTTCGGTCAAAGGCGTCTCGGTGCTGCTCTACGACCAGACCTGCGCCGCCGAGAAGCGTCGCCGCCGCAAGCGCGGCACCTTCCCCGATCCCGACAAGCGTATCTTCATCAACGAGCTGGTCTGCGAAGGCTGCGGCGATTGCGGCGTGCAGTCGAATTGCGTCTCGATCCAGCCGGTCGAGACCGAATTCGGCCGCAAGCGCAAGATCGACCAGTCGAGTTGCAACAAGGACTTCTCGTGCGTCAACGGTTTCTGCCCCTCCTTCGTCACCGTCCACGGCGCCAAAATCAGGAAAGCCGAAGGCATAGCCGGCGCGGCCGACCCGCTCGCGGGGGTGCCGGCGCCGGCGCAATTTACGCTCGGTGAACAAGGCTGGGCGGCGATCATCGACGGTGTCGGCGGCACCGGCGTCGTCACAATAGGCGCGGTGCTCGGCATGGCCGCGCACTTGGAAGGCAAGGGCTGCGGCATGATCGACATGGCCGGCCTCGCCCAGAAGGGCGGCTCGGTGTTCACCCATGTCCGCATCGCCCGCACGCCGGACGACATCCACGCCATTCGGGTATCGGCCGGCAAGGCCGATCTCGTGCTCGGCTGCGATCTCGTCGTTTCGGGTGCCAAGAAGGTGTTGGCCGCGGTGCGCGAAGGCCATACCATCTTCCTCGCCAACACTGCCGAGATCATGCCGGGCGAGTTCGCCCGTTCGGCCGATTTCTCGCTGCCCGTCGAGCGGCTGAAGAAAGCGATAAGAACGGCCGCGGGCGACGACAGGACGCATTTCTTCGACGCCACCCGCACCGCCACCGCGCTGTTCGGCAGCTCGCTTGGTGCCAACATGTTCATGCTCGGATTCGCCTTCCAGCATGGCGGCTTGCCGCTGTCGGCGGAGGCGGTCGAAAAGGCGATCGAGCTCAACGGCGAGGCGGTAGCGATGAATATCGCGGCATTTCGCTGGGGCCGCCGCGCCGCCCACCAGCCGGATTTCGTGCGCAGCCTTCTCGCCCAGCCGGGCAAGGCCACGCAGCATGCCGCCATTGCCGAGACGCTGGACGATATAATTGCTCGCCGCGTCGCCTTCCTGACCGCCTATCAGAACGCCGCCTATGGCAAGCGCTATGCCGACAGACTGGCGGCGCTGCGCAAGGCCGAAACCAATGCTGTGCGCGGTTCGACCGTGGTGACCGAGGCTGCCGCAAAGAACCTGTTCAAGCTGATGGCGATCAAGGACGAATACGAGGTGGCGCGGCTTTATACGGACGGCTCCTTTGCCGCAGAGCTCGCAAAGCAGTTCCAGAGCTACGGCAAGCTTGAATTCCATCTCGCACCGCCGATCATGGGCAGGCGCGGCAGTGACGGCAAGCCGAAGAAATCGAGCTTTGGCCCGTGGATGATGAACGGGTTCCGCCTGCTGGCGGCGATGAAGGGGCTGCGCGGTACCGCTTTCGACCTGTTCGGCTACAGCGCCGAGAGGCGTATGGAGCGGCAGCTTCTTGCCCTCTATGAAGCCGACCTGGAGCTTGTCGCCGGCGCGCTGGCGCCGGGCAAGATCGAGGTTGCTGCCGCGCTTGTTTCGGTACCGGCGCTCATCCGCGGCTTTGGCCACGTCAAGCAGGCCAGTGCCGAAAAAGCCGCCGGCGAACGCCAGCGTCTGCTCGACCGCCTCTCGACGGCGCCGCTGCGGCCGCAACTTCAAGCCGCCGAATAATTCAGCGCTGTGATACTCCTTGTTTACCTGAACTGTAGTTTCCCTGCTTCCGCTGCGTCACCAATGGATGCCAATAGAGCCCGAACCGCTGCTCTAAACCTTTCTTAAGGCCAATGTGACACTGCTGGGTTCCCCAGGGTTGGGATCCAGGCGTGAATCTGAGACGAAAAAACGAGATTCCGGTCGACGTTTACATTCCGTTCGTGGAAACGCTGTTTCGCGACGGGTTCACGCTGTCGATCGGCCTTGTTGCGCAGACACTCCTCGTCATTCTGGTCTATTGGAAGACCATGGACTTGGCGTATCTTCTAGTTGCCGCTGGGCTCATCATTGTCGGTACTCTGCGCCTTCGCAACATCCGAAAATACGGGCGACTTCCTTCCCCGACGACGTGGGAAGAAGCCCATGATCGCGAAAACGATTACATAATTTTCGGTTCGATGCATGGTTTCATGCTTGGCGCGTTCTGTTTCGTCAGTATCTATCTGGCAAATGACAGCCACGACAACTATGCCGAAATAGCCTCTGTCTGCGTCACTCTGGCATCGGTCACGTCGATTGCCGGCCGCAATTATGGGTCGCCGCGCATGGTTATGATTTTTATCATAACCACCACATGGCCCATATCGCTTGGCTTTATCCTGCGCGGCGATATCTACCACATCATCCTCGGTCTGATGTCGGCCCCTTTTCTGTTTGCGATCAAGCGGTTCGCCGACATCGTCCGCGAAGTCCTGTTTACCGCCCTGTCGGAGGAAAAGAAGGCGAACCGCATCGCGCAGCGTTTCAACCGCGCGCTCAACACCATGTCGCATGGCCTTGTCATGCTGGGTCCCGACGGCCGGGTGGCGGTGGCCAATGCCGAAGCCGCGCACCTGATGTCGCTCAAATCGGCCGATGCGCTGCTAGGCCGCTCGATCCACGGTCTGCTGATGCGCGGCGCTGCAGGCGGCATGCTGGCGCCGAAAGATTGCCGTTACATCGAAGCCCAGCTGACGCGTGCGTTGCGCGAGGGCCGCGACCGCAAGGTCCTGGTCTCGCTCACCAACGGCCAGCACTATGAATTTTCGGCGCGCGAAGGCAGCCAGGAACTGGGCGTCGTCACTTTCGAGGATGTGACCGCCCGGGTCGAGGCGGAAGACAAGATCCGCTTCATGGCGCGCTACGACAGTCTCACCGGCCTGCCCAACCGCGCCTACTTCCACGAGTTGGTGGTGGAAGCCATGGCCTCAGGGGATCCCGAGCGTCTCTGCGGGCTGGTGGTGCTCGATCTCGATGATTTCAAGAGCGTCAACGACACGCTCGGCCATCCGGTCGGCGACGGATTGATCTACGCCGTTGCCGAGCGGCTGGCGGCAGTCGCTGGGCCAGGCATCACCGTCAGCCGCTTCGGCGGCGACGAGTTCATGATCTTCTTCGAGCGCATCGAGGATGAAAGCCACCTGACCGGCCAGGTTGATGAGATCTTTGTCAATCTACAGGGCGAGGTCGATGTCGCCGGCCACGGATTACGCATCCAGGCCAGCGGCGGCGCGGTGCTGTCGCGGGTCAAGGATACCGACGTTGACGCCATGATCGTCAAAGCCGACCTTGCACTCTACAAGGCCAAGGAGCTTGGCAAGAACGGTTGGCGGCTGTTCGAGGCCTCCATGGATGCTGCCTTCCGCAGCCGTCAGCTGATGAAGGCGGACCTGCGCAGCGCCGTGGAAAACAACGAATTGCGGGTGGTCTATCAGCCGATCGTGGCGATGAGCACGATGCGTATCGCCAGTTGCGAAGCGCTGTGCCGCTGGGATCATCCCGATCTCGGGCCGATTTCCCCCGGTATCTTTATTCCGCTGGCGGAGGAAATGGGGATTATTTCCGACATCAGCACCTTCGTCCTGCATGCGGCCTGCACGGAATGCGCCAAATGGCCGGCCCAGACCAGCGTGTCGGTCAATCTCTCGGCCAAGGATTTCCGCAACCGTGATGTCATCCAGAAGGTTCGCGACGCGCTGGCTGAATCCGGTCTCTCCGCCGGACGTCTGGAGATCGAGGTCACCGAGACGGCGCTGCTCGACGACAAGTCGCTGACACGCCAATATATCGAGGAGTTGAAGCGGCTCGGCGTGCGCATTGCGCTCGACGATTTCGGTACCGGATATTCGAGCCTCAGCTATCTCCACAAACTGCCGCTCGACAAAATCAAGATCGACCGCTCGTTCCTGATGGATGTCACTCAGAACAGCCGGTCGCTCGAATTGCTCAAGGGCATCGTCAACCTGTCACGGCCGCTGGGACTTTCGGTTACCGTCGAAGGTGTCGAGACCTTCGAACAGCTCAAGATCCTGGCATTGCAGGTCAAGCCGGACCTGGTCCAGGGCTTTCTGTTCGGGTCGGCACTCAGCGCGTCCGGCATCGAGACGATGTCGAGCACCGTCTGGCCCTTCGCCAAGGACATCCAGACGGCAAGGAAGGCGCCGCGGCGCTGACTTCGCGCTGAAAAACCGCGTATTTTAGTATAATTTTATTAATTGTTAACCCTAACGAGCGGTAAACGAGCTCCTATTTATTTTCATCTTTACATCTCATGACCCGTCCGTAGTGTCGGCTGGTGGCGGTAATCGCGGGGAATAGAGTTCATGTGTGCCCAGTTGAGTTCGCTCGGCCATGCGGCGGGCGCTGGTGGGAAAGATGCGTCCGAGACCATGTCCAGCTTCGCGCAACATGTTTATGCGCTGCTTGACCGGACGGAGTACCGACGCTGTGAAAGCGGCGAGGACTTCGAAAGCATTTACAGGCTGCGCTACAATTCCTATCGGATGAACGATCTGGTGCCCGAGAATGCGTCCCGTCAGGTCCATGACGAATTTGACGAACTGCCCAATTGCCATACGTTCGGAATCTACATCGAGGGGCGGCTGGTCAGCACAATGCGCCTGCATAACGTGTCTGCTGATAACGCCACATCACCAGCGCTCAGCGTCTACAAGGACTTGTTGATGCCGCGTCTGGCGGCCGGCGAAGTCTTTATCGACCCGAGCCGTTTTGCCGTGGACGCCGAATGGTCACGGCTTTACCCGCAGATCCCGTATGTGACGCTGCGCCTTGCGGGCATGGCTTGCTTCCATTTCGGCGCGCCTTATTGCATATCCATGATCCGCGAGGACCATGCGGCTTTCTACAAGCGCATCTATCGGGCGCGACCGATTGGCGATGCGCGGCCCTATGCCGGCGTGATCAACTGTTTCGCGCTGCTTTATCAAGCCGATGTCCTGGCGATCAAGAATGAAACCTACGCTCGCTTTCCGTTCTTCCGTTCGACGCCAATGGAGCAGCGCATGTTGTTCGATACGCCCGGTGCCGGCGAACTCGCCCCGCTGACCATCCTGCCCACCGCCAAGTATTTTCGCGAAGCCGCCTGAACGAGCCCATGGAGCCTTCCGGTCGCTTCGGCGTTCTGGGCAAGGGTGCTGGTGGTAGGTCGGCATTGCCGGCATCCGCCAAGCATCGCTTCGATAGCGATCCGATCAAAGGAACCGATATGACCATTTCCACGCTCGCCCTTACCCCGCTTATCTCGCTGATTGCAGGCGTGCTGATCCTGGTGATGCCGCGGCTGCTCAATTATATCGTCGCCCTTTATCTGATCGTTGTCGGCCTGCTCGGTCTGTTCCCGCATCTCGCCGGCTAACGACATCGGCAATAGCGGACCTGCCATCCATTGGGATTGGTATCGCCGCGCTTCGCGCAGCGATTTCAAGTTTTGCTTGAGATTGTTGGCTGCGGCGATGCGGCAATAGCGCCATTGCCCTTAACGCGGCTTTTCGCTATGTGCCTGAAAGATGTCTTCGAAGGGGTATTCCTATGGCTGAACACACGCCGACCGGTCCTGTCGAACTGGGCGCGAAGATGGACTATGCCGAGCACGACCGCACCTATGCCGGCTTTGTGATGCTGGCCAAATATGGGTCGCTATTTTGCGCCGCCGTGCTTCTGGCCATGGCGTTCGGCTTCTTTGTGGGCGGCTTCTTCTCGGGGACTATCCTGTTCGTGCTGATCCTGGCCGTCGGCGCCTTTATTCTCCGATAGACTCCTCCAACCTTTGTCGAGGGCGCCGCCGGTGGCCGGCCGGCGTCTTGGGTAACGGGTTCCGGCCGAAAGGATCATGCGGTGGGACAGACGGTTTTCATCCCTCGTGAGCTCGACGCGAACGAGCCGCGCGTCGCGGCCTCGCCCGACACGGTGAAACGGCTGGCGGCGCTGGGTTTCGGCGTGGTCGTCGAAGCCGGCGCAGGCACTGCTTCGCGCATTCCCGACGAGGAGTTTGCCAAGGCCGGCGCCGCGATCGGCAAGGCCGGCGATGTTTCCAGGGCTGATGTCGTGCTGAAGGTGCGCCGGCCGAGCGATGCCGAGCTGAAAGCCTATCGGCCGGGCACTGCCGTCATTGCCATCATGGATCCATATGGCAACGATGCTGCCGTCGCCGCGCTGGCCAAGGTTGGTGTTACTGCCTTTTCCATGGAGTTCATGCCGCGCATCACCCGTGCCCAGTCGATGGACGTCCTGTCCAGCCAGGCGAACCTCGCCGGCTATCAGGCAGTGGTCGACGCGGCTGCCGAATATGACCGGGCACTGCCGATGATGATGACGGCCGCCGGCACGGTACCGGCGGCGAAGGCCTTCATCATGGGCGTCGGCGTCGCCGGTCTGCAGGCCATCGCCACCGCGCGCCGCCTCGGCGCCGTGGTCACCGCCACCGATGTGCGCCCGGCCGCCAAGGAGCAGGTTGCCTCGCTCGGCGCAAAATTCCTGGCGGTCGAGGACGAGGAGTTCAAGGCGGCCGAGACGGCCGGCGGCTACGCCAAGGAAATGTCAAAGGAGTATCAGGCCAAGCAGGCGGCGTTGACCGCCGAGCACATCGCCAAGCAGGACATCGTCATCACCACCGCGCTGATCCCCGGCCGTCCGGCGCCGAAGCTGGTCTCGGCGGCGATGGTCGCCTCGATGAAACCCGGCTCTGTGATCGTCGACCTCGCGGTCGAGCGCGGCGGCAATGTCGAGGGCGCCGAAGCCGGCAAGGTGGTGACCACGGCCAACGGGGTAAAGATCGTCGGCCATCTCAACGTTCCCGGTCGCGTCGCCGCCTCCGCTTCGCTTCTCTATGCCAGGAACCTCTATGCCTTCCTCGAGACGCTGGTCGACAAGGCGGCGAAGACGCTTGCCATCAACCACGACGACGAACTGGTCAAGGCGACGATGCTGACCGATGCTGGCAAGATCGTGCATCCGGCTTTCGCAAAGGCTGAGCAGGAGCCGCCAAAGGGCCAATATGTCGAACCACCGGCCATTCCGGCCAGGACGATGGTTGCCGAGGCTTCGGCGAAGCCGGCTGCGAAGAAAACGGCCGCTTCGAGGAAGCCCAAGACCACCGGAGGGATCGCGTGATGGACCAGACCCTGCAGAAAGCCCTCGACCAGCTCGACGAGGCGACAGCTGCCGTGCGGCTCGCGGTGCAGAACCTGGCGGCCGCGCCCGGCACCGAGGCGGCGGGTGACGCCGCTCACGCGCTGTCCGGCGGTGCCATCGATCCCTTCGTCTTTCGCTTCGCCATCTTTGTCCTGGCGATCTTCGTCGGCTACTACGTCGTGTGGTCCGTCACGCCGGCACTGCACACGCCGCTGATGGCGGTCACCAACGCCATTTCCTCCGTCATCGTCGTCGGTGCGTTGCTGGCCGTCGGCATCTCGGCCTCGGGCATCGCCACCGGCTTCGGCTTCGTTGCGCTGATGCTGGTATCGGTCAACATCTTCGGCGGTTTCCTCGTCACCCAGCGCATGCTGGCCATGTACAAGAAGAAGGAAAAGTAGGCCGCTATGAACGCCAACTTCGCCTCCTTTCTCTATCTGGTCTCCGGCATACTGTTCATCCTGGCATTGCGCGGCCTGTCGCATCCGACCACCAGCCGCCAGGGCAACATGTACGGCATGATCGGCATGGGCATCGCCATCGCCACGACGCTGGCGCTGGCGACCCCTTCGGCCGGGCGCTTCGGCCTCATAGTGCTCGGGCTGCTGATAGGCGGCTCGGCCGGTGCGGTCACGGCACGGCGCATTGCCATGACCTCGATGCCGCAGCTGGTCGCCGCCTTCCACTCGCTGGTCGGTCTTGCCGCGGTCATGGTGGCGGCCGCCGCCATCTATGCACCGGAAAGCTTCGGCATCGGCACCGTCGCCGATATTCATGCCCAGGCACTGATCGAGATGAGCCTCGGCGTTGCCATAGGTGCCATCACCTTCACCGGCTCGGTCATCGCCTTTTTGAAGCTCGACGGCCGCATGTCGGGCAAGCCGATCATGATCGGTGGCCGCCACTTCATCAACGCGGCCCTTGGCATTGCGCTGATCGTGCTGATCGTGCTGCTCGTCACCGCCGAGTCCAAGGTGGTGTTCTGGCTGATCGTTGCCGCCTCGCTGGTGCTGGGTGTGCTTCTCATCATCCCGATCGGTGGCGCCGATATGCCGGTGGTCGTGTCGATGCTGAATTCCTATTCGGGCTGGGCCGCGGCCGCCCTGGGCTTCACGCTCGGCAATCTGGCGCTGATCATCACCGGCGCGCTGGTCGGCTCGTCGGGCGCCATCCTGTCTTACATCATGTGCAAAGGCATGAACCGGAGCTTCATCTCGGTCATCCTCGGCGGCTTCGGCGGCGAGACATCAGCCATTGCCAACGACGGCATCGAGCGCACGGTCAAGCAGGGCTCGGCCGAGGATGCCGCCTATCTGATGATGAATGCGCAAAAGGTCATCATCGTGCCGGGCTACGGCATGGCCGTCGCCCAGGCGCAGCACGCGCTGCGCGAGATGGCCGACAAGCTCAAGGCCAACGGCGTCGACGTCAAATACGCCATCCACCCGGTTGCCGGCCGCATGCCCGGGCACATGAACGTGCTCTTGGCCGAAGCCAACGTGCCTTATGACGAAGTGTTCGAGCTGGAGGACATCAACTCTGAGTTCGCGCAGGCCGACGTCGCCTATGTCATCGGGGCCAATGACGTCACCAATCCCTCGGCTCGTGACGACAAGTCCTCACCTATCTACGGCATGCCAATTCTCGACGTCGACAAGGCGCGCACCTGCCTGTTCGTCAAGCGCTCGCTCGGCTCCGGCTATGCCGGCATCGACAACACGCTGTTCTACAAGGACGGCACCATGATGCTGCTCGGCGACGCCAAGAAGATGACCGAGGAGATCGTCAAAGCGATGGATCACTGAAACGGCGTCGCTGCCAACTCACTGCCGATCGTCGAATACAGCCAGGCTCCGCGCCGGGCTTTTTCTTGGCTGTTACCGGTTCTGAAGCTACGATGCCGACCCGTCGTCTTGCTAACGGAGTCATCGTGGAGGTGCTGGTGCCCGACCCTGGTTCTGCTGCATCGCCGGCCGCCGATCTGACCGCAGCAGAGAAGGCGCCACGCAAGCGCAGCCAGGCGGTAGTGGTCGTGCACGGCATGGGCGAGCAGCGGCCCATGGACACGTTGAGGGAGTTTGTCCAGGCCGTATGGAGCCACGATCCGGCCCGGGCACCGTTCTATGCCCATGTCCCCGATCCGGCCGACCCGATGGGTGCGAAGATCAACCAGAGCTGGATCACGCCCGACAGCCGGACCAATTCGCACGAACTCCGCCGGATCACCACGCCCTATGATGTCGATGGCCGCCGCACCGATTTCTACGAGCTTTACTGGGCCGACATCACCCAGGGCACGACCCGAAGCCGCCTTGCTGCCTGGGTGACGACCCTGCTCTGGCGCAAGCCGGCCGATATTCCGCGCGATGTGCTCAAACTCTATGTCGTCACGCTTTTGGCCACCATCGTCGTCCTCGGCGCGGCGCTGGCGCTCGCAACGTCGACCTGGCAAGGCTACATCTCCTGGACGACCGGTGTGCTTGTCACGGTTCTGGCGTCGTTCGTCATCTGGTCGGTGGACCAGTTTGGCTTGCCTTATTTCGGCGACGTCGCCGCCTATGTGCGGGCCGAAGCGGCAACGGTCGAGAAGCGGGCGCTGGTCCGCGAGCGTGGCCTCAAGCTGCTGAAGCGTCTCATGATGGACGATGCCTATGACCGCATCGTGCTGGTCTCGCACAGCCTCGGGTCGATCATCGCCTATGATCTGTTGCAGATATTGTGGGCCGATTTCAGGCCTAGAAAGTTGGAAGCCATTCGCGACAAAGCGAGGCTGAAGGCGATCCACGCCGTCGACAAGGCGACGCTGGCCGCCGATGCCTCCGCTTGGCCCGACAGCCTCGATGACCTCCCCGCATTCCGGCGCAGCCAATGGGAGCTCTACCGGCAGCTTCGCGTCGGCGACGCCGATCATCCGCTGCCGTGGAAGATCAGCGATTTCGTCACACTCGGCAGTCCGCTGACCCACAGCGAATTTCTGGTGACCTACAACCTCGCCGAATTCAGGCGCGGCATCGCCGAGCGCCTGTTTTCGGCATGCCCGCCGATTGCCGACAGGGCGGCGGGCGGGACCATGCTCTACCAGGAAGGGCGCAGCCATTCCGGCAAGCCGCAGCGGGCGGTGCATCATGGCGCGGTGTTTGCCGCGACGCGCTGGACCAATATTTTCGACAGGGGCAATGGCTGGCTGACCGGCGACCCGATTTCAGGGCGGATGACGGAAAATTTTGGTCCCGGCGTGGAAAACATCCAGGTCGAGCTGCGCGGCTCGGGCGGCCGCGTCTTCACGCACAGGCTCTACTGGTCGCTGACGGCGAGCGGCGTCGAGGTCAACGCGCCGGCCGGCGTACAGCCGCGCTCGCACCTTGCCGTGCTGCGCGATGCGGTCGATCTCGGCCGCAAACTGGAAGCTGAGCTGTAGGCGGCGAGCAGCGCACGACAATGCCGCGGCGGCAGTTCAAAGCAAGGTCCCCTTCGGGCGTAATCTTCCCGAAGCGGACCGAGTTCGCTTAGTCACCGATCAACGATTGGTCAGGAAAATCGCTTCCTCGTCGTCGCGCTGCCTGCCGCCAAGTGCTGCAGCCGCGCTGGCAATGAAGGCCCCGACGACCAGCGACAGCGCGCCAATCAGCGAGAAGGTGGCGCCTGCCTTTCTGGCGGTGTCGGCCGCCTGCTGGGCCTTGACCTTGGCGTCCTGCGCTCTGGCGATTACCGTATCGACGCGAGCGGTGGCATCCGCTTCGGACAGGCCTGTGCGGGCGGCCACCAGCCGCGACAGATAGGTCTTGTCGTCGGCCGATATTTCGCCTGCTGCGGCACTCGCGATTAGAATGCGCGATGCCTGCGCCGTTGCCGCGGCGTCGCTCTCCGGATTGGCGGCAGCGAGCCTTGTCGGATCGGCCGGGCGGAACAGCGTATCGACGAAATACGATGTGGCGTTGTCAGTCGAGGCGCTACCCGCGTTTGCAGCAGCACCTGCCGAAGCGCCCATTGCCGCGCCCGATGCCACAGTCGAAGCAGCCTGGACACCGGTACCTATCGCGGCCGAAAGCGCCGTGCCGAGCACGCCGGCGACGAGCAGCGTCGCCAGCGCCCAGGCCAGGAAGCCGTGAGCGGTATCGCGGAAGAAGACTTCATCGGTGTGGATGCCGACCCATTTGGTGCGCAGGCGTCCGGCGAGGTAGCCGCCCAGGGCCGACGACAGCCACTGCACGACGATCAGCCAGACGGCGGTGGAAACGGCGAAAGTGGTGACTGACGCACCCGAGCCGGACCATGGCGACACCATGCTCAGACCAAGCCCGGAGCCGAGCAGCATCAAGATGAAGGTAAGCGTTGACGCAGCAAAGGCGCCGGCGACGATTGGCCCCCAGCTGACAGCAGTGGAAGCGGATTCCGTCGGGGCGGAAACGTCGACAGCTGTTACGGTGGACTGCATCGAAGCCTCCCTACCGCGCGAACAGCATGATCAGAATAATGATCGGAATTGGGACTCCGAGAAGCCAGAGCAAAATGCCACGTCCCATGGATGCCTCCTGCGGCGATTGTGATCAACTACAATGCCTTGAAAGCCTTTCCGTTCCGGCGGTCCTGGTGATCTTTGTTGCGTTGCAGCAGTCGTATTGGTGCGCCAAGGCGCACCAATACACTTCATGCCTGCTGGCTGGGTATCTGGATGGCGGCTCAGATGTCCAGATTGGCAACCGACAGCGCGTTTTCCTGGATGAATTCGCGCCTTGGCTCGACCTCGTCGCCCATCAGCCGTGAAAACAAGCTGTCCGCATCAGTCGCGTCATTGACCTTGACCTGTAACAGCGAGCGCACATTCGGGTCGAGCGTCGTTTCCCAGAGCTGCTCGGCGTTCATTTCGCCAAGGCCCTTGTAGCGCTGCATGGTCAGGCCCTTGCGGCCGGTGGCAAACACGGCGTTGAGCAGTGCCAGCGGCCCCGAAATGGTTTCCGAGACATCCTTGCGGCGCAGCACCGGCGGCTCGCCGTAGATTTCCGCCAGGCGCGGCGCATAGCGGTCGAGCTGGCGTGCGTCGGCGGAATTGATCAGCGCCAGGTCGAGATGCGCGAACTCCTTGACGCTGCGCACCGTTCGCTCGAAGACATAGCCGCCAATGCCCTCGTTCGAGGTCGACATGCGGCCGATCCAGCCGCGCTCGGTATCCTCGGCGATAATGTCGAGACGACGGGCAACACGCTCGGCCGTCTCGTTGGCGCGGCGGAGGTCGGTGAAGATCTCCGGGTTGAGCGCGCCGGCAATCGCTGCCTGCTCGACCACGCCTCTGTTATAGCGCGTGTGCAATCCGTTGATGAGCTGGCGGACAGCCAAGGCGTCGTCGATGGCACTGCGCAGGTCCTGCCCGGCCCGCACCTCGCCTGTGCTGAGCGCAAGCGACGCTTCTTCCAGCCCGGAGCCGATCAGGAATTCCTCGAAGGCGGCTTCGTCCTTGATGTATTGCGAGCTCTTCCCGCGCGTCACCTTGTAGAGCGGCGGCTGCGCGATGTAGAGATGACCGCGTTCGATCAATTCCGGCATCTGGCGGAAGAAGAAGGTCAGCAGCAAGGTGCGGATGTGGGCGCCGTCGACATCGGCGTCGGTCATCAGGATGATCTTGTGGTAGCGCAGCTTGTCGGCGTTGAACTCGTCCTTGCCGATCGAGGTGCCGAGCGCGGTGATCAGCGTGCCGATCATGTCGGAGCCGAGCATGCGGTCGAAGCGGGCGCGCTCGACATTGAGGATCTTGCCGCGCAGCGGAAGAATGGCCTGGTTCTGGCGCGAACGGCCGCCCTTGGCCGAGCCGCCGGCGCTGTCGCCCTCGACGATAAAGATCTCGGATTTCGCCGGATCGCGCTCCTGGCAATCGGCCAGCTTGCCGGGCAGCGAGGTGACGCCGAGCGAACTCTTGCGGGTGATGTCGCGTGCCTTGCGCGCGGCTTCGCGCGCGGCAGCGGCCTGGATGACCTTCTCGATGACCGCCTTGCCCTCGGTCGGGTGCTCCTCGAGCCAGGTGCCGAGCGCTTCGTTGACAAGCCCTTCGACCACCGGGCGGACCTCGGACGACACCAGCTTGTCCTTGGTCTGCGAGGAGAATTTCGGGTCGGGAACCTTGACCGACAGCACCGCGGTCAGCCCTTCGCGGCAATCATCGCCGATCAGCGCCACTTTTTCCTTCTTGGTCAGGCCCGAGGAGTCGCCATAGCCGGTTATCTGGCGCGTCAGCGCACCGCGGAAGCCTGCCAGATGCGTGCCGCCGTCGCGTTGCGGGATGTTGTTGGTGAAGGCCAGCACGTTTTCATGGTAGCTGTCGTTCCACCACATGGCGACTTCGACCGTGATGCCGTCGCGCTCGGCGCGGATCGAGATCGGCTTGTCGAGCAACGGCTTCTTCGTCCGGTCGAGATATCGGACGAACTCTTCCAGCCCGCCATCGTAGTGCAGTTCATGGCGCACGATGTCGGCATGGCGGGCATCGGTCAAAACGATGCGCACGCCGGAGTTCAGGAAGGCGAGCTCGCGCAGCCGATGCTCCAGCGTACCGTAGTCGAATTCGACCATGGTGAAAGTCTCGGACGACGGCAAAAACGTGATTTCGCTGCCACTGCGCCCTTCGTAGGTGCCGGGGACCTTGTCTTGTTCATAACTGCCGGTGATGCGCAGCGGCGCGTCGGCATTGCCATGTGTGAAACTCATCTCGTAGATCTGGCCGTTGCGGCGGATCTTCAGTTTCAGCCAGGCCGACAGGGCGTTGACGACCGACACGCCGACGCCGTGCAGGCCGCCTGACACCTTGTAGGAGTTCTGGTCGAACTTGCCTCCGGCATGCAGCTGCGTCATGATCACTTCGGCCGCCGAAATGCCTTCGCCGGTGTGGATATCGGTAGGAATGCCGCGGCCATTGTCGATGACCGTCACCGATCCGTCCGGATTGAGCGTCACCGTCACCAGGTCGGCATGGCCGGCCAGTGCTTCGTCGATGGCGTTGTCGACGACTTCATAGACCATGTGGTGCAGGCCCGAGCCGTCGTCGGTATCGCCGATATACATGCCCGGCCGCTTGCGAACGGCATCCAAGCCCTTCAAAACCTTGATGGAATCGGCGCCGTATTCGGCTTCAACGCCGTTGGCGATGTCGGTCTGGTCGCTCATGAAAACCTGTCTGATTGATGCCGTGTGCAGAGCGCGAAAAATCGGCTTCGAATCGCGCATTTCTAATGTCGTAGATATAGGCGCAAAAGGCGGTTTTTCCAAGGTTTGCAGGCATTTCGGAACGGAATGACCATCGCGTGAGCCGGCTACCGGCGCCTGGCTTCGATCCTGGCCAGCCGCTCACGTAAAAACTTGATCATGAACTTGTGGCGCGGTGCCAACCGCCCGCTCCGGTCGAGCTCGAGCGTCATGTCGAGCGCCTTGGAAAGCACAGCCTTCGGGTCCTTTGCGACTTGGGCGTAGTCGATATAGGCGACCACCAGGTCGCGCTGCCAGGTGGCGTTGTCCGGATCGGACCGGGCAAGTTTCTCGCGAATGGCCAGGCTGTCCTGAAGGGCTTGCCGGGCGCCCCTGACGTCGCGCTGCCTGAGGCGCAGCGTGGCGACTTCGGACAGCGTTATCGACAAGTCCCGCTGCCAGTCGGAATTGGCGGGATCGAGCTTGGCCAGCCTCTGCGCAATCGCGTAGCTGTCCAGATAGGCTTTCAGCGCGCCTTTGTGGTCGCCCTGTATCGCCAGGACGCCGGCGACTTTCTCGATGCACACGGACAGGTCGCGCTGCCATTCGGTGTTGTTCGGGTCGCCGGCGGCGAGCGCGCTGGCCTGCGAAAGTGCCTCACGATAAGCCGAAAGTGCCGCCGGCCAATTCTGCTGGTCGCTCAGCGCATTGCCGATCTTGGCGTTGCCGACCGACAGGTCGCGCTTCAACTCGGTGTCGTCCGGATCGCGTTTCGCCAGTTGCTTTACGATCGCCAGACCTTCCTTGTAGGCCGCCAGCGCCCCGGCGGCGTCGCCGCGTTCGCGCAGCAGGTCGCCTATCGTATCGTGGCTGACCGAGACGTCACGCTGCCGGTCGGCGTCTCCCGGTTTGTCCGCCGCCAGCGCCAGCCGCACCTTCAGGCTCTCTTCATAGGCCGCCTGTGCGTTGTCCAGTTGGCCTGCGATATGGGCAAGGTGACCGATCTCATCGTAGGTGATGGTCAGGTCGCGCTGTAGTTCGGCAAGGTCGGGCTCTCCGGCGGCGAGCTGCTTCTTGATCGACAGGCTTTCCTGGTAGACCTCTGCGGCGCCGGCCAGATCGCCTTGCGTCGCCAATACGTTGCCGATCTTGTCGTCGGCCATGGCGAGGTCGCCGAACCACTCCAGATTGTCCGGTTCCGCCTCGGTCAGGCCCTGCAGAATGGTCTTGGCGGTCTCATAATTCTGCAGCGCTGACGGCAGATTGCCTTGCGCCATCCGCACGTTGCCGAGCTTGACGTGGCTGACGGCGAAGTCGCGCTTCACGTTGGGATCGGTTTCATGATGCGACCGCCGCTCGAGATCGGCTTGCAGCGCCTCGAAGGCACGGCCGGCCGCATCGATATTGCCGACCGTGGTATAGAGCTTGCCGAGCTCGTCCAGCGTGCGGATCAAGCGGTCGGCGTCGTCGAGCGACAGCACCACCTGTCCGGCTTCGCCATAAAGCGCGAGCACGGACTCATAGTCCCTGATGGCTGTGGCGTAGTCGAGGTCGGCGCGCGCCGCCCCGCCGGACAGATAGCGCGTCGCGGCTTCGGAGAGCGTGCGGCTGACGAAATTGGCCTTCAGCGCGTTGCGCGAGACATTGTCGATCTCGGCTGCCTCGGCGAGCTTTTTACGCGCGGCATCGAACGCTCCCAGCGAAAGCTGCTCTTCGGCCTGCCGGCGCAACGCTGCCACCCGCAGATCGTCGGATCCAAGCGTCTGCATTTCGCTCCGCACCTTGACGAAGGCGTCGGCTGCCTCACGCAGCCTGGCGTTCAGACTGTCAGCGGAGAGGTGGCCGGTATCGGAACTGATCAACGCGCCATAGAGCGGTGCCAGCGGCATGTTGGCGTCGCTGGCGATCTTCTCCACCTCGCCGCGCATCTGAGGCGTCACCTCGGCCATGGCCAGCAACAAGCGTTCGCGCTCCGGCAATTTCTCCTTGGCCGAGGCGGCAAAGAACAGCTGCGGCAGGCCGCTCTCGACATAGGGCAATTGCTTACCGCGCGAGAGGTCGTAGACCTCCTGCTGCACGAGCGTCAGCACGGAGCGGATCTCGAGACCTTCGGTGCCGAGGTATTTCGTCAGCGCCGCGGTAAACGGCGAATTCTGGCCCGTCCCATCCGCGGCGGTCTCGCCGGGTGCCGCCGAGAAGGCAAACAGGATGTTTTCTGCCCGCCCGATGCGGCCAAGACCCGGCCGGATCTTGTCGCTGACCTCTTTTACCAGCGCCGTTGCGCCGCGGCCTTCGCGGCCCGTAGCCGCAAACGGATCGCTGCGGCAGGCATCGAGCACGATCAGTCCGACCTTGCTGGTGGCGGCGACGGTCGCGCGGATCTCCTCCAGCGGCAGGCTGGTCCTTTCCAGCGTAGCGAGCGACAACGCGTCTGCATCGACCGGCAGGAGCCGATTCTCGCCGGCTATCTCGACGCCGTGGCCGGAGAAGAACACCAGTGCCACGTCGGCGCCTTTGGCATCCTCGCGGAAATCGTCGAGCGCCCGGCGCATGCGCCGCAGGTCGCGGTTGGTTTCGAGGAAGACCTCGAAACCAAGCTTCCTCAGCACCGTTTCCATGACCTCACCGTCATTGACGGGATTGGCGAGCGGCCGGATCAGCCGATAGTCGTTCTCGGCGATGATCAACGCAACGCGTCGCTCCGCCATGGCAGCGGAGGCCGTCGAGAGGATCAGCAGCAAGGCAAACAGAAAACGCAAATCGAACCGCCCCGGCCCGGTCATTTGCCGGAGCATTCCATCTCTTTATGGCATGAGCAAGTTATGGCATCGGCAAGCTCGGCCGTTCGCGTTGTCAGCCGACCCGCATCGGCTTCAGCGCTTCGCTCCAGCGGAACAACTCGTCCAGCATGGTCCTGGCCCCGCCGAGCACCTGCTCGCTGGGCAGGAAGGCGCCGGTCTCGTCGAGCAGCTTCTGGTACATCGGCAGCGCCACGCCTTCCGGAATCGGCATGACGCCGACGGAGGTCAGCAACGGTTTGACCGCCTGCGCCGCTCGCAAGCCGCCGGAGACACCGCCATAGCTGAGAATGGCGGCCGGCTTGTATCGCCATTCCCTGAGCAGGTAGTCGACCGCGTTGACGATCGCGGGGGCGGCGAAATAATTGTATTCCGGCGCCACGAAGACGAATGCGTCGGCGGCGTCGATTGCCTTCGACCAGGCTTTCGTGTGGCTGTTTTCGTATTTGCCCAGTCTCGGATGATGCGGCTCGTCCAGCACCGGCAGGTTGAAGGCCGCGATGTCGGTGAGCACCGGCTCGAATTTGCCGTGCTCGCGCGCAAAGCTCTCCAGCCAATTTGCGAAAACCGGCCCGGCGCGGCCCGGCCGCGTGCTGCCGATGATGACGTTCAACTGGTGCTTCAAGGCAGGCTCCCGCCGGTTAGTGGCATCTGTGGTGCTGCCACCTAAGACACGCAGCCGGACACAGCAAGCAGGCACTTTCCGGTGCCCCGGTCACATTCCAGAGAGCGGATGCTTCGCCTTGTCGTCCGGTCACATGGACGCCTGCCTTGCCCGCCACTACATTGAGGTGTCAGCGGAGCAAGCCATGGACAGTCAGCCCGTTCCCTTCGTCCCGCCGGCGCCGAAGCCGCGCACAGCGCCGCCCTCGACGCTGGAGATGATCCGCATCGTCTACCGCAATCCGCTCGAACTGTGGGGCGAGCCGACCTATAACGAGCCCTGGATTTCGGTGACCGGCGTCGGCGGGCCGCTAGTCATCGCCAACGATCCCGGCCTCATCCGCCATGTGCTCGTCGATAACGCCAAGAACTACAAGATGGCGACGGTGCGTCAGAAGATATTGCGGCCAATCCTGCGCGACGGCCTGCTTACCGCCGAAGGCGAAGTGTGGCGGCGTTCGCGCAAGGCGATGGCGCCGGTGTTCACGCCGCGCCACATCTTCGGCTTCGCCGAGCCGATGCTGAAACGCACGCTCGAATTCGTCACCCGTTACGAGCAAGGTGGCACGTCGGACATCGCCCACGACATGACGCTGCTCACCTTCGACATCCTGGCCGAGACACTGTTTTCGGGCGAGATATCGGGCGAGCCCGGTAGCTTCGCCAAGGAGATCGACCGCCTGTTCGAGACCATGGGCCGGGTCGATCCGCTCGACCTTTTGCGTGCGCCCGACTGGCTGCCGCGCCTGACCCGCATCCGCGGCCGCAAGACCATGGCCTACTTCCGCAAGATCGTCACCGACACGGTGCAGATGCGCGAGGCGCGGCTGAGGCGCGCTCCGGACACCGTGCCGCAGGATTTTCTCACGCTGCTGTTGAAGGCGGAGGGACCGGGCGGGCTGACCCGGGCCGAGGTCGAGGACAACATCATCACCTTCATCGGTGCCGGCCACGAGACTACGGCCAGGGCGCTCGGCTGGACGCTCTACTGCCTTGCCGAAGCGCCGTGGGAGCGCGAAAAGATCGAGCACGAGATCGATGCGGTGTTGGCGCGTGAGCCCGACCCGACGAAATGGCTCGACGCCATGCCGCTCACCCGCGCCGCCTTCGACGAGGCGCTCAGGCTCTATCCGCCGGCGCCGTCGATCAACCGCGAACCGATCGAGCCCGAAACCTGGAACGGCCTCTACATACCGCGACGTGCCGCGGTGCTGGTGATGCCGTGGGTCGTCCACCGCCATCGGAAATTGTGGGACCGGCCCGACGCTTTCATGCCGGAACGCTTCCATCCGGGAAACCGCGAAAAGATCGATCGTTTCCAGTATTTGCCGTTCGGCGCCGGCCCCCGCGTCTGCATCGGCGCCAGCTTCGCCATGCAGGAGGCGATCATCGCGTTGGCGATCATGCTGTCGCGCTACCGTTTCGACGCCACCGCGGAAACCCGCCCCTGGCCGGTGCAGAAGCTGACGACGCAGCCGCAAGGCGGCCTGCCGATGCAGGTCACCCGGCGCGGCTCGTAGGCAACCGCACGTCCGCTCGTGTTATGCGGCGGACTTGCGTTGGAACTGGCCGGCGGCGCGGTAGCGCCAGAGATAGCTTGGCAGGATGGTTCCGATCGAACGCGGCTGGATACCGAGGCCGGCGAGCGTCCTGTTGTCCTTGACGGCGGCATCCGACACGACATTGTGCTGGCGCAACAGCAGGACCTGGTCCTTGGTCAACAACGGATTGGGCAGCAGCCCGAGAATTGATGCCTGGAGGTTCGCCAGCCACCATGGCACGGGCAGCAAAAACCGCTTGCGTTCGATGATGACAAGCAGCTCTTGCATGCATTCCTTGAAGGTAAGCACCTGCGGCCCGCCGAGTTCATAGATCCGGCCGCCCTGGACCTTGCCGTCGACCGAGTGCGCCACCGCTTCGGCGACGTCGCCGACATAGACCGGCTGGAATTTCGTCTGCCCGCCGCCGATCAGCGGCAGCACTGGGGAAAAACGGGCCATGTTGGCAAAGCGGTTGAAGAAACCGTCCTCCGGCCCGAAATTGATCGATGGCCGCAAGATCACGGCGTCTTGGACCGTCTCAAGAACGGCCTTTTCGCCGAGCGCCTTGGTACGCGCGTAGTCCGATTGCGCGTGGAGGTCCGCTCCCAGAGCCGAGATGTGGGTGAGGCCGGCGCCGACGGCGCGCGCCGCTTCGGCAATAGCGCGCGCGCCGAACTCGTGGACGGCAGTAAATTTCTGCCGGCCGGCCTCATGCGCGATCGCCACCAGATTGACGACATGGTCGGCGCCTTGCACGGCGCGGTCGACCGACCAGCGCACCCGGACATTGGCCTGCACCGGCTGGATCTGCCCGACATTGCCAAGCGGTTGCAAATGGCCGGCGAGATCGGGCCGACGGCAGGCGACCCGGATGCGGTAGCCGCGCTTGGCCAGCGCCCGCACGACATGACGACCGACAAAGCCGGAGCCGCCGAAAACGACGACGAGCTTTGGGGTCTGAAGGATTTCGGTCATGGCTGGCTCCGGCGGGCTATCCAGATGGCTTGATTGAAGCCGTTTCATAGTCGGTTTCGCGCCAAAGGCAAAGGGCGACCATAGGTCGCCCGGCACTGTTGAAGCATGATTTTCCGGATCCGTTCGAAATGGCAGAAAACGCCGCCGAGGCCCGGCTTTACGGCAACGCCATTAGGAACAGGAACCTTTGTTCCGGCCGGCGATTTTAGATGTATGGTTTGATTCCGAATGGAGGATATTGCCGATGACGACAAAATGCGTTGCGATCTTCGCTCTGGCTTTCGCAACAGGCTGCAGCATGGGTGCCTCGGCATTCGCGGCAAACCGGCATCACCACCAAGCGCAACCCGAACGCTACGTTCCTGCCAACGGCGACATCATCGACATTCTGTTCGGTGGCCCGCGCTACTATGACAACCACCTGCTCACGACGGCCGCCGAACCCTGCTCCTACAACAGGGTAGGACCGGACGCGAATGCGGTGAACGCGATCAACGATCATCATTGCGGGAAGTAGGCTCGCGCTGCCGGATCGGCCGGCCTCGTCAGCCGCTCATCGGACAAACGAATTTCTTCAGGACGAATAGCGCGCGGCGAATTCGGAAATGCGTTGCACCACGGCTTTCGGCGCGCTTATGCCGCGCGCCGCCGCCTTCTCCGCGGCCTCGGCCCGGGCACGCCCCGGCACATGCACGCCATAGCGCCGCCGCAGCCGGTCGAGCTGATCCTTCATCCGCTTTTCGAAGTCCGGATCGAGCAGCTTGGGCTCGACGGCAAGCACGAACAGGCCGGTCCCCGGACTGTCCGGCCCGCCGCTGAACCATGGCGCATCGAGCGACCAGTTGGCGCCCGACAGGCCCGCAGCCAGCACCTCGACCATCAGCGCGATGTTGGCGCCGCGCTGGCCGCCGAAGGCAAGCATGGCGCCCTTCATGGCAGCTGCCGGGTCCGTGGTCGGATTGCCGCTGGCATCCAGTGCCCAGCCTTCGGGTATCTTCTTGCCGTCCTCGGCCGCCTTGCGGATGTTGACGAAGGCGGTGGCGCTCGACGACTGGTCGATGACCAGCGCCGCCCCGTCCGCGGCGGGTGCCGCAAAGGACATCGGGTTGGTGCAGTAGACCGGCTTGACCGAGCCCGAGCCGGCAAGCACGGCCGGGCCGTTGGTGGCGGCGAACGACACCAATCCCTGCGCGGCCAGCCGTCCGGTGAAATAGCCGAGCGCGCCGCACGTATAAGCATTCTTCTGCGAAAAGATGGCGACGCCGAACAGCCGCGCCGCCTTGGCGAGGTCATCGATCGTGCGGTCGAAACCGGTATGCGCTAAGCCGCCGCGCGCATCGGAAAGATAGACCGCGAGCGCCGGCCTGGTGATCACCGGATCGGCGTTGCCGTCGATACGGCCGGCTTCCAGCGCTTCGAGATAATCGATGAAATGCGACAGCCCGACGGTCGACAGTCCTTCCGCCTCAGCCGCGACGATCGAGGCAGCCAGCGACTGCGCCGCCTCTTCGTTGGCGCCGGCGCCAAGTGCGGCCATCCGGCACAGCCCTGTCGCCTGGTCGAGACTGAGTTGCATTGTGATTGCCATGGATATCTGAGGGAATGGGTGAATGGTGAATAGTGAATGGTGAGTGGGACTTAGCCGGTAACACTACGGGCTACTCACTACTGACTATTCACCATTCACTATTCACCTAACCAACCTTGTTCGGAATCCGCGCCTCGATCTTGCCCAGGGTGAAGACGAGGATGCCGGTGATCGCCATATAGATCAACGCCAGGAGCAGCAAGGGTTCATAGGTGAGGTAGGTATCCTGACGCACCTTTGAAGAGACGGCGAATATGTCGATCACGCTGATGGTCGCCACCAGCGGCGTCGATTTCAGCTGCAGCACGGTTTCGCCCGTCAGTGTCGGCAGCGCGCGGTAGAAGGCCTGCGGCAGCCAGATTCGCTGGAAAATCCTCCAGCGGCTCATGCCGAAGGCGCGGGCGGCTTCCAATTGGCCTTTCGGCACGCCGGCGAAAGCGCCTCGCATCACCTCGCCCTCATAACCGGCGAAGGACAGCGTCAGCCCGAGGACGCCATAGGGCCATGCCTGCCTCAGATAGGGCCACATCCAAGACTCGCGAATCCATGGATATTGTGGAAACAGCGAGCCCAGCCCGTAATAGAGCAACCAGAGCTGCAGCAGCAGCGGCGTCCCTCTGATGACGGTGCAGAAGACCTTGGCGGGTGCCGCGAACCAGAACGAGCCCGCAGCCTGCGCCAGCCCGAGCGGCACGGCGAGCAGGAAACCCAGCGTGCAAGTGACGGCAAGAATCCACAGCGCGCGCCAGATGCCGAGCAGTCCTATCCCGTAATATTTAGGCAGCCAGTCCCAGCGCATGAAGACGGCCGCCGCCAAAACCAGCCCCAGCGCGATCAGGATCAGCACGATACGATGCGGCTTCAGCCACAGCGAAGCGCGTGCGGCTATCTCGACGGCCGCTTCGCCAGTCATCACCGGGCCAGCCATCAACGGGCCTCCTTGAGCGACGGCATGCCGCGGCGGGCCCATGTCTCGATACGGCCGATGATCAGATTCGAAACCAGCGTCAACAGAAGGTAGATCGCGCCGGCGGCGATAAAGAATGTCAGATAGGCTTTGGTGACGCCGGCCGCCTGTCGTGTCGCCAATGTCAGCTCGAAAAAGCCGACGACCGCCAGCAGGGCGGTGTCCTTGGTGGCGATCAGCCAGAGATTGGCAAGGCCGGGTATGGCGAACGGCAGCATCGCCGGCAGCGTGATGCGCCGCAGCAGCAGGCCGGGAGACATGCCATAGGCGCGCGCGGCTTCGATCTGGCCCTGCGGAATGGCAAGGATCGCGCCGCGGATCACCTCGGTCGAATAGGCGCCCTGGACGAAGCCGAGCACGGCAATGCCGGCCGCCAGCCCGCTAATGTCCATGCGCTGATAGCCCATTGCCGTCAGCATCTGATTGATCAGGTCGGTGCCGGCGTAATAGAGCAGAAGGATCAGCACCAGCTCCGGCACGGCGCGCACGACGGTCGTATAGACTGCCAGGAGATCGCGCACCACCGGACCACCATACAGCTTGCCGGAGGCGCCGCCGATGCCGATCAAAAGGCCGAGACCGGTGGCGCCGACCGCGATCTCGATCGTATGGAGCAGCCCGACGATGAGCGTTCCACCCCAGCCCGGCGGCACGGGCGAGAGAAGCGCGATGGCAGAGGCGGCCCAAGCCGGAACAAATGCGTCGATCAGCGTCGCCCTCGAATTGCTGGCGCTAAAACCGCCGGCGATCTCCGCCCGCGGAAGCTCGCGTCGATGGATTTCGACGAACCACGCGGCTCTATCGGGGCCGCGTGGTTAATCGCTCATGGATGAGGCAGTCAGTTCGACTGCGTGTCGGCACCGTAAATGTCGAAGTCGAAGTACTTCTTCGAAATCTCGTCATATTTGCCGTTGGCGCGGATGGCCTTGATGCCGGCGTTGATCTTTTCCTTCAACTCGGAGTCTTCCTTGCGGACGCCGGCGCCGACGCCGGGCCCGAGAATGGCCAGATCCGGCGCGACCATGCCCTTCAGATCGCAGCATTGCTTGCCCTGGTCCGATTTTAGGAAGGCGTCGAGGGCAATGGAATCGGCCTGCACCGCGTCGACCCGGCCGGCGGCAAGATCCTGGTTGGCCTCGTCCTGGGTCTGGTATTCCTTGATTTCCGCCGCGTCGGCGAAGTGCTTCTTGGCGTAGTCGGCGTGTACGGTCGAGACTTGGACGCCGATGATCTTGCCCTTGAGGTCCTCCGGTGTTGAGCCGAACTTCTGGTCCTTCGGCCCGATGATCGCAGTCGGGGTGTTGTAATATTTGTCCGAGAAGGCGATCGTCTTCTCGCGCTCGGCGGTGATCGACATCGAGGCGGCGATAAGATCGATCTTCTTGGTCGTCAGCGCCGGAATGATGCCGTCCCAGGCGACGGGGGTGATGACGCAGTCGAGCTTCTCCTCGGCGCAGACGGCATCGATGAATTCGATCTCCCAGCCGACCCATTTGCCGGAAGCGTCCGGCGAGGCGAAGGGCGGATAGGGTTCGGCGGCGACGCCGATCTTGACCGGATCGGCCTTGGCCACGCCCATCGCGGCAACGCCGAGCAGCAGCGCTGCGGCAAAGGTCTTGAGAATAATCTTCATCGTCATGACTCCCAGTTTTGTTGTTGTTCCCGGTTTTCGTCCGCCCACAGTTTAACTGATGTTGCGGATGAACTGCTTCAGCCTTTCGGATTTCGGCGCGCCGAAGATCTGTTCCGGCGGCCCTTCTTCCTCGACCAGCCCGTTGTGGAGGTAGACGACATGCGTCGCGACCTCGCGGGCAAACTTCATCTCATGGGTGACCAGCACCATAGTGCGGCCTTCGCGCGCCAGGTCGCCGATCACCTTCAGCACCTCGCCGACCAGCTCCGGATCGAGCGCCGAGGTCGGCTCGTCGAACAGCATGACGCGCGGGTTGATGGCCAACGCCCTGGCAATCGCGGCGCGCTGCTGTTGGCCGCCCGACAGATAGGCGGGATAGACGTCGCGTTTTTCGGCCAGGCCGACGCGGGCGAGCAATTTTTCCGCCTCGCCGATCGCCACATCGCGCTTGACGCCGAGCACATGCACGGGAACCTCGATGACGTTCTCGATCAACGTCATGTGGCTCCACAGATTGAAGTTCTGGAAGACCATGCCGAGCTTGGAGCGGATGCGTTCGATCTGCTTGCGGTCGGCGGGCACGGTGTGGCCGTAGCTGTCGGCCTTCAGCTTTATCTCTTCGCCATTGACCCGGATGATGCCGCTGGTCGGGTTCTCCAGGCAGTTGATGCAGCGCAGCAGCGTCGATTTGCCCGAGCCGCTGCCGCCGATGATGGCGATCACCTCGCCATCGCGCGCCGACAGCGAAACGCCCTTCAATACATGCAGCTTGCCGAAATTCTTGTGCAGGTTCTCGACGTGGATGGCTTCGGCAGCGCCGTTCTGCGCCGTATGCTTCAGGGCGGTGGCCGGCGCTGTCATCGTCGCGGCGCCCCGCGGAGCAGCCGAGGCAGTGCTTGCTGGAATTTTTTACCCATTACCCGTCACTGGACAGCGTTCCGATTCTCAAGATGGACCGTTCCGCTTGCCTCCGTCAACCGCAGTTTTTGGACCATTGATCACGGCCTGCCGAGTGGCTATTGGCAGGAGGGGCGCGTTTCAGGAGAACTTAGTGGGCAAAGCATACGGGTCGCAGTCGATGGCCGGGCCGCTGCAGCGCGTGCTGATGCGCTCCGCCGCCAGCGCCATGCGTCGGGCCGAAGCGCTGGAGTGGCACTATGGCCCCGGCTTCGATCCACAAAAAGCGGCAGCCCGGCATGATGCACTGGCCAGGCTGATTTCTGTCTCAGGCGCCGAAATCGAATGGCTGAGCGACGCCGATGACGGGCTTGCCGATTCGGTCTTTACCCACGATCCGTCGCTGATGACCGACCATGGCGCGGTCATCCTTGCCATGGGCAAGGCGCTGCGCCGGCGAGAGCCCGGCCTGCACGAGGCAGCCTACGGGCGCATGGGCATCCCCATCCTCGGCCGTATCGAGGCTCCCGGCCAGGTCGAGGGCGGCGACTGCGTGTGGGTGGATGCAAACACGCTGGCCGTCGGCCGCGGCGTGCGCACCAATCAGCACGGCATCCAGCAGCTCTCCAACCTGCTTTCACCCAAGGGCATCCAGGTCTATGGCTTCGACCTCCCGCTCTGGCAGGGCGAGGAGGCCTGCCTGCATCTGATGTCGGTGATCAGCCCGCTCGCAGACGATCTGGCGCTGGTCTATGCGCCCCTCCTGCCGGTCGCCTTCCACCAGATGCTGCGCGAACGCGGCATTCGGCTGGTCGAGGGCGACGCCGACGAATTCTTCGTCTCGAATGGGCTCAGCCTGAACGTGCTGCCGACCGCGCCGCGCCAGGTTATCGCCGTTGCCGGTTTTCCGAAGACGGCGGCTGCCATGCAAGCCGCCGGCTGTACGGTCTCGACATTCGAGGCCGATGCGCTGTGCATTGCCTGCGAGGGCGGCCCTACCTGCCTCACGCGCCCGGTGCTAAGACAATGACGACCATCGGCGAAGCGCTCATCACCTTGCTCGAAGCGCACGGCGTCGACACCGTCTTCGGCATTCCCGGCGTACACACGGTCGAGCTCTATCGCGGGCTTGCGCGATCGAAGATCCGTCACGTCACGCCGCGCCACGAGCAGGGCGCCGGCTTCATGGCTGACGGCTATGCGCGCGCCAGCGGCAGGCCGGGTATCGCCTTCGTCATCACCGGGCCGGGGCTGACCAACGCCATCACCGCCATGGGTCAGGCGCGCGCCGATTCGGTGCCGATGCTGGTAATCTCGGGCGTCAACGCCACACCGACGCTGGGCAAAGGCCTTGGCCATCTGCATGAACTGCCGGACCAGCGCGGCATGATGGAGAAGGTGGCGCTGTTTTCGCACCGTGTCACCGAGGCCGGCGAACTGCCCGGCGTGCTCGCCCGCGCCTTTGCGCTGTTCTCATCCTCGCGTCCGGGTCCGGTGCATATTGAGATCCCGACCGATGTCATGACCATGCCGGCCAACGGCATCGTGCCGCTGCTGCGGAATTCAGCGCCGCCCGGGCCGGATGTGGCGGCGATTGCAGAGGCGGCAAGGCTGTGCGCGTCTGCCAGCCTGCCGCTTATCCTCGCCGGTGGCGGCGCCAAAGCGGCCGAAGCGCCGTTGCAGCGCCTGGCCGAGAGGTTGGGAGCGCCGGTCGTCCAGACCGCCAATGCGCGCGGCCTGCTCTATCGTCATCCGCTTGGCGTGCCGGCCAGCCCCAGCCTGAAGGCGGTGCGTGCGCTGATGGCCGGCGCCGATCTGGTCATTGCCGCTGGCACCGAATTCGGTCCGACCGACTATGATGGCTATGGCGACGGCGGTTTTGTCCTGCCCGCCAACCTGATCCGCATCGACATCGGCGCCGACCAGCTTGCCCGCCGGCCTGCGCGGATTTCGATCCAGGCCGATTGCGGAGCGGCGCTCAAGGCGCTGCTTGCCGAAATCGGCACGCACGAGACGCCATTGGATGATGGTTCAGCCCGCGCCGCCGCGACGCGGCAGGCGGCCTTTGCCGAGATTGGCCCGGCCATGCAGGCGCAACTGCGCGCCGTCGAGACGATCCGCGATGCGCTGCCTGGCGCGATCATCGTCGGCGATTCGACCCAGCCGGTCTACGCCGCCAACCTCTATTACGATCATGACCGGCCGGGCGGCTGGTTCAACGCCGCCACCGGCTTCGGCGCGCTCGGCTATGGCCCGCCGGCGGCGATCGGTGCCGTCCTTGCCAGGCCTGAGGCGCCGGTCGTTTGCCTCACCGGCGACGGCGGCTTCCAGTTCACCCTGCCGGAACTGGGCGCCGCGCTCGACGCGGCGGCGCCGGTGATCTTCACAGTCTGGAACAATCGTGGCTACCGCGAGATCGAAACCTCGATGCTCGACGTCGGCGTCGAGCCGGTCGGCGTCTCCCCGGCACCGCCGGATTTCTGCAAATTGGCCGAAGCCTACGGCATTGCCGCCGAGCGGATTTCCGGCACCGGCGGCTTGGCGGACGCGCTTGGGCGCGCGCGGGCGACTGGACGACCTTACGTCATCGAGATTTCGGTTGAGTGATCGCGCGAAAGGCGCGACCTTCCGCATCGGCGGCGCGCAATGACGGAGCGGTCGAATATGACGGAAACACTGGACGGCAGACATATCGTGGTGACCGGCGGCACCGGTGCCCTTGGCGGCGCGGTCGTAGGAAAACTGCTGGAGCAGGGCGCGATCTGCCATGTGCCCAATGCCCACGCTGCCGCGCCTGCGCATTTTCCCTTTCCGGCGCATGACCGCGTCAGGCTGGCGCACAATGTCGACCTTGCCGACCCTGCCAAGGTCGACGCCTTCTATGCCAGCGTTCCAGATTTATGGGCATCGGTGCATCTTGCCGGCGGCTTCACCGCGGCGCCGGTCGAGAAGATCGAACCCGCCTCCTTCGCCGAGATGATGGACACCAATGCCCGCACCACCTTTCTGTGCTGCCGCGCGGCGATACGCTCGATGCTGGGATCTTCCGTGCCGGGTCGCATCGTCAATGTCACCGCGCGAGCCGGGCTCGATCCGCGGCGCGGCTCCGGCAAGGTGGCCTACGCCGCCGCCAAGGCGGCAGTCGCCGCGATGACCGTGGCGATAGCCGAAGAGCTGAAGGGCAACGGCATCCTGGTCAACGCCGTGGCGCCTTCGACGCTCGACACGCCGGCCAACCGGGCTGACATGCCGAACGCAGATTTCAGCAGATGGGTCAGCCTTGAAGCGGCCGCCGAGGCCATTGCCTATCTCGCCTCGCCGGCCAACATGGCCATCAGCGGCACGCTGGTGCCGCTTTACGGCAGGGCCTAAGCCTGCGGCTCGTCACAAGCAAAAGGTCACAAGCAAAAGCCCCGCCGGATCGTTCCGGCGGGGCTTTTTTTGTTTCGTTTATAACCCGCGCGAGGCGCGGTGTTGGCTTAGCTGCCCTGCTTCTTCAGCGCGGCGCCAAGGATGTCGCCCAGCGAAGCGCCGGAATCGGTTGAGCCGTACTGAGCGACCGCTTCCTTCTCTTCGGCGATTTCCAGCGCCTTGATCGAGACCTGCAGCTTGCGGGTCTTCTTGTCGAAGGCGATGACGCGGGCGTCGACTTTCTGGCCGACGGTGAAGCGCTCGGGGCGCTGCTCGTCGCGGTCACGGCTGAGGTCGGAGCGCTTGATGAAGGTCTCGATGCCGCTGTCGACCAGCCGCACTTCCAGACCGCCATCCTTCACGCCGATAACCTCGCAGGTGACGACTGCGTTCTTGCGCAGTTCGCCTGACGTCGCTGCTTCGCCGACCGTATCCTTGGCCAGCTGCTTGATGCCGAGCGAGATGCGTTCCTTGTCGATGTCGACGTCGAGCACCTGCGCCTTGACCATGTCGCCGCGATTGTACTCCTCGATCACCTGCTCGCCAGGACGGGTCCAGTCGAGGTCGGAAAGGTGGACCATGCCGTCGACGTCGCCTTCGAGGCCGATGAACAGGCCGAACTCGGTCTTGTTCTTGACCTCGCCCTCGACCTGGCTGCCGACCGGGTGGCTGCGCGCGAAGGCCTCCCACGGGTTCTCCAGCGTCTGCTTGAGGCCGAGCGAGATACGGCGCTTGGCCGGATCGACTTCGAGCACCACCACGTCGACTTCCTGCGTCGTCGACAGGATCTTGCCGGGATGCACGTTCTTCTTGGTCCACGACATTTCCGAAACGTGGATGAGGCCTTCGATGCCCGGCTCCAGCTCGACGAATGCGCCGTAGTCGGTGATGTTGGTGACGGTACCCTTGATCTTCTTGCCGATCGGGAACTTGGTGCCGATCTCGGACCACGGATCGCTCTCGAGCTGCTTCATGCCGAGCGAGATGCGGTGGGTTTCCTGGTTGATGCGGATGATCTGCACCTTGACCGTCTGGCCGATGTTGAGGATTTCGGTCGGATGATTGACGCGGCGCCAGGCCATGTCGGTGACGTGCAGCAGGCCATCGATGCCGCCGAGGTCGACGAACGCACCATAGTCGGTGATGTTCTTGACGACGCCTTCGACTACTTGGCCTTCTTCGAGGTTCTGCACGATTTCCGAACGCTGTTCGGCGCGGCTTTCCTCGAGCACGGTGCGGCGCGACACCACGATGTTGCCGCGGCGGCGATCCATCTTGAGGATCTCGAAGGGCTGCGGGTTGTGCATCAGCGGCGAGACGTCGCGGATCGGGCGGATGTCAACCTGGCTGCGCGGCAGGAAGGCCACAGCGCCGTCGAGGTCGACGGTGAAGCCGCCCTTGACCTGGTTGAAGATGACGCCTTCGACGCGTTCGCCCTTGGTGAACTTCTCTTCGAGACGGACCCAGCTCTCTTCGCGGCGGGCCTTCTCACGCGACAGCATGGCTTCGCCAAGCGCATTTTCGATACGCTCGACATAGACCTCGACCGTGTCGCCGACCTTGAGCGTCGTGTCCTTGCCCTTGACGCCGAATTCCTTCAGCGGCACGCGGCCTTCGACCTTGAGGCCGACGTCGATGATGGCCATCTCCTTCTCAATGGCGGTGATGATGCCCTTGACGACCTGGCCTTCGCCGGAATGGCCGGCGGAAAATGATTCTTCGAGCAGGCTCGCGAAATCATCGCGAGTGGGATTTGCAACTGACATAGTTTCTCCTGGAATGCCCCGCAATCTGTCGCGGGGCCGGCGCCGTGGGTTAGCGTTGCGTTGGCCTGCCGGCGTTCCGGGCAAAAAGCCCTTGGCCGCCCTTGAGCGGCAATTCCGGCGCATGAAGAATGCTGGCAGGCTGGTTCCTACCCGATATGGGAATTCTTGTTGTCGCCGGCAATCGGCGGCGGCAGGAAAACCCGGCTCAGGCTTCGTTTCTCTTGGCCAGGACGTCGTCGATGATCACCTGAGCTGCCAGAAACGCGGCCTCTATAGCCATTTCCGACGTGTCGAGCAAGTGCGCATCGGCGGCCGGCTTCAAGGGCGAGTCCATGCGGCCCATGTCGCGCTCGTCGCGGCGCACGATATCGGCAAGGATTTCATCGAAATTAGCGGTGCCGCCGATGCTCTCGATTTCATCCAGCCGCCGCTTTGCCCGCACCTCGGCGCTGGCCGTGACATAGAGTTTTACGTCGGCATCGGGACAGACGACGGTGCCGATGTCGCGGCCGTCCAGCACTGCGCCTGGCGGCGTCTTGGCGAAGTCGCGCTGTTTGTCGACCAGTATACGCCGCACTGACGGGATGACCGCCACTTTCGACGCCGCCTCGCCGACCGCATGCGCCGACAGCACCGCCCGGTCGAGCTTGGCCAGATCAACCTGGCGGGCGGCGGTTTCGGCGGCCGAGACATTGTCGAGCGGCAGGCCAAGCCGAAGCAGCGCATGGGCTACCGCGCGATAGGTAAGGCCGGTGTCGAGCAGGTTCAGCCGGTAGTGATCGGCGAGCCGCCGGGCAAGGGTGCCTTTGCCGGCACCGGCAGGTCCGTCGATGGCGATGGTGAAGGACGCCGTCATATGCCGTCGCGAGGCAAGCGCCTGCTGCCAACGCTTTTCAAACTCTGCCGCCGTGACTTCCACCGCCTCAAATACAGGATCAGCGTTGATCTCGTCGAGGGCCGGAAAAGGTTGGTCTGAGTTCGTTGTCCCGCCAACTTCGAGGTCCTCTGATCCATCTGGCGCGACGCCACGTGACGCAAAACCGACTGAACCGTCCCGATAGAACTCTATTGTTCTCGACTGACAGTTGTCGTCGGCAATCTCATACCAGAGATGAGATGGTTGCTCCGGCCGCTCGTGCTTCCAATGTACGCAGACATATTTCATTCAATCTCCGCGCCCAGCCCCTTCATCAGTCCCATGAATTCCGGAAAGCTCGTTGCGATCATCGCCTGATCGTCGATGGTCACCGGTTTTTCCGTCGCCAGCCCCATCACCAGAAAGCTCATGGCGATGCGGTGATCGAGATGGGTCTGGACGATGGTGCCCTGTCCGTTGGGATGCTGGCCGAGGCCCTTGCCGCCGGGCTTTCCGCGCACGACAAGCGAGGCCTCGCCTTCGCTGCAGTCGACGCCGTTGAGCTTCAGCCCTTCGGCCACTGCCGACAGCCGGTCGGATTCCTTCACGCGCAGCTCTTCCAGGCCAAGCATCAGCGTTTCGCCCTCGGCGAAGCTGGCCGCCACGGCAAGCACCGGATACTCGTCGATCATCGTCGGCGCCCGTTCCGGCGGTACGGTGACGCCTTTCAGCTCGGAGTAACGCACGCGCAGATCGGCAACATCCTCGCCGCCTTCGGTGCGCGGATCGATTATGTCGATGCGCGCGCCCATTTCCTGCAGCGTCAGCAGAAGGCCTGTGCGGGTCGGGTTCATCAGCACGTTTTCGATGATAATGTCCGAACCCGGCACGATCAGCGCCGCCACCAGCGGAAAGCCGGCCGAGGAGGGGTCGCCAGGCACCGCGATCGTCTGCCCCGTGAGCTTGCCCTGGCCTTCGATGAAAATGTGGCGCACGCCGCGCTCGTCGGTCTCGACCGACAGATTGGCGCCGAACCCCTTGAGCATCTTTTCGGTGTGGTCGCGCGTCATAACCGGCTCGATGACGGTGGTGATGCCCGGCGTGTTCAGCCCAGCCAGCAGCACCGCCGACTTGACCTGCGCCGATGCCATCGGCACGCGGTAGGTGATCGGCGCGGCGTGCTTGGGCCCGTGCAGCGTGATCGGCATGCGGTCGCCGGGCGTCGCCTTCAGCACCTGCACGCCCATCTGGCGGAGCGGTTCGAGCACCCGGCCCATCGGCCGGCCCGACAGCGAGGCGTCGCCGATGAAGGTGGTTTCCATGTCATAGGTGCCGACCAGGCCCATGGTGAGGCGGGAGCCCGTGCCGGCATTGCCGAAATCGAGCGGGCCTTCCGGCTGCAGCAGCGCGCCGTTGCCGGTACCGCGGATCACCCACTCAGCGCCATGCTTCTCGATATGGGCGCCCATGGCCTTCATGGCAGCGCCCGTACGCATCACGTCCTCGCCTTCCAGCAGCCCGGTGATGCGGGTTTCGCCGGAGGCCAGGCCACCGAACATGAACGAGCGGTGCGAGATCGACTTGTCGCCCGGCACCCGTGCCGCGCCTGAAAGGCCAGATGATTTGCGGGCGGTGGCCTGCTTCGGGGCGGCAGTGTGCGACATGGTTCTTTCCTGGAAACGCCGGCGGCCGGCCATTTTCTGCTGGTTTGCGGGGTCTCCTATCATGGCGTACCGAAATGGTCATCCCCTTGGTATGAAGGCCTTCGAATTCAAGCTTTTTGGGACGCCGGCTTTTCGCTTTGACAGCGCCGTAAACTCTGGTTAAGGGGACCAAACTTTCATCGACGAGGCTTGCTGTGGCAAAACCCGAACTTGGCACCAAACGCATCGACCCGGAGACGGGTCGAAAATTCTATGACTTGAACAAGGACCCGATCGTCTCGCCTTACACGGGCAAGAGCTATCCGCGCTCCTATTTCGAGGAAGGCAAGATCGCCGCCCTCGAGGAGGAAGAGGAAGTTGCCGAGAAGGAAGTGGACGCCGAGGAGGAAGAGGGCGTCGAGGTCGTCTCGCTCGAAGAGGCGGACGAGGACGCGAAGGCCGACGAGCTTCCCGATCTCGGCGATGACGAAGACGACGTTGACCTTGGCGATGACGAGGATGACACGTTCCTCGCCGACGAGGAGGAAGAAGACGACGACGTTGCCGACATGATCGGCGTCGGCGAAGACGACGACGAGGTCTGAGCGAACCGCATTCGCCGGCTTTCGCGGCGCTGCCTAGAAAAAGCGGTTCTTGAAGGCTTGATATTGACTGAAGGCGGGGTTAGAAGCCGCCTTCACTAACGGCGCGGTCTAGAACCCGCGCCGGATCTCTTCGCCGGAAACGGCGCCGGTGAACTGCCGGAGTGGGGCCATAGCTCAGTTGGGAGAGCGCTTGAATGGCATTCAAGAGGTCGTCGGTTCGATTCCGATTGGCTCCACCAGTTCTCTCCGCGAAAATCAGCAGAACGGCCGCCCGCCCGTCCGGGCTGGCCGCCGCTTATCGCAGAACCTAGCTGAGACTAGTTAATCGGCCGCCCGGCTTGGGCTCGCCGATCCATTCAGAAGTAATGGGCCCGTGCCCGGTCAGTGCATGTTTCTGGCTGTGGTTTGAACCGCGAGCACCGGTCTGGACCAGGCAGCGGGCTGAAATGACGGCTGAGCAAAACTCCGTTACTTGTTGCAGTTCTGCATATCCGACGTCATGGCGCCGCTGGGGGTATTGTTGTCGGTATCGCTGCTCGCCGTATCCTTACAGCGGTCCTCCATACCGTTTGTCTGCGGCGTGGTAGCGTTCGTTGCGTTCGGATCGATCGTGTTCGGGGTAGTTGCGCTGCCGGTCCCGGTGTTGCCGCCGGAAGTGCCTGTGTTGACGCCGGTATTGCCATCGGCGCTACCGGTCGCGGAGTCCATGGATTGTGCCATGGCAGATGTGGCCAGGCCGATAGCAAGTAGGGATGCAGAGAGAATTTTCATCATCTTAGTGTCTCCATCGAGTTGCATCGCTCTATCGCGATCTATACCAACGAGAGTTTTTTCGAGATGTTCCGTTGGGCAGAAATATTGATCGATACATCATTATGGATCTTTGTTGCTCGTCGTTTCGTGAATGCGGCTGCGAAATTCCTGCCGCATAGCGGCAGTTTCGTCTGGAACCAAATCGAGCATGCCGCGTTCTTGCGCTTGCGGGGAGTTGTGTCGGCCGCAGGGGACAGTTTCACCAGGACATTCAAGAAATCCGTGAGCTGGGAGGGGCGCTGTGAGCGTGCTTGCATCCACAAGGCAATTGGACCACCGTCAAATACTGAACGCGCTGAAGGCTTTTCGGAGCGGTGATTTCTCCGTTCGTATCGACAATGTCTACGCCGGCCTTGATTCCGAGATCGCCGACACCTTCAACGAAATCGTAGAACTCAACGATCAGGTCACGCGCGAGTTCGAACGCCTCAGCAAGGTCGTCGGCAAGGATGGCCGGATCGGCGAACGCGGCCGTGTCCGCAACGCCACCGGCAGCTGGGAATCGAGCGTCCGTTCCGTCAACGATCTGATCGAGGACATGGTTCAGCCGACGGCCGAAGTGGCGCGCGTCATCGGCGCGGTCGCCAAAGGCGACCTGTCGCAGACGATGATGGTCGAAATCGACGGCCGGCAGCTGCGCGGCGAGTTTCTGCGCATCGGCAAGATCGTCAACACCATGGTCGGGCAACTGGCCTCCTTCGCCTCGGAAGTGACGCGCGTGGCGCGCGAGGTCGGCACCGAAGGCAAGCTCGGCGGCCAGGCCCGCGTGAAAGGTGTGGCCGGGACCTGGAAGGACCTGACCGACAACGTCAACGCGATGGCGACGAACCTGACCGGGCAGGTGCGCAACATCGCCGAGGTGACGACCGCCGTCGCTTCCGGCGACCTGTCGAAGAAGATTACCGTCGACGTGAAAGGCGAAATCCTCGAACTCAAGAACACCATCAACACGATGGTCGACCAGCTCAATTCCTTCGCCTCGGAAGTGACGCGCGTCGCGCGCGAAGTCGGTACAGAAGGCAAGCTCGGCGGCCAGGCGCGCGTCGAAGGTGTCGGCGGCACCTGGAAGGACCTGACCGACAACGTGAACCTGATGGCCGAAAACCTGACAGGCCAGGTGCGCAATATCGCCGAGGTGACGACGGCTGTGGCGCTGGGCGACCTGTCGAAGAAGATCACCGTCGACGTCAAGGGCGAGATCCTCGAGCTGAAATCGACCATCAACACCATGGTCGACCAGCTGAATTCATTTGCCGGCGAGGTGACGCGCGTCGCCCGCGAAGTCGGCACCGAGGGCAAGCTCGGCGGCCAGGCGCAGGTGCGCGGCGTCGCCGGCACCTGGAAGGACCTGACCGACAACGTCAATTCGATGGCCGAGAACCTGACCGGCCAGGTCCGCAACATCGCCGAGGTGACGACTGCGGTCGCTTCGGGCGACCTGTCGAAGAAGATCACTGTCGCCGTGCAAGGCGAAATCCTCGAGCTCAAGGACACCATCAACACGATGGTCGATCAATTGAACTCCTTCGCCTCCGAAGTGACGCGCGTCGCCCGCGAGGTCGGCACCGAGGGCAAGCTCGGCGGCCAGGCCGAAGTGAAGGGCGTCGGCGGCACCTGGAAGGACCTGACCGACAACGTCAATCTGATGGCCGCCAACCTGACCGGCCAGGTCCGCAACATCGCCGAGGTGACGACCGCCGTCGCCCGCGGCGACCTGTCGAAAAAGATCACCGTCGACGTCAAGGGCGAAATCCTGGAACTCAAGGACACCGTCAACACGATGGTCGACCAGCTGAATTCCTTCGCCTCGGAAGTGACGCGTGTGGCGCGCGAAGTGGGGTCGGAAGGCAAGCTCGGCGGCCAGGCGCATGTCGAGGGTGTCGGCGGCACCTGGAAGGACCTGACCGACAACGTCAACGCCATGGCCGGCAATCTGACCGTGCAGTTGCGCGACGTCTCCAAGGTAGCAACCGCGATTGCGACCGGCGACCTGACCCAGAAGATCACCGTCGATGCATTGGGCGAGATCCTGCAGATCAAGGACGTCATCAACACGATGGTCGACCAGCTGAATTCCTTCGCCTCGGAGGTGACGCGCGTGGCACGCGAAGTCGGTTCGGACGGCAAGCTCGGTGGCCAGGCGCAGGTGCGCGGCGTTGCCGGCACCTGGAAAGACCTGACCGACAACGTCAATGCGATGGCCGCCAACCTGACCGGCCAGGTGCGCAACATCGCCGAGGTGACCACGGCGGTGGCGCTTGGCGACCTGTCGAAGAAGATCACCGTCGATGTGCGCGGCGAAATCCTCGAGCTCAAGGACACCATCAATACGATGGTCGACCAGCTGAATTCCTTCGCCTCCGAGGTGACGCGCGTGGCGCGCGAGGTCGGCACCGAGGGCAAGCTCGGCGGCCAGGCGCAGGTGCGCGGCGTTGCCGGCACCTGGAAGGATCTGACCGACAATGTGAATTCGATGGCCGAGAACCTGACCGGCCAGGTCCGTAACATCGCCGAGGTGACCACCGCTGTGGCGCGCGGCGACCTGTCGAAGAAGATCACCGTCGACGTCAAGGGCGAGATCCTGGAGCTGAAATCGACGATCAACACCATGGTCGACCAGCTGAACTCCTTTGCCGGCGAAGTGACGCGTGTCGCCCGCGAGGTCGGCACCGAGGGCAAGCTCGGCGGCCAGGCGCGGGTCGAGGGCGTCGCCGGTACCTGGAAGGACCTGACCGACAACGTCAACCTGATGGCGACGAACCTGACCAACCAGGTGCGCGGCATCGCCGATGTCGTGACCGCGGTCGCGCAAGGCAATCTCAAGCGCAAGCTGACGGTCGATGCCAAGGGCGAGATCGCCTCGCTCGCCGACACCATCAACGGCATGATCGAGACGCTGGCGACCTTCGCCGACCAGGTGACCAACGTCGCCCGCGAAGTGGGCATCGAAGGCAAGCTCGGCGGCCAGGCCCGGGTGCCCGGCGCTGCCGGCCTTTGGCGCGACCTGACCGACAACGTCAATCAGCTCGCGGCCAACCTGACCACTCAGGTGCGCGCCATCGCCGAGGTGTCGACGGCGGTGACCAAGGGCGATCTGACCCGCTCGATCAGCGTCCAGGCCTCCGGCGAGGTGGCGGCGCTGAAAGACAACATCAACGAGATGATCCGCAATTTGAAGGACCAGACGCTGAAGAATGCCGAGCAGGACTGGCTGAAGACCAATCTCGCCCGCTTCTCGCGCATGCTGCAGGGCGAGCGCGACCTGGCCACGATCTCGCGCCTCATCATGTCCGAACTCGCCCCGCTGGTGAATGCGCAATATGGCGTGTTCTATGTGACCAACCGCGACGAGGATGAATTCTATCTGGAGCTCGCCGCCTCCTATGGCGCCGAAAGCAAGGCGGAAATCAAGCAACGCCTCGATCTGCGTGAAGGGCTTGTCGGGCAGAGTGCCGCCGACAAGCGCGCCATCATGCTGGACAATGTGCCGCCGAATTTCCTGCGCGTTACCTCCGGCCTTGGCAATGCCGCGCCGGCGAACGTGATCATTCTTCCGGCTCTGTTCGAGGACGAGGTGAAGGCCGTCATCGAACTCGCCTCGTTCAGCGAATTCCGCGACACGCACCAATCGTTCCTCAACCAGCTGATGGAATCCGTCGGCATCGTTCTCAACACCATCGCCGCCACCATGCGCACCGAAGGCCTGCTCAAGCAGTCGCAGCTGCTGACCTCGGAATTGCAGGCGCGTCAGACCGAACTGACCAAGAAGCAGGAGGAACTGCACGCCACCAATGAGGAGCTGCAGGAAAAGGCGCAGCTGCTCGAGAACGAAAAGAAGCAGGTGGAGAACAAGAACCTGGAAATCGAGATGGCGCGGCGGGCGCTGGAGGAGAAGGCCGAGCAGCTGGCGCTTACCTCGAAATACAAGTCGGAATTCCTCGCCAATATGAGCCACGAACTGCGCACGCCGCTGAACTCGCTGCTCATCCTTTCAAACCTGCTCGCAACCAACCAGCAGGGCAATCTCAACGACAAGCAGGTCGAGTTCGCGCGCACCATCAATTCGGCCGGCACCGACCTTTTGAGCCTCATCAATGACATCCTCGATCTGTCGAAGATCGAATCGGGCACCGTCTCGATCGATATCAACGATATGCCGGTGGTGCATCTTCGCCAGCATATGGAGCGAACCTTCCGGCAGCTGGCGACCGACAAGGGGCTTGGCTTCACCATCAATGTCGACCCCGAGCTTCCGGAAACCGTCCGCACCGACGAGAAGCGCTTGCAGCAAATCGTGCTCAACCTTTTGTCGAACGCGTTCAAATTCACCTCGCAAGGCGAGGTCCGCTTGAATTTCCGGGCCGAAAAGACGGGCCGTCACAACGTTTCGGCGCAACCGATGGAGGCGCTCGCGATCGTGGTCACCGATACCGGCATCGGTATTCCGCAAGACAAGCAGAAGCTGATTTTCGAGGCCTTCCAGCAGGCCGACGGCACCACAAGCCGCAAATATGGCGGCACCGGGCTTGGGCTCTCGATCAGCCGGGAGATTGCCCGGCTGCTCGGCGGCGAATTGCGGGTCGAGAGCACGCCGGGCAAGGGTTCGACGTTCACTCTGGTCATTCCATTCGACGGACCCCGGATGGCCTTGGCCCCGCAAGCGGCGTTGCTGCCGGCGATGGAGGTGGCCGCGACGACAGCGCAGCCGAGCCCGCCGTCCTCCGAATTGCTCGATGACCGCGATACGATCTCGTCGGAAGATCGGGTCGTGCTGATCGTCGAGGACGACCCGACCTTCGGCGGTTTGCTGCTCGGCCTTGCACGTTCGGCCGGGCTGAAAGGCGTCCTGTCGACCGCGGGCTCCGGCACGCTGGCTTTGGCACGCAAGCTGGTTCCCGACGCGATTACGCTCGATCTCGGACTATCGGATATCGACGGCTGGGTGTTGTTCGATCTGCTTCGCCATGACCCGAAAACCAAGGACATTCCCGTTCATGTCATCTCGGGCACCGAAGACATCGAGGTGCTTGCCCGCAAGGGTGCATCCAGCATTTCAACCAAGCCCGTATCGTCGGACGAACTGATGAAGGTCTTCCAGGATATTCATTCCAGAAAGCTCCGCGTCCAGAGCCGCGTCCTGATTGCCGATCCCGATCCCGAGCGCCGCCTTTCGCTGATCGAGGCGATCCGCGACGGCGTCACCTCGGTTACGGCGATCGGCCGCGTCGCGGCGAATGCGGACGAAATCGGCATCGCCAACTATGATGCCGTTGTGCTCGGCTTTGGCCGCTCGGCCAAGGACAACGCCCAGATGCTGGATGAGATTGCCGTCCTGTTCGGGCAGTCGGTGTCGCGACTGCTGTTCTTTGCGCCTCATCCGGAAGCGCTGCAACAGTCGCTCGCCTTGCATCCGGCATTGGCGGATGTTCCGCGGGCGGAGAATTTCGCGCAGCTGGCTCTCCTGATGTCGGCAACACTCCCCGGGCGAGGCCACGAAAACGATGGTGCGGCAGCCGAACAGCCGGACAAATTCGACCTCGCCGGCGCAAAGGTCCTCATCGTCGACGACGACATCCGCAACATCTATTCGCTTACCAGCGTTCTCGAGACCTATGACATCCAGGTGCTGCATGCGGAGCGCGGCCGGGAAGGTATCGCGCTTCTGGAGCAGAGCCCGGATATCGATGCGGCACTGATCGATATCATGATGCCGGAAATGGATGGCTACGAGACGATGCGGCAGATCCGCAGCATGCCGGCGATCGCCCATATCCCGTTGATCTCGGTCACAGCCAAGGCAATGAAGGGCGACCGGCAGAAGTGCCTCGACGCCGGCGCCTCCGACTACATCGCCAAGCCTGTCGACCTCGATCTGCTGTTGGCATTGCTGCGTGTCTGGATCGGCCGTTCGCGATCCCGTGTCCATGGTCCGGAAAAGACGCTCATGGCTGTGAACTGACGGCCGCTCGATGCAGAAGCTGTCGAGAAACGGAGCAAGGAAGCTGGAGGTCATGGCGCCGGCAGCGGGGCCGGCAAAGGCGCGCATCCTGGCCGTGGATGACGACGAGCGCAATCTGCTGGCGATCGGCGAGGTTCTGGCCCCTATCGGTGAAGTCGTCTGCGTGCAGTCGGGCGAAGAGGCGTTGCGCGCACTGCTGAAGGAGGATTTCGCAGTCATCCTGCTGGACGTGCTGATGCCCCGGCTGGATGGCTACGAGACCGCGGGATTGATCCGCCAGCGCGAGCAATCCAGGCGAACGCCGATAATTTTTCTCACCGCCATCAACAAGGAAGACGCGCACATGCTGCGCGGCTACGACGCCGGCGCGGTGGATTACGTGTTCAAGCCTTTCGACCCGGCCATGCTGCGTTCCAAGGTTGCCGTGTTCGTCGAACTTCATGAGAAGACGCTCGAAATCCAGCAAAAGGCGGCTGCCGAGCAACGGCTGCTGGCCCAGGCACTGCAGGCGCAGAAGGAAAAGCTCGAGGCCGAGCGGGCGCTGCGCAGCGCACAGGAGCGGCAGCATGCCATTTTGAGCTCTCTTCCGGTCTGCTTCCACGCAAGGGCGGCGGAGCCGCCGTTCGGCGCCAGCTTTGTCACCGAAGGGGTCGAACGCCTGACCGGCTTTCCTGCGGAA
Source organism: Mesorhizobium sp. M0663 (assembly GCF_040320585.1). Classification (NCBI taxonomy): domain Bacteria; kingdom Pseudomonadati; phylum Pseudomonadota; class Alphaproteobacteria; order Hyphomicrobiales; family Phyllobacteriaceae; genus Mesorhizobium; species Mesorhizobium sp. M0663. Next base: position 479,615 of record NZ_JAMYPX010000004.1, read on the forward strand.
CGGCTGACCGCCGATCCAGGCTTCGGCCTGAGCCGCGTTCATCCCGACGATCTGCCGAGAGTGAGGGAGGTCCTGCTCGCAGCCAAGGCCACCGGCTCCTACACCTGCGAATTCCGCTGGCAATGCGCCGACGGCAATTACCGGATTTTTCTCGACCAGGGCGTCCTGTCGAATGGCTCCGACGGCCGGAACCCCGAGATCCTCGGCACATTGCTGGACGTTACCGAGCGGCGCGAGCTTGAGGACCAGCTGCTGCAGTCGCAGCGCCTCGACGCGATCGGCAAGCTTACCGGCGGCCTGGCGCATGATTTCAACAATCTGCTTGCCGCAATTCTCAGCGGATTGGGATTGCTCGAGCGCCATGCCGAGTTCGACGGACAGACCAGGCAGGTTCTGGAACTGACACGCCGGTCGGCAAAACAAGGCGCCGAGCTCGTCAACCGCATGCTTGCCTTCTCGCGCCGCCAGACGCTGCGGCCGCAGGCCGTGCGCCTCGCCGCGCTCGGCGATACAATGAACGGGTTGGTGGCCCCGGTCCTGGGCGGCCTGATCCGTTTCGATTGGCTTGTCGACGACACTGTGTGGCCGGCGCATGTCGATGCCAGCCAGCTGGAGCTCGCGCTGATGAACCTGGTCTTCAACGCGCGCGATGCCATGCCGTCCGGCGGCACGATAATCGTGGAGGCGCAAAATCGAACGCTAGGCAGTGCAGCCGAGGATATTTCGGCGGGCGACTATGTCGTGGTCACGGTCAAGGACACGGGGTCGGGCATACCGGCTGACATTCTCGCCAAGGTCGTAGAACCGTTCTTCACCACAAAACCGGTCGGCAAAGGCACTGGCCTCGGTCTGAGCACGGTGCATGGTTTCGTCAAGCAATCGGGCGGCACGCTTCGCATTGAAAGCACCGTCGGCAGTGGAACATCCGTCCAGCTCTGGCTGCCGCGTTCAATCGAGCGCCCGGTGGAAATCGCCGAGAAGTCCGATGCCGACGACAGCGTCGGGAATGCCGGCGAGGACTATCCATCGGTCCTGCTGATCGACGACAGCAATGTACTACGGGAACTGACGGCGCAATCGCTTCGCCAACACGGCTTTGCGGTTACCTGTGCCGGGGGCGGTGCCGAAGCGCTGGCGATGATCGAGCGGGCGCCGTACGATTTCGATGTCATCGTCACCGATTTTGCCATGCCGCTCGTCTCGGGCCTGGAGGTCATTCGGTTCGCCCGGAATCTGCGGTCCGATTGGCCGGCGGTGATGATAACGGGATATGCCGATGCCGACGCGATCGCCGACCGGCCCCCCGACGTGCCGCTGCTCGGCAAACCGCTGCGCGAAAAGGACCTGATGGAGAGCATTCTTGCGGCGGCCGCGCGCGCCGGCTCGCAGAAAGCCAGGCAGGCCCAGCCGGTGAAAGGCGGGTACCGGTTTTCGACCTGAAGAGACAAGCCTTATCGAATCGAAACGGTACGTTCCGTATCCTCGATCGTCCGCGACATCCAGCCTGTGCGCAACACGGAGCGCCGGCCATGGCGCGCTCGACGGGCTGTGATGCGGTTGATAAGCCCTCTCCGCAAGGAGAGTCGAGACATGACCGTTGCGATCGAGATGGGCCAGACGAGCGCAGGCGCCCCGGCGGCGCTGGATCTTGAGGAACTGCTGGCGACGCGGCTTCTGGTGCAGGGCAATTCGGGCTCCGGCAAGTCCCACCTGCTGCGCCGGCTCTTGGAGCAGAGCGCGCCCTGGGTGCAGCAGACCATCATCGACCCCGAAGGCGACTTCGTGACGCTGGGCGACCGTTTTGGCCATCTGGTGATCGACGCCGAGGAGCATACCGAGCGCGGCCTGCAGAGCGCCGGCGAGCGGGCGCGCATCCACCGCGTCTCCACGGTGCTCAATCTCGAGGGGCTCGACGCCGAGAACCAGATGCGGCGCGCCGCCGCCTTCCTCGGCGGGCTTTTCGAGGTCGCCCGCGACCACTGGTACCCGATGCTGGTGGTGGTGGACGAGGCGCAGCTGTTCGCGCCGGCCGTTGCCGGCGAGGTTTCGGACGAGGCGCGCAAGCTCTCGCTCGGCGCCATGACCAATCTGATGTGCCGTGGCCGCAAACGCGGGCTGGCCGGGATCATCGCCACCCAGCGGCTGGCCAAGCTTGCCAAGAACGTCGCCGCCGAGGCTTCCAATTTCCTCATGGGCCGGACTTTTCTCGATATCGACATGGCGCGCGCCGCCGACCTTCTCGGCATGGAGCGGCGCCAGGCCGAGGCCTTTCGCGACCTCGAGCGCGGGCAATTCATGGCGCTCGGCCCGGCGCTGTCGCGCCGTCCGCTCGGCTTGCGCATCGGCCCGACAGATACAAGCCCGCGCAACGCGACCCCGCGCCTGATGCCGCTGCCGGAATCGGCGTTGGAGGATGCCCGTGCGATCATCCTGGCGGCCCCGCCGCCGGAAACCGTCCGGCCGCAGCGCCGCTCGTCGCCGGATCTGCTCGATCAGCTGATGGCGGCGAAGTCGGCGGCGCTGGAAATCCGCCCGGAAGCAGCGGAGGCGCAAATCAGCGCCGAGGATTTGGCGGAGCGGCGCGAGCGCGTCGACCGGGTGCTGCGCGCCGTGCTGGCGCAACCCGATGCCGGCTTCCGGGTCATCGGCGTGCTTTATCAGGAGTTCGTGGTCCGCTGCCGCATCGAGGGCCTCGCCTCGGTCGTGCCGGACCTGCCCGAGTTCCGCCGCATGCTGACCCGCGCCCGCGCCGGCCTCGGCTCCGACATGGCGGGCGACGACGCCTGGCAGGACGTCTCGGCGCGCGCCTCGCTGCTGCCCGAGGACATGCAAGGCGTGTTCATGATGATCGCTCGCGCCGCCAAGGAGGGCTGGCCCTGCCCGAGCGACGCGGCAATCGCCCGCGCCTACGGCTCGCACTCGCTGCGCCGCGCCCGGCGCCTGCTGACCTATATCGAGGAGCAGGGGCTGATCGTATGCCAGCTCGACGGAGCCGGCCGGCGGACGGTGACGCTGGTGGAGCTCGCCTGGGCAACGGCGCCGGGCGATCCGAATGCGGCGGAGGCGGAGCAGGGGAGGGTGGCTGTTTGATTGGGGTGGTTTAGGCCAAAACTGACGTTACTCAACATCAGCAAAGCGCCATATCCGGCCTTGCCAGTGATGCCGTGAATGTTAAGTCTCGGCTCCGATGCGGACGTTCCGCCCGAGTTCGAAGACTGACCGCGACCGTTCTGCGGCCTTCGCATCGATAGCGCCAATGAGCGGCGTCCCACATCCCACTCCTTGTGTCCATTGGGAGGGGTCGTTGTGGACCAAGCCCTACTACCCAGGCTTGTGACGAAGCCGATCCAGCGCGTCTCGAAGTGCATTGGCGGCATCGCCACGCTCGTCAGGGGACATCAGCTCCGGTTCAAGTTCCAACCTGAAGTGCGGCAGCTCCGTTCGAACAGCACGACGAGTGGCCGCCAAATTGGCCTTCAGATCGATGACGCGGTAGGTGGCGACGGGATAGGCGATCCCCTTGACCTGGACTTGCCCCAGTTCCTCACAGTCGATTGCGTCCTTCACTTGCGCAAACGTCTCGTAGGAAATGAGTATGGCCCCCGGCGGCGCCTCCTGCTCCAGGCGCGAGGCGAGATTCACGGCGCCGCCGATTATCGTGTAGTCCATCCGGTCCTCGCTGCCGAAGTTACCGACGGTGCAGTAGTCGGTATGGATGCCGATGCGACAGCGCAGCGGTGTTTCGATCCCCATGTCCCGCCAGACTTCGGCAAGCTCGCTAATCCGCTTTTGCATTGCAAGTGCCATCTGCGCGCAAGCCAGCGCGTCCTCCTTGACGCCGCGAGTCTCGGGATCGCCGAAAAACATCAGGATCGCGTCGCCGACATATTTGTCGATCGTCGCGCCGTGATCCGAAGCAATTTTCGACATTTCCGTCAGATAGTGATTGAGGAGTTGGGTGAGATCCTCGGATTCCATTTTGTCAGTGGTCTCGGTAAAGCCGGCGATATCGGAGAAGCATATTGTCAGTTTCTTCCGCTGGCTGGCGATCCTGACCTCCTGGCGGCCGGTGAATATCGAGCGATACACCTGGGGCGCCAGATACTTCGCCAGCTTGCTGGAAAGCGCCTCCAGAACCACGGATTTCTCGGCGAGGTTCTCCTCCCTTTGCTTCAGCTCAGTGATGTCCGAATAGACGGCGACCGTGCCGCCGGCGCTGATCCGCCGCTCGCTGACCATGACCCATCGCCCGTCGCCTCGCCGCTGCACCCAAGGTTCGCCAGGGTTGCGGTGCCGCGAGAGGCGCTCGGCGACCCACTCCTCGACCCGCCCCTCGGCGTCCCTGATGTAGCCGCGCTCAGCGGATCGGCGAATGATTTGCTCGAATGTCGTGCCGGGCGTCAGTTCGGTCTCCAGACCGGTGTAGAGCAATTCGCGGTAGCGGCTGTTGCTGAGGACGAGCCGGTCCTCCCAGTCGTACAGAGCGAATCCTTCGGAGATGCTTTCGATGGCATCGATGAGCCGCTGACGAGCTTCCGCAACGTCGCGCAGGTTCTTTTCCTCGACCTCGACAGCAGTATCCCGGAAGAGTCTCAGCGCTTCGGCCATGCGCCCGATTTCGTCGCTGCCCGCGGCTGGCAGCGGCGCACGAAGATTGCCCCCCGCAATCGCGAGCATGCCTTGGCTCACGGCCCCCAGTCGGGCGAGGAGGCTGCGGTCGACATAGAGCCAGACAACCAGAACCGAACTCAGGAGGCTGAGAAAGGCGGAGCCGAGTACAACCGCGGTGCCGTAGCGCTGGACGAGCGCGGCTTCGCGACCGGACGCAGCGATCTCCTGATCTGCCGTGGCGACCAGGCGATCGACGCCAGCGGTGAGATTGCGCGACAGTCGATTGTTCTCGGCCAGAAGCCTTTCGCCCTGTGCCAGGACAGCAAACTCGTCCTCCCGCACCTTGGGGATGCTGTCCTCGCCGTCGGTCAAACCCCTGAACTCGTCAACACGCTGCCGGAAGCGGGTCCGCAGCTTTTCGTCGATCTCCGTGGAAACCTTTTCAAGAGCAGTGAGCGAACGGCGTAGCGGAAAAAGGATCAACGCCAGGTCGCCCGGCGTCGGCGCGTTCGCGACCTTCACCAGCGCGTCGTTGACCGCCGAGATCTCCAGCTGCGCCTTCTGCTGGGGAATGTAAGCCGCAATCGCCTGGACCAGGTCGGCCATCGCCGCTGCGCGTCGATCGGGCGACAGCGACGTGTCGGCCGCGACCGCCCGCCATTGCGGGAGCCTGGAATCCATTACTAGGATGCCGGTGGCCACAAGGCGCTGGCTTCCGGTCGTCGTCGCGGCGAGGCGGTTCAGGAGCTCCTCCTTGCGGGCGACCACGTCGAGCCGGGCGACAACAAGAGAGTCGAGCTCCTTCAGGTTGCGCCTCAGAACAATCGCGGCTTCCTCGATCTCGGCCAAAGGCACTGTGCCCAACGTAGCATCCCGGAGGTCCGTGCGCAGGGCCTCGAGGCGGGACATCTCGAGCGCGACGGCAGCCGAGACCTCGCTGTGCTGAGCCCTGCTTGTCGCTGCCAGCACCGATGGCGCGGCAGCAGCGACCCGTTCGGCCTGGCGCGACAGCTGGAGGGAGGCAAGCGCCGACGGCACTCGATCCGTGGTAATTCGGTCCACGACGTCGCCAACCTGGAGGAAGGCATAAAGCGCCGCAGCGGTTGCCAGCACCGCAAGGGCGCTGATCCCGAAAAAGGCGAGCAACAGCCGGCCGCGTATGCCGAGGCGTTCAAGCTCGGCGAGTCGGAACAGTCCGGCCACACTGGTCTGCATCAGACTAGACATCTCAGCCGGCACGCCGGCGATCAGCGAACCCTATTCAACCGGCACGTACTCTCCGCCGCGCCAGACGTACCAAACCCAACTCTGCTTCGTGAGGTCGCCCTTGTCGTCGAAATCGACCCGGCCGATGACGGTGTCGAATTCCTGTTCGTGCAGTGCCGCAATGATGGCCTTCTGCTCCAGCGAACCTGCCTTCGAGACTGCCTCGGCCCAAACCTGGACCGCGCAGTAGCTCAACAGCGTGTAGCCCGCGGGTTCGAAATTCTCCGCACGGAACTGCTCAACGACCGCGGCCGCTTCGGGGCTTCGCCTCGGGTCCGCCGGGAACGTGAAGAGGGTGCCCTCCGCCGCGGGGCCGGCGATCAGGGCAAATTCCTCGGTCGCCAAAGCATCTCCGGATATGAGCTGAACCGTGTAGCCACTGTCGTGTGCAGCGCGAGCAATCAGCGCAACCTCGGCATGATACCCACCCACATATAAGGCGGAGACGCCGGCGGTCTGCAACGTAGCGACCTCGGCCGAATAGTCGTCCTTCCCGGGAATGTATGCGTCGTAAACGGCCTCAGTCACGCCCCGCTTGTTCAGCTGCTTCCTGGTCTCGTCGGCGAGACCCTTCCCATAGGTCGAATTGTCGTGGAGGATCGCAATCTTCTTGTTGCCCCAGCGATCGGCAAGGTAGTTGCCGGCGATGAAACCTTGCGCGTCGTCGCGGCCAATGGTGCGAAAGACATTGGCACGGCCCTGTTCGGTCAGCTGCGGATTGGTCGAGCCTGGGGATATCTCAACGACGCCCGCCTCCTCGTACACTTTTGATGCGGGGATCGAGGCCCCGGAGCAATAATGCCCGACGACGAGCACGACCCCGTCAGCCACCAGCTTCTTGGCGGCCGCCACAGCTTGCTCGGGATCGCAGAAGTCGTCGACCGAGATGAGCCTCACCTTCTGGCCGAGCACGCCGCCCGCCGTGTTGACGTCGGCCACTGCCATCTCCGCGCCGCGCTGTCCCTGCTCGCCGATCCAGGCGAGCCGTCCCGTCATCGCAGCCGAGACGCCGATCAGCACCTCCGCCCGCGCGGAGCTGAACACGGCCGCGAGAACTAAGATCGCTATGGCGATGATGCGGTGCATGTGTGCACCCCCTTAACTGTAGCTTACGCCAATCCCGTCAAAGCCGACAGCCCCTTCGGCAAGCGCGACTGTCTCGGGCTGCTATTGCAGCGCACACCCCAATTTGGCGAAGCAAGCATACACTGGAATGGCGTGTCGTAACTTCGTTCGCTGAGGTCGGAATCGCGCGCCAAATCCGGACGTTACCACTGACCGGAGTGAGCGTCGTAATTGGGTCAAAGCAGCCCCCCGCCTCAGCTTCCCCCTATCTCTCCTCCACAATCCGCAAATAGGCCGCCGTCACAAGCAAATAGGCCGCCGTCACAAACAGCACGATTAACCCAAACAATATCCACCACGCCCCTTCGGGCATCTGCAGGATGGTCAGCAGCGTCGTCAGCACGGTGAGGATCAGCGCCCCGATGATGGTTCCGGTGTAGCCGCGGCCGCCGAAGATCGAGGTTCCGCCGACCACGGCGGCGGCCACCCAAGGCAGCACCAGCGGTTCCGCAAGGGATAGCGACGGCGCCTTGATCAAGCCGATGTAAAGCAGCCCGGTGATCCCGGCGAGCATGCTCGAGATGACGTAGAGCGCGGTGATCACCTGCCAGCAGCGGACGCCGGACAGGCGCGTTGCCCGTTCGTTGTCGCCGACCGCCGCCCGCGACGCTGGCCGTCGCGTCCAATTCCTCAGGCGCCTGGACGCCGGCTTTGTTTCCGTGAATCTCGCGATGCCGCATTGCACAATCGTCTCGCCTGCGCAAAATGCGGCATGATCCGCAAATCCCTCACTGTCCTGGTGATCGATGAGAACCACATCCGCGCTTCGATAATCGAAGCGGGATTGCGGGAGGCTGGGCATCAGCAGGTCACGGTCATCCACGACGTCGCCGGCATCGCGCGACGGATCGCCGAGATCGAACCCGACGTGATCGTCATCGATCTCGAAAATCCCAACCGCGACATGCTCGAAAACATGTTCCAGCTTTCGCGCGTGGTGAAGCGGCCGATCGCCATGTTCGTCGACCGCTCGGATCAGGCTTCGATCGAGGCAGCGGTGGAAGCCGGAGTGTCGGCCTATGTCGTCGACGGCCTGCGTCAGGAGCGGGTCAAGCCGATCCTCGACATGGCAATCAGCCGCTTCAATGCGTTTTCGCGCATGGCGCGCGAACTGGAAGAAGCCCGCAGCGAATTGGAAAGCCGCAAGGTGATCGATCGCGCCAAGGGCATCCTGATGAAGTCGCGCGGCCTGTCGGAGGACGCGGCCTACACGCTGCTGCGCAAGACCGCCATGAACCAGAACCGCAAGATCGCCGAGATCGCCCAGAGCCTGGTAACGGCGGCAGGCCTGCTGGATCACGAGGAGAGTTGAGAATGGCGGCCGAGCACCGGATCAATGCTGGCTTCATGCCGCTCTTCGACAGCGCCATCCTTGTCGCGGCGAAGGAAATCGGCTTCGCCCTGCGCGAAGGCATCGACCTGACGCTCAACCGGGAAACGTCCTGGGCCAACATCCGCGACCGCATCGCCATCGGCCATTTCGATCTGGCGCACATGCTGGGGCCGATGCCGATCGCCTGCAATCTGGGGCTGACGCCGCTCGCCTCCGATACCGTCGTGCCGTTCTCGCTCGGCCTCGGCGGCAATTGCGTGACGGTTTCGAACGCGGTCTGGGCCGGCATGGCCGCGCACGGCGCCCAACCCGATCTCGATCCGGCGCGGGCCGGCAAGGCGTTGGGAGCGCTGATTCGTGAACGGGCGAATGGCGGCGGCGATCCGCTTCGCTTCGCCGTCGTCCATCCGCACTCCGGGCACAATTACGAATTGCGCTACTGGCTCGCCGCCTGCGGCATCGACCCGTCGCGTGAAATCGAGATCGTCATCGTGCCGCCCCCCTTCATGGCCGACGCACTCGCCGCCGGCAGGATCGACGGCTACTGCGTCGGCGAACCCTGGAACAGCGCCTCGGTCGTCGCCGGCACCGGCCATATCGCCACGGTCAAGGCGGCCATCTGGAAGACCAGCCCCGAGAAAGTCGTCGGCGTGCGCAAGGCATGGGCGGAAAGAGAGCCGGACGCGCTTTCAGCCCTGCTGCGTGCGCTTCATCACGCGGCGCGCTGGTGCCAGGATCCGGCAAACCGTGGCGAACTCGCGGCCCTGATGGCGCAGCCGGCCTTCCTCGGGCTTGCGCCGGCGCTGCAGATGCCGATCCTCAGCGGGCATCTGGCGCTCGGCGGCAGCGCCGAACTCAGTGTCGGCGACTTCTTTCTGCCCTTCAACAAGGCGGCGAACTTCCCGTGGAAGAGCCATGCGCTGTGGTTCTACACGCAGATGGTGCGCTGGGGGCATGTCGCGCACACGCCGGAAAACCTCGCTATTGCCCGCGACTGCTACCGCCCCGATCTCTACCGCTCGGCGTTGAAGCCGCTTGGCGTGGCGCTTCCCGGTGCCAATGCCAAGGTCGAGGGCGCGCTGAAGGCCGCGACTCCGGTCGGTTCGGCGGGGGCAAGCCTGGTGCTCGGTCCCGATGGTTTCTTCGATGGCCAGATCTTCGATCCCGACGAGATCGACGCCTACATTGCCGGCCAGAAATTGGCGCGCGCCGTCTGATCATTTCGGCGCCATTCTTGTGCGCTGCACAAAAAATGTGCGTGCAACTGCGCTAATGAACAATCTTTGGCTTGCTCGCCCAGCGGGCCGGCGCGCCGACGATTTTGGCAAGTCATTGATCTCATTGATGTTTGTCATCCATTCCGAAACTGGCACGGTTCCTGCGTTGCAATAGGCAGACTCTTCTCGGGTCACGGAATAGGCGTCCAATGGCGGGCGCTACAGGCAACGCTGCCGCTCAGGTCAACACGCGATCCCGGATGGACGGACGCGCGCGGCCTGGCCGGCGGCTTTTTTGTTTTGGTCGAACACGCAATCGACGGCGCCGATCCCAAGCCGCGCCCAACCGGAGATGACGATGACGAAAAGCACCAATAGCCATTCCGCCCAAACGGCGATCAGCCGCCGCGATTTCCTGAGGATCAGCGCGGCCACCGCGGCAACGCTGGCCGCGGCGCGTGCGCTGCTGCCCTCCGGCGCCTATGCGGCGCCCGCCGCGCCGGAAGTCACCGGCGCCAAGCTCGGCTTCATAGCGCTGACCGATGCGGCGCCGCTGATGATTGCCAAGGAGAAGGGCCTGTTCGAGAAATTCGGCATGCCCGACGTCGAGGTGCTCAAGCAGGCCTCCTGGGGGGCGACGCGCGATAATCTGGTGCTCGGCGGCGAAGCCAACGGCATTGACGGCGCCCATATCCTGACGCCGATGCCTTATCTGATGCACACCGGCAAGGTGACGCAAAACAAGCAGCCGCTGCCGATGGCGATCGTGGCCCGGCTCAACTACGACTGCCAGGGCATTTCTGTCGCCCAGGAATATGCCGGCACCGGCGTCGGCCTCGACGCGTCCAAGCTGAAGGACGCCTTCGCTGCGAAAAAGGCCGCAGGCAAGGAGGTGAAGGCCGCCATGACCTTCCCGGGCGGCACGCACGATCTTTGGCTGCGCTACTGGCTGGCTGCCGGCGGCATCGATCCCGACAAGGACGTCTCGACCATCGTCGTGCCGCCGCCGCAGATGGTCGCCAACATGAAGGTCGGCAACATGGACGTGTTCTGTGTCGGCGAGCCGTGGAACGAGCAGCTCGTCCACCAGGGCGTCGGCTTCACCGCCGCCACCACCGGCGAATTGTGGAAGGGCCATCCGGAAAAGGCGCTCGGCCTGCGCGCCGCCTTCATCGACAAGTACCCGAACGCCACCAAGGCGATCCTGATGGCCGTCATGGAAGCCCAGCAATGGTGCGAAGCCAAGGAAAACAAGGACGAGATGGCCGCCATCATCGGCAAGCGGCAATGGATGAACGTGCCGACTGCCGACATCATCGGCCGCCTCAAGGGCGACATCAATTACGGCAATGGCCGCGTCGCCAACGGCACCGATCTCTACATGAAGTTCTGGCAGGGCGGCGTGTCCTATCCCTTCAAGAGCCACGACAGCTGGTTCCTCGCCGAAAACATCCGCTGGGGCAAGTTCGCGCCGACCACCGACATCAAGGCGCTGGTCGCCCAGGTCAATCGCGAGGATCTGTGGCGAGAAGCGGCCAAGGATCTTGGTGTCGCCGCGGCCGATATCCCGGCGTCTTCATCGCGCGGCGTCGAGACCTTCTTCGACGGCAAGGTCTTCGATCCGGAGAACCCGTCCGCCTATCTCGACAGCCTGAAGATCAAGGCATCGGCCTGAACGGTGCAAACGGCGCTCGCGCCGTTTGTCGCCACAAGCGCAACGGCGCCGCTTGTCGCCAAATGCCAAAGGAACGTTCGAGAAATGTCTATCCAAGCCATCGAGGACCGCAAGGTGAAGCCGTTCCCCGCGCCTGCCAAGCCCGCCGAAATCATCGTCTTCACCGCCAGGGCGCGGCGCCGCTTCGACCCGGCCGCGATCGCAGGCAAGCTGGCCAGCACGCTGGTGCCGCCGGTCATCGTCATCACCATCATGCTCGTCGTCTGGCAGGTCGCCTGTTCGTCGCCCACAGCCAGCCTGCCACCGCCGAGCCAGGTGTGGAACGAGGCCTATGACCTGATCGCCCATCCGTTCTTCAACAATGGCCCGCAGGATATCGGACTCGCCTGGCGGGTGCTGATCTCGCTGCAGCGCGTCGCCATCGGCTTTGGCCTTGCGGCTGTCGTCGGCGTCGCGCTCGGCGCGCTGGTTGGCCAGTCGATCTGGGCGATGCGCGGCCTTGATCCGGTGTTCCAGATCCTGCGCACGGTACCGCCGCTCGCCTGGCTGCCGCTGTCGCTGGCGGCGTTCCGCGATTCCAGCCCGTCGGCGATCTTCGTCATCTTCATCACCTCGATCTGGCCGGTGATCATCAACACCGCCGTCGGCGTCCGTAACATTCCAGAGGACTATCGCAACGTCTCCCGCATCCTCAGGCTCAACCAGCTCGAATTCTTCGTGAAGATCATGGTGCCGGCCGCGGCACCTTACATCTTCACCGGCCTGCGCATCGGCATCGGTCTGTCCTGGCTCGCCATCGTCGCCGCCGAAATGCTGACCGGCGGCGTCGGTATCGGCTTCTTCATCTGGGATGCCTGGAATTCGTCGCGGCTGCCCGACATCATCGTCGCACTCGCCTATATCGGCGTCACCGGTTTCTGCCTCGACCGCCTGGTCGCGGCGGTCGGCGCCTTCGTCACCCGCGGCACAACGGCAAAGTGAGGAGAGGGACGATGACGGCCTATCTGAAACTCGACCACATCGACAAATCCTTCGCCCGCGGCAGCCAGGTCAGCGACGTGCTGAAGGACATCCGGCTGACCATCGACAAAGGCGAATTCGTCTCGATCATCGGCCATTCCGGCTGCGGCAAGTCGACCTTGCTCAACCTGATCGCCGGCCTGACCAAGGTCTCGGCCGGCGCGGTTCTGCTCGAAGACAAGGAGGTCGATAGTCCCGGCCCGGAACGCGCCGTGGTGTTCCAGAACCACAGCCTGCTGCCATGGCTCACCGTCTACGAAAACATCAATTTGGCAGTCACGAAGGTCTTTGGCCGGAGCAAGAGCCGGGCCGAGCGGCATGAATGGATCATGCGCAATCTCGATCTCGTGCAGATGGCGCATGCCAAGGACAAACGTCCGGCCGAGATTTCGGGCGGCATGAAGCAGCGCGTCGGCATCGCCCGGGCGCTGGCCATGGAGCCGAAGATCCTGCTGCTCGACGAGCCGTTCGGGGCGCTCGACGCGCTGACGCGCGCGCATCTGCAGGACGCGGTGATGGATATCCATTCGAGGCTCGGCTCGACGACGATCATGATCACCCATGATGTCGACGAGGCGGTGCTGTTGTCCGACCGCATCGTCATGATGACCAACGGCCCGGCGGCCACCATCGGCGAGGTTCTTGCCGTGCCGCTGGCCCGGCCGCGCCGGCGCATCGAGCTTTCCTCCGACCGCACCTTCCTGCGCTGCCGCGAGGCGGTGCTGAAATTCCTCTACGAACGCCACCGCTTCGTCGAAGCCGCGGAGTAAGGCCATAACGGGAAAACTCGTCATCATCATTGGCAATCTGCATCGGCAATGGGCAATCTACCGCATTGCACAAATATTATGCTGCTGTGCAAGGCATTTTGACTAATCTTTGATCCGCTGCCGAGCTTGGTCAAAAGCCGCGCGGCTGCGGTTCATATTGATTTCATTCGATAATTAAGAGCGCTGTCGAATTGGCACGCTTCCTGCTTTCCAAAATGTAGGGTCCGCAAGGGCCAAGTGAAACGGCGTCCAATGGCGGGCGCCACAGGCAAAGCTGCCGCTCAGGTCCACACGCGCTCCCGGAACCCCGGACGCGAAGACCTGGCCGGCGGCTTTTTTGTTTTGACGCAATCGACGGCGCTGGTCCCAAGCGGCGCCCAACCGGAGACGACGATGACGAAACGGATCGGAACTGGCGCGTCCCTAGCGGACTTCACGCGCCGCGATTTTCTGGCCGTCAGCGCGCTGACGGCGGCGCTGTTCACCGCCGCGCTCCTCCTCTTTCCCGCCGGCGCCAAGACTGACGGCAAGGGTCTCGAAGTGACCGCGCAAAGGTCGGTTTCAACCAGTTCGCCGATGCTGCGCCGCTGACAGTCGCGAACGAACAGACAAGGGCGGTGCCTCCCACGCCGCAAACCGGAGCCAGAAAATGACCGCAAATCTCCCAGCCGCGCCCAGCCAGGACAGCGCTCCCCGGCAGGCGCTTGCCATGTCCACCATCGCCTTCACCGTCTGCTTCGCGGTGTGGACGATCTTTTCAATCATCGGCGTGCGCATAAAGCAGGAGCTGGGGCTGAACGAGACGGAGTTCGGCCTGCTCGTCGGCACGCCGATCCTCACCGGCTCGCTCGTGCGTATGGTGCTCGGTGTCTGGACCGACCGTTTTGGCGGACGGCTGGTATACACCGCGACCATGCTTGCGGCGGCGGTCGCGACCTTTCTGCTCGCTTTTGCGCACACCTACGGGCAGATGCTGGTCGCCGCACTAGGCGTTGGGCTCGCCGGCGGTTCCTTCGCCGTCGGTGTCGCCTATGTCTCGCGCTTCTTCCCGGCCGGCAAGCAGGGTACGGCGCTTGGCATTTTTGGTGTCGGCAATGTCGGCGCCGCGGTCACCAAGTTCCTGGCACCGTTCGTGCTTCTCTCCTGGGGCTGGCAGTCGGTCGCGCTGATCTGGGCGGCAGCACTCGTCGTCATGGCCGCCGTCTTCTGGTTCACGACCGGCGACGATCCGGTCATCCGCGAGCGCCGCGCCGGCAAGGCAGCGCCCGCGAGAAGCTTCTTGCAGGAATTCGCACCGCTCAAGAACCTGCAGGTCTGGCGCTTCGCCTTCTATTATTTCTTCGCCTTCGGTGCATTCGTGGCGCTCTCGCTGTGGCTGCCCCGCTACCTGATCGGCGTCTACGGCTTCGGGCTTGCGACCGCCGGCATGATCGGGGCGGCCTATTCAATTCCGGCAAGTATTTTCCGCGCCTATGGCGGCGTGCTTTCCGACCGGATGGGCGCCCGCACCGTGCTCTACTGGACCTTCGCTGTCAGTGCCGCCGCGACTCTCGTTCTGTCTCTCCCCTCGGCAGATTACGTCGTGCGCGGTGTCAGCGGGCCGATCGCCTTCCATTTCGAGGTCGGCCCGCTCGCCTTCATAGCCGTTGCCTGTGTGCTCGGCTTCTTCATGAGCCTTGGCAAGGCTGCCGTCTACAAGCACATCCCGGCTTACTATCCGCAGAGTGTCGGCGCGGTCGGCGGCGTTGTCGGCATGATTGGCGGGCTCGGCGGCTTTATCCTGCCAATCGTCTTCGGAGCGCTCAACGACCTCACCGGCGTCTGGTCGAGCTGCTTCATGCTGCTCTTCGTCATCGTCGCCACCTGCTTTGCCTGGATGCATTTTTCCATCCGGCGGATGGAGCGCACGGCGTCTGACGAAGCTTCAGGCCTTTCCTATGCGGCTGAGTGAGACCGGAGTGGATCAGGACATGACCGAGAAACTCGTTATCATTGGCAACGGCATGGCCCCCGGGCGCATGCTGGAGCACCTCCTGGAAAAGGCGCCTGGGCGCTACCAGGTCACCATCTTCAACGCCGAGCCGCGCGTGAACTACGACCGCATCATGCTCTCGCCGGTTCTGTCGGGCGAAAAGGCCTATGAGGAGATCATCATCCATGGCGACGGCTGGTACATCAAGCACGGCATCACCCTCTACAAGGGCCACAAGATCGTCGCCATCGACCGGCAGGCAAAGACCGTCACCTCCGATCATGGCGTGACCGAGCCCTACGACAAGCTTGTCATCGCCACCGGGTCGGTGCCGTTCATCATTCCGGTGCCGGGCCATGACTTACCGGGCGTGCTCACCTATCGCGATCTCGACGACGTCCGGGCCATGATGCTTGCCGCCCAGTCGCGGGCCAAGGCTGTGGTCATTGGCGGCGGCCTGCTCGGGCTGGAGGCCGCGGCCGGCCTCAACGCGCAAGGCATGGACGTCACCGTGCTGCATGTCATGCCGACGCTGATGGAGCGCCAGCTCGATCCAGCCGCCGGCTATCTGCTGCAGCGCGCGGTTGAAGAACGCGGCATCAAGGTCATCACCAAGGCCAACACCCAGGCGATCACCGGCAACGGCAAGGTCGAGCGGGTGGAGCTTGCCGACGGCACAGTCATCCCGGCGACGCTCGTCGTCATGGCGGTGGGCATCAGGCCGAATGCGGCGCTGGCGAAGGAAGCCGGCATTGCGGTCAATCGCGGCATCGTCGTCGACGCCGGCATGCGCAGCAACGATCCCGATATCTACGCAATCGGCGAATGCGCCGAGGTCAACGGCCAGGTCTACGGGCTGGTCGCGCCGCTCTACGAGATGGCGCGCGTCGCCGCCAGCCATCTGGCCGGCAATGAGGCGGCGGCTTTCGTCCACATGGACACGCCGACCAAGCTCAAGGTCACCGGCATCGAGCTGTTCTCGCTCGGCGACTTCGCCGAGGGCGATGACCGCCAGGAGATCGTGCTGCGCGATGCCGCGGCCGGCGTCTACAAGCGCCTGGTACTCAAGGACGACCGCATCATCGGCACCGTGCTCTATGGCGAGACGGCGGACGGCGCCTGGTTCAACGACCTCAAGAAGAAGCAGACCGACATATCCGAGATGCGCGATACGCTCATCTTCGGCCAGTCCTACCAGGGAGGCGCCCCCCTGGACCCTATGGCGGCCGTTGCAGCCTTGCCGGATGATGCGGAAATCTGCGGCTGCAACGGCGTATGCAAGGGAAAGATCACCGGCGCGATTACGGCCAGGGGCCTGACCTCGCTCGACGACGTGCGCGCCCACACCAAGGCGTCG
The DNA here is from genome assembly GCF_040320585.1 of Mesorhizobium sp. M0663. Taxonomy (NCBI): domain Bacteria; kingdom Pseudomonadati; phylum Pseudomonadota; class Alphaproteobacteria; order Hyphomicrobiales; family Phyllobacteriaceae; genus Mesorhizobium; species Mesorhizobium sp. M0663. Next base: position 495,961 of record NZ_JAMYPX010000004.1, read on the forward strand.
GCCTCCTGCGGCTCCTGCACCGGGCTGGTCGAAAAGCTGATGGTGCTGACCATCGGCGACAAATACAATCCCGCGGCGGTCCAGCCGATGTGCAGCTGCACCGCGCTTGGCCATGACGAGGTCCGCCGGCTGATCAAGGCCAAGGGCTTGAAGACCATTCCCGCCGTCATGCAGGAACTGGAGTGGAAGACTTCCTGCGGCTGCGCCAAATGCCGGCCGGCGCTCAACTATTATCTCGTCTGCGACTGGCCCGACGAATACGCCGACGATTACCAGTCGCGCTTCATCAACGAGCGCGTCCACGCCAACATCCAAAAGGACGGCACCTATTCGGTGGTGCCGCGCATGTGGGGCGGCGTCACCAACGCCGCCGAATTGCGCGCCATCGCCGACGTCGTCGACAAGTTCGAGATCCCGATGGTCAAGGTCACCGGCGGCCAGCGCATCGACATGCTCGGCATCCGCAAGGAAGACCTGCCGGCGGTATGGGCCGATCTCGGCCAGGCTGGCTTCGTCTCTGGCCACGCCTATGCCAAAGGACTGCGCACCGTGAAGACCTGTGTCGGCTCGGACTGGTGCCGCTTCGGCACGCAGGATTCGACCGGCTTGGGCATCCGTATCGAAAAATTCATGTGGGGCTCGTGGACCCCGGCCAAGGTCAAGATGGCGGTGTCGGGCTGTCCGCGAAACTGTGCCGAGGCGACCTGCAAGGATGTCGGCGTGATCTGCGTCGATAGCGGCTACGAGATCCATTTCGCCGGCGCCGCCGGTCTCGACATCAAGGGCACCGAAGTGCTCGGCCTGGTCAAGACCGAGGACGAGGCGCTGGAGCATATCGTGGCGTTGACGCAGATGTATCGCGAGCAGGGCCGCTATCTCGAGCGTATCTACAAATGGGCCAAGCGCGTCGGCATAGCTGAGATCAAGCGTCAGATCATGGACGATGGCGAGAAGCGCAAAGCCTATTTCGACCGCTTCGTCTTTTCGCAGAAATTCGCCCAGGTCGACCCATGGTCGGAACGTGCTTCCGGCAAGGACAAGCATGAATTCCGGCCGATGGCTTCGGTCGGCTTTGCCCAGGCGGCGGAGTAGGCGCGTGTTCCCGAAAAGTGGAATGCGGTTTTCGGACAAGAACACGCGCAAAAGAGGAATGGCCACATGAATTGGGTATCGATCGGCACGCTCTCGGACATTCCGCGTCGCGGCGCGCGCTGCGTCGCCACGCCGGAAGGAAAGATCGCCGTCTTTCGCACGGCCGACGATCAGGTCTTTGCCATCGACGACCATTGCCCGCACAAAGGTGGGCCGCTCAGCCAGGGCATCGTCCATGGCACGGCGGTGACCTGTCCCTTGCACAATTGGGTGATCTCGCTGGAGACAGGCAAGGCGCTCGGCGCGGACGAGGGCGCGGTGCGCACCATTGCCGTGCGGATCGACGGCGAGCGGCTGTTCATTGCGCTGGAAGCGCTGGCCAGCCGCGCGGCGTGAACCATGCAGATTGATGAAGCGCGCGAGGTGAGGACCACCTGCCCCTATTGCGGGGTGGGTTGCGGCGTGCTGGCGAAGGTCGCCGCGGACGGTGAAATAACCGTTCGCGGCGACCCGGACCACCCGGCGAATTTCGGCCGGCTCTGCTCCAAAGGCTCGGCGCTAGCTGAGACCATCGACCTCGACGGCAGGTTGCTATACCCGGAGATCCACGGTCGCCGCACCGACTGGGACGAAGCGCTCGACCTTGTCGCTTCGACCTTCTCGCAAACCATTGCCGAACACGGCCCCGGCTCGGTCGCCTTTTATGTTTCCGGCCAGTTGCTGACCGAGGACTATTACGTCGCCAACAAGCTGATGAAAGGCTTTATCGGCTCGGCCAATATCGACACCAATTCGCGTCTGTGCATGGCCTCGTCGGTCGCCGGCCACCGCCGCGCCTTTGGCTCGGACACCGTTCCGGGAAATTACGAGGATCTGGAACTTGCCGACCTGATCGTGCTGGTCGGCTCCAATCTCGCCTGGTGCCATCCGGTACTCTACCAGCGCATTGCCGCCGCCCGGGAAAAGCGGCCCGAGATGAAGGTGGTGCTGATCGACCCTCGCCGCACCATGACCTCAGACATCGCCGACATGCATCTGGCGATCGCGCCCGATGGCGACGTCGCTTTGTTCACCGGGCTGCTCGCCTATCTCGGCCAGCACAACGCGCTGGACCGCACCTATATCACGGCGCACACGACCGGCTTCGGGCAAGCGCTTTTCGCCGCCTCGGCGCTCGATCTTGCCGGCATCGCGGCTGCCACGGGTCTCAGTGAGGACGAACTGGCCCGCTTCTACAGCCTGTTTGCCGCGACGGCGAAGACGGTGACCGTCTACAGCCAAGGCGTGAACCAGTCGTCTTCGGGCACCGACAAGGTCAACGCCATCATCAACTGCCATCTGGCCACCGGCCGCATAGGCAAGCCCGGCGCCGGGCCGTTCTCGGTGACCGGCCAGCCCAACGCCATGGGCGGCCGTGAGGTCGGCGGCATGGCCAACATGCTGGCCGCCCACATGGAGATCGAAAACCCCGAGCACCGCGAACGCGTGCAGCGCTTCTGGAATGCCCCAACCGTCGCCGAAAAACCCGGCCTGAAAGCGGTCGAGATGTTCCAAGCGGTGGCCGACGGACGCATCAAGGCGCTGTGGATCATGGCCACCAACCCGGTCGATTCGATGCCGGACGCCGATGCCGTCGAGGCGGCGATCAGGGCCTGCCCGTTTGTTGTGGTCTCGGACGTGCTGGGCGAGACCGACACGGTCCGCCACGCCCATGTCCGGCTGCCGGCCTCCGCATGGGGCGAAAAGGATGGCACCGTCACCAATTCGGAGCGCCGCATCTCGCGCCAGCGGGCTTTTTTGACCAGGCCCGGCGAGGCAAGGCCAGATTGGTGGATCATCGCTGAAGTCGCCAAGCGGATGGGCTTCGGCGAGGCTTTTTCGCATGTGTCGCCGGCCGACATCTTCGCCGAGCACGCGGCGCTGTCGACATTCGAGAATGATGGCGTTCGCGATTTTGATATAGGCGCGTATGGCGATATCGGTGCAGAGGCCTATGAGGATCTTCTGCCGTTCCAATGGCCAGCGCCGGCCTCACCCTCCCCCTTGAGGGGAGGGTCGGCACGCGCGTTGAGCAAAGCGAAACAAGCGGGACGGGGTGGGGTCGGTGGTGAAGTCTCGACCTCTCCGGGTCGCCCCACCGAGGTGGAGGCCGTCGCAGATGACCCCCTCTGGCCTGCCGGCCATCTCCCCCTCAAGGGGGGAGATCAGCCTGCTGCTCGGCTATCGCCAGTCTCCCAGGTTGATGAGTGGGCGCAGCCGGCAAAGCCGCCAATCTCCCCCCTTGAGGGGGAGATGGCCGGCAGGCCAGAGGGGGGTGTTCAGGCTGGACATAGCTCAGCCAGCATCCGCTTCTTCGCCAATGGCGGCTTCTACACGCCCGACGGCAAGGCACGCTTCATTGCCATCCGCCCAGCCGCACAAACCCGCACCAACCCGGACTACCCGCTCGTCCTCAACACCGGGCGCGTGCGCGACCATTGGCACACCATGACGCGGACCGGCAAGAGCCCGCGCCTGTCGCAGCACATGGCCGAACCGTTCGTCGAAATCCACCCGTCGGATGCGCAGCACTTCGGCATCGGCGATGCCGAGATCGTCCGCGTCTCGACTGCCCATGGCGAGGTGCTGGTCCGCGCCCTGGTGACGGTGCGTCAACGCCAAGGCTCTGTATTCGTACCGATGCACTGGACCGATCAGTTCTCCGCCCGCGCGCGCGTCGATGCATTGGTCGCGCCGACGACCGATGCGATTTCAGGCCAACCGGCCTCGAAGAATGTTGCCGCCCGCATCGAGCGGTTCGCCGCCACAGCCTTCGGCTTCGCCGTGCTTGCCGAACGGCCCGCATCGATTGACGCCGATTACTGGAGCCTCGCCCGCTGCCCCGCCGGCTGGCGGCTTGAAATTGCGTTGCAGGACAGCCGTGACTGGACCGGGTTTGCCGCCTCCCTGTTAGGCATGGAAGGGGAGACGCTCGCCTATCACGACATCGCCGGCGGGCACCATCGCTTCGCCCGTTTCGCGGGAACTCGGCTGGTCGGCGCGCTTTATCTTGCGCCTACCCCGGTAGCGGTGTCGCGCGGGTGGGCAGTCGAACAACTTGGTGCTGACCATGCTGATCGGCAGGCGCGGTTGGCGATTGTCGCCGGGCGGCCGGGCGGCAACAGCGTCGAGCGCGGTGCCACCGTCTGCGCCTGTTTCGGGGTCGGTGCCAACCAGATCGCGGAAGCGGTACGCGGCGGCTGTACCAGCGTCGCGGCAATCGGCGCCGCCCTTCACGCCGGCACCAATTGCGGCTCTTGCCGCGCCGAGATCAAGACCATTATCGACGGGCGGCGTCTGCAAGCTGCGGAGTGAATGCACCGAGAAACTCTGCCGTGCCGCTGCATGATGCTTACTAGCAATTTACAAACCATGGGCTACCAACGTCCTGACTTCGATTCGCTCGGAACGGGAACCTCATGAGCAAAGCCCTGACCTCATTCGCGCTTGCCACTATGCTGACGGCCTTGCTGATGGGGCTCAGCCTGGCGGTGGCCAGGCATGGCTATCCCTATGGCGCGATCGGCGCCAAGCGCCTGAGCGACGTCGCCGATGCCGGGACGTTCATTCCGCTCGCGGCGGTCTATTTTTTCAGCGCACTGCTGATGATGGTTCTGCCGATCAGGCTCGCTGGCATCGTCCTGACACATGCCGCCGATGCGATCTTCTGGACGGTCATCGTGTTGTTTGCGCTCATCGTTGGATGTCTCGCCGCGAGATTTGCTTTCGGTCAGCGCGATGTGCTCTCCGCACTGCTGAACTGGCGCTTCCTGTTTGTCGCAGCCGTCGTCGGATGCCATCTGTTCATCAACGAGCTGCGCCGCAACATCTTGTTGAGAAGCCTGTTCTTCGTCATCTTCGCCGCAGCGACACTGGCCTGCCTGTTTTGGTCCTTCACCGTCTGAGCATGTGCGACCGTCGGCAGGCGGCTTAATTCTTGTCGACCGGCTTCGAACGCATTCGCGAAACGGTCTCACGCTCGGCCCGCTTCGAACGCATCGGCGGCAGGCCGCGGTCGATCAGGTCCATGTCTTCCAGCACCATGTCGCCCATCCGCTTGAAGGCGATGTCAAGCGCGCCGGCCCGGTGGGCGGAGCGCAGGAACCCCGGCAACGTACGGACCGGGTGATCCTGGGCCAGAGGCTCCTCAGGAAAAACATCGCTGGCGGCGACGATATGGCCGCTGCGGACGACGTCCATCAGTGCCGGGAAATCGACCACGCCGGCTCGGCTGAGCAGGATGAAAGCGGCTCCCTTGCGCATCCTGGCAAACGCCTCGGCGCCGAGGAAGCCCTGGTTTTCGCTGGTCACCGAAGCGACGACGAAGACGAAATCGCTGTTCGACAGAACGTCGTCAAGAGAGGCCGGCTCGACGCCGTTTTCGATCAGGATCGACGGCGGCAGCCACGGGTCGAAGACTTTTGTCCGCGTGCGAAAGCCTGACAGCAGCCGGTTGAGCGCACGGCCAAGATCGCCGAAGCCGATAATGCCGACATCCGCGCCGGAAAGAAGCCGCGCCGTCCGGTTGCCGTCGCCGCCCCACAGCTCCTTGCCCTGACGAAATGCGAGATCGGCGTCGACGATTCCGCGGGCGAGGTTGAGCGCCATGGCAAGGCCGAGCTCGGCCACCGGCTCTGCAAACACCAGCCCGGTGGTGACGACATGGATGCCGCGCGAAAACAGCGCCTCGTACGGCATGTTGTCGATAAGGTTGCTCTCGACATTGAAGACGCAGCGCAGCGCCTTCATTTTCTCCAGCGTCTCCGGCGTGATCGGCGGCTGGCCGACAATGTAGCGCGCCTCGCCAAGGATATCGGCCGGCAGCGCCGCGACACCTTCAGGCGATGTTTCGACGATGCGGTATTTCGATCGAAATTTCGCCAGCGCAGCCGGCGTGAAGATCAGGTCGAGCGTGCGCGGTTCGGGTGCGCTGATCACCAGCGGCAAGGCGCTGTCGGACATGATACTTTACCTCCCGTGCGATCCGCGTCGCACCACACAAGAATCGTCTTTTCCCGCCCCCGACACCTATCACATGCCTGTCGAGAAGGAGAAGTTTGCCTTCTTCGGCCTTGCGGTGCGGCGGTCGGTGGTCCAGATAGACGGCGATCGAAGGACGACAAGGAAGACAGCAACATGATCCCGTTTCGAAAGAACCTCATCGATGGCGAGTGGGTAGGCGATGCCGGCTCCCGCAACATCAACCCGTCCAATCTCGACGACGTGGTCGGCGAATATGCATCGGGGGGCGCGGAGCATGCTCGGCAGGCCATCGCCGCGGCGAAAGCGGCATTTCCGGCATGGTCCCGATCGGGCCTGCTGGCACGCCATGCGGTGCTGAGGAAGACGTCGGACGAGATCACCGCGCGGAAAGATGAAATAGGCCGGGCGTTGGCGCGCGAAGAAGGCAAGACACTGGTCGAGGGCATCGGCGAGACTGTGCGGGCCGCCCAGATATTCGATTTTTTCGCCGGCGAGGCGTTGCGCCTGTCGGGCGAGCTGGTGCCAAGCGTGCGGCCCGGCGTCGGCGTCGAGATCACCCGCGAAGCGGTCGGCGTCGTCGGCATCATCACGCCGTGGAATTTCCCGATCGCCATTCCGGCTTGGAAAATCGCTCCGGCGCTGGCCTACGGCAACACCATCGTCTTCAAGCCGGCGGAACTCGTTCCGGAGAGCGCCTGGACCATTGTCGACATCCTGCACCGCGCCGGGCTGCCCAAGGGTGTGCTCAACCTGGTGATGGGCAAAGGTTCGGTGGTCGGCCAGGCCATGCTCGACAGTCCTGACCTCAACGCCATCACCTTCACCGGCTCGGTCGGCACCGGCAAGCGCGTCGCCGCCGCCAGCGTCGAGCACATGCGCAAGTTCCAGCTCGAAATGGGCGGCAAGAACCCGCTTGTGGTGCTCGACGATGCCGACCTTGCCGTCGCCGTCGACTGCGCCATCAACGGTGCCTACTTCTCGACCGGCCAGCGCTGCACGGCGTCGTCCCGGCTGGTGGTGACGGACGGCATCCACGACCGCTTCGTCGAGGTGCTCAAGGACCGCATGGCCAAGCTGATCGTCGGCGACGCTCTCGATGCCAAGACGCAGATCGGGCCGGTTGTCGACCAGAGCCAGCTCAAACAGGACGAGGACTATATCGCCATCGGACGTCAGGAAGGTGCCGATCTCGCCTTCGGCGGCGAGCGGCTCGATCGCGAAACCCGCGGCTTCTATTTGCAGCCTGCGCTGTTCACCGAAACCACCAACGCCATGCGCATCTCGCGCGAGGAGATTTTCGGCCCGGTCGCCAACGTCATCCGCGTCAAGGATTATGACGAGGCGCTGGCGGTGGCCAACGACACGCCGTTCGGGCTGACGTCCGGCATCTGCACCTCGAGCCTCAAGCATGCCACGCACTTCAAGCGCAATTCGGAAGCCGGCATGGTCATGGTCAATCTGCCGACGGCCGGCGTCGACTTCCACGTGCCTTTCGGCGGGCGCAAGGGATCGAGCTACGGCCCGCGCGAGCAGGGCCGCTATGCCGCAGAGTTCTACACCACGGTGAAGACCGCTTACACGTTTGCCGGCTAAGAAAAGGCGGCAGACCAGCCAGGCAGCGAGCAAGTCGATGGCATCTGAGAATACGGACCTGACCTGGCTCAATCCGCCGCCGCACCACGCCTTCGGCAACAATACGGTGCATGTACGGACCGGTGAGGAGACCGACTTCTGGCGCGAGACGTTCTACGGCTTCTGGCGCGACAATGGCCATTTCCTCTATCGTGAGGTCGAGGGCGATTTCAGCGCCGAAGTCACGGTCAAGGGGCACTATGAGGTGCTTTACGATCAGGCCGGGCTTATGGTCCGCCTGAGCGAGACGCACTGGATCAAGGCCGGCATCGAATACACCGACGGGCTGATGTATTTTTCCGTCGTCGTCACCAACGATGCCTCCGACTGGTCGCTGGCCAGCATTCCGGCCGATCCGGACGGGGTCAGGATCCGCATGACCCGCCATGCCGAGACGATCCGCGTCCAGTATCGCGACGCATCTGACAAGCACTGGAAACCGGTGCGGCTTGCCTATTTCCCGCCGTCGAAAACGGTCGATGTCGGCATGATGTGCTGTTCGCCGCAGCGCGAGGGCTTCGAAGTGACATTCAGCGATTTTTCGATCGGCCCGCCGATCTCGCGGGAGCTTCACGACTGAGGCGCCGCGATCCGGTCGGGCGGTTTGCGTCCGGCCCCGCCTCAGTAGGTCGCCCGGCCGCCGGAGACGTCGAAGACGGCCGCCGTCGTGAACGAGCATTCCTCGGACGCGATCCAGCAAATCAGCGCCGCCACCTCCTCGACCTCGCCGAACCGCGCCATCGGTATTTTGGACAGCATGAAGTCGATGTGTTGCTGGCTCATCTGCTGGAAGATCGCGGTGCGCACGGCCGCCGGCGTGACGCAGTTCACCGTTACTTTGGTCTTGGCCAGTTCCTTGCCGAGCGATTTGGTCATGCCGATCACCGCCGCCTTGGAGGTGCTGTAGGCCGAGGCGTTCGGGTTACCTTCCTTGCCGGCAATCGAGGCGATGTTGATGATCCTGCCGTAATTGCGTTCGAGCATATGCGGGACCAGCGCCTTGTTGCAGAAGAAGACGCCGTTGATGTTGATGTCGGTGACCCGGCGCCAATCCTCCACCGAATACTCCCAGGTCGTCATGTTCGGCCCGGTGATGGCAGCACTGGTGACAAGGACATCGACCGCGCCAAGCGCTTCGATCGTCTCTCCGGCGGCGGCTTCGACCGCTATGGGGTCGGCGACGTCTAACGTGACGCTGTGCAGGCCTGGAACAATGGCCTTGGCCTGCTCGATCTGGGCGGCATCGCGATCCCAGACCGAAACACGCCCGCCTTCGTCAGTGATCCTTTGCGCGACGGCCAGGCCGATGCCTGAGGCGCCGCCGGTGATAACAGCAGATCGTCCGGCAAATCGTCCCGCGAAACTCATCGGCATGTGGTCTTCCTCCCAATGGGCGGCGAATGTGAAGTCAACGGCGGACAAGTTCAAGCGCGGACTTGCAACCTCAGAACAGCTTATGATGGGCCAGCACCGGTCAATTGTACGGCACTGCCTTCTGGCCAAATCGTCTCGCCCGGTATGGAGAGAACGGCTGGAACGACGCGCCCGGTTGGCATCCGGGTGACAGGCGGCGCCGGATGGGTTATATTGCACTGCACAATGCGAGCGCCTGCAGGCGAGGCTCCCATCGATCCGACGAATCGGCCCACGAGCGGCCCATGAAATCGGCATTGAGCTGCAAGGACGGAAAACCGCTATCGAGATGAAGATTCCAAAATCTCTGTTGATCGATCCGGACAAGAACACGGTCTATGGCAGCTTTGCCGTTGCCGTCTCGATCTGGGCGTTCTCCTACTCGACCATTTTCGGCCAGGCCATGATCCTGGCTTATTATGCGGTCTGGCTACCGCTCATCCTGGTCGACTACCGCAAGATATTAAGGCACGCTTCCAGCGCCTGGCTTCCGCTGGCCTTTGCAACCTATGTCTGCTTCTCGGTGTTCTGGTCGGCGGCTCCCGGCACCACGGCAAGAACGGCCGTCCAATATTGCTCCCATATCGCCTGCGCCTACATTGCCGCGCGCACCGTCAGCGTCCGGACCTTGACCATAGGCGCCCTGATCGGGATTTTCGTCGTTCTGCTCTACTCGCTCAAGGTCGCAAGTTATTCCTACGACGTTCTCGACGGGACATACAATTTCGTCGGCGCTTTCAGCTCCAAGAACCAGATCGGCTTTGTCGCATCGCTCGGCATTTATTTCTGCGTTGTCTACCTCGCCTTTCTCAGGCGCGGACGCATAAGCTTTTTGTTGATTGTACCGATCGTCCTTCTGTCGGGCTATCTGCTGGTCGTGTCGCATTCGGCCACTTCGATGGCGTCGACCCCGGCGGTTCTCGCTCTGGTCGCCCTGCTTTCCATCGGCAAGCTGCTTTCGCTCCGCCATCGCCGGGTGATTTTCATAATCGGTGCGGGCGGGCTGGTCGCCTGCACCGTGATTGCGCTGAATCTCGGGCTGATGGACTTTGTCCTTGGCCTTTTCGGCAAGGATTCGACGCTCACCGGACGAACCTACCTCTGGCAACAGGGCTGGAATGCCGCGCAGCAATCGCCCATCCTCGGCGTCGGCTACGCGGCTTATTGGGTGCAGGGCTTCTCCGAGGCCGAGCGGCTGTGGAACGAATTCTATATCGCCGCGCGAAGCGGCTTCCACTTCCACAACACCTACATCGAGACCTTGGTGGAACTCGGCTTCGTCGGCGCGACACTGCTTTCGCTGATCATCCTGCGCACGCTCTGGGGTCACGTCTCGGCGCTGATATTCAGGACATGGCAAGCCGACTCCGTGATTCTTGCCGGCGTCATGGTGCTTCTGTTCATCCGATCCTTCGTCGAGGTCGAGACCCTCAATCCCTACATCATGGGATCGTTCCTGCTGTACTACAGCTACTTCAAGCTGGTGAGGGTGCCGGCCGTCGCTCCTTCCCGGTGGAGCGCCGTGAACCATCTCGAGGAACCGGACGCCGTGCGAGGCTAGAGCGGGCGGATCCAGGCGGTTCGTTGCCCGAAGGCCGCCTTGTTTTCTGACCCATAAGATCCCAAACGCAAAAACCCCCCGCAGACCGCTGCCTGCGGGGTTGGTGCTTTGCTCCGGTGGAAAGAAGCTACTGGATGGCCATGGGCGCCGGTTTGACCTTGATCACGTCCCCTGGCAGCACCGGCGTGTCTTCATCGGCGGTGATTTCGCTGGTCTTGCCGTCGACCACCCGCACCAGGGAAAATGACAAGGCCGCTGGTTCGTTGTTGCCGTAGAATTGCGGCATGGGGCTGCCCGACAAGGCTTCGGACATCAAGGCCTTTTCCATATTCAGCTTCAGCGTCACCTCGTTGAGATCGGCTTCCGTCTGTTGCCGGTCGGTCGCGAGGCTGGAGTTCTGGGTGTTCTCGAGATCGATGGCGTCCTGGGTGGCCTTGCTGATCGACTGCTTGGCCGTGAGAATCGCCGTTTCGTAATCCAGGATCTGGCCCTCGAGGTCGGCGATGGTTTGCTGCGAGTTCAAAACCCGCGTGTTGACGACCAGCCCCTTTTGCGCCAGCGAGCCGATGCCGTTGAGCTGCTCCTTCGCCAGATCAACCTGCTTCTGCTGGTTGACGATCTTTTTCTGCAGCGAATCGATCTCGCTTTGCAGCAGTGCCTTCAAATCGTCGAGCGCCTGCAAGCGCAGCTTGAGTTTCTTCTGGTCGGCCGCCAGGATCGCCGTCTCATCGGCAACGATGCTGGGCAGCTTCGGATCGTCGGCCACCTCTTTCGGCACCGCGAATGTCGGCTTGTCCGCTAGTTCCGCTTCGATGCGGGCGCGCTTGACGGTCAGCCTGACCAATTGGTCTTGTAGTACGTCGAAATTGCCCTTGGCATTGATCAGGTCGCGGTCGTAGCGCTGTCCGCTCTCCGGGTTCCGCCGGGCTCCGCCGGCAATGCTCATCGCTTTCAGCACGGACAACCCAGGCACACAAGGATACTGGCCGGGCGATTGCACCTCGCCAGAGATGTAGAATGGCCGGTACTGCGCCATTTCGACGGAAGCCTCCGGCTTGTCGGCCAGAGCGAGCTTGCGCTGCAGCGCCTCACCGAGCGATGCCGCGATCTCCGAAGTCGTCTTGCCGGATGCGGGCATCTCGCCGACGAAGGGAACCGACAAGGTTCCAGCGGGGCCGACCGTGTATTCTCCATTGATGGCCGACCAGTCACGGAACGTGCCTTCGACGGTCTGCCATTCCGCCACGCGGATGGTCAGCTTGTCCTGTGCTCCTAGGCGATAGTCGTCGGCGAAGGCAAACTGTGGCAGGGCTAGCGACAGCGTCAGGCCGGTCGCCATTGTAAGGCAAGTCGTCAAAAGCCGTACTCGCCGCATGCGTCTGGAGAGAATGCCGGTGCAAAAGATATCGATTATATCTGCTTTCAACTGAGCGTTTCCGATCTGGTTTGCCCCGCCCGATGAGCTGCCGATGCCTGAGTTAGGGGCCTGAGTTCTGGGCCCGAATTCTGGACAGTCGCTCCTCGATGCACGGCCAGCAAGCGGCCGTCAGTAGCAGCCTCGCGACATCCAGACCGCAGGTACGGTCTTGATGATGATGCGAATGTCTTCGAACATCGACCAGTTCTCGACATAGTGCCTGTCGAATGCGACGCGGCTGTCATACGAAACATCGTTGCGTCCGCTGACCTGCCAAAGCCCGGTGAGGCCGGGGCGCGATTTCAGGTAATAGACGGCCGAATTGCCATATATCTCCAGCTCATCGCGCACCACGGGACGAGGCCCGACCAGGCTCATATCCCCCTGCAGGATGTTGATGATCTGCGGCAACTCATCGAGGCTGAGCTTCCTCAGCACCGCTCCGACGCGCGTGATCCGCGGGTCGTTCTTCAACTTGCGGGTCGCTATCCATTCGGCGTTGGCCTCCGGATTCGCGGCGAGATAGGCAGCAAGCACCCGCTCGCCGTCTGGAACCATGGTGCGGAACTTGAGGCACGGAAAAATCCGTCCTCCGCGGCCGATTCGGCTGTGACCATAGAAAATCGGCCCGCCATCGGAAAACCTGACAAGCAGCGCTATCATTACGAACAGCGGGCTGAGAGCGACCAGGCCGATCAGCGAACCGACAATATCGAAGCTGCGTTTGAGCAGGCCGCCAATCGGTGGCGGAAAATCGACGCCGGCCTGCGAAAAATCCGCATCGGCCGGCTTGGCTACGTCCCTCATGCGTAAACTCCATACGTTGAACGGATGGTTTACCGCACGATACCAAAAAAATGTTGCAGCGCAACACACAATTTCTCAGACGGCTGTAATAGTCGCGTCATGAACTGACTAAATAATAAACTCGTCCTGCACAAAATTTCCCATTTATGTCGCAAAAGAGACAGATTATGGGCAATTTTGGAAAAGCTAGTCCAATTTTTGGGCTGATTTTAGGCGAATCGCTCTTTATACCCTCCTGTGGAGCTTTGCCGTCATTTAGAATTTCAAGATAATGACTGATGTTATGATAAAATACTATTCAATATTATGAATCATACTGGAGCGAGTCGATATCCGGCAATCAGTGGTGATGCCGACGTGTGCGTTGCACCATGGCAGAGTCGATCCCGAGGATTCGTTTAAAATTTATTCCGCAGCTGCCCTTGCCGCCTATTGCGCGGCTCAATAGAGTTGTAAATTGTTTCTGTCGGACTATGGACAGATTGGGCTAGGCCGGAAGCAACCGGCCAGACGCGGGCAACCTAAATAAGCTCGCAGAGTTTAAGGGAGGTGCTCGGGGTGGGCTTGTCGACATTTTTTCCCGAGCCGGTTGATGGGCTATCGGGTATGTCACTGCCAAAGTTCATTATCGGAATGTGTTTTGCGCTGGCGATCGTGATCGTCTGGTCCTATTTGGGCGGCGCCTCGCTCGGTACGACGCTGTTTCGCGTCATCGGCTGTGCCATAGTCATCCAACTGGGTTATTTTCTGCTGGTCTTTGCCATGGTCGCCAGAAATGCCCCGACCCCGGCCGACAAAATTCGCGACGCTGAACGAAAGCTGAGTTCGAACGAAGCGGCCGAAGGCGAGAAACTCAGCGCCAGGAGAGGCCTTCACTGATTTCGGGCCTGGCCGCGGTCTGCGATGTCCATATGACCTGTGGTTAAGCTCGCCGGTCCTCTGACGAATTGCTCGCCTCAACAACACCGGCAGTCGGCATTCCTGTTCTTTCAATTCCTTGACACTGCGGGCCTCGACGCGCTCGCTCCGCCCCGCCGCCGTCCGGTCGGCGAGGATCAGCAACTGGTTTCTGCCAGTCGAGCGCTCTATAGAGCGTGTAGGAACGGCTCTGCCAAAGCGGCGCATTTCTGGAGCCATCCCGATTGAGGCTCGCCGCCTGCCCAACCGGGCCATGACACCCAGCAAAATGAAAAACTGGACGGCGCCGATGATTTTGGCGATGCTTGCTTCGCACTTGCAGCATAGGCGTTTGGGCCGATGCATTTCAGAATGGGCGGTGGGGCATTGAGCGGACGGGGCGAGGAAATCCGCAACGACTTCTGCAATCGAGAGGCATGTCCATGACATCATTCCAGGTCTGCGTGATCATCGCCGCCCGCAATGCGGCGCGGACAATCCCGGCTGCCATTGCATCGGCATTACGCGAGCCTGAGGTTGCGGAAGTTGTCGTCGTCGACGACGCGTCCACCGACGATACCGCGAAAGTCGCCCACGCGGCCGGCGACGGCACGGGCCGCCTTTCCGTCATCCGCTTCGACGTCAATCGCGGCCCATCCTTTGCACGCAACGCCGCGATAGCCGGTTCCAGGTCGCCGTTCATCAGCATTCTGGACGCTGATGATTTCTTTTTCGAAGGCAGGTTTCACAGACTGTTCGCCAGCACCGATTGGGATTTCGCCGCAGACAATATCATGCTTGTCAGGGATGACGCGGCAACCGACGTTTCGAAAATCGTTGCTCCACCGTTCTCGCCCGAGCCGGAATTCCTCGATTTCGAGGGTTTCATCGACGCCAACATCTCCAGGCGCCGTGTGCAACGCGGGGAACTGGGCTTCCTCAAGCCAGTGATCAGCCGCGCCTTTCTCGATCGGCATGGGCTGCGCTACGACGAGAAGCTGCGCCTGGGTGAAGACTATGAACTCTATGCGCGCGCGGTTGCCCATGGCGCGCGCTTCAAGGTCATCAAATCCTGTGGCTACGGCGCGATCGTGCGCGCCGATTCGCTGAGCGGACGGCACAAGACCCAGGACCTGAAGCATCTGGCCGATGCCGACCTGGCACTGCTTGCGATCGACAGTTTGCCGGAGGCATCGAAGGCTGCGCTGAGAAGGCACGAGCGGCACATCCGCGACAAATACCGGTTGCGGAAGTTTTTAGACGTGAAGGCTGAGCGCGGGCTGGCGCCGGCCGCGGCCTACGCCTTGGCCGGCTCGTCCAACCTCACAGCCGTCGTCCGCGGCGTCGCCTCCGATAAGCTGGATGCGCTGTTTCGCCGCGCCGGCCTCGCCGCGAAGCGTCAGCATGTGCCGCCGCTGCGCTTCCTCATGGCCGGAACCAGCACGGCCAGCGAAAGCTAGGCCCGTCAACGTGCGACGGCGGTAGCTACTCCCTTACCCTTCGGTCGGCTCGGACGGTTTCAACGAGATTCATGAGTTTACGATCTAGGTGGTTGCCTATCCGCGCAGGGAATGGCAATCTATGTTGCGGTGCAGCAATTTTGGACGGCCAACCGAACTGGCCCAAGATATCCCCCTGTCAGAGGAGCTGGACGATGCAAGAAATGTCTTTTGAACGCGGACGGGCGCCAAGGCCGGTCACCAGCTCGACGATGATGGGGCGCTGACTGCATGGCCTCGATCTTTCGCTTCCGATCGAGAGATCCGGCGCGCGACACGCAGACCGACACCTCGCGCCTCGATCGCTTGGCAAAGCTGCTGGACCAGATCTCGGCCGAGGTCGAGGCAGAGAAGAACGGGCTTGAGAACCGCTACAGGACAACGGCTACCAATGCCGCCTTCCTGGTCGAGGCCATGGAGAACGGAGCGGTCTCCTCCCGCAAGTCCTCCGAAGTCGGCGAACTGACCAGGTCGATCCTGAATTGCGAGCGACGCATCGCGGCGCTCTCGCGCCAGAAGCAGATGATGAAGGATCTCCGTCATTCGCTGGATGAAATCTTCGATGAGAATCGGCAGAACGGCCCCGACATAAGGACCGATTTTGTGAAGCCCGCCGATTCCGGCACAGGCTGAGCGAACACCCCGAGTCGGCGCAATGGTTTTAGGCACAACACGGAGCTTGGGAGCGACAGAGGTCAAGATCAGGTTGTTTCGTCACGGTTCGAACGATCGCTTTGGGGGCGCACAGCACAAGGTGAGTTTGATATGAACGCAGATCCTAAAAGCACGCCCGCCCCGGCAACCCGAGGCACCCCGTTCACGCGCCCGATCCCAGGCAAGCTGCGGCGGCTCCGTTCAGACGGCGCGTTTCTGCTGGTCGTTCTCGGCAGCATGGTTGCGGGCCTGGTCCCCGTGCGCGCCCAGGATCTCCCAACCGCGCCGTCCTTTGTCGATGATTTCACCAGCCTCAGTCGCGCGCGCTGGTACATTTCCGACGGCTGGACGAACGGCAAGCATCAGAACTGCACCTGGTCCAAAAGCCTGATCGGGCTTTCCGACGGCATGCTGACGCTCGGTTTCGAGAAGCGCAAGCTGAAGGATCGCGAATTCGCCTGCGCCGAGATCCAGACCAAGCAGCGCTTCGGCTACGGCACTTACGAGGCGCGGATGAAGACCGACACGGGTTCCGGCGTCAACGCGGCATTCTTCAGCTTCGTCGGCGATGCCGACAAGCAGCCGCATGATGAAATCGACTTCGAGGTGCTGACCAAGGACACGTCCAAGGTTCAGGTCAACGCCTACATAGCCGGCAAAGGCAAGAACGAGAAACTGGTCGACGTCGCTGGCGGCACCGACAAGGCCTTCAACGACTACGCCTTCGTCTGGGAAAAGGACCGGCTGCGCTGGTACGTCAACGGCAAGCTTGTCCACGAGATCACCGATCCGGCGAAGCTGCCCACCCATTCGCAAAGGATCTATTTCAGCCTTTGGGGCAGCGATACAATGAAGGGCTGGATGGGGCCGTTCTCCGATCCCGGCCGCAAGCTCACCATGCAGGTGGATCGCGTTGCATTCACCGCACTTGGCCAGCCCTGCCAATTCCCCGAATCGCTGGCATGCAACACAAACTAGAAGCGCATCTGAACCGGCCGGGCCGAAGGTGGTCGGAAAACCGAAGCTCGAACAGGCCCGAAACCTTGAACAGGAATGAAACCGAATGAATTTGACTGTCTTTGGAATCGGCTATGTCGGTCTTGTACAGGCGGCGGTGCTTGCCGAAGTCGGCCATCAGGTGGTCTGCGTCGACATCGATGCAAAAAAGGTCGAGCGGCTCAACCAGGGTCATGTCCCGATCTTCGAGCCTGGGCTCGAAAGCATGGTCAAGGAGAACCATGCCGCCGGCCGCATCAAGTTCACCACCGACGCCGCCGCGGCGATCAAGCATGGCCAGATCCAGATGATCGCCGTCGGCACGCCGCCGGGCGAGGATGGTTCGGCCGACCTCAAATATGTGCTGGCCGTCGCCGAGGCCATCGGTCGTGAGATGGACGAGCCCAAGATCGTCGTCGGCAAGTCGACCGTGCCCGTCGGCACCTGCGAAAGGATAAAGGCCAGGATCGCCGCAACGCTGAAGGCGCGCGGGCGCGAGGATCTGGCTTTCGACGTCGCCTCCAATCCGGAATTCCTCAAGGAAGGGTCCGCTGTGAGCGACTGCATGAAGCCCGACCGGATCATCGTCGGCACCAGCAACGAGGACACCGAGGCGGTGATGCGCGAGCTCTACGCGCCGTTCAACCGCAACCACGAAAAGATGATCGTGATGGATGTGCGCAGTGCCGAGTTCACCAAATACGCGGCCAATTGCATGCTGGCGACCAAGATCAGCTTCATGAATGAAATGGCCAACCTGGCCGAGCAACTGGGCGCCGACATCGAGGAGGTCCGCAAGGGCATCGGCAGCGACCCGCGGATCGGCTACCACTTCATCTATCCGGGCCTCGGCTATGGCGGCTCGTGCTTCCCGAAGGATGTGCGTGCCCTGATCAAGACTGCCGAGGCCGTCAAGTTCGACGCCAAGCTGCTGCGTGCCGTCGAGGAGCGCAACAACCAGCAGAAGTCGGTCCTGTTCGAGAAGGTGGACCGCTATTTCAAGGGCAATCTCAAAGGCAAGACATTTGCGCTGTGGGGCTTGGCCTTCAAACCCAATACCGACGACATGCGCGAGGCCCCGGCCCGCACGCTGATGGAAGCGCTCTGGGCCGCTGGTGCCAATGTGCAGGCCTATGATCCGGAGGCGATGCAGGAATGCCAGGCGATCTACGGGCTGCGCGACGACCTGCAACTGTGCGGCACCAAGGAGGCCGCGCTGCGAGGCGCCGATGCGCTCTTGATCGTGACCGAGTGGAAAAGCTTCAGCGCGCCGTCTTTCGATGCGCTGAAGAACGCGCTGACCACGCCCGTCATCTTCGACGGACGCAATCTCTACGACCCCAAGGTCATCGCCCGCCACGGCATCGAATACCACAGCATCGGCAGAATGGCGGCGTGACGATAGGGCGGTCCAGCAAGGAGCCAGGTCCATGAAAGTTCTGTTTGCAGGCGGCAACGGCTACACGCCGCAGTTCAGCGGTGGCGTTCAGTCGAGCACGCATCATCTGGTCGAGCAGCTGCGCGAGCACGGTCATGACGCCTCGGTTCTGGCGGCGCTGTTCGGTGACGGCATGTTCGGCTTCAAGGCGCGCGCCAAGATGAAGCTGCTTCGTCAGCGAGCGGTCATCGACAGCTATCCCGGCTATCCGGTCGTGCGGGCATGGTTTCCCTGGGAGGCGGCGCGCTTCGCGGTCGAACGGCTCGATCCCGATGTCGCCGTCGTGCAGTGCCACAAATCGGTGCCGATCGGAAAGGCGCTGCAGGCGCTCGGCGTGCCGCTGGTGGTCTATCTGCGAAACGTCGAATTCCACGAACTGGCCGGCGACCTGCGCGAATTGCATTCGGCGCTTTATATCGCCAACTCCGAATTCACTGCGCGCACCTATAAGGAAAGGTTCGGCATCGATTCGACCGTGATCCCGCCGACCATCAATCCCGGGCTCTACAGCACGCCGACCACCGGTGAGTTCGTCACGCTGATCAATCCTTACAATGAAAAAGGGTTCGAACTCGCCGTGCGCATCGCCGGCCAATGCCCAGAAATTCCGTTCCTCTTCGTCGAAAGCTGGAAGCTCGACGACGACCATCGGGCGCAGATCGAACAGATCATCGCCCCGCTGCGCAACGTCAGGCTGGAAAGCCGCACCAGCGACATGAAGACCGTCTATGGCCGCACCAAGATTCTGCTGGCGCCCAGCAAATGGGAAGAGGCTTGGGGGCGGGTGGCATCCGAGGCCCATTGCAGCGGCATTCCAGTCGTCGGGTCCCGTCGCGGCGGCCTGCCGGAAGCGATTGGCGCCGGCGGCGTGGTGCTCGACTATGACGCACCGCTCGACGACTGGGTCGCCGCGGTCAGGCGACTATGGAGCGACAAGGCCGAGTACGATCGGCTGTCGGCGGCGGCGCAGCTGTTTTCGGAGCGGCCGCAAATGAACCCCGACGGCCAGTTCGCGACTTTTCTCGGCGTTCTCGACCGCGCCAGGCAAGGCGCGCTGGAGCGTGCCGCCTGATGCATTTCGTCCAAAACCATGCACGTTGCCCAAAAGCCGGCTCTCGCGCCTGACCGGGGTGGGAGCTGCCTTGGGACAAAGACACGCACAACACCAGACGCTTGAGGCGCCTCGCACGGTGGCGACGGGCGTCAGCCCTCATCCGCGCGAGCAGATCGCCGACCGGCCTCGAAAGATCGTCCATCCGATGAAGATTTGCTTCGTAGTTGATAAGTTCCCCTCTTTGTCGGAGACCTTCGTCCTCGACCAGATAGAAGGGTGCCTCGAGCGCGGCATGCAAGTCGGCGTCGTCTGCAACGAGACGTCCTTCGGCAAGGACAGCAACATCGACGATCGCCGCTGGCAGGCTCTCCCTGGCAAGGTCGTCTGCTGGTGGGGCGGGCTGGGGCGCTTTCGCCCGACGCTCAGGAGATGGTCGGGCAGGTTCTGGGATAAGCTCTCGACCGCTGTCGACATCGCTTTTGCGCGCAAATTGCAGAACGCCGATGTGATCGTCGCGCATTTCGGCAATAACGGCATGCGCGTCGCCCGCGCCATGAAACGAGGGCGGATTTCCGCTCCGCTGGTGACCATATTCCACGGCCGCGATGTCGGCGAACCGCTGCATGACAACACGCTCACGCGCTACAAGGTTGTCTTCGACAAGGGCGTTCTCCAGCTCCCGGTGAACGCGTTTTTCCGCGACGCCCTGATCGGCGTCGGCGCACCCCCGGCGCAAGTCATGGTTCACCATATGGGCGTGCGGCCCGGTGAGATCGGCTACCATTGGCGTTCCTGGGACCGGGACACGCTGTCCTTCATCTCGGTCTGCCGGCTGACCGAAAAGAAGGGCATCGAATTCGCCCTTCGGGCGCTCGCCAGCCTGCCGCGGCGCGACTGGGTCTATTCGGTGATTGGCGGCGGCGAATTGCTGGAAGAGTTGAAGAAGCTCGCCGCAAATCTCGGCGTTGCCGACCGGGTGACTTTCCTCGGGCCGCGTCCGCACGCCGAGGTCAAGCAGCGCCTGCGCAATGCCCACGTATTCCTGCTGCCTAGCGTTGCCGCGCGAGACGGCGATCTCGAGGGTATTCCGGTGGCGCTGATGGAGGCTATGGCCGCCGGGCTGATCGTCGTCAGCACCTATCACTCGGGCATTCCCGAACTGATCGAGGATCAGGAGACAGGCTTCCTCGCACCGGAGCGAGACGTTGCCGAGTTGGCCCGCAAGCTTGTCTGGGTGGCCGAGAACCCGGACAAATGCGAGCGCATCGCACGTGCGGCGCGCCGCAAGATCGAGCAGGATTTCAACGCGGACGTACTCAACGAACGTTTTGCGCAGATCGTTGCTCAACTGGCCGAAGCCAGGCAGCCGGCATGAACGCCAACCCGCCCCCCCAGTTCGGTCGCGTCGCCCTGCGCGGCGGCATGGTGACGATCGGCGCGCAAGGCTTCAAGATGGCGATCCAGTTTCTCTCGGTCATCGTGCTTGCCCGTCTGCTCGTGCCCGAGGATTTCGGCTTGGTGGCTTCCGTCGGGCCGATCGTGGCCTTTGTCGGGCTGCTTCAAAATCTTGGCCTGCAACAGGCTGTGGTCCAGCGCAAGGATATCAGCACCGAGCAGCTCAACCAGGTATTCTGGATCAGTGCGCTGGTGGGGATGGGCAGTGCCGTGGTGGTTGCATGCCTGGCGCCCGCCATCGCTGCTTTCTATGCCGATCAACGCATGGTGGGGATCACCATCGGCTCTGCCTTGCCGCTGCTGCTTGGCAGCCTCGCGGCGGTGCCGCTGGCGCTGATGAACCGTCACTTGCGCTTTGGCCAGCTCGCGCTGAACGACGTGATAACCGCTGCTGCCGGACTTGCGACTACCGCAATCGCCGCCTATGCGGGGCTGGGCTACTGGTCGCTGGTCATTGGCCCTGCGGTATCGGCTGTTGTCGCGCTGGCCGCGGCATGGCAGGTGGCGCGCTGGACGCCGTCGCGGCCGGACCTGAAGGTCGATACCGACATATTGTCCTTCGGCGCCAATCTGACCGGCTTCAATCTGGCCAACTTCTTCTCGCGCAATCTCGACAACATCCTGATCGGAAAATATTCGGGCGCGATCGAGCTCGGCTATTATGACCGCGCCTACAAGCTCCTGCTGTTTCCGCTGCAGAACATCAACCAGCCGCTGACACGCGTGATGGTGCCGCTGCTGAGCCGCATCCATGAGGACAAGGCGCGGTTTCGCGACATCTATGTGCGAACCAATTGGATGCTGGCGGCCATCACTATGCCCGGCATCGCGGCGCTGACGCTGACGTCGGACCAGGTCGTCGGGCTTCTCTTCGGCGAGCGCTGGACAGCGGTGGCGCCGATCTTCGCCTGGCTGGGCATCGCCAGCCTGATCCAGTCCGTCTCGAGCACCACCGGCTGGATCTTCATCTGCCAGGGCAAGACCAAGACCATGTTCCACTGGGGCATCTACTCGTCGCTGACGACGGTCGCCGCCTTCATCATCGGCCTGCACTGGGGCGCCGTCGGTGTCGCGGCGGCCTACGCGATCAGCGGCTATGTGCTGCGCGTCCCGGTGCTTGCCGTTCTTGTCCACCGGGTCGGCCCGGTGACCGCAGCCGACTTCCTGGTCATGCAGGGGCTTTTCATCGCGTCATCGCTGCTTGCCTGGTCCGTGTACCGCGAGTTGCCGGCATCGCTGACCGGCCAGTCAGACCTGCTCGCGGTGGTCCTGGCGGTTGCCCTCAATTATTCGATCGGCCTGGTCCTCATGCTTGCCCTTCGCCAGTCGCGCAGCGCCCTGTTCACCACGCTTTCCAGCGCCATGCGCAACGCCCGCTAGGCCGGCAATCACCGGCCTCAAAAGCTCACCTGCCGACATCGCCGACGCATGCTCCTCAAGCACTGCCTGAAGGCTCGTCCTGCGATAGAGGTCGAGATTGGCGGTAAGTCTGCCGAGCTTCTCGCTCGCTTCCTCGGGCGTCACCGTGTCGATGTCGAGCAGCAGGTCGGCGACGCCGATCCGCTTGGCAAGTTCCTTGGTCTTGAATTCATAGGCGATCGGCAGCACCGGCGTGCCGACGCAGAGCGACATGATCATCATGTGCATGCGCGTTGCGACAACGAAGTCGAAGCCTTTCACCAGTGCCATCAGTTGCTCCGGCGTGTGGAACGAAGCGTCCACGCTGACATGCTTGGCGATCTCCGAATCGAGTTCGGCAACGATAGCCCGCGCCGTCTTGGAATCATCATGGGCGTATTCCGGCACGCCCTGGCAGGTGGAGACGAAGGTGACCTCCTTGGCGTGGTCCCTGACCAGGATGGTCGCGATCGCGCGGATCGAGTCGATGTAGCGGCGCATGCCGCCCTCGCCGTCGCTGACATAGTTCCAGTGACGGACGGAAATGGCGACGCGGCCGGTGACGGTCGCCGACTGGCCGGAGGCCAGAATTTTTCCGATCCTGTCGGTGTCGGCCAGGGCAAAGACGGCGTCGGCCACGACGTGGCATTTGCCGGGGTCTTTCACCATGTCCACAATGTGGCCTCGCGAACGTTCGTCGCGCAGCAGGATGAGCGGGCTCCGATCGAAGATTGGGCTCAACTCCTGGCGATTGTAACTTTTGTTGAACGGGCCGAGCGATTGCGTGAAGAAGACGGGGTCCTTGCCCAAAATCGCGTCGATCCGGAATTGATTGAGTCGCCGTTCCAGATTGTAAGTCTCGACAAGATAGGTTCCGCCTGTCGTGACCACGAGGTCGGCGTCTTTGTAGATCTCGAGACCACGGCGATTGCTTGAGCTGAACAAACGCCCGAGAACGCCGCGGATGCCGAACCGCCGCAGGGCATTGAGGACGAGCCGATTGTAGATCGGCTTGAACAGGTTCTTCAGCCCGCTGCCGTATTTGTAGCGGAACAGCGATTCCGACAGCAGCTTGTGGAATTCGAGATCAGGATACTCTTTCTTCGTGTAGAGCCTCGCCGCCACCTCCGGCTGGCTGTCGAAGACGTAGAACTGGATATCGTCTTGCACGATCGTCTTGAAAACATGGCGGATCGCCAGGAGAATCGCTGCATCCCCGGTATTCAGGCAGACGGTGTTTTCAACCGCGATCTTCATGGAATGACCTCATTTCGTGAGTAGTCCCGTGCTTCCATCGACGGGTGCGAAGGGGCGGATTGCAGGCGGGTTGGCCGAAAATGCTGCACGCCAAGGATGGTCCTCGCGTCGTGATTATTGGCGCGCAGCCCGATGGCAGGCCAACGCGCGGTCCATGTGGCCCAAGCAGAGCGAGATTAACCCATCGATTTTGCAGTGCAACAAAAAACGGGGATCTTTGCTACGCTGCAACCAAAAATGTTGCGATGCAGCAAGAGCTGTACTAGCATTGTCGCGGGCGGGCCAACAGCGGTCGAGTTTTCATGCTGCATGTCTTGTACTTGGTACACGACGTCTCCGACCCGGCAGTGCGCCGGCGGATCATAATGCTCAAGGCAGGCGGCGCCCAGGTTACGCTGGCGGGCTTTCGTCGTACGGCAAGCGCAGTTGCTGATGTCGAGGGCTTGCAGCCGATCGATCTCGGCCCGACTCGTGATGGCCGATTCGCCCAACGTCTGGCCGCGATCATGAAGGCAGTCGTCTCGACCGGCTCGAAGCTGGGCTCAATGCCACGGCCCGACCTCATTATCGCGCGCAATCTGGAAATGCTGGCGCTTGCCCGCCGCGCCAGGTCGGCTTTCCAGGCAACGGTGCCGATCGTCTACGAGTGCCTGGATATCCATCGCCTGCTGCTTCGCGACGATCCGCTGGGCTGGGCGATGCGCGGCGCAGAACGCTTCCTGGCCAGGGATGTGAAGCTTCTGGTGACCAGCTCTCCGGCCTTCATCGCCAACTATTTCAAGCCGTTCGGACAGATTGCCGCCCCGGTCGAACTGCTCGAAAACAAGTATTTCGAGCCAGCCGCGGCCTCGCTGGATGACCGCGCGGCGCCGGAGAACCCCGTTGCGCCGCCTTGGCGGATCGGCTGGTTCGGGGCGCTTCGCTGCCGTCGCTCCCTGGAGCTTCTGGCCGAATTTTCGCGCCGCCTCGACGGCCGCTTTGAAATCGTCCTCAGGGGCCGCCCGGCGCTGTCCGAATTTCCCGATTTCCACGGTTTCGTCGAATCGGAACCCTGGCTCTCGTTTGGCGGGCCCTACCGCAATCCCGAGGATATGGCGGCGATCTATCGCGAGGTCCACTTTTCCTGGGCCATCGACTTTTTTGAGCAGGGCCTGAACTCCGAATGGCTGCTGCCCAATCGGCTCTATGAGGGCTGCCGCTTCGGAGCCGTGCCGATTTCGATGGAAGCCACCGAAACCGGCCGGTTCCTCGACCGGCAAGGCATAGGGGTTCTTTTGCCAGAAGCCACGCCCGAGGCGCTCGAAGCCGCCGTCGGCACGATGGAGCAGCATCGGTTCGAGACATTGAGGGCGCGTGTTCTCGCCCGCAATCCGCGCATCTGGAGCTACGACCGCGCCGATTGCCGGGCGCTCGTCGAAAAGCTCCGCGGGCTGACTGCGGCTCCCGGTCCATATGCTGCCGAAGCATTGGCATAGAAGGACTGCCGATGACGCAAACCGAAATTCCATCCTGCATGATCGTGGTTCCGTGCCTGAACGAAGCGGCCCATATCGGCGCGTTGCTTCGAGAGCTCCGCCCTGCGGCCGAGAGGCTGGGCGCCGTGATCATCGTTGCCGATGGCGGCAGCACGGACGGCACCAGGACGATCGTCGCGGACATCGCCGCAAAAGATCAGCGGGTGATCCTGCTGCACAATGAAAAGCGCTTGCAGAGCGCGGCAATCAATCTCGCCGTCGCCAGGTTCGGGGAAGGCGTCGACTATCTCATTCGCATCGACGCGCATGGCGGCTATCCAGCGGATTATTGCGACCGGCTGGTCGAAGAAGCGCAAGCCACCGGTGCGGATTCGGTCGTCGTCTCAATGCTGACCAGCGGCAGCGGCATGGTTCAGAAAGCAGCGGCAGCGGCGCAGAACTCCAGGCTCGGCACCGGCGGCTCCAAGCACCGGCATCTTTCGGCGGGGGAATGGGTCGATCATGGCCACCACGCACTGATACGGATATCGGCCTTCACCGCGGTCGGCGGCTATGACGAAACCTTCAGCCACAATGAGGATGCCGAACTCGACTATCGGCTCCGCCAGGCCGGCTACCGCATCTGGATGACCGGCAAGACGCAAATGGTCTACTACCCGCGCTCCTCGCTGAAGGGCCTCTATTTTCAATATCTCGGCTATGGCCGTGGCCGGGCGAAGAACGTTCTCAAGCACCGCATGATCCCGAAGATCCGGCAGATGGTGCCGCTTCTAGTGTTCCCCGTGGTTCTTCTCGCCGCCTTTTCCTTCGTCCACTGGCTGGCGGCCGTGCCGCTTTTGCTATGGGCGTCGGTCTGCCTCGGCTACGGCTTTTGGACCGCCGTCAGCCAGCGCAAAGCCGACATTGCGCTTGCCGGGGTCTCGGCAATGGTCATGCATTTCGGCTGGTCGGTCGGTTTCTGGCTGCAACTGCTCGCACCGCGACCGCAGCGCGGGGTAGCGTGATGGACCCGGTCAGGAAAAATCGAAGCATCGATATCTGCGTCTGCACATTCCGCCGGCCGGAGCTTGCCGACACGCTTCGCTCCATAGCGGCCATGGACATGCCCGCGGGGTTCGACGTCGGTATCGTCATCGCCGACAACGACGATACGCCGACGGCCGAAACGCTGGTCGCCAAGCTGGCGGGGGAGTTGAAGCTGCCGGTGACCTACCGGCACGCCCCGGCCCGCAACATCTCGATCGCGCGCAACGCTTGCCTCGATACCAGTGCGGCGGATTTCGTCGCCTTTATCGACGACGACGAGACGGCCACCGCTGGCTGGCTTGCCGAACTGGTGGCGACGGCGGAAGCAACAGGTGCTGCGACGGTGCTTGGGCCGGTGCAAGCCCGTTACCTGCCGGATGCGCCCGCCTGGATGCGCAAAGGCGATTTCCACTCGACCTTGCCGGTCTGGGTGAGCGGCGAAATCCGCACCGGCTACACCTGCAACGTCCTGCTCAGGATTGGCGCTGAGAGCCTGCGCGGCCGGCGCTTCAGCCTGGCACGTGGCCAGACCGGCGGCGAAGATACGGAATTCTTCGACCAGATGGTCAAGGCCGGCGGCCGCATCGCCTTTTCGCCGGAGGCTTGGGTCGACGAAGCGGTGCCACCTGCCAGGGCGGCATTCGACTGGCTCGGCCGCCGCCGGTTCCGCGTTGGGCAGACGCACGGTCATCTTCTGGGGCGCAACGCACACGGCCTTGCCCGGCTCAAGCAGGTCGGCATTGCCGCGGCAAAGGCCGCCTACAGTTTCCTGTCGGCAATTCCGGTCGCCATCGACCCCGTACGCCGGAACCGCAGCCTGCTTCGCGGCATTATGCATGTCGGCGTCGTCAGCGGCCTCGTCGGGGTTCGTGAAATCCGCCAATACGGCCTGTCTTCGCCGCAGCAAGGGGGCAAGCGTGCAGCCTGACGTGAGCTTCGTGATTGCCGCCTACAATGCCGAGGCGACCATCGATCGGGCGATTGCCAGTGCCGTCGCCCAGCGCAATATCAGCGTCGAGGTCATCGTCGTCGACGACAAGTCGCGCGACCGGACGCTCGACCTGGCGAGATCCTACCCCGAAGACATCGTACGCGTTGTCGCGCTTGAGCAAAACCGTGGCCCCGGCGGCGCCAGGAATGCCGGCCTTGAGCTTGCCCGCGGCAGGTGGGTCGCGGTCCTAGATTCGGACGACGCGGTCTATCCCGGGCGAATCTGCACCATGATCGAACGCGCGGAGAAAGCGGGCGCCGAGATCGCGGTCGATAATCTGCAGGTCGTTCGCGAGGATGGCGTTGCCGAAGAGACGATGTTCCCGGCCGACTATCTGGAAGGCCTCGGTGAAATCTCGCTGGCGGATTTCATCGGCGGCAATGTCCTCTTCGAATCGAGGTTCAATCTCGGCTACCTCAAGCCGATCTTCCAGCGCCGGTTCCTGAACGAGAACGGGCTGCATTACGATGAAAGCCTGATCATTGGCGAAGACTATATCCTCCTGGCCAGTGCTCTGGCCAAGGGGGGCAAATGCGTGGTCGAGCCGACGACGGGCTATATCTACCACATTCGCACCGGCTCCATCTCCCGGGTGCTCGAACTTCATCACGTCGAGGCGATGCGCAGGGCCGATGCCACCTTCGCCGCGACCCATTCCATGGATGCTGCGGCCGAGGCGGCGTTCGCCAGGCGCGCTCGCAGCCTGCGCCGGGCGGCATCATTCCTGTCG
Organism: Mesorhizobium sp. M0663; assembly: GCF_040320585.1. Classification (NCBI taxonomy): domain Bacteria; kingdom Pseudomonadati; phylum Pseudomonadota; class Alphaproteobacteria; order Hyphomicrobiales; family Phyllobacteriaceae; genus Mesorhizobium; species Mesorhizobium sp. M0663. The sequence continues at coordinate 523,775 of NZ_JAMYPX010000004.1, forward strand.
CTGGTCCAGCACATCAAGGCGCGGTCCCCGCTCAAGGCGATATGGACGGCGCTCAGCGATCCGGCGGCGGTTCGGCATATGAGCATGCCGATCGCCGTCCGGCTGCGAAGGGTAGCGGCACAGTTTGCCGTGGTGGCGGGGAGGTGAAGGGCTGCAGGTGAATGAAGACAGTTTCGCCGCCTGCGACAGGGTTGAAATCGATCTCCTCAGAAGGAACATGCAATGAAAAAAGTCAGGAAGGCAGTCATACCGGTGGCGGGGCTCGGAACGCGGTTCCTGCCGGCGACCAAGTCCATGCCGAAGGAAATGCTGCCGGTGGTCGACAGGCCTGTCGTGCAATATGCGGTTGACGAGGCGTTCGAGGCCGGCATCGAGCACATCGTCTTCGTCACCGGCCGCAACAAGGCGGTGATCGAGGACTATTTCGACCTGCATCCTGAACTGATCGGAACCCTGGAGCAGAGCGGCAAGAAGGCGCAACTCGAATCGCTTGAAAGCCTGCTTCCCGTCGCCGGCGCGACGAGCTTCATCCGCCAGCAGTCGCCGCAAGGCCTCGGCCATGCCGTCTGGTGCGCGCGCGAAGTCATCGGTGACGAGCCCTTCGCATTGCTTTTGCCGGACATGGTGTCCTTCGGCGGGCGCGGGTGTCTCGCCGAGGTCGCCGATCTTTATGCGCAGACTGGCGCAAACGTTATCGCCGTCGAGCGTTGCGATCCGACCGAGACCAGCAAATACGGCATTGTCGGGCGCGGCGCTGATGTCGGCACGGGCTTCGAGGTGACGGCCATGGTCGAAAAGCCGGCTCCTGCCAACGCGCCATCGAACTTCTACATCAACGGCCGCTACATCCTGCAGCCCGAGATATTCTCGTTGCTGGCCAGCCAGCAGCGCGGCGCCGGCAACGAGATACAACTGACCGACGCAATGGTGCGTCTCGCACAGACCCAGGCCTTCTTCGCCCAGCCTTTCGACGGCCGCATGTTCGACTGCGGTTCGAAGGAGGGCTTCATTCAGGCCAATGTCGCTTTCGCGCTGGCGCGGGAGGACATGAAGGGCCCGATCTTCGAGATGCTGCAGGAATTCGTCCGGTCGCATCAGCGTCGGGAAGAAGCCGCATAATGTCCATTTTTTCGAGGCATTGTGGGTGCGGCTGATGACGCAGGACAGGCCGTTGCGCCGCGCGTAACGCGCACTGTCCGGCGCAAGGTTTGCACCCTATGTCCCGACCTTCGAGGCGGTAGCGCCTGCAAACTAGAATTGGACCGAAGATGAACTATGCCAATTTTCCTGTCGACAAGAGGACGCCATTGCCGGCTTCAAATGCGGCAAACGCCGAAGACTTCATCGACATCGAGCGCCTGCTTGGCATGGCCGCGCGGCAGGCGAAAGTGGTTGCCGCCTGCGCCGTCATCGGTCTCTTTCTTGGCGTGCTCTACTTGCAGACGACGCCTCCTACCTATGTGGCGACGAGCAGCGTGCTGATCGACGAAGGATTGAACAAGGTCGTCGACGACATTTCGGCGGCGTCGGTCAGCATGCAGACCGACTCCGCCGTTCTGAGCCAGATCGAAATTCTGCAGTCGGCCAGGCTGGCGGGGGTGGTCGTCGACAAGCTGAAGCTCGATCAGAACGACGCTTTCATGAACCCTCCGACATCGGCCCTGTCGAAGGTTTCTGGCTTTGTGCGCGGTATCATCCAGTCTGTCCGCCCCAAGCGCGCCGCTAGCACAACCGATGTCACTCAGCTTGATGCTGCGACGCGTGACGCGATCACCGCATCGTCGTCGCCCCGCGACTACGCAATCTTCAAACTGCAGAACCAACTCGACGCCGAGCGGATCGGCCGAAGCTTTGTCATCAGCATCTCCTTCCAGGCGACCGATCCGGCGCTTGCGACCGCCATCACCAAGGCCTATGCCGACGCCTATCTCGCCGATCAGCTCGATGCCAGCTTCGACGCCACCGAGCGGGCGGCGGTCTGGCTGCAAGGCCGGCTGACCGAGCTTCGTGAGAGCTCCCAGTCGGCTGCACTAGCGGTCGAAAAGTTCAGGGCCGAACACGGATTGGCCGTCAATGACGGCCAGCTGATCAGCGACAAGCAATTGTCCGATCTCAACACCCAGCTGATCGTCGCGCAGGCCGATACCGCACGTGCCGGCGCCCGCTATCAGCAGTACAAGTCGATCGTCGAAAGCGGCTCGGACAATGCGTTCAAGGACGCTGCGATATCGAACGACCAGCCGAGCAGCTCGGTCATCACGACGCTGAAGAACCGCTATCTCACCGTATCCAAGCGGCAGCAGGATGTCGAAGCCAATTTCGGCCCGCAACATCCGCAGGCCGTCGCGCTCGCCAAGGAGAAGGCCGACATATCGGCGCAGATTTTCGGCGAGTTGAAGCAACTGACCGAAAGCTACCGCAACGAATACGAGGTCGCTCTGGCGCGCGAAACCGCGCTCCGCGCAAATGTCGCCTTGGCGGCTGGCAAGAGCTCCATCGACAACCAGTCACAGGTCAAGCTGCGTGAGCTGGACCAAAAGGCGACGGCGCTGTCGACGCTCTACCAGACGTTCCTGAACCGCTATGAGGAGGCCGCCCAGCAGCAATCCTTCCCGGTCGGCAAGATCCGGGTCATCTCGGACGCGACGATGCCGCAGTCGGCCGCAACCCCGCGCACAGCCATCGTGCTGGGGCTTTCCCTGGCGCTTGGCATGATGCTGGGGGCAGGAGTTGGTGGCCTGAATGAATTCAGGGAACGCTTCTTCAGGACCGGCGAGGATGTCCGCGACCGTGTCGGCCTCAAATTCCTCGGCTACCTGCCGGTCATCGGCAAGGCTGGCAAGGATGAGCAACGCAATGGCGGTCAGCCTGACGTCAAGGTCGTTGAATCCAAGACCGCCAAGTCCTCCAAATCCCAGCCCTCCAAAACATTGTCGGCAGCCGAAAAACGTGCGCGGATGCGGGTAACCGTCGATGCACCGGCATCGATGTTCTCCGAGACGCTGCGCAACGCCAAGATCGCCTTCGACGTCGTCATGGAGGGCCAGGGCAGCCGGGTCATCGGCGTGGTCTCGGTGCTTCCCGGCGAAGGCAAGTCGACGGTGGCGGCCAATCTTGCCGGGTTGCTTGCCGTCAACGGATCGAAAACGCTGCTGATCGACGGCGACCTGCGCAATCCCGGCCTCAGCCGCAGCCTCGGCATGGAGGCCGAGCAGGGCCTGATGGAAGCTGTGGTGAGCGGGCAGACATGGCAGTCGGTCGGCAAGATCGACCGGCAGACCAAGCTGGCTATCATCCCGGCCGTCCTGCGCGGCCAGTTTTCGCATACCAGCGAGCTTCTGTCTTCAGCCGGCATGCGGCGTTTCATCGATAACGCCAAGGAAACCTTCGAATACATCATCGTCGATCTGCCGCCGCTCGGGCCTGTCGTCGACGCCAAGGCCTTCGCTCCGCTTGTCGACGGCTTCGTGCTGGTCACCGAGTGGGGACGCACGCCGCGTGCGATGGTGCAATCCATGCTCAGCTCGGAGCCCTACATCGCCAAGAAGATCATTGGCGCGGTGCTGAACAAGGTCGAACTGAAGAAGCTGGCCAAATATGGCGCGATCGGCGGCTCGGAAAAATTCTTCGACAAATATTCGAGCTACTATCTGGAAAAATCGGAAGCGCGCACCAAGGCAGCCGCCTGAGCGACGACATCGCGCTCAGGAAAATATCAACCTGGCGCGGTTGTCGACGATCCTGAGGGCGGTCAGCTGGCCGGTTTGGAAGGCGCCGGTGTCTATGCCAAGCCGGCGTCCCTCGAGCTTCGGAGTGTCGACCGGCGTATGTCCGTGCACGACATAGCGGTCGAGAAGATGCGCAGCGTCGAAGAAGTCCGAACGGATATTCAGCAGGTCGTCCTCGTCCTGCGCGGCCAGCTCGATGCCGGGCCTGATGCCGGCATGGACGAACACGAATTTCGCCGAACAGACCATGACCGGCAGCGCGCGCATGAAGCTAATGTGGTCGGCTGGAATGACTTCCCGAATGCGCTTGTCGACCTCCTCGCTTGACCCATAGAGATCGGCCATGCGCGACGGGTCGACGCCGTAGGAAAACAGCGTTTGCAGGCCGCCTATCGCCAGCCACGACTCTCTCGAAATGATCCCGTCGACGTAGTTCAGCATCACGACTTCGTGGTTGCCGGCAAGGCAGATGCGCTCGAAATCACGGAGCGGTGGCGCCAGCAGATGATCGAGCACACGCGCCGACTGGGGTCCACGATCGACGTAGTCGCCAAGCATGATTATGAGCTTGCGCCCTTCGAAGGGCGCCGAATCGAGCACGATCTTCTGCTCCAGGGCGCGGAGTTCCTTGTAGCAGCCATGCACGTCGCCGATCGCATAGACGACTGCGCCCCGCATATCGATCTCCAGCCGCTGGCGTGCCGCGGCCTGGGGCTTTCTCGATCGCTGGAACAGGGTCACGTATGGCATCTCGCATGGCTGTGGGTGCGTCTCGATTCCGAAACAACATGACGACACCGCGCGTGGATACCACGTCCGGCGCCGGTCGTTCCATACCGGAGCTTCGGACGCAACTCGGCTTCGGCGCCCATTACAGGCCGATGCCGCGGCGGTTCAGCGCGGCGGTGATCTCGTCGAGGATGGCCGGGTCGTCGATCGTTGCCGGCATGGCCCATTCCTCCTTGTCGGCGATCTTCTGCATGGTGCCGCGCAGGATCTTGCCAGAGCGCGTCTTCGGCAGGCGCTTGATCGTCACCACCGTCTTGAAGGCAGCGACCGGGCCGATCCGTTCGCGCACCAGGGTGACAACCTCGTTTTCGATGATGCCGGCGTCGCGGTCGACGCCGGCATTCAGCACGACGAAGCCGAGTGGAACCTGGCCTTTCATAGCATCGGCAATACCGACGACGGCGCATTCGGCGACGTCGGGATGCGCGGCCAGAACCTCCTCCATGGCGCCGGTCGATAGCCGGTGGCCGGCGACATTGATGATGTCGTCGGTACGAGCCATGACATAGAGATAGCCGTCCTCGTCCATCATGCCGGCATCCGCGGTTTTGTAGAAGCCGGGGAACTCGTCGAGATAGGCTTGGCGAAACCGCTCGTCGGCATTCCACAGCGTCGGCAGGCAGCCGGGGGGCAACGGCAATCTCACCACGACATTGCCAAGCGTACCACGCTTGACCTCATGCCCGGCATCGTCGAGCACGCGGATGTCATAACCGGGCATCGGCACGCCGGGCGAGCCGTATTTGACCGGCAGCAGGCCCAGTCCGGCGGGGTTGATGGTCATCGGCGAGCCGGTCTCGGTCTGCCACCAATGGTCGATCACCGGCACGGTCAATTTCTGCTCCGCCCATTTGATGGTTTCCGGATCGGCGCGCTCGCCGGCGAGGAACAGCGTCCGGAATTTGGACAGGTCGTATTTCGGGACGAATTCGCCCTTCGGGTCCTGTCCTTTGATGGCGCGAAAGGCGGTTGGCGCGGTGAACAGCGCGACGACGCCATGCTCGGCGATCACACGCCAATAGGTGCCGGCATCGGGCGTGCCGACCGGCTTGCCCTCGAACAGGATCGTTGTGCAGCCATGCAGCAGCGGGCCGTAGACGATATAGGAATGGCCGACCACCCAGCCGACATCGGAAGCCGCCCAGAACACTTCGCCCGGTTTGACGCCGAACTCGTTTTCCATCGACCATTTCAGCGCGACCATATGGCCGCCATTGTCACGCACGATTCCCTTCGGCTGGCCGGTCGTGCCCGACGTGTAGATGATGTAGAGCGGATCGGTGGCAAGCACCGGAACACAGTCGACATTGGCACCCGCGGCCCGCTCCCGCGCCACGGCGTCGGCATAGTCGATATCGTGGTTTTCCCTGAGTTCGCAGCGCAGTTGGTCGCGCTGCAGGATAAGGCAGCTTTCCGGCTTGTGCCGCGACATCTCGATCGCCTTGTCGAGCAGCGGCTTATAGGCAACGACGCGCCCTGGCTCCAGGCCGCAGGAAGCGGAGATGATCAGCTTCGGCTTGGCGTCGTCGATGCGGGTGGCGAGCTCATGCGAGGCAAAGCCGCCGAAGACCACCGAATGCACGGCGCCGATCCGCGCGCAGGCGAGCATGGCGACGGCTGCTTCCGGTACCATCGGCATGTAGATGATGACGCGATCGCCTTTTTGGATGCCACGATTCTTCAGCACCGAGGTCAGTGCGACCACCTCGCGCTTCAACTCGGCATAGGTGAATTTCCTGATTGTGCCCGAAATCGCGCTGTCATGGATCAACGCGATCTGGTCGGCGCGGCCGCCCGCCACATGACGATCGACGGCATTGAAGCAGGTGTTGCACGAGGCGCCAATGAACCACCTGCCATAGACGCCGGCATTGGCGTCGAACACCGTCTCGAAGGGCGAGAACCAGTCGATTGCGCCGGCGGCATCGGCCCAGAATTTTTCCGGGTCGCGTTTCCAGCCGTCATAGACCTCGTGGTAGCGTGACGCCATCCAGCTTCCTCCCCAGGAATGTTTGCTGTCCTTGAAATAGCGTATGCTGGTTTGTGTAACCATGTATTTGTGCGTTTCGTTTGCTGTCGTTCTAACTTGGCCGCAAGTGCGGGTCATGGTGGTCTGGGGGCCGGTATCGTTCGAATTTTCGGCATTAGGGGCAGGGCGCGATGAAATTGCGATATGAGCTTGGGTTTGCCGCGGTTGCGACGCTGGCGGTGGTGCTCGCTTCAGCTGCTCAGGCAGGCGACGCGGCGGCCCGGCGCGTCATCGGCTTTTCGCCAGACGGCAACTACTTCGCCTTCGAACAGTACGGCACGCTCGATGCCGGTGCTTCGGATTCGGGCTGGTCGGAGATCGAGATCATCGACACGCGGACCGATGAGTTCGTCGGCGGCAAGCCGATCGTCATCGCCGACGAGACGGAGGATTCGACATTGACGCTTGCGCAGGCGAGGGCACAGGCCGCCGAACTGGCGGCGCCCTTGCTGGCCAAATATGCCATCGCGCCGCGCGGCGAGCGGACTGCCTTGGACAGGTTCACCTTTCCCGACGACATGGTCGCCTACAATGACATTGCGCGCCTCGAGCAGGTTTCGCAAAAATGGCTTTCGCCGGCCTATGACGAGCTTGGCACCATCCAGCTCGAGCAGATCCGTGCCGACAGCACGGCGGATTGTTCAGCGAGTTTCGACGCGACGCAGCAAGGCGAAACGACCGGCAAGGCGCTCGGCTTTCGCCTGACGCTGCAGGGTCAGGACGGCAAGCCGATCAAGCTGCTGCATGAGGACAAGGCGGTGCCCGGTTCGAGGAATTGCCCGACTTCCTACAGCCTGTCGGAATCTTACGCATTCACCCCGGATGGAAAACCGGGCGTGCTTGCGGTGCTCGTGCAGCGCTTCAGCCAGGGATTTGAAGGGCGCGACCGCCGTTTCATCGCCGTGACTGGCCAGGCGCACTGAGGCAACGCGCTGAGACGTAGTCCGCTACCCGAGTTTGTTGTCCCTAAAGCGGGAGGGCAGCGAGCATAAGTCCGACCCCGCCGACGATCAGCAAGGCGGCTGCCAGCACCTTTCCATGGCGCTCGAAACCCGTCGGCGCCCGATCCCAATTGTAACGCATGCTCGAACTCCCCAAACCTGCAGATTCTTTATCTTACGCAGGGTGAGGAGGGCAACTGTCTGGCGATGCGCGGCGTTGCCGATACCGGTCTTGTCACCGACTATTTCTGGGGCATTCTCCGCCGCTACATGCCCCAGCGCAGCGCGGCCGTATGTACCGGTGCATCCCACCAAACAGCCGCCTCGTCGTCGAGCATGCTCAGCGTGATCGAACAGCCGGCCATGTCGAGCGAGGTCACATAGGACCCGACCAGCGACCGGGTCACCGTCACGCCGTGCTTCTCGAAGATTTTGCGGGCGCTGTTGTACATCAGATAAAGCTCCATCAACGGTGTGCCGCCAAAGCCGTTGACGAAGAGTAGCGCCTGGCCTCTGGCACCGTCGCCCAGGTCACCCAGGATTGCGGTACAGATCTCCTCGGCGATAGCATCGGCGCTTTTCAATGTGTCGCGCCGCCTCCCAGGCTCGCCGTGGATGCCGACCCCGAACTCCATCTCGCCATCGCCGATATTGAAGGTCGGCTTGCCCGCCGCCGGCACGGTGCAACTGGTCAGCGCCACGCCCATCGAGCGCGTCGCGCCGTTGACGCGCTCGCCGAGCGCCTTCAACGGCTCCAGTGCCATGCCTTGTTCGGCCGCCGCGCCGACGATTTTCTCGACCACCAGCGTGCCGGCGACGCCGCGCCGGCCGGTGGTGTAGGACGAGTTTTCGACCGCAACGTCGTCATTGGTCACGATTTGCATCACGCCTTCCGACATTTCAGCGGCCATGTCGAAATTCATCACGTCGCCCTCGTAGTTCTTGACGATGAACAGGCAGCCGGCGCCCGTATTGACGACTTCGGCCGCCGCCATCATCTGGTCAGGCGTTGGCGAGGTGAATACCTGGCCGGGGCAGGCCGCATCCAGCATGCCGTGCCCGACGAACCCGCCATGTAGCGGCTCGTGACCCGAGCCGCCGCCGGAGATCAGCGCCACCTTGCCCGGTGTGAGCAGCTTGCGGCGGACAAATTTGTGTTCCTCGCCAAGCGCCAGGATATCGGCATGCGCGGCAACGAAGCCGTCGAGGCTCTCGGTCAGCACCGTATCGACCGAATTCAAAAATTTCTTCATGGCCGTCCTCCCGAAATAGCCCAGCGTCAGCTGCCCTTGCCGGCGATGCTGGTGATCTTCTGGATGAAATCGTTGACCGCCCGGTCGAGCGCCGCGTTCTGCTTGTCGTCGCCGAAATCGGGAACGATCAGCGAGACATGGCGTGTCTTGCGCAAGCCTGCGGCCAGCGACATCTTTCCCGGATGCGCCCGATGGTAGGCCTCAAGGAAATGATCGCGTTCGGCCGGGCTGAAATGGCAGACGGAGAAGATAGCCGGCAAATGCTTCGACGGGATCGGCGTCGAATAGGCCGGGCTGGAAATCTGCGTGACGAAGCTGCGATGCTTGCCCAGCGCATCAGCGAGGCGCTGGCGCATGCCGGACGGGCGCTGGTCGATCACCTGCGACAGGATCGTCTTGTAGGCGCGGATCGCCTCTTCGGGGCCGGATTGCGACGCCTTGTCTGCCATACCGGGGCCTAGATCGAAACGTCCGCGATGGCCGCCTTGGCCATCGCGAGTTGGGCGGGAGCGACGGAGAGGTCACGCAGGCCGGTTTCGAGCAGCGCCGGGATCGAGGCGGGGTCGCCGCCGGCATCGCCACACAGGCTGACCGGGATATTATGCTCGCGGCCGAAGCCGGCAACCGAGGCGATCAGCCGGAGCACGGCCCGGTGCCTGACGGAATTCAGATGCGCGACCGACGCATTGTCACGCGCGGCGGCCATCACATATTGGGTCAAATCGTTCGATCCGATCGAGAAGAAAGCGGCCCTGGCGAATGCCTCCGGCGCAATCGCCACCGAAGGCACCTCGACCATGATACCAAGCGGCGGCATCCTTTGCTCGATACCGCGTGCGGAAAGGCCGGCCTGCTCTTCCGCGAACAGCGTCGCGGCGCGCTCATACTCTTCCGGGACGGCGATCATCGGGAACATCACCTTCAGATTGCCGTGCACGGCGGCGCATAGCAAGGCGCGGATCTGCACGCGAAAGACCTCCGGACGCGCCAGCGACAGCCTGATCCCTCGCAGGCCGAGGAAGGGATTGGTTTCCTCGACGGTGAGGCCCGGCACAGGCTTGTCGCCGCCCGCATCGACTGTGCGGATGGTCACGGGTCTGTCGCCTGCCCATTCCAGCACCTTGCGGTAGGCGCGATATTGCGTCTCCTCGTCCGGCAGCGTCTTGCCGAACAGGAATTCGGTCCGCATCAGCCCGACACCGTCGCAAGTCGCGACATCAATGCTGTCGACATCGGATGGATCGGCGATGTTGACCTGCACCCGGACCGCTATGCCGGTCTTCGTTGCTGCCGGCCTTGTCAGATAGGCTGCCGCTTTGTCGCGATGCGCCGCGAAAGACGACGATGATCGCCGGAATGCATCGATCTCCGCTTTCGACGGCGCCAACACAATGCCGCCATGCTCAGCGTCGAGCAGCGCGATTTCGGCAAGGTGAGCCGGCGAAGCACCGAACCCGGCCGGCCCAAGACCCACTACCATGGGTACGCCGCGCGATCGCGCCAGCATGGCGACATGGCTTGCGACACTTCCGGCTTTAAGCGCTATGCCGCCGCCGGCACTCCAGTCGGTTTCGAGGAAGCGCGTCGGTGCGATATCCTCGCCGTAGAAGATCGCACCCGCCGGGGCGGCAATGTCGCCGCCCCCGGTCAGCGCGCGCAGCACCTGGTCGCGTATATCGCGCATGTCGGCGGCGCGCGCCCGGAAATAGTCCTCATCGGATGTTTCGTAGCCGGCTATCTCGGCGTCGAGTGCTTGCCGCCAGGCCCTATCAGCGGCTGTGCTCTCGGCAATGTGCGAAAAGGCCGGACCGGTCAGCGCGTCGTCCTCCAGCATGGCGAGCTGGAATTCGAGGATCTCGGACGCCTCGCCGTCACTGGTTTCGATCAATGCGGCGAGCCGGCCTGCGGCAATGGAGATGGCGGTCTCAAGCGCCGCCTTCTCGTCCGCGGCACTCGCCTTGCGGACATAACGCACAGCAGCCTGATCCAGGTCGAACAGCGGCCCCTCGGCATAGCCGGCCGATGCCGAAATGCCCTGCAGCCTAAGCGGTTCGGGCATGGTCCTTGCCTTCGTCGAAATCGCGCCGCACCAGCTCGACCAGCGCGCCGACCGCCTCGCCGGCGCCGTCGCCCTTGGCCCTGATATGCAGGACAGTACCTTTCGGCGCCTTCGCTGCCATCACCTTGACGATGCTCTTGGCGTCGAACCACGGCCCGTTGGCGGCGACCGCCACTTCGACCTCGGCCGAAAACGTCTTGGCAAGCTTGGTGAATTTCACCGAGGGGCGCGCATGCAGTCCAACCTCATGGGTGATCAGGACGCTGGCTTCGGCTGCTGCGGACATGCTGTCAAAATTCCCGTTCGTTCACGACGGCGACAATTCGTGCGCCGTCGCCACCACTTCCCTGAGCGAGGCGCCGCCGGAAGCCTCGGTCGCCGCCATCACCGCGCCTTCGACGATCGGCGCATTGCAGACGATGATCTTCTGGGCGCGTGGTTCGCCGATCATTTCGACCGCCATCTCGCTATTGGTCTCGGCGCCGCCGAGGTCGACGAGGATTGCGACACCCGCCTCCGACCAGGCCTTGTCGATGGCGCCTATGATCGCCTCGACGTTGGTTCCCAGCCCGCCATGGCCGTTTCCGCCGCACCATGCAAGCGGCACTTCGTCGCCGACCATCTGCCGCACCATGTCTGCGGTGCCTTCGGCGACCAGCGGCGAATGCGATACGATGACGATGCCGACATTGCTCATGCGCGCCCCTCGATTGCTTCGGCGACGGCCCGCACCAGAAGCGCAGTCGAGCGTGCTCCGGCATCCATATGGCCGATCGAACGGTCGCCAAGGAAGGAGGCGCGTCCGCGCAAGGCCTTCATCGGCACGGTCGCGTCGGCTGCATTGTCAGCAATATCGACGATTTCCCCTGCTGTCTTTCCCCGCAGCAGGGCTTCATGCACCGGCTGCAGCACGTCGAGCATGGTCTTTTGCCCGGCCTGCGACTTGCCTCTGGCGGCCACCGCTTCGATTGCCTTGCCGAAGGCCGCGGCCAGATTGGCGCGATCCGGCACGGCGGAAATCTCCTTGCCGAGCGCCATGAACAGCGTGCCGAACAAGGGCCCGGAAGCTCCGCCGACCGTCATCACCAGTTTGGTGCCGATCGCCTTCAGCGCCTCGGGCAACGGCTTTGCCGCGAACGCCTCAGCCTCGGCCCGCACTGCCTCGAAGCCGCGTTTCATGTTGAGCCCATGGTCGCCGTCGCCGATCGCCTGGTCGAGCCTGGTCAGCTCTTCGGCATGGGCGGCGATCGTGTTTGCCGCCGCCTTGATCAGCCTGGAAAGATCCGCTGCCGCCATGTCACCCATGCTCCTGGCCCCTGCGCTGACGGCAGTACGAGAAAATTGCGTATCCGGCAATTGAAGCATCCTCCGCTCCGTCAGACGGTTTCTAGCAACGCGGCGAGGGCAGTGAAGACCTCGGCGACGGCAAAGGCGCCGGGGTCGACCACGCCGTCGAGATGACTGCCGATATAGACGGACCGCCCAGCCTTGGCCTTGCGCATGGCAGCGGTGGCCTCGGCGCCGCGTTGCGCCGCGACCGCCGCGTCCTCCAGACTGCCGCTATCCAGCGCCTTCAAAGCGGGTTCCAGGGCATCGATCATCGTGCGATCGCCGACCCTCGCTCCGCCATAGAAGGACATCCGATCGAGGCCGGCGAGCAACGCCTTGGTAAGAGTCGCGCCAGACGCCAACGCCTGCGCGGCGGCGGTGAAGAAGATCGACAGCAGCACGCCGCTGGAGCCGCCCATGCTGGCGCTCAGGATGTCGCCCACGGTGGCGAGCGTTGCGGCAGGGTCGGCGAGCGGCAGTGTCTCAAGGCGGCCAAGCACGCTGCGCGCACCGGCCGCCACCGTCGATCCAGTGTCGCCGTCTCCCGCCTTGGCGTCCAGTCCGTTCAACGTGCCTTCAAGCGAGATCAGCCGTTCGCAGATCGCGATGATCAGCCGCTCGCTGCGCGCATCCTGGCTGGCTTTCGACGCGTTGCCCGGGCCGGCGGCTTTGGCCACCGGGACGATGCTCACTGGGCGAACGGCTCTTGCCGGCATCCAGGCGTGAGGCCCGACCGGCGCTCGCAACGCCGCTTCGCGCGGCGCATCGAGCCGGATCAGCGACAGGGAAAAACCGTTCATGTTGAGCGCCGTCATAAGCTGCCCGGGCCCGATCGTCAGCGTCACCTTTCGTGCCAGCGGTGAAGCCAACACCGCATTGGCGACAAGCAACATTTCCAGCGGCGGCACCGAACCGAGATTGTTGATCAGCAAGGCGTAGTCGCTGGCGGGATCGAGCCGCGCGGCAAGGCGCTCCGATATGATCGCAACCAGTCTTTCGGCACTTTGCACCGCAATCCGCTCAACGCCCGGTTCGCCATGAATGCCGAGGCCGAGTTCGGCGTCGTCAGCGCCAAATCTTTCTTCATGGCTCTGACCGGGGATCGAGCAGGGTGACAGCGATATGCCGAGGGAAACGATATCCGCCGCCGCGGCCCGCGCCGCCGCTGCGACCGCCGCCAGATCGTTGCCTGCTTCCGAGAGATGGCCGGCGATCTTGTGCACGAACAAGGTGCCGGCAACGCCGCGCGGCTGGGCAATATCCGGGAGGGCGATGTCGTCGGCGACAATCACCATCTCGACGCGAAAGCCTTCGGCGCGCGCCTTCTCGGCGGCCAGCCCGAAGTTGAGGCGATCGCCCGTGTAGTTCTTGACGATCAGCAGGCACCCGGCGGGACCGGTCACGGCGCGGATCGCCGCCAACACCGCTTCCACGCTCGGCGAAGCAAAGATCTCGCCCGAAACCGCCGCCGTCAGCATGCCCATGCCGACAAAGCCTGCATGGGCGGGTTCGTGCCCGGCCCCGCCGCCTGAGACGATGCTCACTCTGCTCTTGTCCCAGTCCGCACGGAGGACGACTTTGATATCGGGATAGCTATCGAGGCGATCGAGATCGCCGACGCCGGTCGTGCCGAGAAAGCCGTCCAGGGCTTCGGTGACGATCGTGTCCCTGCGATTGAAAAAATGCTTCATCGAATTCGTCCAGTTCTGTGCCCGAAATCGTCAGTCGGAATTGCAAGCATGCTAGGAAAAAACCGCTCACGTCAGCCTTCGCCCGTCGGCGCCGAAATACAGCGGCGAGCGATAGCGGATCATGATCTTGTCGCCCCGCGCCAGATCGGTGTCGGGGTCGGTCAGCGTCACCAGCTTCCTGGTCCCCACCGTCACGTGCAGATGGTTCTGGTCGCCGAGATGCTCGACCCAGTCGACGACACCGTCGGCTTGGCCGTTCGCGGCCTTCGCGATCGAGAGGTGTTCGGTGCGCGCTCCGATGGTCTTCGTTCCCGCCGGCGCGCCGCCATCCGGCAGCAGCCCTACCGGTAACAAGTTGATTGCCGGTTGCCCGAGCCTTGCCGCGACGTGAAGGTTTGCCGGCTCAGAATAGATCATGCGCGGCGAACCGATCTGCACCAGCACGCCGTCGGCGAGGATGCCGATGCGGTCGGCCATGGTCATCGCTTCGATCTGGTCGTGCGTGACGTAAAGCATTGTGGCGCCGAGCTCGGCCTGGATGCGCTTCAGCTCGAGCCTGAGATCGGCACGCAGCTTGGCGTCGAGCGACGACAGCGGCTCGTCCATTAGGTAGATCGAAGGTTTGCGCACCAGCGCGCGGCCGATGGCGACGCGCTGCATCTCGCCGCCGGAGAGTTTGGTCGAGCGATTGGAGAGCTTGTGGTGGATACGCACCATCTTGGCCACGTCCTCGACGTGGCGGCGGATCTGGTCCTCCGGCATTTTCCGCGCCGGCGAGCGCAGCGGAAAGGCGAGATTGTCGTAGACCGACAGATGCGGATAGAGCGAATATTGCTGGAACACGAAAGCGGTGTCCCGCTCGGCCGGCGACAGCGTCGTCGTGTCGTGGCCGGCAATATGGATCGAGCCCGCTTCCGGACGCTCCAGCCCGGCGATCAGCCTGAGCGTCGTCGTCTTGCCGGCGCCGGTCGGCCCGAGCAGCACGACGAATTCCCCGTCGGCGATATGCAGGTCGAGATTGTGGACGGCGACATGCTCGCCAAAAGCCTTGGTCACGCTTTTGATGTGAACGTCAGCCATGATGTGCTCTCCCCTGGGAGGCCGAGTCATGGATTTCGGTGCGCACCGCACGGCCGGATCCTTTTGCGAACAGCGACAGCCGCGCGCTGCTCAGCGCCAGGCCCACATGATCGCCCGGATTGAGCCGGATTTCGGCCGGCACCCTGGCCTTGATGATGCCGTCTGCTGTCTCCACCGCCACGATCTGAGTGGTGCCGAGATATTCCGTGCCATAAATAGCACCGCGCAGCTTCGAAGCGTCGTCGAAGCGGATGTGCTCCGGTCGGATGCCAAGCGCCATATCGGCCGGCGCGACGTCCTCGCGGATCTCCGGCACGGCCACCTTCGCGCCTTGCACAACAATTTCCCTGGCGCCCTTTGAAAGCCCGCCGCCGAAGCCGAGGAAATTCATCGGCGGCGAGCCGATGAAGTCGGCGACGAACATCGTCGCCGGCCGGTCGTAGATCTCGCGCGGCGTGCCGAACTGCTCGATGACGCCGTGGTTCATCACCGCGATCTTGTCGGCCATCGACATCGCTTCCATCTGGTCATGCGTGACATAGACGGTGGTGGCGTGGATGCGGTTGTGCAGTTCTCGCAATTCATGGACCATCAGGTCGCGGAATTCGGTGTCGAGCGTGCCGAGCGGCTCATCCATCAGGAAACATTTTGGCCGCCGTACGATGGCGCGGCCGAGCGCCACGCGCTGGCGATCGCCGCCGGCAAGCCCGGAGACCGATTTGTTGAGCAGATGGTCGATCCGCAAAAGCTTCGCCGTCTCCTCCACTCGGCTCCGGATTTCAGCGCCTGGCATGCCTTGCGCCAGCAGTGGAAAGCCGATGTTCTTCCGCACATTCATGTGCGGATAGAGCGCGAACAGCTGGAAGACGAAGGCGATGTCGCGCTCGCGGGCACGCCGCATGGTGACGTCCTCGCCGCCAAGCAGGATCTTGCCGCCGGTCGGCAGTTCGAGCCCGGCGATCATGCGCAACGTCGTCGTCTTGCCGCAGCCGGACGGCCCCAGCATGACGAAGAATTCGCCGTCCTCGACGACGAAGTTGGAATCCTGCACGGCGACGAAATCGCCGAATGCCTTCCTCAGATGTTCGACCCTGATCTCGGCCATCGTCTACTCCGGAAATTTCGAGACGATGATGAACATCGCCGTGCCCGCAAGCATGGTGATGAAGGAATAGGTGTAGAGCACCAGTGCGAAGGGCTGGAACAGCATCAGGAAGCCGATGGCGATGATCGCGGTGGCGACGTTTTCCATCAGCCCGCGCCTGGCCCAGACGGGCCAGCGCGATTTGCGTTTTGCGGTCATGCTCATTTACGCACCGCGCCAAAGGTGATGCCGCGCAGCAATTGCTTGCGAAGCAGGATGGTGAAGACCAGGATCGGCACCAGGAAGATCGTCGTGCCGGCCGCGACCGCCGGCCAGTCCTGACCGCCTTCGCCGATGATGGTCGGGATGAAGGGCGGCGCGGTCTGCGCCGTGCCCGAGGTCAGTAGCGCAGCGAAGGCATATTCGTTCCAGGCAAAGATCAGGCAGAAGATGGCGGTTGCGGCAATACCGGTGGTCGCCTGCGGCAGTACTGTGCGCCAGAACGCCTGCAGCCTGGTGTAGCCGTCGATCATCGCCGCTTCTTCATATTCGCGCGGGATCTCGTCGATGAAGCCTTTTAGCAGCCACACCGCCAAGGACACGTTGACCGCCGTATAAAGCAGGATCATGCCGAGAGCCGTGTCCGACAGGCCAAGCTCCCGGTACATCAGGTAGATCGGGATGGCGACGGCGATCGGCGGCATCATCCGCGTCGACAGGATGAAGAACAGAAGGTCGTCGGCGAGCGGCACCTTGAAGCGCGAAAAACCATAGGCCGACAGCGTGCCGAGGAACACCGCGCAAAACGTCGAGCCGAACGCGATGATCAGCGAATTGACGAAGCGCGGCATGAAGTTGGACGGGCCGGCGATCACCATGTTGCGCTTGCGCACCGTCTCGTCGCACAGGCCCGTCGCCGGTCCCAGCGAGTTGATGTATTCCGGTGTTTGCCGAGTCCGGGTCGAGAACAGGTTGCAGTAGCCCTCGAGGCTGGGCTGGAACAGAATCTTCGGCGGATAGGCGATCGAATCCGGCGGCGTCTTGAAGCTGGTGGCGAAGATCCACAGCAGCGGCACGATCGAGATCAGCGCGTAGGCGACGATGATCGTGCCGGCGACGCGCTTCGACGTGGCCGACGGCGCGACAACGGAATGGGCTGACGTCAGGCTCATCTCTGCTTCACCTTGTTGAGCGCCTTGACGTAGATGTTTGCGAGGCCAAACACTGCGACGAACAGGATGATGGCGAAGGCCGAGGAATAGCCCGTCCGCCAGCTTTCGAAGGCCTGCCGCTTCAGCGTGATCGAGGCCACTTCGGTGGTTGATCCCGGCCCGCCGCCGGTGAGCAAATTGACCATGTCGAACATCTTGAAGTTCTCGATGCCGCGAAACAGCACCGCCAGCATGATGAAGGGCAGCGCCATCGGCAGCGTGATCGACCAGAACTGCCGCCAGTTGGAGGCGCGGTCGACCTCGGCCGCTTCGTAGATGTATTCGGGGATCGAGCGCAGGCCGGCGAGGCAGATCAGCATCACGTAAGGCGTCCACATCCAGGTGTCGACGATGATGATCGACCATGGCGCCAGTGACACGTTGGAGAGCATGCTGATTTCGGTTGCCGGAATGCCGGTGACGAACGAAACGGCGTAGGCGAACAGCCCGATCTGCGGCTCGTAGAGGAAGCGCCAGAAATTACCGACCACCGCCGGCGACAGCATCATCGGCACCAGGATGATTGTCGTCCAGAAGGCGTGGCCGCGAAACTTGCGGTCGATCAGCCAAGCCAGCGTGAAGCCGATCAGCGTCTGCAGCAGGATGGTCCAGAACACGAAATGCGCCGTCGTCTGCATGGCGATCCAGATGTCCTGGTCGGCGAGGATGCGCTTGTAGTTTGCCAGCCCAAGGTTCTTCACAACCTCGTTGGGCCGATTGGCGCGAAAATTGGTGAAGGACAGATAGATTGCCCAGAACAGCGGAAAGATGTTGATAGCTAAAAGCAACAGGATCGTCGGCGAGATGAACAGCCAGGCGAGGCCCTTGTCGCTGATGCCCCGGACCTTGCGGGCCAACGGCTCGGGCGTAGCCCGGGCAACGCTGTCCGCCGTCCGATTGAGCATGGTCAGTCCTGCTTCGGTCACTTGGCTCGTCTCGACAATGGAATTTATCTGAACTGTGTCCCGTGCCAAGTGGCACGGGACGGTTCGGTCATGGGCTCGGGAGGAGCCGTTTACATCTTGCCATCGTCCTGGAAGACCTCGGTCCAGTCCTTGACGAGGCCGTCGAGTGCATCCTTGGCCGAGCCTTGCCCGGCAACGACATAGTCGTGGAAGCGCTTCTGCGATGCCTGCAACAGCGGGGCATAGCTCGGCTCGGCCCAGAAGTCCTTCACGATCGCCATCGAGTCGAGGAAGGTCTGCGCGTAGGGCTGGCTGGCCGGGAAGGCCGGGTCCTTGACGACCGCGTTGAGGCAGGAATAGCCGCCGAGCGACCACCATTTGGACTGCACGTCCTTGTTGGCGAACCATTTGATGTATTTGAGCGCGGCTTCCTGCTTGTCGGAATAGGAGACCACCGAGATGCCTTGGCCGCCGAGCTGGGCGAACTGGTCCCCGTCCGGACCTTTGGGATTGACGAAATAGCCGATCTTGTCGCCGCCGACATTCTCGTCCTTCTGCAGGCCTGGCCAGGTGAAGGCGAAGTTCATGTGCATCGCCACCTGGCCCGATTTGAAGGCATCGACGCCTTCGCCCATGTAGCTGTTCGAGGCGCCGGGAGGGGTGCAGCAATCGTAGAGGGCTTTGTAGAACTCCAGGCCCTTCACCGATTTATCGGAGTTGACGAAGCCTTCCATCTCGTAGGGCTTTTTCGGGTTTTCGTACTGGAAGCCGAAGCTGTAGAGCACGTCCATGGCGCCCATGGTGATGCCTTCCGAGCCGCGCTCGGTGTAGATCGACGCGCCATAGACGGTCTTGCCGTCGATGTCGCGCTTCTGGAAGAATTCGGCGATCTGCTTCAATTGGTCGAAGGTCGTCGGCGGGCCGAGATCCCAGCCGTACTTTTCCTTGAATTCCTTCTGCAGCTCCGGCTTGGAGAACCAGTCCTTGCGGTAAGTCCAACCGACGACGTCACCCATGGCCGGCAGCGCCCAGTAATTCGGCGAGTTCTTCGGCCATTCCGAATAGCCGACGACGGTCGCCGGCACGAAATCGTCCATGCTGATCTTCTCCTTGTCGAAGAAGTCGTTCAGCTTGACGTAATGGCCGTTCTCGGCGGCACCGCCGATCCACTGGCTGTCGCCGATGATGAGGTCGCACAGCTTGCCGTGCGAATTCAGCTCGTTGAGAAAGCGATCGGCATAGTTGGTCCACGGCACGAATTCGAATTTCATGCCGATGCCGGTTTCCTTGGTGAAGTCCTTGGACAATTCCACAAGCGCGTTGGCCGGGTCCCAGGCTGCCCAGCAAAGCGTCAGATCTTCTGCCTGCGCGACATTCGAAACGGCTGTCGACGCAAAGAGTGTCGATGCCAGTCCCAACGCCAATTTCAAGGTCGATTTCATGCCTTCCTCCCATTTGCGAAACGCGTCCGGATGACGGTTTCAAGAGCCCGCTAAACCCCACCTCGGGGGCCCAAACACAACGACGCGGCGGCGCACCGGATGTTTAGTAATTTGTTTAGTGATGCAATTTTTACTAAACAAGGCAAGCGAATTCGTTGCTGCATCGCAGCATGCTGGATAGGAAAGCAACGTGAGAAGTTGCGGCGACCTGCCTAGGTCACCGTCTTGTTGCTGACGGCCACCGGACGGATCACTGGGGCCGGCGGCAGCAGCGCGCGGATATCGGCGAAGGGGAAGACTGGCTCGAAGCGGAAGGCCTCGGCGAACGATCCGGCTGGGCCGTTGCACTGGCCGGCGCGAAAGGCGTTCTGCGTGCGCGCCGCGTCGACGAAACGCTCGGGATCCTGCGACTGGTGCGCCCGGATCGCCTCCGCCTTGAGATCGAAATGCCTGGAGGTATCGACGTAGTGCGTTGGCGAAAACCCGGTGCCGCCGAACGTGTCGGCATGTAGCACCGGCACCGAGAATGACGCTGCGATGCGCACGCCATCCGACAGCGCGCGGTGGTCGCCATGATAGTCGTTCGGCGCATGCGTTGTCACCAGATCCGGCCCTATCTCGCCGATCAGTGCTTTGAGCGCCCCGATCAGCGCGGCATCCGCGACCAGCCCGCCATCGGGAAAGTCGAGGAAGCGCGGCGTCACGCCAAGCAGGCCGGCCGCCGCCGTCGCCTCCTTGCGGCGCGTGCGGGCCAGCGCTGACGGATCGCCGTAGCCGCCCCGGGTGCCATCCGTGGCTATGGCAAAAAAGAGTTCTGCGCCTTGCGCGGCATAGGCCGCCATCGTACCGAACATGAAGATCTCGATGTCGTCCGAATGCGCGCCAAGCGCCAATATCTTCACTCTCATCTCTCCCGGAAATGGAAAAACGTGCCCAACGGAATTCTGCTCGCGCTCATCGCCTATGCAAGCTATTCGTGCAGCGACGCGGTTGTCAAAAGCCTGGGCGGGCAGTTCAACGTCTTCGAGATCGGCTTCTTCTCGACATTGTTCGCCGGCTGCTTTCTGCTCTTTGCCAGGCCGGCAGGCGAGCGCTGGCTCGATTTCTGGCGCACCAACCGGCCCTGGGCGGTACAGGCCCGGGCTTGGGCCGGCATCGCCTCGGGCGTGCTGAGCGTCTATGCCTTCACCACCATCCCGCTGGCGGAAGTCTATGCGCTCATCTTTCTGGCGCCGCTGTTCGTCACTATCCTGGCCACGCTGGTCCTCAAGGAAAAGGTCGGCCCATGGCGATGGCTGGCGGTCGTCGCCGGCTTTGCCGGGGTCATGCTGGTCGTCAGGCCTGGTTTTCGCGAGTTGCAGCTTGGCCATCTGGCGGCGTTCATCATCGCCTTCCTGGCCGCCACCAATGTCATCCTGATGCGTTCGCTCGCCGCGCAGGAAAAGCGCACAACGATGCTCGGCGTGCTGATCGGCTACGGCCTGCTCTTCAACGGCGTCGGTGCGGCGGCTACCTCGTTCTCGCTGCCGGATGGCAGGCAATGGGCCTGGCTGGTGCTGGCCGGCGCCTTTACCGCCGGCGGCCAGCTGCTGCATCTGCTGGCGGTCAAATACGCGCCGGCCAACCGCATCGCGCCGACGCATTACTCGCAGATCGTCTGGGCGGTGGTTCTAGGTGCGCTGTTCTTCAGGGAATATCCGGATTTTCTGTCGCTGGTCGGCTTGGCCGTGGTCGGCGGTTCCGGCCTGCTGACGATGGTGCACGAGGAGGTGCGGCTCGGCACGGTGCGCTGGAACCCGTTTTTGCGGACCAGGCTTTGAGTCGGCGCCGAGGTTGCGCCGCGACCGCCACCGCTGATATGCGGTCGCTGCCAACTGGCTGCACAGCATAGCACAATGACGACAAAACCCTTGCCGGACCTGCCGGTCTCCGTTGTCTTGCCGGCGCTCAATGAAACGCTGAGCCATGGTAACAGCGCCGTGCTGGTGGCGCCGCCCGGTGCCGGCAAGACGACGCTGGTTCCACTGGCGCTGCTCGACGCTGAATGGCTCGGCGGCGGAAAGATCATCCTGCTCGAGCCTCGCCGCCTCGCCGCCCGCGCTGCCGCCCGCCGCATGGCCGAATTGCTCGGCCAAGAGCCCGGCGAAACCGTCGGCTATGCCATGCGCATGGAAAACCGCAGTTCCGCAAAGACCAGGATTCTCGTCGTCACCGAAGGCGTGCTGTCCCGCATGATCCTCGACGACCCGGAACTGCCTGGTGTCGCGGCGGTGCTATTCGACGAGTTCCACGAACGCTCGCTCGACGGCGATTTCGGGTTGGCGCTGGCGCTCGACGTGCAGGGTGCGCTGAGGCTCGAACTCAGATTGCTGGTGATGTCGGCAACGCTCGACGGCGCGCGTGTCGCAAAATTGCTGTCCGGCGCGCCGGTGATCGAGAGCGCAGGCCGCGCCTTCCCGGTCGACATCCGCTATGACGAGCGGCCGGCCGGCGTCACCATCGAGGACGCCATGGCCAAGGCGATCCGCTCGGCGCTTGCCGGGGAGGAGGGCAGCGTGCTCGCTTTCCTGCCCGGCCAGCGCGAGATCGAGCGCACCGCCGAGCGGCTGGCGGGCAAGGTCGGCGCCGATACCGACATCGTGCCGCTCTATGGTATGCTCGACAACAAGGCGCAGGACGCGGCGATCAAGCCGGCGCCGCTCGGCCGCCGCAAGGTCGTGCTGGCGACGTCGATCGCCGAGACCTCCATCACCATCGACGGCGTGCGCGTCGTCATCGATTCCGGCCTGTCGCGGCTGCCGCGCTATGAGCCGGCGAGCGGCCTGACGCGGCTGGAGACGGTACGTGCTTCCCGCGCTTCCGCCGACCAGCGCGCCGGCCGTGCCGGGCGCACGCAGCCGGGCGTCGCCATCCGGTTGTGGCGGGCCGAGCAGACGGCGGCCCTGCCGGCCTTCACGCCGCCGGAAATCCTCGAGGCCGATCTTTCCGGCCTGTTGCTCGATAGCGCGGCGTTCGGCGTCGCCGATCCGACCAGCCTGTCCTTCCTCGACCCCCCGCCGGCTCCGGCGCTCACCGAGGCGAGGGTACTGCTACGTGCGCTCGATGCTGTCGATGCGGCAGGACGCCTGACGGATGCCGGTGCCGCGATGCGCAGGCTGGCGCTACCGGTGCGGCTCGCCCACATGGTCGCCGAGGCGGCAAGGACCGGAGAGGCGCTCGAGGCGGCGATGCTCGCCGTATTGTTGACCGAGCGTGGCCTTGGCGGCGATGGTGCCGATCTCGAACGGCGGCTGCTGCGCTTTCGCGCCGAAAGATCGCCGCGCGCCACCGCCGCCCGGCAGCTGGCTGAGAGGCTGGCAAAGCAGGCTTCACCCTCCCCCTCGAGGGGAGGGTCGGCGAGCGAGCCGAGCGCAGCGAGACGAGGGAGACGGGGCGGGGTCGTCGATGGCGTGCCCGAACCGACCCCACCCCGATCCGCTACGCGGATCGACGCGCCGGGGCGAGCCACGGGTCTCGCCCGTCCTTCCGACCCCCTCAAGGGGGAGGGCAGCACAGCCGGCGCTCTCCTCATCCATGCCTGGCCGGATCGGGTCGCCAAAGCGCGCGGCGAGCGTGGCCGCTTCGTGCTTGCCAACGGCTCGGGCGCCATGCTCGACGCCTCCGATCCGCTGGCCGGCGAGACCTGGCTCGTCGTCGCCGACCTGCAGGGCAAGGCGCAGAACGCCCGCATCACCGCAGCGGCAGCCATCGATGAGGCCGACATCCGCACTGCGCTGGCGGAAAAGATCGAGACCCGCCGCGAGGTGAGCTTCGACCGCGACAGGCGCGCGGTGCGGGTGCGCGAAACGGTTCGCCTCGGCGCCATCACGCTGTCCGAACGCATGCTGCCGGCGCCGACCGGTGCCGACGCGGATCGCGCCATCCTCGACGCCTTGCGCGAACACGGCCTGTCCCTGTTGCCGTGGAACAGGGAGGCGGAGACGTTGCGGCAGCGGCTCGGCTGGCTGCATCGCGGCCTCGGCGCGCCATGGCCCGATGTCTCCGATGCCGCGCTCGTCGAGCGCCTCGACGACTGGCTGCTGCCATTCCTTTCCGGCGCGGCATCCTTTGCGGCAATCGATCCCAGCATGCTCTCGCAAGGCCTGATGACGCTGGTGCCGCACGAATTGCAGCGCAAGATCGACACATTGGCGCCGACCCATTTCGACGCGCCGTCGGGCAGCCGGCTGCCGATCCGCTATGACGGCGAATGGCCGGTGCTGGCGATCCGCGTGCAGGAACTGTTCGGCTTCGACCGGCATCCGGCGATCGCCAACGGCACTGTGCCGCTGACGCTCGAATTGCTGTCGCCGGCTCACCGGCCGATCCAGACGACGCGCGACCTGCCCGGCTTCTGGCGCGGCTCCTGGGCCGATGTGCGGGCAGAGATGCGCGGCCGCTATCCCAGGCATGTCTGGCCGGAGAACCCGCTTCTCGCCGCCGCCACCAGCCGCGCCAAGCCGCGCGGTACCTGATGCTTCCAGACTGTCATCCCGAACCGAGGGCCGGCTTCGGCTGTTTTCGGAAAAGACCTCCGGCTGTTTCCCCTCTATAATCACTGGCCATGATAAACATCCTGCACGCACCCGACTTCCAGCAAAGCCAGCGGCTGCGCCTCAACACGCTGATCAGGTTGCGCTGGCTTGCCATCGTCGGCCAGAGCCTGACCGTGCTTGTCGTCGCTTACGGGCTGAAATTTCCGCTGCCGGTCAGCATGTGTTTTGCGCTGATCGCCTGTTCGGCCTGGATGAACCTTTTGCTGACCTTCCGCTATCCGGCGGCGCATCGGCTTACCCCGTTCTCGGCCTTCGCCATCCTGACCTTCGACAGCCTGCAGCTTGCCGGCCTGCTCTACATGACCGGCGGACTCACCAATCCGTTTTCGCTGCTGATGACCGTGCCCGTCGTCGTCTCGGCGACGTCGCTGCCGCTGCGGCTGACCGCCATGCTCGGCGCGCTGGTGATCGTGGCGGCGACGCTGCTGGTCTTTTACCACCTGCCGCTGCCATGGCATGAGGGCGCGCCATTGGCGATGCCGTTCATCTATGTCGCAGGCATGTGGATGGCGGTGTTCTGCTCCATCGCCTTTACCGCGATCTATGCCTTCCGGGTGGCCGAGGAGGCGCGGCTGCTTGCCAACGCGCTTGCCGCCACGGAATTGGTGTTGCAGCGAGAGCAGCATCTCTCTGCCCTCGACGGCCTCGCCGCGGCCGCCGCGCACGAGCTCGGCACACCGCTCGCCACCATCACACTTGTCGCCAAGGAAATGGAGAAGGCGCTTGGCGAAGATCCGAAATACGGCGAGGACGTGAAGCTGCTGCGTTCGCAGAGCGAGCGCTGCCGCGAAATCCTGAAGCGCCTGACCAGCTTGTCCTCCGAGAGCGAGGTGCACCTCTCGCGCCTGCCGCTGACCTCGCTGGTCGAGGAGGTGACGGCGCCGCACCGCGATTTCGGCATTTCGATCAAGCTTCGGCCGGGCGAGCGCATCGGCCCGGAACCGGTGGGCCGGCGCAATCCCGGCGTCATTTACGGCCTCGGCAATCTGGTCGAGAACGCGGTCGACTTCGCCCGCAACAGCGTGACAGTGCGCTGGAACTGGAATGAAGCCGCCGTCAGCTTCTCGATCATCGACGACGGGCCGGGCTTTCCACCGGAGATCATCGACCGTATCGGCGAACCCTATATGTCGACACGACAAGGCACCGAAGCCGGCGGCGGCCTCGGCCTCGGCCTATTCATCGCCAAGACCTTGCTCGAACGCTCCGGCGCGACGCTCGATTTCCGCAATTCAAGCGAGCCCGGCGAGGGCGCTATCGTGCAGATATCGTGGCCGCGCAGCGTCTTCCTCAATCCCGAGCAGGCTTCGGCCACCATGTTCGACACGGCCTAAATTGGACAATAGCGTTGCGAAACTATATTTGCGTAAAAATCAGGCAGCAGGATTTTCAGCACGATGAGTACTGACGAAACGATTGGCGCAATGGTCGAAGGCGAGGATACCTCGCTGCTGATCGTAGACGACGACAAGCCGTTCCTGACGCGGCTTGCCCGCGCCATGGAAACCAGGGGTTTCGTGGTCGAGACGGCGGAGAGCGTCGAGGAGGCGGTTGCCAAAGCGCGCGCCAATCCGCCGGCCTATGCGGTGGTCGACATGCGGCTGGCCGACGGCAACGGCCTCGACGTCGTCGCCGCGATTCGCGAGAAGCGCGACGATGCCCGCGCCATCATCCTCACCGGCTACGGCAACATCGCCACTGCGGTGACGGCGGTAAAGCTCGGCGCCATCGACTATCTGTCGAAGCCGGCCGATGCCGACGATATTTTTGCCGCCCTGACCCGCACCGCGGGCGAACGCGCAGCGCCGCCAGAAAATCCGATGTCGGCCGATCGCGTGCGCTGGGAACACATCCAGCGCGTCTACGAAATGTGCGACCGCAACGTCTCGGAAACCGCACGCCGCCTGAACATGCATCGCCGCACGCTGCAACGCATCCTCGCCAAGCGCGCGCCGCGCTAAAGGGCTCTCATTACAGGCTTGCCCGGCCAGCGCTGTTTGCGCATCATCGCTTGGCGGTGTCGGACCTTGCTACTGATACGACGGAGGCGACATGCAGGACGAAAAGCGGCTGGTCTCCATGCTGCGCGAATTCCTCGACAGCGAGGCGGCCGGCGGCCTCGTCCTGATGGCTGCGGCGGCCTTGGCCCTGATCGTCGCCAATTCGCCGCTGGGCGAGGCTTATCTCTCCGCCCTCCATGCCTATCTCGGACCGCTCAGCGTCTCGCACTGGATCAATGACGGCCTGATGGCGGTGTTCTTCCTGCTGGTCGGCCTCGAGATCAAGCGCGAAATGCTTGACGGCCAGCTGTCGACCTGGCCGCGCCGCGTGCTGCCCGGCATCGCCGCCGCCGGCGGCATGGCAGCGCCGGCACTGGTCTACGTCGCCATCAACCACAACAATCCAGCCGCTCTGTCCGGCTGGGCGATCCCAACCGCCACCGATATCGCCTTTGCGCTCGGCGTGCTGTCGCTGCTCGGCAGGCGCGTCCCGGGCTCGCTGAAGATATTCCTCACCGCGCTCGCCATCATCGACGATCTCGGCGCGGTGCTCATCATCGCGGTGTTCTATACCAGCGGCCTCTCGCTCGCCTATCTCGGCGCCGCCTTCGCCGTGATCGCGCTGCTGGTGGTGCTCAACCGCATGCGGGTGCTGACGCTGCTGCCGTACATCTTGCTCGGCATCGTTCTGTGGGTTTTGGTGCTCAAATCGGGCGTCCATGCGACGCTCGCCGGCGTCGCGCTGGCCCTCACCATACCGCTGAAGATATCGCCGGGCAGCGGCCATGATCTCGACCATTCGCCGCTGCACCGGCTCGAACACGGCCTGCACAAAGTCGTCGCCTTTTTCGTCATCCCGATTTTCGGCTTTGCCAACGCCGGCGTCTCGCTCGCCGGTCTCAGCGCTGCCGCCCTGGTCGAGCCGCTGACGCTCGGCGTCGCCGCCGGCCTCGTCTTGGGCAAGCTGGTCGGCGTGTTCGGGTCTTCCGCGCTTGCCATCCGGCTTGGCTTCGCCGATCTGCCGGTCAATGCCGGCTGGCTGCACATGGTCGGCATTTCGCTGCTCTGTGGCATCGGTTTCACCATGAGCCTGTTCATCGGCCTGCTCGCCTTCGCCAGCGACGCCGCCCTGCAGGACGCGGTCAAGGTCGGCATCCTCGCCGGCTCCTTCATCGCCGCGCTCCTAGGCGCCGCTGTGCTGCTGGTGGCGCCGGCCGCAGGCGAGGCGGAGGAGGCGGAAGAATAGGCGTCTCCTCGCGGGCGCTACCCGTGAGCGACCATGACGTGGCGGACGGCGGTATAGTCCTCCAGCGCGTAGAGCGACATGTCCTTGCCGTAGCCGGATTGTTTCAACCCGCCATGCGGCATCTCGTTGGTCAGCATGAAATGGGTATTGATCCAGGTGCAGCCATATTGCAGCCGGGCCGCCGTCGCCATGGCGCGCGAAACATCCTTGGTCCACACCGACGACGCCAGGCCGTAGTCAGAGTCATTGGCCCAGTTCACCGCTTCGTCGACTTCGGAAAAGCGGGTGACCGAGACCACCGGACCGAACACTTCGCGGCGCACGATCTCGTCCTCCTGCAGCGCGCCGGCGACGACGGTCGGCTGGTAGAAGAAGCCGGAGCCCTCGCCCGGCTTGCCGCCCGTGGTGATCTCGATGTGCTTGAGCTCAGAGGCGCGCTCGACGAAGCTCGAGACGCGGTCGCGCTGGCGACGCGAGATCAGCGGGCCGATCTCGTTTTCGGTATCGTCAGGACGATCATACTTGATGGTCGAGACGGCAGCGGAGAGGTCGGCGACGAGCTTGTCGTAGATCTTCTTGCCGGCGTAGATGCGGCAGGCGGCGGTGCAGTCCTGGCCGGCATTGTAATAGCCGAAGGCGCGCAGGCCGTTGACCACCGCGCCGAGATCGGCGTCGTCGAAGACGATGACCGGCGCCTTGCCGCCGAGCTCGAGATGCGTGCGCTTGACCGACTTGGCGGCCGCCTGCAGCACTTTCTTGCCGGTGGCGACGTCGCCAGTGATCGAGATCATGTTGACCTTCGGGTGGTTGATCAGCGTGTTGCCGACGCTGTCGCCGCGGCCGAGCACGACATTGACGACGCCCTCGGGCAGGATTTCCGCCAGGATTTTGGCCAGCTTCAGTGCCGTCAGCGGTGTCTGTTCGGACGGCTTGAAGACGACGGTGTTGCCGCCGGCGATTGCCGGCGCCAGCTTCCAGGCCATCATCATCAGCGGATAGTTCCACGGCGCGATCGAGGCGACGACGCCGATGGCGTCGCGGCGGACCATCGAGGTGTGGCCGGGAATGTACTCGCCGGCGACCTGACCCGGCATCGAGCGGACTGCGCCGGCGAAGAACCGGTAGCAGTCGACGATCGCCGGAATCTCGTCATTGAGCACGGCATTGATTGGCTTGCCGCAGTTCAGCGCCTCAAGTGCCGCGAATTCCTGGGCTTCCCCCTCGATGCGATCGGCGATCTTGAGGAGATAGCCTGAGCGCTGCGCCGGCGTGGTGCGCGACCAGGTGGCGAAGGCCTTTTCCGCAGCCGCTACCGCTGCCTCGATCTGTACCTGGCTGGCCTCCGGCAAATTGAGAATGGTCGCCCCGGTCTTCGGATTGAGGATCAGCTCCTCGGTTTCGGTGCCCTTCTCGAATTTCGAGCCGATCAGCATCTTTGTGTCCATGGAAGCTTCTCCCTTATAAATTGGGTTATTTGCCCGAACCGGCGATCTGGTCGCCGTCGCGGGTCAGGTAATAGGCAGCGAGGATGGGAAGCAGCGTCACCAGCACCACGACCATGGCCACGACATTGGTGACCGGACGCTGGCGCGGACGGATCAATTCTTCGAGCATCCAGATCGGCACCGTCTGCTGCTGGCCGGCGGTGAAGGTGGTGACGATGACCTCGTCGAAGGACAGCGCAAAGGCAAGCATGCCGCCGGCCAGCAGCGCGGTTGCGATGTTGGGCAGCACGACATGCCGAAAGGTCTGGAAACCATCGGCGCCGAGGTCCATCGACGCCTCGATCATCGAGCCGGACGTGCGGCGGAAACGGGCGACCGCATTGTTGTAGACGACGACCACGCAGAAAGTGGCGTGGCCGAGCACGATCGTCCAGAACGAGAACGGGATTTCGGCCAGCGCGAAGGCCGAGCGCAGCGCAATGCCGGTGATGATGCCGGGCAGCGCGATCGGCAGGATCACCAGCAGCGAGATGGTTTCGCGGCCGAAGAATTTTGTCCGCGACACGGCTGCGGCGCACAGTGTGCCGAGTACGAGTGCAATGGCGGTCGAGATCGCCGCGACCCGCACCGACAGCGACAGCGCCTGCCAGACGTCGGGCCGGTTCCAGGTGACGGCGAACCATTGCGTGGTCAGGCCCGGCGGCGGCCAGACGAAGCTTTTCTCCTCGGTGGTGAAGGCATAGACGAAGATCAGCAGGATCGGCAAATGCAGGAAGAGCAGGCCGCCGGTGGCGGCGAGCTTCAGGCCGAGAGGCGCGGATGGGCCACGGTCAGAGCGCATCGAAAGCCCCCATGCGCTTGGCGCCCCAGAGGTAGAAGCCCATGATGACGATGGGCACCACGGTAAAGGCGGCGGCGAGCGGGATGTTGCCGGCGGTGCCTTGCTGCGAATAGACGGCCTGGCCGATGAACAGCCGCGAGGTGCCGATGATCTGCGGGATGATGTAGTCGCCGAGCGTCAGCGAGAAGGTGAAGATCGAGCCGGCGACGATGCCGGGCAGCGCCAGCGGAAACAGCACGTTGCCGAAGGTCTGGCCGGGCGAGGCGCCGAGATCGGACGAAGCCTCGACCAAATTGCCCGGCACGCGCTCGAGTGCGGCCTGCACCGGCAGGATCATGAACGGCAGCCAGACATAGACGAAGACGATGAACGTGCCGGTTGAGGACACCGACAATGAGTTGCCGCCGACGACCGGCAGCGACAGCCAGGCATCGAGCAGCCACAGAAGATGCAACTTGGCCAGCAGCCAGGTCAGGATGCCTTCCTTGGCCAGGATCAGCTTCCAGGCATAGATCTTGACCAGGTAGCTCGACCACAGCGGCAGCATGACGCCGAGATAAAACAACGCCTTCCAACGGCCGCGCGCATAGCGCGCCGCGTAATAGGCGATGGGAAAGGCGATGACCGCCGACGCCAGCGTCACCAGCGCCGCCATCGTTACCGTGCGTAGGATTATGTCGAGATTGGCGGCCTGCAGCAGGTCGCCATAAGTCTTCAGCGTGAACTCGCGGTTGATCAGGCCGGAGAACTCATCGATCGAAAAGAAGCTCTGCAAAAGCAGCGCAAACAGCGAGCCGATATAGACGATGCCGAGCCAAAGAACCGGGGGTAGCAGCATCAGGAGCAGCAAGAATTGCGGCCGGCGCCAGAAGAGATCGGAGAGCCCGCCGCGTACGCCGCCACTACCCGGCAGGATGGCGGGGGCCGTGGCCCGCGGCATGGCAGCGTCCAGGCTCATCCTAGCTCGTCCATCAGATGCAAATGCTCGCGGTTGAAGGTGAGCACCACCGCCTCGCCTTCCCGGGGCAAGGCAGCACCCGCCGGCACGATGGCATGCAGCCGCAAGCCCTCGGCATCGAGCGCCAGTCTTGTCGTGGCGCCGAGATAGTTGGTCGAGACCAGGCGGGCGGCAACCCCTTCGCCGTTGGCCCGGCCAATACGGATGGATTCGGGCCTGAGACTCCCCCAGCGATGCTGGCCGGCATAGCGCTGGACGAAATCCGGCGGCAGCACGTTGGACGAGCCGACGAAATCGGCGACGAAGCGGGTCTTGGGGCGCTGGTAGATGTCTTCCGGCGTGCCGATCTGCATGATCTTGCCGTCATTGAAGACGGCCACGCGGTCGGCCATCGACAGCGCTTCGCCCTGGTCGTGGGTGACGAACACGAAGGTGATGCCGAGCGCCTTCTGCAGCGATTTCAACTCCTCCTGCATGTTTTCGCGAAGCTTGAGGTCGAGCGCGCCGAGCGGCTCGTCGAGCAACAGCACCTTGGGCTGGTTGACCAGCGCACGGGCGAGCGCGACGCGCTGGCGCTGGCCGCCGGAAAGCTGGCCAGGGCGACGGGCGCCGTAGCCGGGAAGCCGCACCAGCGCCAGCGCTTCTTCCGCCGCCTTTTGCCGCTCCGGTCTGCCGACGCCCTTGACCATCAGCCCATAGGCGACGTTGTCGAGCACGTTGAGATGCGGGAACAGCGCATAATCCTGGAACACGGTGTTGACGTTGCGGCGATAGGGCGGCACGCCCTCGGCGCGTTCGCCGAAGATCGAGATCGAGCCCGCCGTAGGCTGCTCGAAACCGGCGATGAGGCGCAGGCACGTCGTCTTGCCCGAGCCGGAAGGCCCGAGCATGGCGAAGAACTCGCCCGGCACGATGTCGAGATCGACCGCGTCGACGGCACGCACGCTGCCGAAATGGCGAGAGACGTTTTGGAAGGAAACGGCGGAGGTCATGGGGCTGTCCTGATCTGTCAGGCTCATCAAATTTCAGGCGGCAGCGCTGCCTCTCATCCGCCTGCCGGCACCTTCTCCTCGTATAGTGGACGGGGAGAAGGGAGGCGCTCCAACGCTGGCGACCCCCCGTTCTTCACGGGGAGAGGGTAAGGGTGAGGGGCAGCGCCGAGCTTCGTAGGTGAGGCGAACTCACCGCCCGCCGATGACGCCGATATAGTCCGACACCCAGCGGTAATAGGGCACGCACTGGTCGTTCTGGGTGGCGCATTTCGAGACCGGCGTCTTCCAGAACTTGATCTTGTCGAAATTGTCGTACCCGTTGGTCTTGCAGCCTTCTTCGCCGAGCAGTTCGTTGCCCTTGCAGGCGGCGGGCACCACCGGCAGCGAGCCGAACCAGGCGGAGACGTCGCCCTGCACTTTTGGCGACAGCGAATGCTCCATCCACATGTAGGCGCAGTTCGGGTGGGCAGCATCGGCCTCCATCATCGTGGTATCGGCCCAGCCGGTGACGCCCTCCTCGGGGATAGTCGAGGCGACCGGCTTCTTGGCCGCGATCAGCGTGTTGACCTGGTAGGGCCAAGAACCGGAGGCGACGACGCCTTCGTTCTGGAAATCGTCGACCTGGATGGCGGCGTCGTGCCAATAGCGTCCGACCAGCGTACGCTGGACCCGCAGCAGGTCGAGCGCCGCCTTGTACTGATCCTCGGTCAATTCGTACGGATCCTTGATGCCGAGCTCCGGCTTGTGAGCCATCAGGTAATTGGCGGCGTCGGCGATGTGGATCGGCCCGTCATAGGCCTGGACGCGGCCCTTGTTCGACTTGCCGTCGGGAAGCTTCATTTCCTCGAAGACCACGTTCCAGCTCTTCGGCGCCTCCTTGAACACTGCGGTGTTGTACATCAGCACGTTCGGCCCCCACTGATAGGGAACGCCGTAATGGACTCCGCCGACGCTGAACCAGGGCGCATCCTTCAGCCGGTCGTCGACCGTCTTCCAGCTCGGGATGAGGTCGGTGTTGATCGGCTGGACGCGCTTGCCGGCGACAAGGCGCAGCGAAGCGTCGCCCGAGGCGGTGACGAGATCGAAGCCGCCCTCGTTCATCAGCGAGACCATCTCGTCGGAGGTGTTGGCGGTCTTGACGTTGACCTTGCAGCCCGTTTCCTTCTCGAACGAAGTGACCCAATCATAGGCCTTGTCGGTTTCGCCGCGCTCGATATAGCCCGGCCAGGCGACGATATTGACCTCGCCTTCGCCTTTGCCGAGCTCCTTGACCTGGGCGATGGCCTGGCTGGAGAAGCTCAGCGCGACCGTCAAGGCAGTGCATGATTTCAGCAATGAATTCATCGTCGATCTCCCATTTTTTGCATGACCTCGAAACCGGAAGAAGATCATGCGCCCGTTCAAAAACGTTGGATGCGCGGCTCTGAAGGGCCGTGCTCCTCGCATCGACCCGAAAATCGGAATCGATTTTCGGAAAGCCCGATGCGAAAACTAAAAGTCTTAGAGCGTACTATGTGCGTCCAATTGGACGCACGTCGCTCTAACGGCAGCTTTGTTCCCTGACCGAAAAGTGCTGCGAAATTTCCGGTTTCGCAAATTCATTTATCAGAAAGCCGATATCGATTTTTCCGATACATCAGCGGCCGATCTTCTCGGGCCGTTGGCGCACCATGCGCTGCGACTGGGCAAGTCCGATGAAGTCGCGAGCCGCCTGCGGCAGGCCGGAGCCGCGCCGCCAGACCATGCCGACCTGGACGACTGGTAACGACCCCGAAATATCGCGCGATTCGATGCGGTCGCCTTCCAGCGACCATGGCCGGTAGACGAGGTCGGGCAGCAGCGCCACGCCGGCGCCGGTAGCGACGAGGCTGCGCACCGCTTCGACCGAGCGGGTGCGGAAGGCGACATGCGGCTTGGCGCCGATTGCCGTCAGCAGCTTTCCGGTATTCTCCTCGATCTCGTCGACGGTCAGCATGATCAGCGGTTCCGAGGCGATGTCGCCGATGCCGATGATGTCGGCACCGGCCAAGGGATGGCCGAGCGGCAGCCACAGCCGGTAGGCCGAGACTTCGAGGATTTCGGACTGCAGTGCCGTGCGGTCGCGCAGGTTCGAGGTGACCATGACGGCAATGTCGAGCTTGCCGCCAATTAACAGGTGCTCGAGATAGTCGCCATTGTCCTCGATCGCCGAGACCTCGACACCCGGGTAGGCGCGGCGGTAGCGGGCAAGAAGATCGGAAAGCACATAGCCGGCGACCAGCGAGGTGACGCCAAGTTGCAGCCGCCCGCTTGCCGCGGCCTGTTCGCCGAAGAAGGCGCGGCGCGCATCGGAAACGTCGGCCAGGATCTTTCTCGCATGGCGCAGGAACTGGTGGCCTTTGTGGGTGATGTTCAAGCCGCGCGGGTGGCGCTCGAACAGCTCGACGCCGAGATCGTGCTCCAGCTCCTTTATCGCCTCGGTGACCGAGGATTGCGAGATCGACAGGTTCTGGGCGGCGCCCGACACTGTGCCCTGCTCGGCGACGGCGATGAAGAACTGCAATTGGCGGATGGTGAAAGCCATGGCCGGACTAAACACGGCAGAGGCGGCGCTGGGAAGTGGGTGCTGGCGCAGATCTCCCGATAGAGCTCACGATAGAGCTCAGCCCTCGCTTCCGCCATCGGCAATGCTGAGCCGTGCGCCGGCCTGGGCAAGGGCGGCGGCGATGTCGTGCGGCGGCGGACGGTCGGTCGCGAGTTCGGAAAAGCCGCCGAAGCCGCAGACCTGAACAAGGCCCTGGCGGCCGAATTTGCTGTGGTCGGTGACGACAAGCGAACGCTGGCCGCGCGACAGCACCATGCGGGCGAATTCGGCCTCTTCCAGATCATAGTCCATGACGCCGGTGACGGCATCGACCGCACCGGTCGATATCACTGCATGGCTGACGGAAAAGCGGCTGACGAATTCGATGGCCGAGACGCCGAAGGCAGCACCGGAATCGCTGCGCAGCTCGCCGCCGGCCATGTAGACCTTATTGCCGTTGACGGTGGCCAATGTGCGGGCGATGTCGGAGGAGTTGGTGACGACCGTCAGCCGCCGGTGGCCGAGCAGTTCCCGGGCCAGGAAAGAGGTGGTGGTGCCGGTGTCGAGCATGATCGATTCGCCGTCGCGGATGGTCGCGGCGACCATGCGCGCTATTGCCCGCTTGGCATCGGCGTTCTCGCGCATGCGCCGCTCGAACGGCGCTTCGCCGGCAATCGACGGCAGGCCGACGGCGCCGTGCATCTTGAGGATGGAACCGTCGCTGGTCAGTGGCTTGACGTCGCGGCGTACTGTCTCCAGCGAGACGCCCAGCCGGTCGGCCAGGCTCGCAATGGTCACGGTGCCTTCCTCCTTGAGGAGGCGCAGGATTTCGCCATGCCGCTTCGAGTGGACCATCGGTTCCATCCGGTCGGATTGTTGCACCGCTGACCGTTTCTACGGCATAAATGCCACTAACTCCAAGGAATTTAGCAAAATTCGGGCAAAAAACCAGAAAATACCACAATTTCGCGTTGACAACGCCTCCAGCGTGGCGCGACATTATCGCTGTGACAGGCTCGGAACGGAGGACGACGGCTGAGCCGCACGAAAAATCGCTTGCCCGAACGCCCGGGAGATCGTCGGGTGCAAGGGTACCGAAATTCAGGATCCGCGGGGGCGGATGCCGGCGTCGAAGAACCCGGCACAAAGGGGCTCGTCGGTGCGGTGCGGGATACCGATCCCGAGATCTGCACCGACGAGATCTTCGCGTTGCCTCCATTCCTCCGTCCGATTGTCATCGCTGGCCAGCCATGACATGCGTGGAAAATTGACCCAATGTTGGACGAGATCGTGACTGTCGAAGACCGCATCCGTGCGCTGCCTTGCTGGACCGGCAGCATCGACATCGCGCCGCTGCCGGGCGGGCTGAGCAATGCCAATTATCTGGTCAAGGACGCGGCCGGGCGGCACGTCGTGCGGCTCGGCCAGGACTATCCGTTCCACCATGTCTTTCGCGAGCGCGAGATGATGACGGCGCGGGCAGCGCACGCGGCAGGCTTCGCTCCGGCCGTCCACTACACTGGACCCGGCGTCATGGTGACGGAGTATCTCGGCGCCAAGGCCTATGTCGCGCAGGACGTGCGCGCCGATCTCGGCCGCGTTGCCGCGTTGCTGCGCGGTTTCCACCGGGAGATGCCCGGTCATGTCTCCGGCGCCGGCTTCATGTTCTGGGTATTCCATGTCATTCGCGACTATGCGCGCACGCTGGAGGAAGGCCGCAGCCGCAAGCTGGGCGAACTGCCGCGCCTGCTGACGCTGGCGGACGAGCTCGAGCGCGCGCAAAAGCTGCTGCCGATCGTCTTCGGCCATAATGACCTCTTGCCGGCTAACATAATCGACGACGGTCACAGGCTGTGGCTCATCGATTTCGAATATGCAGGCTTCAACACCGCGATGTTCGACCTTGCCGGCGCGGCGTCGAATGCAGGCATGAGCGACGAGGAGTCCTTCGCCTTCCTGACCGCCTATTTCATGAAGGAGCCGGACCCGGCGATACGGCGCTCGCACGCCGCCATGCAATGCGCGTCGCTGCTGCGTGAGGCGATGTGGGGCATGGTTTCCGAGCTTTACCTCGACGCGCCCGGTGTCGACTACGCCGCCTACGCCGACGAAAACCTGGCGCGGCTCGAAGCCGCCCTGGAAAACTACAGGACAAAATACGGGACGCGGACATGACCTTGCCCGCCCAGGCCGGGATCGTCGTCATCGGCGGTGGCATCATCGGCTGTTCGACGGCCTATCATCTGGCGCGCGACCACAAGGCCGAAATCGTGCTGCTCGAACAGGGCAAACTGACCTCGGGTTCGACCTGGCATGCTGCCGGGCTGGTCGGCCAGCTACGCTCGTCGGCGTCGATCACGCGCGTGCTCAAATATTCGGTCGATCTCTACAAGGGGCTGGAAGCCGAAACCGGCCTCGCCACCGGCTGGAAGATGACTGGCTGCCTGCGCCTCGCCACCAATGCCGACCGCTGGACCGAGTATAAGCGGCTGGCAACGACGGCTAAGAGCTTCGGCATGGACATGCATCTGCTGTCGCCGGCCGAGGTCAAGGAAATGTGGCCGCTGCTGGAAGCCGGCGACCTCGTCGGCGCGTCCTGGCTGCCGACCGACGGTCAGGCAAGCCCTTCCGACATCACCCAGTCGCTGGCCAAGGGTGCGCGCATGCATGGCGCAAAATTGTTCGAGGAGGTGCGGGTCACCGGCTTCGAAATGAGAGACGGCCGCATCACCGCGGTAAAGACCAGCAAGGGCGATATCGCCTGCGACAAGGTGGTGAACTGCGCCGGGCAATGGGCGCGGCAGGTGGGTGCGCTCGCCGGCATAAACGTGCCGCTGCAGCCGGTGAAGCACCAGTACATCATCACCGAAAAGATCGATGGCCTGCCGACCGACGCGCCGACAATTCGCGACCCCGATCGCCGCACCTATTTCAAGGAGGAGGTCGGCGGGTTGGTGATGGGCGGCTACGAGCCGAACCCGCAGGCGTGGACGACCGGTCTGCCGGGCGGCGATGTGCCGGACGATTGGGAGTTCCGGCTGTTCGACGATGATTACGATCATTTCGAGCAGCATATGAGCCAGGCGATCGAGCGTGTCCCGGCGCTCGCCAATGCCGGCGTCAAGCAGATGATCAACGGGCCGGAGAGCTTTACGCCGGATGGCAATTTCATCCTCGGTGTGGCGCCGGAATGCGCCAATATGTTCGTCGGCGCCGGCTTCAATGCCTTCGGCATCGCGTCCGGCGGCGGCGCCGGCTGGGTGCTGGCGCAATGGGTCATCGACGGCGAGGCGCCGCTCGATCTGTGGGTGGTCGACATCCGCCGCTTCTCCGATCTCCACCGCGACCGGCAATGGGTCCGCGACCGCACGCTGGAAGCCTATGGCAAGCACTACACGATCGGCTTTCCGCATGAGGAATATGTCAGCGGCCGGCCGCGCATCGTCTCGCCTTTGTACGAGCGGCTGCAAAAACATCGCGCCGTGTTCGGCTCGAAACTTGGCTGGGAGCGGCCGAACTGGTTCGCGCCGGAAGGCATCGAGCCGAAGGACGTCTATTCGATGGGCCGGCAGAACTGGTTCCCGGCCGTTGGCGACGAACACCGCCACGTGCGCGAAAAGATCGGCATTTTCGACCAGTCGTCTTTTGCCAAATACGAAATGACCGGAGCGGACGCGCTGAAGGCGCTGGACTGGATCTGCGCCAACGACGTCGCCAAGCCGGTCGGCCGGCTGACCTACACGCAGCTCCTCAACACGCGCGGCGGCATCGAGGCCGATTTGACCGTGGCGAGGCTCGGTGAGGAGAAATTCTACATCGTCACCGGCACCGGTTTCCGCACGCATGATTTCTCCTGGATTGCCGATCATATCGGCAGGGAGTTCGACGTGACGCTGACCGACGTCACCGAGGATTTCGGCACGCTGTCGCTGATGGGGCCGCGCGCCCGTGACGTGCTGTCAGCGGTGACCGATGCCGACGTCTCGAACGCCGCGTTTCCGTTCGGCCATGTTCGCGAGATCGCCATTTCCGGCCACGCCGTCCGGGCACTGCGCGTCACCTATGTCGGCGAACTCGGCTGGGAACTGCATGCGCCGATCGCGGCGACGGGCGAGGTCTTCGACGCGCTGATGACGGCGGGCGCTGTCCACGACATTCGCCCGGTCGGCTACCGGGCGCTGGAATCACTGCGGCTGGAAAAAGGCTACCGCGCCTGGGGCTCCGACATCACGCCCAACGACACGCCGCAGGAGGCCGGCCTCGGCTGGGCGGTGAAGCTCAGAAAAAACACCGATTTCCTCGGCCGGCGGGCCTTGGAGAAGGTCGACGGTTCGCCGCCCAGGAAACGTTTTGCCGGCTTCACGGTCGACGATCCGGACATCGTCCTGCTCGGGCGCGAGACCATCCTGCGCAACGGCGAGGCGGTCGGTTATCTCACCAGCGGCGGCTATGGCTACACCATCGGCAAGAACATCGGCTACGGCTATGTGCGCAATGCCGATGGCGTCAACGATGATTTCCTCACTTCCGGCAACTACGAGCTGGTGGTGGCAATGGAACGGACGCCGGCTAAGATACACCTCGAGCCGCTTTACGATCCGGCAGGAGCAAAGGTGAAGGCGTAGAGCCTTCCGGTTTCAGCCTCAGTTCACGATGAGCACCAGCCCCCGGCTCGGCACGGTATCGGCCTCGCCTGGCATCGAAACATAGGGCAGCGTCTCTTCGGCGCGCGTGACGGTGGCTTGCGCCTCGAGCTCGGCGATCCGCGCGGCAAACCCGGCATCCCACAGCGTGTTCTTCACCGTCAGCACGATCACCCCACCCGGCCGGCAGATGCGGATCAGCTCGTCCAGCCCCTCGGCTCCGACATGGCCCGAAGTGAAGACGCCGGCGGAGATGATCCCGGCATAGGCATCGTCCACGAACGGCAGCGGTCCGCCAAGCGCCAGGCAGTGAAGCGCCGAATAGACGCCCTTGCGCGCCGCCTGGGCCAGCATGCCTTCCGAGATGTCGAGCGCCTCGACCTGCGGATAACCGGTGATGGCAAGCCATTCGCCGATAAGCCCGGTGCCTGCCCCGGCATCGAGGAGAGGTGCGGCGCCGCGCGGCAGATGGCGGGCCAGCAAGGCAAGGCAGATGGTGGGATGGCGATAGCCAGCCGCCGACATGTCGGCGTCATAGGTGCCTGCCCAACTGTCGTAGAGCGCCGCGACGTCTTCCGGCCGCTTCGCCGCATAGGCTGCGGCGAGTGCGCTCTGCTGATTGCTGTCCGTCATCGCTTTCCGTCGCCTGGTATCGATCCGCAACGCGATCATAGCCAAACGGCGAAAACTGTGGAACCGTCGTCGTCCCAATAACACGGGGAAAGGAGCGAAATCCATGGCGGACGACCGGGCGCGCGCCGCACTTGCGGCTATTCCGGTGCTGGCCGGCTACGAGGGGCCGCTGGAACGGCTTGGCGGCCTCACCAATCTCGTCTTCAGAGCGGGAGATTTCTGCCTGCGTATCCCCGGCAAGGGTACCGAGGAATACATCAACCGCGCCAACGAGGCAGTCGCGGCGCGGGAAGCGGCGAAGGCCGGCGTCAGTCCCGATGTGCTGCATGTCGATGCCGAGACCGGCGTGTTGGTGACCCGCTTCGTTGCCGGTGCCGAGACGATGTCACCGGAAAAGTTCAAGACTCGGCCGGGCAGTCCGGCACGCGCCGGCAAGGCCTTTCGCAAACTGCACACATCCGGCGCGGTGTTCCCCTTCCGCTTCGAGCTGTTTGCGATGATCGACGATTATCTGAAAGTGCTGTCGACCAAGGACGTCGCCCTGCCTGCCGGCTACCACGATGTGGTCCGCGAGGCGGAGGCAGTGCGCTCAGCACTTGCGGCTCAACCTCTGCCGATCGTCGCCTGCCACTGCGACCCGCTCTGCGAAAACTTTCTCGATACGGGCGACAGGATGTGGATCGTCGACTGGGAATATTCCGGCATGAACGATCCGCTCTGGGATCTCGGCGACCTCAGCGTCGAAGGGCAATTCGACGCCGCGCAGGACGAGGAGATGACGCTGGCCTATTTCGGCGGCGAGCCGAGACCGGCGGAGCGCGCCCGCATCGTCATCTACAAGGCGATGTGCGACCTGCTGTGGACGCTGTGGGGACTGATCCAGCTTGCCAACAAAAATCCGGCCGACGACTTTCGCGCCTATGCCGACGGCCGGTTTGCGCGCTGCAAGGCACTGATGGAGACGCCGGAATTTTCGCGGCATCTTGCGGCGATGCGAACGGGTTAGAGCAATTCCACATCAGAGCGGTGCCAGAGTTCCAGCGATCCAGCAAAAAGCTTGAATGCTCTAAAAGCGCTTTGCGATTGAGCGGGTCAGGCGACATGACTTGGAGCAAAGCGCTGGACGTCGGCCTCTATTTGAAAACCCTCTCTAATTCACTCATTGTCACTGTATCGTCAGACCTTTTGCAATACCAGACGATCAGCGCGATGGTGCCGATGGGAAATAATCCCGCAAGGAGCTGATGCCAACCGCTTCTGTTGATGTCATGCAGCCGGCGAGTGGTCATGGCAAGTGTCGGCAGAAGGACGGCAAGATTCCAAAGGGACGAGATAATTTCATTATTTAAAACAGCATCAGCTATTATCGCAACGACAGAGATAATGAAAATGAAGAGATAGGAATACCAGAACTCGGAGCGGCCGGCTCTGCCCGAAAAAGTCACATAATTTCCGAAAAAGCTTGAAATAGCTTCAGTAAAATTCATCTGATGCGGTATGTCCCCAAAACGATTGCTACCAGCTGGCGGTGCTCTTAAAACGAGCACCAATGGCAAGCCGATAAGGACCAAAACTATCAGCCAATGCCATATAGAAAAACTCCCCATCTTTCCCCCCTCTACCGCAGTTTCGCGGAAATATTGATCTTGCTTACCCTACCAAGAATCAATTTCGGATTACGCCCGACAGGCAACTTACACCTCAAAATATCGATGTAAACATCGGATTTTTTGACCGAACTCTCCTGCTATTCAGAGCGATTCAGGCGCCGCTAAAACGCGCCGCTTCGAAACGGCACCATGTGACGCGTTCTATGCTTTGTTTTGATGCAGTCGTGGACGGAAAGCCTTTTCACACCGTCCTGGAATTGCTTTAGTTCACGCCCTTTGGCACGTTTTCGGGCGGTACCGTGTCGACCACCTTCTGGCGGTGGAAGATGAACAGGCCGGCCAGCACGACGATGGCCGAGCCGACCAGGATGCGCGGCCCAGGCACATCGCCGAAGAAGGCCAGGCCGAAGACCACTGCCCACAATAGCAGGCTGTAATGCAGCGGCGCCAAGGTCGAGGCAGGGGCAAGCTTCAACGCCCGGGTGATCATCAGGTGCGCGCCGCAGGAGACGACGCCGAGAAGCAGCATGGCGCCGAAATCGAGCGATGACGGCGTCTTCCAACTGCCGACGGTCAACGCAGCGCCGACCAGCAGCGTGCCGACGGTCTGCCAGGTGACCAGCGAGGTGTCGCTGGTGCCGCGCAGCCGCCGATTGAGGATGATGGCGAAGGCAAATGAAATGCTGCCGGCGAGCGCGAACATCGACGACAGGGAGAACGCGGCCGAGGATGGCTTCAGCATGATCAGCACGCCGCAGAAGCCGACCAGGATCGCCGCCCAGCGGCGCCAGCCGACCCTTTCGCCGAGCAGGAAATGCGACAGCGCCGCCACATAGATCGGCCCGGCCATGTAAAAGCTCATCACATCGGCGAGCGGCAGATAGACGACCGCCGCGTAGAACAGCGCCGTGTCGAGCGTCGTCATCACCACGCGCAGCAGCTGCAGCTCCGGCCGCTCCATGCGAAACAGCTTGGCCGGGCCCTGATGTGCAATCATCGGCCCGAGTATGAAAAACGCGCCGATCGAGCGGATCAGCACGACCTGGCCGACGGAAAAACTGGCGACCAGCCACTTGCCCATCGCGTCGTTCAGCGCAAACAGGAAGTCGCCGGCGAGCATCAGCAGGATGCCGG
This sequence comes from Mesorhizobium sp. M0663, assembly GCF_040320585.1. Classification (NCBI taxonomy): domain Bacteria; kingdom Pseudomonadati; phylum Pseudomonadota; class Alphaproteobacteria; order Hyphomicrobiales; family Phyllobacteriaceae; genus Mesorhizobium; species Mesorhizobium sp. M0663. The sequence goes on from NZ_JAMYPX010000004.1 coordinate 565,976, forward strand.
CCAGCAGCACGTTCATGATCGTTGAGTACTGGGCTGCGGGCTGCGCCATTCCGTTACCGGTTCCTCGCCGTGGGGTACGGTGACCCGCGTCGTAGTCGCAAGCTGCGGCCATGACGAGGCGAAAATCGAGAATTCGGTAAGACCAGCGCCGGAAATCGGCTGGACTAATGCATGTCGCGCAAAAGTGTGCAGCGGTTTTGCGATAACGACACGCTTAAAAACAAGACCTTAAGGCGCGTCGCGTGGGTCCGTTCAAACGCGACGCGCTTTAAGCGTGGCGCCGGTTCACCGTGCCCGGCCTTCCGGCGATCGAAAGCCGCGTGTCCTGCCGGCTGCGCTCGGCCACCACCTTGCCCCTGGCGACGACGCAGAGACGCTCTGGGCGCAGCCGCAGCGCCTCGACTGGGTTGCCGGCATCGAGAACGACCAGGCTGGCGCGCTTGCCGACCGCCAGGCCAAGGTGGTCGAGGCCCATGATGGCGGCATTGACGTTGGTGACCATGTCGAAGCAGCGCGCCATCTCGGCCGGGCTCGACATCTGCGCGACATGCAGGCCCATGAAGGCGACGTCGAGCATGTCTGCTGTGCCCAGCGAATACCAGGGGTCGAGCACGCAATCCTGGCCCCAGCCGACGCGGATGCCTTGCGCCAGCATCTCCTTGACCCGCGTCAGTCCGCGGCGCTTGGGAAAGGTGTCGTGGCGGCCCTGCAGCATGATGTTGATCAGCGGATTGGGGATCGCCGAAACGCCGGCCTCGGCAATCAGCGGCAATAGCTTCGAAACGTAGTAATTATCCATCGAATGCATCGATGTCAGGTGCGAGCCGGCCACTCTGCCCTGCAACCCGAGCCGCTGCGTCTCATAGGCAAGCTGCTCGATGTGGCGCGACAGCGGATCGTCGGTCTCGTCGCAATGCAAGTCGACCATCAGGCCGCGCTTCGCCGCGATTTCGCAGAGCTCGGTGACGGAGCGCGTGCCGTCGGCCATTGTGCGCTCGAAATGCGGAATGCCGCCGACGACATCGACGCCTATGTCGAGCGCCCGGATGGTGTTGTCGCGCGCCGTCGGCGAGCGGTAAAACCCGTCCTGCGGGAAGGCGACCAGCTGCAGGTCGATATAGGGGCCAACCGTCTTCTTCACGTCGAGCAGCGCCTCGACCGCCAGCAGGCGGTCGTCGCAAACATCGACATGGGTGCGGATGGCGAGCAGGCCCATCGACACCGCCCAGTCGCAATAGGCGAGCGCACGGTCGCGCACCGCTTCGTGGGTCAGAAGCGGCTTCAACTCGCCCCAAAGCGAGATGCCTTCGAGCAGCGTGCCCGAGACATTGATGCGCGGAATGCCGAGCGAAAGCGTGGCGTCCATATGGAAATGCGGATCGACGAAGGGCGGCGAGACCAGATTGCCATGGGCATCGATCGCCGTGCCGGCGCTGACGTTCAGCTCGGGCTCTATCGCTGCGATCGTTTCGCCGACGATGCCGATATCCGCGATCCTGCCGTCGGGCAGCGTCCCGCCGCGCACCACAAGGTCAAAATCCATCTAGCGCCACCTCGTTCAAAAAAGCCGTTTCTTTCCATGCAGCGTGCTGCCGCAAGGCGGAACCTTCAGGCGCGGCCCTTCCCTTCTCCCCTTGTGGGAGAAGGTAGCCGCGAAGCGGCCGGATGAGGGGTGTTCCAGCTTGGCGCCGACGACACTCCGTCCAGCACCCCTCAACCGTCTTGGCGCTGCGCGCCAATCCACCTTCTCCCAGAAGGGGAGAAGGAAAAGCCTCTATTCCGGCACGTACCGCACCGCCCCCTTGGCGGCACTTGTCGCCATCGCCGCATAGGCGCGCAAGGCCGTCGTCACCTTGCGCTTGCGCTTTTCTTCGGGCTTCCAGGCAGCCGTTGCCCTGGCCTCCATCGCGGCGCGACGGGCGATGAGTTCGGAGTCGTCGACAGCAAGCCTGATGGTGCGGTTGGGGATATCGATCTCGATCGTGTCGCCTTCCCTGACCAGCCCGATCAGACCGCCTTCCGCGGCTTCCGGCGAGACATGGCCGATCGACAGGCCGGAGGTGCCGCCGGAAAAACGACCGTCGGTGATCAGTGCGCAGGCTTTGCCGAGGCCTTTCGACTTCAAATAGCTGGTCGGGTAGAGCATTTCCTGCATGCCGGGTCCGCCGCGTGGCCCTTCATAGCGGATGACGACGACATCGCCGGCCTTGATCTCGTTCGACAGGATCGCCTTGACGCTGGCGTCCTGGCTTTCGAACACTCTTGCCGGACCGGTGAATTTCAGGATCGATTCATCGACGCCCGCCGTCTTCACGATGCAGCCATCGAGTGCCAGATTGCCTTTCAGCACGGCAAGGCCGCCATCCCTGGAGAAAGGATGTTCGGCCGAGCGGATGACGCCCTTCTCGCGGTCGAGATCGAGATCGTCCCAGCGGCGGTCCTGGCTGAACGCGACTTGCGTCGGCACGCCGCCGGGTGCCGCCAGGAAGAAATCGCGGACATTCTGGCTGGTGGTGCGCGAAATATCCCAATGATCGAGCGCTTCGCCGAGGCTTGCGGTGTGCACCGTCGGCAGGTCGCGGTTGATCAGCCCGGCGCTATCCAGCTGGCCGAGGATGGCCATGATGCCGCCGGCGCGGTGGACATCCTCCATGTGGACGTCGGCCTTGGCCGGCGCCACTTTGCAAAGCACCGGCACCCGCCGCGACAGCCGGTCGATGTCCTCCATGGTGAAGTCGACCTCGCCCTCATGTGCCGCGGCGAGGATGTGCAGCACGGTGTTGGTCGAGCCGCCCATGGCGATGTCGAGTGTCATGGCGTTCTCGAAGGCGCCCTTCGAGGCGATGCTGCGCGGCAGCGCGGTGTCGTCGTCCTGCTCGTAATAGCGCTGGGCAAGATCGACGATCAGGTGGCCGGCCTCGACGAACAGGCGCTTGCGGTCGGCATGCGTCGCCAGCGTCGAACCATTGCCGGGCAAGGACAGGCCGAGCGCCTCGGTCAGGCAGTTCATCGAATTGGCGGTGAACATGCCGGAGCAGGAACCGCAGGTCGGACAGGCCGAGCGTTCGATGGTCCTGACGTCCTCGTCGGACACCTTGTCGTCGGCGGCCGCGACCATAGCGTCGACCAGATCAAGCGCCTGGCTCTTGCCGGCGAGCACCACCTTGCCGGCCTCCATCGGCCCGCCGGAGACGAAGACGGTCGGGATGTTGAGGCGCAGCGACGCCATCAGCATGCCGGGCGTGATCTTGTCGCAATTCGAGATGCAGACCATCGCGTCGGCGCAGTGCGCGTTGACCATGTATTCGACCGAGTCGGCGATCAATTCGCGCGACGGCAGCGAATAGAGCATGCCGTCATGGCCCATGGCGATGCCGTCATCGACGGCAATGGTGTTGAACTCCTTGGCGACGCCGCCGGCCTTTTCGATCTCACGGGCAACCAGCTGGCCGAGATCCTTCAAATGGACATGGCCCGGCACGAATTGGGTGAAGGAATTGACCACGGCAATGATCGGCTTGCCGAAATCCGAATCCTTCATGCCGGTGGCGCGCCACAGGCCGCGGGCGCCGGCCATGTTGCGGCCATGGGTGGTGGTGCGGGAACGGTAGGCGGGCATTGAACTGTCCTTGCTGTCTGCGTCGCGCCCAAAGGTGCGGAAAACCGGAATTGAGCCGCAGGCCTTATAGACGGCACACTCTGGTCTGGCCACAATTTTGCGCTGCGCCAGGGTGCGGAACGAGCGGCCAGCCAAAGACGCAGCCGGTCCAGGCCGTAAAAAAGTCAGAAGTGCTGTCGGATCGTGTTTTGCTCGAGCGTCCTTGAGCAGACGGCGGGACCGGGCATCAATTGCCAGCCGGCCGTTTTGCGAGTGAAACAAGCCAAAACCAGCCCGAGGAGCAAGAGAATGCAAAAGATCACCCCCTGCCTGTGGTTCGACGACCAGGCCGAGGAGGCCATGAACCATTACATCTCCATCTTCAAGAATTCGAAGGTGCTGAGCGTGATGCGCTGGCCCAAGGGCAGCGGCGATAATGAGGGCAAGGTGCTGATGGTCTCATTCGAGCTCGACGGCGTTCAGTTCCAGGCACTCAACGGCGGCCCGCAATTCAAGTTCACCCAGGCAGTCTCGCTCTCCATCGACTGCAAGACGCAGGAAGAGGTCGACTATTTCTGGGACAGGCTCATCGCGGGCGGTGGCCAGCCCAGCCAGTGCAGCTGGCTGAAGGACAAATTCGGCCTTTCCTGGCAGGTCGTTCCCGAGCAGTTGCCGAAGCTGCTGCTGGACCCCGACACGGAAAAGGCCGGCCGCGTGATGCAGGCGATGATGCAGATGAGCAAGATCGACATCGCCAAGATCGAAGAGGCAGCGAAAGGGTGAACGAACGCGATCTTTCCTTCTCCCCCTGTGGGAGAAGGTGGATCGGCGCGAAGCGCCGAGACGGTTGAGGGGTGCTGGACGGAATGAGACGTTGGTGTTTCCTGGAACACCCCTCATCCGTCGCCTTCGGCGACACCTTCTCCCACAAAGGGAGAAGGGAAGGGGCGCATCAAGCCGCTCTGTCGCGGACCTGATAATCCTTGACCGCGGTGAAGCGGATCGCCTTCCAGCGCTCGGCCTCGTAGTTGAGCGAGAAGGCGTGCTGGGCGAGGAACACCGGATCGTTGTCGAGATCGCGCGCGATGTCGCCGCGATGCGCCTCGATGAAGCGCTGGAGTTCGGCCCTGTCGTCGGCCGATATCCAGCGGCAGACGGAAAAGCGCGACATCTCGAAATCGACCGGCAGTGTGTATTCGAAGTTTAGCCGCTCCTTCAAGACGTCGAGCTGCAGGGCGCCGACGACGCCGACGATGGCTGGCGAGCCGTCCTCCGGCGAGAACAATTGCACGACGCCTTCCTCGGCCATCTGGTGCAGCGCTTCCTTGAGCTTCTTGGCTTTCATGGCATCGCCGAGGCGAACGCGGCGCAGGATTTCAGGCGCGAAATTCGGCACGCCGCGAAACAGGATCTCCTCGCCTTCGGTCAGCGTGTCGCCGATGCGCAGCGTGCCATGGTTGGGGATGCCGACGACATCGCCGGCGAACGCCTCGTCGGCGGTGACGCGGGTGCGGGCGAAGAAGAATTGCGGTGCCGACAGGCTCATCGGTTTTCCCGTGCGCACCAGCTTGGCCTTCATGCCGCGCTCGAGCTTGCCGGAGCAGACGCGGACGAAAGCGATGCGGTCGCGATGGTTGGGGTCCATATTGGCCTGGATCTTGAAGACGAAGGAGGTCATCTTGTCCTCGGTCGCCTCGACCTTGCGGCTGTCGGCCTCCTGCGCGCGCGGCGGCGGCCCGTAGGCGCCGAGCGCCTCGATCAGGTCGCGCACGCCGTAATTGCGCAGCGCCGAACCGAAATAGACCGGCGTCAAATGGCCCTCGCGGAAGGCATCGAGGTCGAGCGGGCGACAGGCCTCGCGCGCCAGCTCCAGCTCCTCGATGAAGGCCTCCCGCTCGTTCTCCGGCAACAGGCCGGCGACGCGGTTGGAATCGGGTCCATTGACCGGCGTGCGCTCCTTTTCGGCGTCGCCCTTGCGCACCGCGTTCAGCGCCAGATGGTAGGTCCCGGAAAAGGTCTTGCCGCGGCCGATCGGCCAGGTGATCGGCGCTGTATCCAGTGCCAGCTTCTGCTCGATCTCGTCGAGGATGTCGAATGGGTCTCGGCTTTCGCGGTCCATTTTGTTGACGAAGGTGATGATCGGGATGTCGCGCAGCCGGCAGACCTCGAACAGTTTCAGCGTGCGCGGCTCGATGCCCTTGGCGGCGTCGATCACCATGACCGCGCTGTCGACCGCCGACAGCGTGCGATAGGTGTCGTCGGCGAAATCCTCGTGGCCGGGCGTGTCGAGCAGGTTGAAGACGGTGTCCTCGTATTCGAAGGTCATCACCGAGGTGACCACCGAAATGCCGCGCTCGCGTTCGATCTTCATCCAGTCCGAGCGGGTCTGGATGCGGTCCTTCTTGGCCTTGACCTCGCCGGCAAGCTGGATAGCGCCGCCGAACAAAAGCAGTTTTTCGGTCAGCGTCGTCTTGCCGGCGTCGGGGTGGGCAATGATCGCGAAAGTGCGGCGGCGCGATACCGCTTGTTCGATGTCTTCAGCCAATTTCATGGAATCCTGTCTGTGGCGCGGGCTTCTAGCAGCGCTTTTCCGGCCTGTCGAACGGAAACACCGCTGATACCCCGGCAGCAGGTTCAGTCTCTGACGATAGCCGCCTGCGTGACCGAGCCAGCGTCATCCAGGCGCATAACCAGCCATTCAGAGTCGATCGAAAAAAATCCTCTTTCCGAACCAAGAATATAAACCAGACTCCAGTCCTCGAAATGGTCCGTCTTCGGCGGTTCGCCGAGCATGGCAACAACTTCTGCCCGCGATTTCCCAACCAACGCCCCGGTCAGCACCAAACCGTCAGCAATGCGATGGCGCTTATGCAAAGGATCCAGCCAGTTGTCGTCCTGCCACCAAGATCGAACGATCGGCAGCGGGCCGAAGAAGACGGCATAGACAATGGCGGCTCCGGCTGCAGCAAAAACCAGCCCTTTTATCCAGCGGCGCAAATGACCCTCATGTGATTGAGCTGAACGTTTCCAGTGAGGCGATCGTCATCGACCCGCTTCGAGAGCGGTCCCGGCAACGCTCTTGGCAAGTCTGTACCATGGTGGCAATGAGGGCAAGAAGTCCTGGGCGTTTGAAGGTACACGGCCGCGAGCAAGAACATCATCGTCATTGGATCCGGCATCATTGGCGCCTCCATCGCTTGGCACCGGCAGAGCTAAGCTGTCGACCTCTCCGGCTGCCGCAGCCGCCGGTTCACGTCCCGACGTCAGGCCGATTCGGTCGCTCGGCTCTCGAAGGCCACCTCCGGAATCCACTCGGCAATTGCGGCGCCGATCCTGTCGGCATGGTCCTCCTGCAGATAATGCGCGCCGGGTCCGAGATCGATCAACCGGCAGTTCTTCAGGCCGGCCGCGAATTCCCGTGCCGCCTGCGGCGAGACGAGGGCCCCCGGATCGCCTGAGAAAAGCAGCTTCGGGTAGGAAGAGAGCCGGAGCGCCCGATGGTCGTGCTCGCTGATGGCAGCGACATCGGCGGGCTGGCCTTCAATCGGCAGGTCGCGCGGCAGCCGCAGGATCGGCTTGCGCGATTGCGGCGTCGGGAACGGTGCCCGGTAGGAGGCCATTTCCTCATCGCTCATCGTGCGCAGCACCGCAGCCGGCAACACCTTTTCGACGAAGACGTTATCTTCCAGGACAAGCTTCTCACCGACGCTAGGCGTGCGCATTGCCTTGAACAATTCGCGCGCCTGCGGACGCTGGTGAAAATCGTCCCAACTCTCGAAGGGGCGGATGAATTCCATGAAGGCGAGGCCGAGGATCCGCTGCGGCCGCCGGGCCGCGAGATGGAAGGCGAGCGCGGTGCCCCAGTCCTGCGCGACGACAACCATGTCGGTGATGCCAAGCGTCTCGATGAAGGCGTCGAGATAGCGGACGTGGTCGAAGAAGCGATAGTCGATGTCCGGCTTGCCGGATTGGCCATAGCCGATCAGGTCGGGCGCAATGCAGCGGCCGAACGGCGCCACATGCGGGATGATGTCGCGCCAGATGTAGGACGACGTCGGGTTGCCGTGCAGGAAGAGTACCGTCGGGCCAGCCGTGCCTGCCTCGACATAGGAGATGGTGGAATCGAGCACCGCGACTTGCGAGCGTGGCAACATTGTGCGGGATTGCTGCTTTTCGAGTTTCGGGTTCATCGGATCAGCTCCTTTTTGCGAAGACTGTTTTGAAGACGATATTCTTGAAACGCTCGAGCGGTTCGGGACTGCGCTCCACCTTCATGCGCAGCATCGCGCCTTGCCAGGAACTCAACAGGAAATCGGCGAGGTCCTCGGCATCGAACGCGTCGGTGATGTCGCCAGCCGCCTGGCCCTCGGCGATGCATTCGGCAAAGGGCTTACGCCAGCGTTCGAAAATGGCGACGAGTTGCAGCCTCAGCGCCTCGCTGTGAGCCGCCGTCTCGAGGCTGAGATTGCCGATCATGCAGCCCCGTGCCCAATCATGCGCCTCCAGCTTCGACGTGATGATTTCGAGATAGCGGCGCAAGCGCCCGACCGGGGGCGTGCCGTCCCGAGCAAGGGCCTGCTCCACCAAACCGCTCACATAGGCGAAATAGCGGTCCAGCACCTCGCCGGTGAACGCCTCCTTGGAGACAAAATGATTGGTGAAGGACCCCGGGCGGGCATCGGCCGCGGCGACGATGTCGCGTACGCCGGCGGACGAATAGCCGGAATTCCAGATGGTTTTGAAACCGGCGTCGAGGAGTTTTTCGCGAAGTGAATGTCTAGCCATGCCGGGTACAATACGTACGTACGTATTAAAGTCAAGAGGCACATTTGATACGGCGCGCTCTTGGCAGAACCCACGGGCAATGGCATCGCAGTGGTGGCGTTGGAACGAGGAGTGAAGCATGACAGCGGCGAAAGAAGTGATTGTCATCGGCGCCGGCATCATCGGCGCCTCCATCGCCTGGCACCTGACCAGGGCCGGAGCAAAGGTGACGGTCATTGCCGACAGCGGCGCCGGCGGCGTCGCGACACCGAATTCCTTTGCCTGGATCAATGCCAGCTGGGGCAATCCGGAGGTCTATTTCCGCCTACGCATTCGGTCGATGGCCGAATGGACGCGGCTGGCGAACGAGGTGCCCGGCATCCCGTTGCAGTGGTGCGGTGGCTTGTGCTGGGACCTGCCACGTCCCGAACTTGAGGCCTATGCGGCCGAGCACTCCGCATGGGGCTACGGCATCGAGCGTGTCGACCGTGCCGGAGCGGCGCGTATCGAGCCCAATCTGGCCGAACTTCCCGATTTCGCCCTTTATGTCGCCGAGGAAGGTGTCGCCGAGCCGGTCGCCGCCACGCAAGCACTGCTGGCCGACGCCGAACGGCGCGGCGCGCGAATTGTAGCCGGGACGACCGTCACCGCTCTGGTGCAAGCCAACGGCAGGATTGCCGGCGTCGATACATCCGGCGGGCGGATTGCTGCCGACGAGGTGGTGATCGCGGCCGGAGCCGGCTCTCCGGCACTAGCGGCAATAGCCGGGATAGAACTGCCGATCGAGACGCCACCCGGCCTGATCGTGCATTCGCGCCCCTACGAAAAGCTGCTCAACGGCCTGGTGATCGGCGACCGACTGCATATGCGCCAGACGGCGGAAGGCCGCGTCGTCGCCGGCTCGGATTTCGGCGGCGCCGATCCCGGCATGGATGCTGCGGCCACCGCCGGCGACCTGTTTGCGGCGATGAAGGCGATGCTGCGCGGCGCGGATGAGCTGGAACTCGATTTCCACACCATTGGCTATCGGCCGACGCCGGTCGATGGCTTTCCGATCATTGGCCGCGCCGAAGGCACGAGCGGCGTCTACGTCGCGGTCATGCATTCCGGCATCACGCTGGCACCGGCCGTCGGCCTGTTCGCCGCCCGCGAAATCCTCGATGGCGAGCGCGATCCGCTGCTTGATCCCTACGGGCTGGGGCGGTTTACTCAATAACCGGGCGGACGGCGAAAGCCGCCGGCCAGCGGGTCGATTGCCCTGGCGATCCCGAGCAGGCGCGACTCCGACCAGCGTTTGCCAACAAGCTGTAGTCCGATGGGCAGGCCATTGCTGTCCTGTCCGCAGGGCAGCGACAGTGCGGGGTGGCCGCTGTAGTTGAACACCGCGCCATAGGCCGGCAGCATCCAGTAGGTTTGCTTCTCGCCGTCGACCTCGATCGACGTTCCCGGATCGCAATGCGGGAAGGCGGTGGCCATGGCGACCGGGCACAGCAAGGCGTCGCAGCCGTCGAAGAACCGTTCCCACGCCAGGATGGAGCGGTCGCGGCGGGCGAGCGCCTCGAACCAGCGCGAGACCGGTGTCGGCTTCTCCCGCGGTTCGGGCTGGGCCGCCTCCAGCATCATGCCGATCAGCGCGCCGCCTTGCTCCAGATCGTCGTGCAGGTCGAGCTTCGGCAATTTGGCCTCCTCGACGATCGCGCCTGCCGCCTGAAGCTCCTTTGCCAGGCTTTCGACCGCAGCCCTGATCTCGCCTGCCACCGGAAAACCTGGGAAGGACGGCGCGAAGGCAATGCGCAGCGTCGTCAGATCCAGCTCCGGCATGTCTTCGACCGGTACCGGCGCAAGGTCGGTATCGCTTCCATCCGGCCCGGCAATAAGGCGGTAGATCAGTACCAGGTCTTCGACGCTGCGTGCCATCGGTCCGAGGCAGGAGATCAGCCTCACGCTGCGCGGCGCCCCGCCTGGATCGGGGAAGGCGCCGGCGAGCGAGACGCGGTGCTCGGTCGGCTTGAGGCCGCAGACGCCGCAAAAGGCAGCGGGCAGCCGGATCGAATCCTGCATGTCGGTGCCGACCTCGAACGGCGTCATTCCGGTGCCGAGCGCCGCCGCCGCACCGCCACTGGAGCCGCCGGCGGTGCGCTGGAGATTCCAGGGATTGCCGGTGCGGCCGAACAGCGGATTGCTCGACTGCCAGTCACCGAGCATTGTCGCCACGTTCGTCTTGCCCACCAGTATGCCGCCTGCCGCCTTCAGCCAGGCAACGACCGGACTGTCTGCCCTCGGGGCAAAGTCGGCGAAAGCCGGGAAGCCGACAGTGGTTCTCATGCCCGCTGTTTCGTGCGTGTCCTTCAGTGTGAACGGCACGCCGTGTAGCGGCCCAAGGGCCTCGCCGCGCGCCTGGGCTTCGTCGGCCTTGCCAGCGCGTTGCCGCGCACCGTCCCGATCGAGGGTTACGACTGCGTTGACCGCCTCATTGTGCCTGTCAATCTGCGCCAGATGCTCGTCCAGCACCTCTATTGCGGAAACCGTACGGTCGCGGATGGCCGCGGCCAGATTGGTGGTCGAGGAAAAGACGATATCCATGGTGAATGCTCCGGGCTATCGCGCCGCGCTCCTCAAAATGGCGGATTGGCGCGTGGATGCAAGCCTGGCTCGACATTTCGACGATGGCGGCGCTTGATCGGGATTGCGCTGCGGGGCCCGTTGAGGGGCGGCCCTGTCCAGCGGCCTCGCCGCGCTCGGCGCCTCTACGGCCTACCGTCCCCTGTTGTGCGTCCGCTCATAGAGCTCACGGATGATGCCGCTTGCCGTGGTCTCGAACAGAAACGGCAAGAAAGCATGAACGAGCGCGGCAAACGCCGCCATGAACAATCGCGACGAGAACCATGCGGCGAAAGCCATATGGCCGAAATAGCTCTCGCCGACCGCGGCCGGGTGAGAGGTGAAAAGTCTTGCGAGCCGTGCCGTCATGTCGATCCCTCCTGCCGGCATGAAGAGCCGGCGATGAGTATACTGGCATGGGTGTTCGGTTCATCGGTCTCAAATTGTCCTTGTGAAAGGCTGAATTTTGGGACAAACATCCCACATGGCGCCGGAAATCGACGAAATAGACCGGAGATTGCTGGCCGAGCTGCAACGCGACGGCACGCTGTCCGTCGACCAGCTCTCGGCAAGAATATCGCTGTCGCGCAATGCCTGCTGGCGCCGGGTGAAGCGGCTGGAGGAAGACGGCGTCATCACCGGCCGGGTGGCGCTGGTCGACGCCGACAAGCTTGGGCTCGGCCTTTCGGTGTTCATCCTGATCCGCACCTCGAACCACGATCCCGACTGGCTGCAAAGATTCCGAGCGGCGGTGACCGGCTTTGCCGAGATCACCGGCGCCTACCGCATGTCCGGCGATCTCGACTATGTCCTGCGCGCCCGCGTTGCCGATGTGAAGGCCTATGACCGGCTCTACCAGCGGCTGATCGCCAAGGTGGCGCTGTCGGACGTTTCGGCCTCGTTCGTCATGGAGGAGATCAAGGAGACCACGGTCGTTCCGATGGAACTGCGCTGAAGCGGAACTGTGCTGAAAGAAAGCCGTTGATAGCATTGCCGCCGAGTTGACTGAACCGGCGTTCGCGACGATAGGATCAGCCTCATGCGCGCAGCACTTTATCCTACCTCCGTCATCGGTCCGGCTGTCGGCTTCGTCAGGCTGCCGCATGGCGAGGGCTTGCCGCTTCCGGCCTATGAAAGCTCGGGCGCCGCCGGCATGGACCTGCGCGCCGCCGTCCCGGACGACAGGCCGCTTTTGATCCTGCCGGGAAAGCGCGCGCTGGTGCCGACCGGGCTGGTCCTGGAAATTCCGGAGGGCGTCGAAGGCCAGGTCCGGCCGCGTTCGGGCCTCGCCTTCAAGCACGGGCTCACCTGCCTCAACACGCCGGGCACCATCGACAGCGACTATCGCGGCGAGGTCAAGGTGCTGCTGATCAATCTCGGCGACGAGGATTTCGCGGTGACGCGCGGCATGCGGATCGCCCAGATCGTCTTCGCCCCGGTGACGCAGGCGACCGTCGAGGAGCGCACATTGGCTGGCGGCACAACGCGCGGCTCGGGCGGCTTCGGATCGACCGGCACGGCCTGATGAAAATACCCAAGCTCGTCATCTTCGATTGCGACGGGGTTCTGGTCGACACCGAGAACCTGGCCAATCGGCGCCTCGCCGAATGGCTGACCGCGGCCGGCTTTCCGGCCAGCTTCGAATATTGCCGCAAGAATTTCTCCGGCCGCAGCATGGTCTCGGTGCAGAAGGAAGTCGAGGCGACCGGCGTCAGCCTCGGCGCCGATTTCGTCGAGCGCTGGAACGCCGGCCTGCCGGACCTGTTCGCGCATGGCGTCGAGGCCATCCCCAACGTTCGCGAGTTCATCGAAACCGTGCACGCCGCCGGCATCGCCACCTGTGTCGCCTCGTCGGCACGGGTGTCCAAAATGCACATCACGCTCGGCCAGACCGGGCTGCTGCCGCTATTCGAGCATGCGCTGTTCAGCTCGACCATGGTCTCGCGCGGCAAGCCGTTCCCCGACCTCTTCCTGCATGCGGCAGCGACGATGGGCTTCGCGCCCGCCGACTGCATCGTCATCGAGGACAGCGTCGCCGGCACGGCAGCCGGCATCGCCGCCGGCATGCGCGTCTATTCCTACCACGGCGACCCGCTTTCCGACCGCGATGGACTGATCGAAGCCGGAGGCATCCTGTTCGACGACATGCGTAAACTGGCCGGGCTGGTGCCGATCCACTGATCGCCTTTGCGCAGGCTGCATGCGCGCCAGATCTCAGACCGGGCGCGGCGCCCCAAGTACTCGGTCGACCGTGTCGCGTATGAGAGTGCGCAGATTGGCCGGCCTGTCGAGATGACTGACGACAAGCAGGCCGTCGGCCGCCACTGTTAGCGCGTCCGCGGTGCGGTCCGGATCGGGATTTGCGTCAGCGATCAGCAGATCCCTGAGGATGCCCCACTTCCAGTGACGATGCTTATCGATTGCCTCGCGAACCGGGCTCCTCGGGTCGGGGTATTCGGCCGCGGCATTTTGGAACGGGCAGCCGCGGTAGCCCGGCTGATCCGCCGCATCGGCAATGAGATCGAATACGGCAAGGATCATCAGGCGAGGTGGCCGCCGGCCAAGGCTCGCGATTGCCGCCCGTCCTCCCTTGCTGATCTCCTCGATATAGGCGCGGACGAGGTCGTCCTTGGCCGCGAAGTGATGATAGAACGTCGCCTTCGCAACGCCGGCCTCGGCGATGATGCGGTCGATGCCGACTGCACGGACCCCCTCCAGAGAAAACAGCGCGGTCGCCGTATCGAGGATGCGGCGGCGCGCAAGACTTTCGGGACGATCGTTGATTCGGGCTGCGGACATGCCTTGACCGTATAGCAGACAGGTCTGTATACATCCATATGTCGACAGACAGGTCTACCTGTTAACGAAGGGAAGGCGAAACATGGCTTCGATAGTCAGGGAAATCATCGTAGATGCTTCACCGGAAAGCGTATGGGCGACGGTGGGCGACTTCGCCGGCGGCGCCCAACGGATAGCCCCAGGCGTTTTCGTCGACTGCCGGGTGGATGAGGGCGACGTACGGGTCCTTACTTTCGCCGACGGCAAGATCGTGCGAGAGCGGCTCATCGCCCGCGACGAGCAGGGCCGGCGGATCGTGTGGGGATGGCTCGTCGACGAGGTCACTCACGATAACACCTCCATGCAGGTCTTTGCCGAGGGCGAGGGCCGGAGCCGCCTGGTCTGGATTCACGATACTCTGCCCGACGAACTCGGCACGTGGCTCGCAGCCGCCATGGATCAGCTGGTGCCGGTTTTCCAGCAGACCCTGGCGAGCCAAGCCAAGCCAACATAGTGAGGCAACCCCAGGTGTTTCCTCCTGGCCGCAAAATGCTCTAGCTTGCGCGCGCCCGACATAACGAGCGCGCGCGCATGACCTTCTCCCTGCTTCGTTTCATCTTTGCTTGCCTGCTGCTGCCCTGTCTTTGGACGACGGCTAGCGCGGAGGCCGTCAGCTTCCCGGAGCTCGGCAGCGCTGTCCCCGGCCACGGCGATGTCACCTATCTCGATCTCGCCAGGATGGTCATTCCCGATCTGGCGGCGGACAAGGACGGCTTTTTCCGGGGTTCGATTCCGATCGAGATGCGCCACATCGCTGGACCGGACTACGACGGCTCGCCGCCGGCGACGTCGGGTCTTTCCAGCGGCGACGTGCTCGACATCAAGGCCGGCGGCAAGGACCGGCTGGCGATGCTGCTCGACCTCGGCGACTCGCCTGACAGCGCCGAGGGCTATGCAGTGCTGGCACTCTACGACATCACCGGCAAGCCGGCCTTGCTCGACGCGGTCAATGTTGCCGTCGACCGCAGCACCTACTTTCGCGATCCGGGCAAGCTGTCGATCGGGCCCGGCGATGACGTCATCATCACCACGAGCACGCATTTCAATTCGAGCCAGGGCTATGTGATCGCGCCGCTGGTCATGGTCCGCAACGACAGGTTCGAGCTGATCGACATGATCTATACGTTCGACGAAAACCTCTGCACCAACCGAAGGACGCAGAATGCGGCCTTCCAGGCGACGGCCGACGGCCAGCCCTATGCAGCCATCAAGGTTACGGTGACCGACGCGACAGTGCCGGGCGATGAAAGCTGCGACGGCCAGCCGCCGCCAGAGGCGTCTTCGCGCGACATTTCCGTCACCTATCATTGGGACAAAAACGCTTCGCGTTACGTCAAGGATTCCGATGCGCTGGACCGATTGGCAGGAGAGAACGCCAAACGCTTCTGAGCCAACCGCAATTATTTGCCCGGCGCGTTCCGCCGGGCTAGAATTTCCTTCATAATCCGCACCGGAGGGGAGCATCCATGGATAAGGGCAAGATTTTTCGCGACCTGCATACATCGATCTTCGTCATGGCCAATTCATGGGACGTCGGCACGACCAAGCTCTTGGCCTCATTCGGCTTCAAGGCGCTGGCCACGACCAGCGCCGGCTTTGCCTTTTCGCGCGGCCTGCCGGACGGCGCGGTGACGTTCGAGGCGATGATCCATCATTGCCGTGAAGTGTCAGCGGCGACCGGGCTGCCGGTTTCGGCCGACCTCGAAAAGGGCAAGGGCGACAGCGCGACAAGTGCCGGCGAGACCATCTTCGCCGCCGAGGCGGCTGGCCTCGCCGGCTGCTCGATCGAGGACCATACCGGCGAGCCCGCCAAGCCGATCTATGATTTTTCGCATGCCGTCGATCGCGTCGCGGCGGCGGCGGAAGCGGCACGGGCACTGAAACGCGATTTCGTCTTCACCGCGCGGGCCGAGAATTTCCTGTGGGGCAAGCCCGATCTCGACGACACGATCAAGCGGCTGCAGGCTTTCGAGAAAGCCGGTGCCGACGTGCTCTATGCACCGGGCCTGGGCGACATCGAGATGGTGCGAACCGTCTGCTCGGCGCTGACCAAGCCGGTGAACGTCATGGCCAGGCCCGGCTTCACCATCGCCGATCTTGCCATGGCGGGGGTAAAGCGCATCTCGCTCGGCCCATGGCTGACCAATTTCGCCTTCGGCATGCTGGAGACCGCGGCGCGCGAGATCCAGCAGGATGGCACCTTCGGCTTCACCCGCGCCGCCATGCCGTTCGGCAAGCTGCAGGCGCTGTTTGCCAAATCTTCCTAGGTGGGGCCCGGCGAATGACGCTCACCGTCGTCGACATGCACACGGGCGGCGAGCCGCTGCGGATCGTCACCGGCGGCTACCCCGACATTCCCAAGGGCACGATCCTCGAAAAGCGTGCCTATGTGCGCGACCATCTCGATCATCTCAGAAAGATCCTGATGTTCGAGCCGCGCGGCCATTACGACATGTATGGCGCGCTGCTGGTGGAGCCCGACCTGCCGGGCGCCGACCTCGCGGTGCTGTTCATGCACAATGAGGGCTATTCGACGATGTGCGGCCACGCCATCATCGCGCTCGGCCGCTACGCCGTCGACGAGCGGCTGGTGGCGCCACGCGAGCCGATGACGACCGTCAACATCGAGGCGCCATGCGGGCTGATTTCGGCTGCGGTCGAGGTAAGGGATGGCAAGGCCGGCGCGGTGTCCTTCGAAAGCGTGCCGGCGTTTCTGTTCGCCGGCGACCAGCGGATCGAGCTGCCGGGCTACGGCGTGGTCGGCTTCGACGTCGCCTATGGCGGCGCCTTCTATGCACTGGCCGACTGCCGCCAGTTCGGGCTGGAATTTGGCAGGAACCGCGTGCGCGATTTCGTCGATGCGGCGACCGCGCTGACTGATAAGCTGAAGGCCGAATTGCCGCTGTTGCATCCCGACCATGCCGATCTCGCCTTTCTCTACGGCACCATCCTGACCGACGGACAGGATGCGTTCTCCGATACGCCGACCAAAAACATCTGCGTTTTCGCCGAGGCCGAGGTCGACCGTTCGCCGACCGGCTCCGGCGTCACCGCGCGGCTGGCGGCCATGCACGCCAAGGGCCAGATCGAGATTGGCCGGACGCGGCTGTTCGAGAGCATCGCCGGCTCGCGCTTTTCCGGCGCCGTCGTACGCACGGCCACAGCCGGGCCGCATGACGCCATCATCGCCCGCGTCGGCGGCCGCGCCTATTACTCAGGGCGGGCCGAATTCATCGTCGAGGACGATGATGAACTGGGGCGCGGCTTTCTGCTGCGCTAGCTCCCTTCCCGTGCCGAGATCGCCTTGTGCAGATGCACCATCATGGCGCCGGCGAACAGCGGCGTCAGAAGGTTGAGCAGCGGCACGGCGAGGAAAGCGGCGACCACCAGCCCGGCCAGGAACACGGTGATGGAGTGCTTTCTGCGCAGCGCCTTGGCCTCGGCCTCCGGGCGAAAGCGCATGGCGGCGAACTCGAAGAACTCGCGCCCGAGCAGATAGCCGTTGACGACGAAGAAGGCGGCAATGTTGATGCCCGGCACCAAGAGCAGCAGCAGGGCGACGATGTTGCCGAGGATGACGACGCCGAAAAACCGGATCGCCAGCACCAGCGAGCGCAACGCCGGCACGGCGCGGCCGGGCGGGTCGTTTGGATAATCCGTGCGCTCGACCACTTCGGCGACGTCGTCGAGGAACAGGCCGGCGATGATCGCCGTCACCGGCGCAATGAGCAGCGCCAAGCCCAGCGCAAGGCCGATGCCGGCGACGACGGCGCCCAGCCATCCGGCCCAGGAGGGTAGGGCGGGCAGCCATGCATCGATCCACGGCCAGGCCAGCCATTCGAACAGGCTCTTGATCCCGAACCAAAGCGCCGCCAGCGCCAGCAAGGTCAGCCCCAGCGTCTTCAGGAACACGGAACGGAATTCGGGTGAGAACAGGCGGCTCAAGGCGGCGCGGGCGGCGTCGAGGATCACGGCGTTTCCAATTCCATGTCAAACGAGGCCCGTGGGCGATATTTCGGGATAGGCGGAGACAGGTCGCGAGACAAGCGCAAACCGCGCGATACGAAGCATCTGCGTTCTGCCCGGATTTATAACTCGCGGCCTAGGCAAAGCCGCATCAAACCGCTAGACCCGCCCGCGCCCGGCGTGGCAGAAAGCCGGTGGGTTTTTGGCGGAGACATGAATTGATGCCGGACTATGACGTGCTTTGTATCGGAAATGCCATCGTCGACATCATCGCCCAGTGCGACGAGGCGTTCCTGGAGACGAACGGCATCATCAAGGGCGCGATGAATTTGATCGACACGAGGCGCGCCGAACTGCTCTACAGCCGCATGGGCCCGGCCATTGAAGCCTCGGGCGGCAGCGCCGGCAACACGGCGGCGGGCGTCGCCTCCTTCGGCGGCCGCGCCGCCTTCTTCGGCAAGGTCTCCAACGACGCGCTCGGCGAAATCTACGCGCACGACATCCATGCCCAGGGCGTCGCCTTCGACACCAGGCCGCTCAGCGGCGAGCCACCGACGGCGCGCTCGATGATCTTCGTCACGCCGGACGGCGAGCGCTCGATGAACACCTATCTCGGCGCCTGCGTCGAACTCGGCCCGGAGGACGTCGAGGCCGACAAGGCGTCGGGCGCGGCCGTCACTTATTTCGAGGGCTATCTGTGGGACCCGCCGCGCGCCAAGGAAGCGATCCGGCAGACGGCGAAGCTCGCCCATGCCGCCGGGCGCGAAGTGTCGATGACATTGTCGGACTCGTTCTGCGTCGACCGCTACCGCGACGAGTTCCTCGATCTCATGCGCTCCGGCACCGTCGACATCGTCTTTGCCAACAGCCACGAGATCAAGTCGCTCTACCAGACCGCGTCCTTCGACGAGGCGCTGGCGCGGATCCGCAGGGACTGCAAGATCGCCGCCGTCACCCGCTCGGAAAAGGGCTCGGTGATCGTGCGCGGCGACGAGACCGTGACCATCAATGCGACCAGGATCCGCGAGCTGGTCGACACCACAGGCGCCGGCGACCTCTACGCCGCCGGCTTCCTCTACGGCTACACGCAAGGCCGCAGCCTGAAGCAGTGCGGCGATCTCGGCTCGCTGGCGGCCGGGCTGGTCATCCAGCAAATCGGCCCAAGGCCACGGCAGAATTTGCGCAGAGAGGCCGAGCAGGCGGGGCTGCTGTAGCGGCATCTCTTCCTTCTCCCCCTGTGAGACCTTTGCACAGAAGCCGATTGGTGATTCTGTGATGATGGTCGAAGCAGGGAGATTCGGGATGGCGGATCGTGTTCTGGGTCAGTTGAGTCTGGCGGACG